>CAVXUM010000004.1:0-470975 GCA_963764965.1 Vulcanimicrobiota bacterium
TTGCTCCGTCGTCTCGCCCGCAACGCGGATCTTTCCTACTAGCGGCATACCAATCGTGCCATCCGGAAGAACTGTGACTAGCCCCGATAGCGTCTGCTCGTTAAAGACATTGACGTTTATTTGGTCACCGCCGTGCAGTCGGTATGCGTCGGCGCTAGCGGCTCCAGGAAATGCGACCGCGATAACGATGGCGCTGGTCATCAACGCTACGATGCGCTTGCATAGAACTTTGAACATATAGCTCACAACCTGTCTCCTGCGCTCATCAATTCTTGGCGATTTCGCCCATTGTCGGCTCGAGATCTGGGGGAGTCTCGTTCTTGCCGTTGCCGCGAACGGAGCCTTTGGCGACCGTCTTTGCGAGAAGCCGGCCACCCAGCGTAGGATCTACATAGGCCTGGCCACGAGAGAGCGTTTCAAAAGCAGCCACAAGCATGTTGAGTGTTGCGCTCGTGCTGACCGCACCCTTGCACCCCGCCGCTATTGCTTCGCGAGCGCGATCAAGGCGGTCGACCGCGACGAGGGCGCACATTGGCAGTTCCGGCACTATGTGTCGCGCTTCACGGACGGTGGCCATTGGATCGTTGGTTTGCGCGTCTAAGGCGACGACGATCGCCGACACCGGAGCGTCGAGCAAGCGAGCGCATGTCCAGGACGCCGTGCCCACTGCTGTGGACTACGCTGATGGTGCCGCTCTCTTCAAGCACGCTAACGAGTGCCTCGCGGAATAGTAGTTGGTCGTCGATATATGCAACGCGGACTCGCCCGTCCGCGTTCCCAGAGCTTGCCGTCATGATAAGGATATTGTATCGAGAACGTGATGCCCATCAATAGACCGTTACCGCCTGCCGGTGCGGGGTAAACGGGCCTGAGTCGACCTTCCGGTTTAGGACCAGGGTCCTAATCGCCAGGCAAGACCCCCGTTTCCGCGTTGATGCCTCGGGATTAGGCTCGGCTGTCATAGGACCAATTTTTTCGGGAGAATTGGTTGACAGATTTGCTTTACACGGCCTTTTGGAACAAGAACTCTGCAGCCGTCTTGAGGATTATGGAGATGTCCATAAGGAACGAGTAATTCTCAATATAGTACAGATCGTGGCTAAGTCTTTCCCCAATGTCCGAAATCGGCGCGCCACGTTTCATTTGAACGTGGGACCATCCAGTGATCCCTGGTGAGACGAGATGTCTCTCGTCGTAACGAGGCAGGTAGCCGCGAAACAACTCTACGAACATCGGCCTTTCTGGTCTCGGCCCGACAACAGACATCTCACCACGCAAAACGTTGAATATTTGAGGCAGCTCGTCAAGGCTGGTCCGGCGGAGGAACGCCCCGAATCTCGTTGCCCGCTTGTCGCCGTGCTGAGTCCAAATCGGACCAGTTTCGTTCTCCGATGTCGGCGGCATTGATCGGAACTTAAAGATTTTGAAAACCTCACCGCCGCGAGCCACGCGTTCTTGGCGATAAAGCACCGGACCGCCGTCGGTTAGCAGGATCAGTCCCGCCACGATAAGCATCACCGGGCCAAAAACCACGAGCATGAGTGAGGCGAACGCCAAGTCAAACATTCGCTTAACCAGCCGCGCTGGTTCACCGCATGCCCTCAATGGGTGGGGAACGATGAGCGCTTGGTGTCCGCTAGTTTCGAATGACAGCGTGAACGCCTGCCGCCGCAAACGAGGTGGTGCAAAGCAGATCTTGATGTTACGTCGTCCCGCGACATCCAGCAAATGGGGCAAAAGGTCGGGATGAACCACCTCAGTGAGGATCAGGACGTCACTGTTCCATTGCTTCGCCGCCCGAAACCATGGCACGCTATCGAATCTCGGTCCTTCAGGTGAGCCAATGGCATCCATCGCCGAGTCGACGTCTGCCTCGAACCTGAGCACGTTGCCATTGCTGCCCAAGTTCAGTGACTCGATCGCGGCATCAATTCTATCGGGCTGGCCGACGATGGTGAAGCGCTGAGGTCGACGACGCGCAGCCATATCGCGCAAGGCGTGAGCCGTTGCCCTCGTTCCACCGACGGTCACAATAGACAAGCCCAATGCGACCAGAATCATCAGGCGCGAGGTGGCGATGGACGGCAATATCGTGAACACCACAAGCTGAGGGATGATACCGACAGTCAACGCGGCGACAGTGCAATAGAACTCATCCTTCATTGATAGAGCGAATGAGCGACCGTAAAGCCCGGCAAGTTGAAATACGATAATCCAAATGACGATAAAAATCGCGGCTGTGATGAAGGTTTGTGGCTGCAGCTCCTCGTGGCGCAAGTAGTTCACCACTTGCACCGCCGCGTAGGACGACAAGACGAACATCACTATATCGGAGCAGAATAGGGCAAGCGCCCAACGATTGCTGTACCGATGCGGAGCACCGACGCTTGCAATAGCAGGCGGGCTTTCAAGCCATTGCTCCGCCAGTGTGCTGTTCATCACATCACGTTTCGCTCGCAGCAGCGAGTGAACCCTTGCCAGCGCTTGCTCGATGCCCCTGATTGAAAACTCTGACGCAGGATATTAGGTACTTTGGACCCGCCGAAGAGGCTCACGCTCCGGTTTGGAATCGTTGGGGCCGATATAGGGCTGGAACATTAGCCCGCGGCTAATAGAAACGATAATCCGAGTCTAACCCGCGATCAAGTGCAAACAAACATTCGGGGCCACCGCATAGTCAATAAATCGAATGGGGCGTGGGGCATCAAGAGCTCTCATTTAAGAGGCGCTCTCATTTGTGGTCTCTCATCTAGTATGGATCCCGGCCCTGCCCTACGTCACGCTTCTCCGGCCAGCTCTCGGTCTTCGATTTCTGCCCCGGCTTCGTCATATGCTTGTCGCAATGCGAGCAACGCTTGGTGACGATGCGCGTCGCGCTCGTCCGGCGTCAGATCCGCGCCGATATCGCCCGTCTCAAACACGCCGTACTTCTTCTCCAGCGCCGCTACGAAGACGTCGATGTCAGATCTGACCTCGTCGACTTCCTTTATATAGCGCTGTAGCTCTGAGGTGGGCGAGTGCTCCACGGCCGCCACCCGATCGGCGTCATCCGAAACCGTGAACTTCTTCCAGCGGGCGGCCAGCGGGTCGACGCGTTCCCAGGCTTGTTCGGTCATTTGGCCAGATACTGCCTACGGAGCTGATCCAGGAGCACGGCAATAAGTATCACCGCACCGAGCACTACTTCCTGCGCGTACGACTGGACGCCCAGCAAGTTCATGATATTATACAGCACGCCGATGAGGAGCGCGCCCACAAACGTGCCCCCGATGGAGCCCCGGCCTCCCATGAGCGAGGTCCCGCCGACGACCACGGCCGCGATGCTTTGCAGTTCGTACCCCTGACCTGACTGCGGGATGCCTGAGTTAAGACGAGCGGCGAGCAACAGGCTGGCCAGCCCTGCGAGCGCACCGGACATCACGTACACGCCCAACTTGACGCCGAAGACGTTGACCCCGGACAATCGAGCCGCTTCCTCGTTTCCGCCGATCGCGTAGACGTAGCGGCCGAAGCGGGTTTGCGTCAGGACATAGTTTCCGGCAAGCACCACCAGCAGCATGACGATCACGGGCATCGGGACGCCGGGGATGTTCAGCAGACGTCCGAGTGCGGGCAAGATGAATCCACCGCCGATGAAGTTGAAGGCGCCGTTGTCGATCTCGATCGGTTGGCCGTTGGTGTACATGAAGGCCAAACCGCGCGCGATCTCCAGCATGGCCAGCGTCGTGATGAAGGGCGGCAAGCCGAACTTGACGACCGGCCAGCCGTTCACAAACCCGGCAAGACCACCGGCGCCCACGCCGACGACGATCGCGAGCGCGAGCCCGGCCGCAACGCTTGGATGGCCGGACATCGTCCCCGCCATGAGCACGCCGGTGAGCGCGATGAGCGAGCCGACCGACAGATCGATGCCGGCGGTGATGATGACGAAGGTCTGCCCGGTCGCCAAGATCGCGTTGACGGCGATCTGACGCAGCACGTTTGTGACGTTTCCGGGCCGAAGGAAATCGCCGTGCGTCGCGGCGTTCACGATCGTAAGCAAGATGGCCAGGCCGGCGACCAGGCCCAGCGTTCGCAGCAGGGCGGCGCGGCGGTTGTGCCCGGCTGCCACTTGGGCTCGCGCTTCGATCTCGACGGCGACTTGCGGCTCCTGCGCCATGGTCAGGCGGCCACTGTGCCGGTCGCGTATCGGATGATGGCCTCTTGGGTGGCTTCACCCCGGCCGAAGATGTGCACGAGCCGGCCGTTGTGCATGACGGCGATGCGCATCGACATGCCGAGCACTTCTGGCAGCTCTGACGACGCCATCAAGATGCCCGTACCCGACTGCACCAGCTGCACCATGAGCTCGTAGATCTCGGCTTTGGCGCCAACGTCGATCCCGCGCGTGGGCTCATCGAAGCAGATGAATTTCGCCTTCTTGAGCAGCCATTTGGCGAGCACGACCTTTTGCTGATTGCCGCCGGAGAGGTTCTTGACGAGCTGCTCGAGCGTCGGCGTGCGTATGTGCAGTTCGGCGGACAGCTTGGCGACGCTTTGCGTCTCCTCAGCTCGGTCGATGCGCCCGGCGCGCACGAATTCATCGAGATGCGGAAGGGTGACGTTTTCGCGCACGCTCATGCCCAGAATCAGACCTTGGTTCTTGCGATCTTCGGTCACGAGCGCAAGGCCTGCCTCGATCCCCTCATGCGGATTGCGCAGGTGCAAAGTCTGCCCATCAAGCGAAACGGTACCAGACGAGTATGGGTCGACGCCGCAGATCGCGCGCAACAGCGACGTCCTTCCAGAGCCAACTAGCCCTGCGAGTCCCACGATCTCGCCGGGGTAGACGTCGAGCGATACGTTTTCGATGCGGCCCGGCATGGTCAGATTACGTACCGACAGGAGTGGGCGGTCGTGCGGCGGATCCGGGGGCAGGTGGGGAAATGCGCCGAGAGGCTGCGGCCCACCATCAGCCGGATGACATCGTCCGGGGTCAGATCCGCGGTCAAACCCGTCTGGACTAGCTTGCCGTCGCGGAACACCGTGATGCGGTCCGCGATGGTGAAGACCTCTTCCAGGCGGTGCGAGATGTACACGATGGCGACGCCGTTGCGCTTGAGCGTGCGGATGACGTCAAAGAGCTTGGCCACCTCATTTTCGGTCAACGCGGCGGACGGTTCGTCCATGAAGATCACGCGTGCTTTCGTCGACAAGGCCTTGGCGATCTCAACCATCTGCTGCTGCGCTACGGAAAGACGGCGGATTTCCGCCGTGAGCGGCAGCTCCACGCCAAGCGTCGCAAGCACCTCAGCCGCGCGGGCACGCAGAGCTTTCCAATCCACCGCTATGCCGCGCATCGGCTCGCGCCCGAGCATGATGTTCTCGGCCACCGACAGGTACGGCACGAGATTGAACTCCTGATAGATGACGGCGATGCCTAGCGCCTCGGCTTGGCGCGGCGACTGGATCGTGACGGGCTTACCGTTTACCGTGATCGTCCCAGCGTCGGCATTCACCGCACCCGCAAGGATCTTCACAAAAGTCGACTTTCCCGCGCCATTTTCGCCGACCAAGGCATGCACCTCGCCCGCGCGCACGTCGAAATCGACCTGATCGAGCGCTTGCACCCCCGGGTACGACTTGGAAACACCGCGCATCGCGAGGAAGGGTGCAGCGTCAAGCGGAGCAGCTCCCGGCGTCGCTCCCGTTTCGCTCACGCCCAGCTAGCTCTTCGGGCCGGTATACGATCCGACGTGCACGGGGATGTACTTGGGCGGCGTCTTGCCATTGAAATAGTCGTGTATCTGGTCGATCGTCAGCTTGCCGATCTGATCCGGGTGCTGCTCCGGATCTCCCACCATCTGGCCGGCGTCGATGGCTTTACGAGCTTCTGGTGTAGCATCATATCCGACGATCTTGACCTTACCAAGCTTGCCCGCTGCCTTCACCGATTTGAGAGCGCCCAGCGCCGAGTCGTCGTTGATGCCGAAGACGCCGCTTAGGTCGGGGTATCGTTGCAACAGGTTATCCATGACGGTTGAAGCCTGCACGCGGTCGCCGCCCGCTGTTTGGTCGGCTACGATCTTGACGTTCGGACATTTGACGGCGAGTTCTTCGCGAAATCCCTTGACGCGATCTTGCACCGACGTCACTTCCGGTTGATCGATGATCGCCACCGTTCCCTGTCCGCCGAGCGCCGTTGCACAAGAGGTCGGCCGCGACGCGGCCTCCCTGCACGTTGTCGGATGCCACGTGCGAGATGACGACGCCCTTGGAAGACGTGCTCGCGATATCGGCGGTGAAGACCGGCACGTTGGCAGTGTTGGCTTCAACGATCGCCGGACCGACGGCGGTTGAGTCCACCGGCGTGAGGATGATGGCGTCCACGCGCTTGCTCAAGAAATCCTCGACTTGCGAGACCTGCTTGGCTTGATCGCGGTTGGCGTCCGTGAAGGTGATCGCGTACCCGTACTTGGTCGCCTCATCTTTCATGCCTTGCTGCATGGCTTCGTAGAACTGCGCCTGCAGATCTTGGATGGAGACGCCGATGGTCTTCGTCGCCGCGCCTTGGGATTGCGCACCGCTCGTCGGCGCATTCCCGCTCTTACCGGTGCAGCCGACAAGCACGGCCATCAGGACGGCGATCGCAAACATCCGCGTGGTAATCGCTCAAGTCGTCCCTCCTAAACAGATCTGGACGGACTTCAAAATCCGTCGCTCAGTACCGTCGGTTGCCACTTCGGGGTGGCTGTTCCTCGACCGTTCCCCTGAGGGCGTCGTCGTTCCTCAAGCTGAACGTAGCGTGGGCAAACCTGTGCCCGGGCCCCCATTTTTCGCCGCTATCCACCGAGATTTGGCGTGCTTGTGTGGATATGTGGATAGAAAGCGCCTGCTCAGTTAAGCCCCAGTTAAGTCCCCGGGCCATCATCTAGACATCTATTCCCAGGCGAACCCGTCGATGTAGCACCATTTCCAATCCTCGCCCGGTTCGAGCGAGCTGATGACCGGATGGTTCGTGGCGTGGAAATGTTTGGTGGCGTGCTTATTAGGCGACGAGTCGCAACAACCAACGTTCCCACATTCCAGGCACAGCCGAAGATGGACCCAATAGCCGTCGATCTTCACGCATTCCTCGCACACTTTCGCCAATGGTTTGACCGGATGAATGTGATCGAGATGCGCGCAGGTCGGCATGCGATGCTCCTTGAGAGCCTTGATTGGCCACGGCTACACGTGATACATCCTGGCGATGCTAGCCATTGGGTACACTGCCGCGCTACGAGGCATCGACGCGTATGTCGTCCGCGTCGAGGCGGTCGGCGTGCCGACCGCCGAATCAGGCGTCCACATCATCGGGCTCGCCGATCGGGCGATCCTGGAATCCAAGGAGCGAGTGAACGCTGCGGTGCGCTCGTGCGGCTTTCTCTTTCCGACCTACAAGGTGGTCGTCAATCTCGCGCCCGCACAGGTCCGCAAACACGGCGCGGTGGTCGATCTTGCGCTGGCGCTGACCGTGCTCGCCATGGATCAGCAGATCGAAGCATCGCGACTGCGCGACATCATCTGTCTCGGAGAACTCGCGCTGGACGGCGCGGTGAAACCGGTGGGCGGCGTGCTGCCGGCGGCCATCGGCGCAAAGCAGGCGGGGTACAGCAGGCTTCTTCTGCCCTGCAGACAATCTGGCCGAAGCAGCGTTGGTGGAAGGCCTCACGTTGTACCCGGTGCGCACGCTGCAGCAAGCGGTGCAAGTCGTGTTGGGCCTGAGCGATCTCGCGGTGCGCAGCGATGTCTTGACGACGCCGCTCGAAAGCGCTCCGGTGCATCACGTCGAGGATCTCGAAGACGTTCGCGGGCAAGAGCGCGCCAAGCGCGCGCTCGAGGTGGCGGCGGCGGGCGGTCACAATCTGTTGATGGTCGGCGCTCCCGGCAGCGGCAAGACCATGCTGGCAAGGCGCATCCCGAGCATCCTTCCGGCGATGACGCGCAACGAGGCGCTTGAGGTCACGAAGCTGTACAGCGTCAGCGGTCTTTTGCGGCATGCTTCGCGCCTTGTGACCACTCGGCCGTTTCGCGCGCCGCATCATACGGTGAGCGCTGCCGCGCTCGCGGGCGGAGGGGCGACACCCGCGTCCCGGCGAGGTGTCGTTAGCCCACCGACGGCGTCCTCTTCTTGGACGAGCTGCCCGAGTTTCCGCGATCTGCGTTGGAAGTGCTGCGCCAACCGCTCGAGGATGGCAATGTCACCGTGTCGCGCTCGGCGGGCACGGTGACCTACCCCGCCGACTTCATGCTGGTCGCAAGCCTCAACCCTTGTCCGTGCGGCTACCACGGCGATCGGCTGCGCGGATGCACCTGCTCGCCGTTTGCCATCGGGCGGTATCTCGCCAAACTCTCGGGACCATTGCTCGATCGCATCGACATCCACGTCGAGGTGCCGCGTGTGTCGTACGAGGATATCGCCTCGCCTAGTCTCGCCGAGCCTTCGGCGATCGTGCGCGCTCGGGTCGGAGGCCGCCCGGTCGCGACAACGCGCGCGCCTCGGCGGCGAGGGGTGCAACGCGGCGTTGCCCGCCAAACGGCTGCGCGATCTGCTGTGGCTTGGACGATGCGGGTCGTCGCCTGCTTGCTGGAGCAGTAGCCAAGCTACAACTGTCCGCGCGCGCCCATGACCGGATATTGCGCGTCGCGCGCACGATTGCAGATCTTGCCGGTGCTGACGCCGTCGCGAGCAACCACCTAGCGGAAGCGATCGGTTATCGTGGCTTGGACCGTTCGCTGCTTTCGATCGGCTAGCTCTGAGCGCCATAACACCAGAGCGTTTGTTCGCGAGGAGCAAGCGGGGCTGCGCCCTAAGGCGCGTCGCGGTAGCTGCGTTTCGCTTGGGACGTCGCCAGCTTCCGCTTCTCAACGCACGCGCTAATCCAGGAGGGCGAAAGGACATGTTGAGATTTCGTTCACCCCATCTGACGAGGGGGTTTTTTCACAGTGCAGTAATCATCCTCGGCGCAGCGGTTCTGGTGGCCTTGCTTTCCGCTGCAGCCGTCAGTCACGGTGCGGCAAAATCAAAAACCATCGCGACTCATGAGATCGCTCCGATCGATCCGACCTGCACGAGCAGCTCGCCGTGCATTGAGTATGACAACAATAGCACGGGCCCGGGGATCAGGGGAATATCCCTCAAGGGCAACGGCCTTGCCGGTTCCACGAAGAACATCAGCACGACCTCGACCACTGGCCGCGAAGGGCTTATCGGCAATGACGTCAGCACGTCAGGGATCTACAACTCTGGCGTTCTAGGGCTTTCGGTGCGGGGCACCGGTGTCACGGGGCAGTCCACCAGCGGATTAGGCGCTTATTGGAACCTCGACGAACAGCCTAGGCGTGCAGGGGACGTCGACAAGCGATGTGGGAGTGCAAGGCTCCTCGAGCTACGTGGTACGGAGTCCAAGGGAGAACGTCCAGCACCATCCCCAGTGTGGCCGGCATTCAGGGGATCAACAACGGCTCGACGATAGCGGTTCGAGCCGATGGCTTCGGGGGACCGCTGTTCGTCGGCAACAATTCGGGTGGGGTCAACGCATTCATCGTGGACAATAGCGGCAATGTTTCGATGACTGGAAGCCTCACGGCGACCAACGTGTCAGCGTCGGTGTCAAGTGGCGACGCAGCCGATGCCGTCACCTCGGCCGGCGGCCCCACGGCGGGTAATTTGCCAATAACACCGGCGGCGGCGGCCGCGGCGGCGATCTTGAGTCCAACTACATTGGCGTTTTAGGCCGGGCACCGCAGGTACCGGCCAGTTTCCACGGGTCTCCAGATGCGAGCGCGAATGACCTGTTCATGTCGATGGTGCCGGTAACGTCTTCGACCACGGAACGCTGAACTCGTTCGCCATCACGCGAACCGGCAAGACTGCTATCACCTACAGCCCCAGAGCGACGTCACCGACAATTGAAGACACGGGTTCGGCTAAGTTGATCAACGGCGTCGCGATGGTCCCGTTAGATCCGGCGTTCGCGCAGACATGATCGATCGCTCGGACAATATATTACGTCATCGCTCACGCCGGACGGCGACACGCGCGGCCTTTTCGTGGCGACGCAAGAGGCCCGAACGGATTTCGTCGTGCGTGAAGGTGCAGGGCGGGCGATTCGCCCTGACGTTCGACTACCGGATCGTACGCTAAGCAGCATTGGGCCGTCCACGAACGCATGGCGATCGTGTCGGCGTCATGTCGCGAGCGCCAGGCTAAGAAGCCGCTCTCGTGAGAAGCGAGGCCAGCTGCGCGTGCCCAAGAACCCGTAAGCGTTGCACATCTATCGACGACGCTCGCGCCCGAGTTGAAACGCCGGGGCGCTGTATTTTGTTTGACCTCAGCCCTCTTGCGAGGCGGATCGAAAAGCTATCTCTGCGGATAGCACGGCACTTTTGGGAAACTACTTTTATTTCGGACCATAAGGGGTATAATCACCGCATCCTATCCCGTAATCATCAAGGAGCACGGTCCATGGATCTGACCAAGAGTTTTCCTCGTAGCCCAAAGGACACGATGGCGCGCGTCGTTATGTTGCCACGCACGGCCGACAAGGCGCGCGCATTCAACAAAGGCACGTTCGGTGAGTACCGATACGACTGCCCGCTGGACAAAGAGGTGTTCGAGTTTCTCGGCATCGATCACGACGAGTTCGCAAAGCAAGCTGGGGCGTTGGATGACGTCCAGCTCGAAGAGTGGGTGCGCTCGACCTTTGCCAGCAAGAAGTCTCCGGCCGAGATCGCCAAGTTCAATGCAGAGTTCCTCGCTGATGCGCCGACGCCGGGCTCCGAGAGCGAGAAGCGTTTTCTGGCCGCACGCGAGCGGATCGATCCAAGCCGCACCGACGTCGTCACCTGGCCGGCTCTCCTGGATCTCGAAGAGGGCCGCTTGCCGAGTCCTGTAGGGCCCTAGCCTTGGTGTTCTTCGGGCTGCCGCTCGGGCTGTATGCGGCCAGAGCGGCTCGGCGTTAGACACACAGCGCTCGTTCAAGGAGATAGGGGTGCGAGTTTTACTCGCACCCCTTTTCGCGTGATAGACGTCTCAGTGTATCGGCTTTGGTTCGTCGCGCTCGACACCGTCCGCTTGCGGGCCGCTCTTGTTGGCTCGATGCTCGCCAGGGCCGAATCGGCGACGCAAGCCGCTAGCCAGGCAAGCCGAGTTCCAGTAGTGTCGGCATGCGCGATCGCGAATGGACTGCGGCTCGTCGCACGCGCTGCCCATCGTGAGGATGTCCGCAGATTCTCCCGTCGCCTGGTTGCACTCATGGCCGTGGAGTCGGCCGGCAGTCACGTCCGATGGCGCGGGCAGGCTCGCGTCCGCGAAATCACCCCAAGACAGGCCGACAGGTGCCTTGGGTACATCGCGGCTTGTCGCGCATCGATGCTCGGAGAAACAACGGTGACCACAAAGCTCAAGCGGAGCGTCAAGTCTGCCATCCGGCGTGTTGTTCGATTGTTGCCGCTGATCGAACGCTCAAATGCTGCGCGGCTCGGCGCGGATGAGGCCGCCATGCGCGTCCGGCGCTACGTGACCGCCCACGAGGCACCGAGCGATGACCGCGCCGCCTTCTCGCGGCTGTGCGATGTGATCTTCGCTAACGGCGTGGGTTTCGAAGCGGTCGAGAAACAGCGTGGCGCCCTGGACGTCGCACTGTGCGGGCGCGCTCCCGAGAATATCGCGGAGTTGAGCACGGAACTGATAGCGGCGCGCATGAGCGAACCGGTCATGCGCGACAGGCTCAAGATCGAATCGTGCATCGCCGCCGCTCGGCGCTGGAAAGAGCTGGCCATCGACCACGGTTCGTATCTGGGGCAGGTCGCGAAGTGCGCTGCGGATGATGACGGCCCCGCCGGCTGGCCGGCGCTCGTAGCTCGATTGCTACTGGATCTTCCGGCATTGTCCGAACCCATGGCCCGCGCTGTGCTCAAGCGCTGGGGATTTTTCACTGCCGCGGGTCATGTGGGGAGCCAGCGACTTTTGGTCCGCTTGGAGGTGCTCGATGCATGGTGCTGAAGGACCGGCTACCCAGCGCATCGTCGGTGCAGTCGCCCAGGCCGCCTCCGCGGACCCCTATGCGATCGAGGCGACGTTCGCGCTCTTCGCGGGTCTGGGACCCTGCCGGGCGCGGCCGCTCTGCTCCAGCTGCGCGTTGAGCGAGAAGTGCCCGGCAGGATCAGATGCTGCTAGTGGTTGTCGTCCCATTGGATCGCGTCTCTGAGCGCTGCACGCCCTTGTGCGAGCAGGTTCAACGCGGCGACGCGATGGCCACCGTAGTCGGAATTGTCATGTTGCAGGACGTCGATGATGCGTTCGATATTGCGGCGCACGGTGTTGAGGTTAGCGTCGCTTGCGCACTGACCGACCATGTACACCATGTCGGCATCGGGTCGAACGGTTCCGGCGGGCGGGGCCACGTCTTCACGCCCGTTGTCATATTTGAGGCCAAGATTGATCTGAGCGCGCGCTTGTTGGAAGAGCGACACCGCCCTTGCGCGATTACCGTTATAGTCGTGCTGGTCGTGATTGAGCATGTCGATGTTCCGCTCAATGTGATTGAAGGCCCAACGCATGTTGCTGTCGCTCGCACCTTGCGTCATGGCGACGTTGCGCCAATCGTAGGAGGCTGCCATGGCTTGTGGAGCAGCTAGGCCGATCATGAGAATACTCGAGCAAATCGCAAGCAGCTGTATACACCGTTTCATGATTCTAAAACTCCCTTTGATGATGTGGATGCTAGGTTCTACCCTGCGGTCTTGCCCATGAAACGAAACCCGATGCCCTTCGGTTCCGTCACGATGCAACCTCAAGGCGTTGAGGCTTCCCGCGGTACTCATCCCAATCCAGCGTTCCGGCGGCCACACCGCTGACGATTTCGGCGATGCGCTGGTTCGCGGGCGCCTCCATCCCGGCGCTGGAAGCGCGCTGCGCAACCGCGCCGTTGAGCGCCGTCACTTCGCTCTGCTTTCGATGTGCGCGCAGGTCGCCCAGCAGTGACGGCAATTTTCCACCCCGCGCGCGGGCGACCCGATTGGCGAGCACGACACGAAGCACCGCAGCTGGTAACGTCTGCGCCGAGCGTACGAGCAGCGCCGCCGGGAAATTGACAAGATTGAGTGGCGCCAGGCCAAGCTTTCCCATCACCGCGATGGCTTCGAGCAGGCAGGCGCGCTCGACGGCGAACGCGGTGCGATCGCCATAAACCTGCGGCGGCAGCCAGTCCAGCGCCGCGCACACCCCATTGCCCAACAGATTGATGGTGAGCTTCGACCACTTGAGCGCTCGCCAATCCGCTACCGCTCGGACCGGCAAACCCGAACTTGCCATCGCGGCGATCACCCAGTTGTGGGGATCTCGTCCCAGCGGCGCGAGGCAAAGCCCCCCTTTGCTCGTGGCCACCAGCATGGTTGCATCCAGGCGGTCGACGGCCACGGTCAGCGCGCCCGCGATGATCCGGTCTGGCCCGAACGCCTCGGCGAGCAATTCCTCGTTTCCCAAACCGTTCTGGACGGTGAGCACCGAGGCGTGTCGGCACGCCGGGATCTCCGCAATGGTCGCGACGGCATCGGGCGTCGAATAGGATTTGACAGCGACGATGGCCAGTTCGAACGGATCGCGCAAGACGGGATCGTCAGCAGCCGCCGCCGCGCGCACGGCTGTCTGGGAGGCGATGCCATCGGTGTGCACGCTGACTGCCCTGCGAATTGATCGCCTCGGCTTGAGCGGCGCGCGCCATGATGACCGCTTCGTGACCGCCATCGACGAGACGCGCTGCGAGGTACTGACCGATCGCACCGCCGCCGACGATCAGGCTGCGCATCGCCTAGCCGCGATTGCCGGTCGAGCCAAAACCACCAGACGCCCGCAGCGTGACGTCGAGGCTTTCCGTCGCCCGGAACTCGGCTCGTTCGACGCGCGCGATGATCATCTGGGCGATGCGATCGCCGCGGCGGATGGTGAACGGCTCTTGGCCGAGGTTCACGAGCAGGACGCAGACCGGACCCCGATAGTCCGCGTCGATCGTGCCGGGCGTGTTCAGACAGGTGATGCCGTGTTTGACGGCAAGCCCACTGCGCGGCCGGATCTGCGCTTCGAAACCCGGCGGCAACGACATGCAAAAGCCGGCCGGTATCAGCGCCCGGGCGCCAGGCCGCAACTCAACCTCGTCGTGCAACGCTGCGTACAGGTCGCAACCGGCGCTGTCTTCGGTCATGTAGGTGGGAAGCGGCAGCCCTTGTCCTTCGGGTAGCACCTGCAGGTCGATCGTGACGCTTGGCCTCATTCGCTTTTGGCCAGCAGCTGCGCGAGCTCTTCTTGGAACGAGTTCAGATCGGCAAACGAGCGATAGACGGAGGCGAATCGGATGTACGCCACCTTGTCGAGACCGCGCAGCTCCGCCATAACCAGATCGCCGACCACGGTGGATTGCACTTCGCCTTCGCCTCGAGCGTAGAGCTCGCGTTCGACCCGATTGGCGACCTCTTGGATCGCGCCTTCGGAGATGGGCCGCTTCTCGCACGCCCGGCGCAGGCCACCGAGCATCTTCTCGCGGTTGTACGGTTCGCGGCGGCCATCTTTTTTCGCCACGAAGAGGCGCGGCGCTTCGGCCCGCTCGTAGGTGGTGAAACGGTGCTTGCACGCCAGGCACTCACGCCGTCGGCGCACGGCGTTCTCGTCGTCGCGGCTGTCGACGACGCGGGTATCGCCGCTGTGGCACACGGGGCAATTCATGGGCTATCGCGAACCTGCGTCTATGAAGCGCAACATCGAGGCGGTCTTCTTCGATGCAGGCTATACCCTCCTGTGCATGGATCCCGATCAACCGACGATCTTCGTTCGGGTGTGCACGCAGCTCGGCATCGAGCTCGATGGCGCGCGCTTTGCGCAGGGCATCGAGCGCGCGAACACCATGTTGGCTCCGCGGCATCCGCGCGAAGTGCCGGTGCCTTTTTCGCAAGAGGCGATGGATCGCTTTTGGACCGATTACAACCGCGTGCTGCTGTCCGTGTGCGCCCGCAAGCCAAGCGATGCGGACAAGGCCGACCTTGTGTACCGCCATTTCACGGCCGCGATCAGCTGGCGCATCTACGACGAGGTCCACGGAGTGCTCGCGCAGCTGCGCGCCAGGCGCTTGCGCTTGGGCATCATCTCGAACTGGACCGGAGACCTGGAGGAGGTCTTGGTGCGGATCGGCCTGCGCGATTCTTTCGACTTCGTGCTCGATTCAGCGCGCCTCGGCTGCGAGAAGCCACATGCCGAGATCTTCGAGGAGGCGGTCCGGCGCGCAGGCGTCGAGCCCGCAGCGGCGCTCCACGTCGGCGATTCTCCCGAGCACGATGTGGATGGAGCGCTGTCCTTTGGCCTGCGGGCGCTGTTACTGGACCGCCATGGCAGACACCCGACCTTTAACCGCGCGCCGCGGGTCGACACGCTTGAGGGTGTTGCGCAGCACCTCTAGCTGGGCGCTATTGCATCACCCACGCCGGATGCACAATGGGGTAGGCGAGCAGACCTAGGGCAGCGCCGGCTGCGACGAGCGCGGGATCGGGCAATCGCTTGAACCGGCTGGATGCGAGAAGGGCGCACGCGCATATCGCCACCGTGAGCCAATCACCGATGGCGGCTTTGCCGACCAGGTACGACGTGCCGACGAGCACACCGACGACCGCCACCGTGACCCCGCGGACAAACCCTTGCACGCGTGCGTTGCCGCGGTAGCGTCGCAGCAGCGGCGTGCCGATCACGGTGAGCAAGAGCGACGGGAGAAAGATCCCGACGGTCGCTGCGAGCGCGCCAACAAACCCGTCGAGCACGTATCCCACAAACGTCGCGGTGATCACGACCGGACCTGGTGTTATCAAGCCGACCGCCACTGCGTCGAGGAATTGCCGTTCGTCAAGCCAGCCGTATTGGTTTACGAGATAGGTCTTGAGGAACGGCACGATCACCAAGCCGCTGCCGAAGACCAAAAACCCGGTCTTGAGAAAAAATGTGAAGAGCTTCCCGGCAGTCGCACCCGAAGCTGCCAGGATCAGAATGCGATGGGGTTGACCGACCTCACGATCGGCGACGTGCGCGATGTCTTGGGCGCTCGCGGCTGTTCGCCAGGCTTTGCGAAAAGGAATATGCCGGCAAACCCGGCGATCAGAAACAATCCGGTCAGCTCTCGTTGCACGACAAGCGTCACGACGCACGCTGCAGCTGCCATGACCAAAGCGAGCCTATCCGCTCCTATGGTCTTCACCCCGAGATTCCAGCACGCTCGCGCGATCAGCGCGACGACGACCGGGCCAATGCCGTAGAAAAGCGCGCGTAGTTCCCAATTGCCAGCAAAGCGTTCGTACAGGATGGCGCCCGCCACCACGATGAGAAATGGTGCGAGCGCGAAGCATATTGCGACGACTATCGCGCCAGCGACCGCGTGGGTGATGTAGCCGCAGTAGATGCCGAGCTGGTAGGCAAGAGGACCTGGACACGCGGTCGCAATGGCCATGCCTTCACCGAACTCCGCATCCGATACCCAGCCGCGGTGCTCGACAAGATCGCGCCGCATGGCGTTCGCCAGCGCGACCGGGCCACCGAATCCGACCGCGCCCAGCCGCAAGAAATACAGCGCCAGGGCAGAGAGCGAAGGCGCTGCGTCTTTTCGTTCGCGGCTCTCCACCGTGCGAGCCGCTGTGCTTAGAACAACCGGGTGCCGGCGAGCGCTAACACCCCTGCCATCGCCGGTCGCAGATACTGGATCGGCAAGAGCGCACACAGTCGGCTACCGACGTACACGCCTGGCAGCGACCCGACAAGCAGGCTCAAGGTCAAGGGGATGCTGACGCTACCAAGGGTGAAATGCCCGGCCGCCGCGATGGGGACGATGATCGCCGCAAAGGCGACGTCCGAACCGACGAGATTCTGAAGCCGAAGCCGCGGGAGTACCAGCGCGAGCGCGGTGAGGGTGATCGAGCCGGCGCCGATGGACGTGATGCTGACCAGAAATCCTACGATTCCGCCGAGGATGACGATGAGCGGTGCACGTGGGCGTAATGGCACCCAGCTGCTGAGCCCGCTTTCCACCGATCAGTTGAGCGGCTATGATCGCGATGGCGATGACGATGAGCAAGACGCCGATGATATGTTTGAGCAGCAGGTTCAATTGATCGATGCTTATGTGAGCCTTGACGACGGAGAGGCCAGCGAGCCCTAGAAGGGCTCCGGGAACGCCGCCGATGCACAAGCAGCAGCACGAGCTTAGGATTGACGGTGCCCTGCCGGCGGTGGACGATCGCCCCTAAGATCTTCGTCGGCACGCTATAGGCGAGGTCCGTGCCGACCGCGATCAACGGCGATACGCCCAGGAACAACACCAAGATGGGCATCATGAGCGAACTGCCGCCGACGCCCGAAAGCCCGACAAACGTACCGACGATCAACCCACCCAGCGCGACGTGCCAGTCCATTCATACGAGAATAGAGCATATTCTCTATGAGGGAAAGGGACTTTTGACCGGGCAGCGTGAGGAGCGCCGGCTTGCTTTTCCCCGCTTGCTTACATGGCGTGGACCGCCGCGGCCTTGGCAGCATGGTAGCCGCCGTTTGTCTGGACGTGTACGACGCGGCCCTCGGCTATGCCCAGCGTGTCGATCTCTGCCCGCGTGAGCTGCGACCAGAGCTCGCGCCCGTCATGCAGCTTCAATTGGACGCGCACCTCAAACCCCAGATACGTCACCTTCTCGACGACTGCCTCGACCGACGACTCGGTCCGGACCATGCTGATCCCGACATCGTGCGGACGCACCAGTGTCTCGCCGAACGACGTGACTGGGCCGATGAACCGCATCACGAACGGATTCGCCGGCAGCTCGTAGACATGCCGCGGTGGACCGCTCTGCTCGATGCGGCCCTCGTTGATGACGACGATGTCGTCGGAGATCTCCATCGCCTCTTCTTGGTCGTGGGTGACGAAGACCGTCGTGATCTGCACCTCGTCGTGCAGGCGACGCAGCCAGGCGCGCAGCTCGCGACGGACGCCGGCGTCGACCGCGCCGAAGGGTTCATCAAGAAGCAAGACTTTTGGCTCGACAGCCAGAGCGCGCGCGAGCGCCATGCGTTGACGTTGTCCACCGGAGAGCTGCGAAGGGTAGCGATCGGCGAACGCTTCGATCTGCACGAGCTTGAGCAGTTGGCCGACGCGCTCGCGGATCTGCGCCTTGGGCGATTTTCGTATGGTCAAGCCGAACGCGACGTTATCCCACACCGTCATGTGCTTGAACGCCGCATAGTGCTGGAAGACGAATCCCACGCGGCGCTGTTGCGCGCTCATCGCCGAGGCGTTTGAGCCGTCGATGATGATGTCGCCGGCGTCCGGCTGCTCGAGACCAGCGATGATGCGCAGCAGCGTCGACTTACCGCCGCCGCTCGGCCCGATGAGCGCGGTGAGCGAGCCGTCCGGCACCGCAAGCGACACGTCGGACAGCGCGACGAAGTCTCCGAACCGCTTAGAGACATTGCGAACCTCAATACCCATAATGACCCTCTCGTTTCGCCAGCGCATTCATCAGGAACAGCGTGAGCAATGCCAGCACCGCCAAGACGATCGATGCGGTGTATGCCCCGGTGAAATCAAACGCTTGGAATCTATCATCGACGTAGAGCGTCAGGGTTTGACTGACACCCGAAACGTGACCGGCGATGACGCTCACGGCACCGAACTCACCGAGCGCCCGAGCGGTGGTCAAGACGACCCCATAGGCAAGACCCCAGCGAATCGACGGCAAGGTGATGCGGAAAAACGTCTGCAGCCTTGATGCGCCCAACGTCGTCGCGGCTTGTTCCTGATCCGTGCCGACTTCGCGCAGCACCGGCGTCACCTCGCGGATCACAAATGGCAAGGAGACGAAGACCGTTGCCAGGATCATGCCCGGCAGCGCGAAGATGACCTGGATGCCGTGAGTCGTCAACCAGCCGCCTAGCCAGCCGGTACGGCCATAGACGAACATGAGCGCCAGCCCGACGACGACCGGCGAGATGGCGAACGGCAAATCGATGATGACGTCCAGGAAGCCACGAAGCGGACGCCAGCCGCGTGCGAGCGTCAGCGCGCCAAGCACGCCGAAGACGGTGTTGGCAGGCACCGCTATTCCGACGATGACGAGCGTCAACCATAGCGCGTGCAGTGCCGCTGGAGCCGTGACCGCGGCGATGACGGGTGCGAGGCCGTGTTGGAACGTGCGCCAGAATATCGCTGCGACGGGGAAACCGAGCAGCATCGCGAGGTACCCCAACGCGATGAAGCGAGTGATCCCTTTAGATCTCACGTTGCTGCACCCACTGAAGCATCCGCAGACCGAAGAGCACGAGCAGCGACACGAGCAGTAGGAAAACCGAATTCGCTGCCGCGGCGGCCAGATCGCCGCTTTCGATCTGGCCGAAGATATGGACCGAGGCCACTTCGGTCTTGAAAGGGATGTTGCCCGAGATCAGGACCAGGGAGCCGAACTCACCGACCGCGCGCGCGAAGCTCAGCGCTGCGCCCGAAAGTATTGCTGGGAAGATGCTCGGTAAGATGACCCGGGTGAACACCGTCCAGGGACCGGCCCCTAACGACTCGGCAGCCTGCTCCATCTCTCTGTCGAGTTCCATCAGGACTGGCTGCACCGAGCGAACGACGAACGGCAAGGTGACGAAAAGCAGGGCCAGCATGACTCCCGCGCGCGTGTAGGCGACGTTGATCCCGAATGGACTGTCGTGGCCGTAGAGCACGAGCAGGATCAAACCTGCCACGATCGTGGGCAGGGCGAAAGGCAGATCGATGATGGCGTTGACGATCGGCCGCCCGGGGAACGTATCTCGCACGAGCGTCCATGCGATCACGGTCCCCATGACGGCGTTGATAAGGGCGACGCCCAGCGAGCAGCCGAGGCTCAACGCCAAAGCCGCACGCGATCCGGGCGAGGAGATCGCGTGCCAGAAGCTTGCCGTTCCGAACGATGCGGCGCGGGCGACGAGAGCCGCGAGCGGCAACAGGACGATCAGGCTGAGGTAAGTGACGGTGATGCCCGGGGCCAGCAGGTCGTGGCCCTGATTGACCTTCTTGACCTTGACGGCCGCCGGTCGTAGCCGCCCGGCGCTAGTGGCTTGAACCACCGACACCTAGGTTCTGCTCGATCTTTGCGACGAGACCGGATTCGGGATCGAAGAGCTGCTGATCGACGCCCTTCCAACCACCCATGGAAGCGATGGTGAACGTCGTCGCCTTATCACCCGTGTCGGCCTTGTTCACGGGTCGATAGCCATACTTCGCGAAGATCTGCTGCCCGTTTGCTGACAGGAAGAAGTCCACCAGTGCTTGGGCCTGTGCCGCATGCTGCGTGGTCGAGGTGACCGCGATGGGGTTTTCTATGAGGATAGTCGGACTGGGGATGAAGTATTGGACATCCATGCCCTTGTGCTGGGCGAGGATCGCTTCGCTCTCGTAGGCGATCATCACGTCGCCCTTGCCGCCGACGAAGGTCTGCAGCGATTCTCTGGCGCTCTTGTCTTGCACGCTCACGTGCTCGAAGAGCGATCGCAGATACGCAGCTGCCTGATCGGCCGATCTACCTTGCTTGATTTGGGCGCCATAGGCGGCCGCGATGTTCCACCGAGCTCCACCCGAGGTGAACGGGTTGGGGGTGATGACGTCGACGCCCGGTTTGACAAGATCTGCCCAACCGCTGATGTGTTTTGGGTTTCCTTTTCGTACCACCAGCACGACCACCGAGCGGGTGACCATGCCCCCGTATTTGCTCTGACTCCAAGTCGGCGCGACCAATCCGGCCTGCACCAAGCGCGAGATGTCCGGTTCAAGCGAGAACGCGACGATATCGGCCGCAAGGCCGGCCTGGACGGCTCGGCTCTGCTCGCCCGAGCCCCCGTAGGACTCATCCACGGTCACGTCGTGGCCGGCTGGGGTGGCTTGGAAAGCCTTGACCAGTTCGGCGAACGCGTCGCGCGGGGTCGAATAGGCCACGAGCATCAGCCTGACCGGCTGCGCCGCTTCGGACGCCGGACCGGACAGGCCGATTCCAACCGCGACGATCACGCCGAGCAGGCAAGCAAAAGTGACGATCCCCAGACGTTTCACGCTACCCCCATATCAAGTAAGTCTATGCGTTAACTGTACAATGCCGTAGGCAGGCCGAAAAGTCAACCCTGGACGGTCGGGTCTTTCGGACCAACTCGCGGACGTCTAGGTCCCTTCTTGCGGGCTTGGGCCTTGTCTATTCCCTAGTAATTTGATAGATATTGTAGCTATAACCAGATTTCTTCGAGACGAGGTGCTATCGACATGACCCGATCTAGCCCGCTTTTGCTACGACACGGCTTCGTCGCCGCCATCATGGCGGCGATTGCGTTCGCGTCGGGTGCTGGGCTGGCAGCCGCCGACAGCATCCCCACGCCATCTCCCAAGGCGACGCCGACGCCGCTATTCACCTATAGTGGCATCTTGCGCTCGTACTACTTCGGTCGAACCAACGAGGACACGTGCCTGACCTGCAAGACCAAGGGCAGCCCAGACTCGACCGCGTTCAATACCGGCGGCCTGCTGCATGGGCAGATCAACATCCCGCACTCGCCTTGGGCGCTGGGCGCGACGTACTTCGGCGCGTACCCGTTTGGCGCCAACTGGCCGGGACCGCTCGATAACATCGGTTACAACCCGCTGGTCGACAACACCGTGCCCGGGTACTCGCTCAATCTGTTCGGCGAGGCTTACGTCCAGTACAAGTCACCCGGCACGTTCGGCCAAACCGGCAAAGAGATCCTCAAAGTATCGCAGTCGCCATGGACGAGTCCCGCCGACACGCGGATCACGCCGACGTCTTTCCAGGGCACGCTGATCAGCACCAACCCGACGCCGGATCTCAATCTCGGCGCGATGTACATGGCGCGCTTTCGCAGCCGCGTCACCTCGGCATTCAACTCGAACACACTGCTGACGAGCTGCAACACCGCCTACAACACGGGCAAGGGGCCGATCGAAGGGGTGAAGGGCGATTTCACGGTCCCCGGTGACGGCTGCTTCAAGCAACAGACCACCAACGGGTTCCTTCTGTTCTCGGGCTCGTACATCTTCGGCAGCAGCGGCTTTGTGGCGAGCGCCTATCAGTATGAGATCTACGATATCGCCAACATGACCTGGCTCACCGCTCAATACAACTTCGCGAAGAAGTCTTTCGCCAATCCGTACGTGGCGGGCCACTACCTGGCGGAGAATAACACAGGCACGTCGGTCATCGGCACCGTGCATAACTACACGGCTGGCGGGCAGTTCGGCGCTACGGTCGCGCACAATGTCAATTTCACCGTGGGTTATGATGGCTCGCCGGCAACGGCTTATGTCGTGCCCGCCAAAGCATGTAAGGGAACGCCCTCTTCGCCTGCCTCGCCCTCGCCCGGCGTGATCTTCGGGGGCGTTGCCGACACGTCGAACAAGTCGTTGCCCAAAGGTGACGTCACCTGTTATGGTGGCGGCATCGCTTCGCCGTACACGACCGGCTATACATCCGATCCGTTGTACACGACTTCGCTCACGCAGGGAATGGTCGAGGTCGCAAAGGCCGGAACCGCGGTCCGGGCGATCCTTGGCTGGCAGTCGAACAATCGCCAGCTTCGCGCCTACGCGGCGGACGCGTGGTACAACTATTCGCTGCCCGGTAGCATTGCAGGCAAGGGCAACGGCGACTCGCGCGCCGAGTTCGATCTGGACGCTTGGTACTTCTTCAATAAAGTGCCGGCGAATGGACCGTACAAAGGACTATCGCTGCGCCAGCGCTACGGCGACCGCACGTTCCCGTTCGCGCCGTACGAGTTCAAGTCGAGCCGGACGCAGCTCGAGTACGACTTCTAACCGCGCGATCCGCGTGATCTAGTGGGAGAGCCACGCCTGCGATCGGCGGGTGAGCCGCAAGACCGATGCCGGCAGCTTGCCGCTGACCACGTGCTCGAGGGTGACCGCCTCGAGGACGCCGCGCAGGTTGACGCGCAGGGCTATCCAGACGTCGCGCAATGGGCGCGCCGAGCCGCTATACTTCACCTGTTCGGGTCTGGTCCCGCGGACGTTCGCCAGCGGTCCTTCGACGGCGCGGATGATGTCTGCCAAGGTGATCTGATCGGCCGGTTTTGCGAGCCAGTATCCACCCTCAACGCCGCGGCGCGCGTTCACGATACCGGCGCGCTTCAGCGTGCCGAGGATCGTCTCCACGAACTTGAACGGGATGGATTGCGTCTTCGCGATGCGTTCGGCGGTGACGTGATCGGGATCTGCGGCGGCGATTTCAACAACCGCGCGGAGCGCATAGTCGGCGGTCGCGGTGAGGTGCATGCCCGTGCTTTCTTCGAGCGGGCCACGTCCCCCTTATCGCAGCGTTCAGCGGTGGTAGGGTTCGCCGCGATTGATCTTCACCGCGCGATAGAGCTGCTCGAGCACGATAAGCCGAGCCATCTCGTGCAAGAAGGTCAAGTGCGACAACGACCACACGAAGTCGGCCCGCTCTATCACTGCCGGGGATAGCCCCAGCGCGCCGCCGATCGCCAGCGTGAGCCGCCGGCGGCCCGATCGTTCGGCATCTGCGAGCATGCGCGCGAGCGTTGCGGATGAGACGATCGTCCCTCGCAGATCCAACGCCCACACGATATCGTCGGGACCGATCGCGCGCAGGATCGCCTTCCCTTCGGTCTCGACCGCAGCCTTATCATCGCTGGCCGGTCGCGTCTCCCGCACGGTCACGGGCATGATGGGTCGAAGACGTTGTTCGTAGAGCTGACAGCCTTCGCGAACGTACGCCTCACGTAGCTTGTCGACCGCGACGATCTGGACGTTCATCTGCGCGCCGCGTTCGCCGCCTGCCTGCTCGCGACCGCTCGATAGGCGCCGCCCGCCAGGCGCTCGACCGCGCCTTGCATCTCAAGCAGTGTCAGCTGCGCCGCGGCATCGGCACTGGCCAGACCGGTTCTGGCGCAGACTTCGTCGATCGAGCTGCCTCCGGCCGCGAGCGCGTCGACTAAAAGGTCCTCTGTTTGGCCCGATCCTTGCGGCGCGATCACCATGTTCCAACCGAGCAGATCGGCGATGTCTGCGGCGCTCGTGGCAAGCATCACCCCATCCTTGATAAGGCCGTTCGTCCCGACGCTTGTGGCTCGACCGACGTCGCCCGGCAAGGCGAAGACGTGGCGGCCCAATTCCCCCGCAAGCCGTGCGGTGATGAGCGCCCCGCTCTTGCAGCCTGCCTCGACCACGACGGTGGCGTCGGCGAGAGCCGCGACCAAGCGGTTGCGCATCGGGAAATGATGTGGGCGCGCGGTCATGCCGGGTGGGAACTCAGACACCACCGCGCCCTGGTTTGCGACGATCTCGTGCGCAAGCTCGCGGTGATACGGAGGATACAACGCAGCGAGTCCCGAGCCGATGACCGCGATGGTCGGCGAACCGGAGCGTATGGCTCCTCTGTGCGCAGCAGCGTCGACACCTCGCGCCAGCCCCGAGACCACCACCGCGCCGTACGCGGCGAAGTCCGCCGCCATGGATGACGCCAGCGAGCGACCGTAGGGCGTGGCAGCGCGGCTGCCCACGATGGCGACGACCCGCCCATCGAGCGCGTCGAGCCGCCCACGGTGATACACGACGGGCGGCGGATCGCATAGATCGAGTAACCTGCGAGGGTAGCGCCGGCCTGCCGGCGTCGCAAAGCTCACGCCCGGCACCCGAGCGCTGTCGAGGGCCGATCGCGCAGCAGCATCGTCTATCATGGCGATGCGTGCGAGCGCCTCGCTCCCCAGGGTCTCGCAAGGCGGTGGTGCTGCCGTGGTTGCATTCTTCGCGTACGCCACGAGTTCGCGTGCTCCACCCAGCGTCGCCAGCATCGCGACAAGCGGGCGGGGCGTCCAAACAGCCGCGCCGCTTACCGCCAGGAGATAGCCGAGCTCGAGTTCGTCATCCATGGTCTCCATATCACGCTTCAAGGGGGCAAGCGGCGAGCACGCCAACCTAGCCGTGATGAGCCAGCGCTACCACGATGTTCTCGAGGCGGTCACTAAAGAATTGAATGCCCGTCTCGACCAGCTTGCCTCGACGTCGACCCATCAAAACGGCGAGCAGCCTCGCGTGACGCTAGCGCCGACGCGGGACGTCGCGCATGGGGACTTCGCCACGGCGGTCGCGTTGACGGCGGCGAAACTATGGAAGCGTAATCCGCTTGAGATCGCCCAAGCGATCGCCGGCGGAGGGACGCAGGGGCTCGTCGAGGTCCAGCGGATCGAGGCCGTCAAGCCCGGCTTCGTCAACGTCACCATGTCGACGAGTTTCTGGAGCGGCGTGGTCCTCGACGTCTTGCGTCTTGGTGCGGACTATGGCAAGTCTGATGCTCTGGCGTCCGCAGGCCCGATGCTCATCGAGTTCGTCTCGGCCAATCCGACCGGCCCGCTGGTCGTCGTGCAAGGGCGCTCAAGCGCATTGGGAGCGACGCTCGTGGGGATGTTCAGGTTTGCGGGGACGCGCGTGGAGTCCGAGACCTACGTCAACGATGCGGGTTCGCAGCTCGACACCTTGGCCGACTCGCTATATGCGAGGTACGCCACGCTGCTGGGCACGCCGACGCCGCTGCCGGAGAACGGCTACGCGGGCGAATATCTGGTGGACCTCGCGCGAGCGCTGGCTGCGCGCGATGGCGATCGCTGGCTCACCGTGCCGGTCGAGGAGCGGCGTCTTGCGCTGGGTCGCTTCGCGCGCGATCTGATCGTCGACGACCAGCGTGCGGATCTCGAGCGCTTTCGCGTCCACTTCGACCACTGGACCTCGGAAGCCGCGCTGCACGAATCCGGCGCGATCGAGAAGGCGATCGACGAGCTGCGCTCTTTAGGGCATGTCTTTGAAAAAGATGGGGCCTTGTGGTTGCGCACCACCACCTTCGGTGACGACAAGGACAGGGTGCTCATCCGAAGCGACGGCCGGCCGACCTATCTCGCCGCGGACGCCGCGTATCACGCAGACAAGCTGCGGCGCGGGAATCGCTACCTCATCGATATCCTGGGACCGGATCACCACGGGTATATCGCGCGCCTGTGCGCCATCGTCGCGGCGCTCGGCCATCCTGGCAGCTTGGAGGTCCTGCTCGCGCAGCACGTCACCTTCAAGCGAGGCGGCGAGACAGTCACGATGAGCAAACGGGCCGGCGACCTCATCACCTTGCGCGAGGTCATGGATCAGGTCGGGGTGGATGCCGCGCGCTATTTCTTCATCAATCGCGCCCCCGAGTCACCGTTGGTGTTTGACCTCGAGCTGGCCGTCGAGCAGTCGTCGAAGAACCCGGTCTACTACGTGCAGTATGGCCACGCGCGCATCGTTTCGATCCTGCGCAAGGCCGACGAAAGCCGGGCGGCACTCGTCGAGCGGGCACGGCAAGGCCTGGACGTGGACAAGCTCACCCATGCGACCGAGATCGCGCTGATCCGCCGGTTGGCAGATCTCAGCCGAACCGTCGCCAGTGCGGCCGAGGCGCGAGCACCGCACCGGTTGGCGGAATACACGCACAACGTTGCTACTGACTTTCACGCGTTCTATACGGAGTGCGTGGTGTTGGGCGATGACGACGGGTTGACAAGCGCACGGCTGTCGCTGTGCCTGGCGACGAAGACGGTGCTCGCCACGACGCTTGGTCTCATCGGGGTATCAGCGCCCGACACGATGTGAGGTTAGCCTTCGTTCTTGCGGAGCAGCATCCAAAAAAGATCCTCCGCGGATATGGAAGTTTTAGATTATGCGGGAGGGCGTCCAGCGCGCTCGTGGCGATGGCGCCGAGCCTGGATTTGCCCAGCGAGTGGGCGACGAGGGTTGCCGCGTGACGCGCCCCTATCCATTTCGAAACCCTTCCGCTGGCGACGACCTCGTAGTGAAAGCTTCTCCAGCAAGTCTGGCTAAGCGCGCCGGCGAGAACCAGTGGAGGACGCTAGGCGGGCTGTACTCGTGCCAGGCCTTGCCGAAGAGGCGAGCTGTCAGGCTTTGACAGTTCCAGGTTTCGATGAGGCAGAGCCCATCATTCTTGTTGGCGCGGGCGACCCGGTCGAAGGCGTCGAGCGGATCAACGAAATGTGCCATGACCTGGATCATCGTGATGATCGTCATAACCGCCTATATCCTCGATCGTCTCTAAGGAGGTCGGCGCACCGTCGGGTTATGCGAATCGGGGTATCGCATATACGATCGTTGGTTCGAACGGCCTAATGACTTCGCAACGTTTGACGGCCCGGCCTCAAGCTAAGCGACTCTGCACCCTAGGGCCCTTGGATGTTACGCTTGACGCATGGTGGAGCTAATGAGCCTGCCGTTGACCGGGGTGGCGGGCAGCGTCGTGAGCGTACTATCGCGGTTCGGCTTGCTGCTCTCGGTCGTTGCGGTGCCGTCGCTTTTGATCGGACTGCATTTTCGCGACGCGCTCTCGCGTAGCGCTCGGCTCGCATACGGAGCGCTGATCCTCGCACTGCTCGCGCTCTTCGGGCTGCGCGCCTTCTCCATCGTGCATGCCAATATCGTCCACCCGCATGAGTTTGACTTTTTCGGCTTCTGGCTCAACGGTCATGTCGCGGCCAGCGGCGCTAACTTCTACGATCCAGCCTTTGCACGCGCGCTGGCGCAGCCGTTCCATCCCAGCACGCCGTTCACCCAAGAGATCATCGACGTCGGCTTTTGGTACCCACCGCCAAGCATCTTCGTCTTCCTGCCGCTTGGCTATTTCGATCTGCACGGGGCGTACGCGATGTGGTATGTCCTCAATGGCGTTGCGTTCGCGCTCGATGTCGTCTTGCTATGGAAGATATTCTTCGATCGGGCTGATTGGCTGACGCTCGGAACCGTGGCTGCCCTGCTGCTCATGATGCCCGCGACGACGGCGACGCTCGCGCTCGGACAGACGACCTTCATCGCGCTGCTCGCGCTGCTCGCCTTCTGGCATGCGCGCAATCAACTTGCCCAAGGCGCGTGGGTGGCCGTGGGCGTCATCGTGAAACCGTTCCTTGCCGTGCTCTTCTTGTGGTCCCTACTGCGAGGGAAAGTGAGGGTCACGCTCGGCGCCGTCAGCGCGCTGGTGGTGCTCAGCCTCGCCAGCCTGCTCGTATGGGGCCCGACGACATTTCTTTCGTATTTCCGCCCGCAGCACTACGCGGCGTTGCCGAACTGGGTCTACACGGAGGTCAGCAACCAATCGCTCCTGGCGGTGATCTTGCGCGCGACCTCGTGGCACGAAGCCGGCGCTGCGCCTACCCATAACGTCTTGTTCCTCGGGCTGGCAGCCGTGCTCGCCGCCGCAACGATCGCCTTGGTGTGGCGTCTATCGAGCGCGTTCGATGATTGGGCGCTGGTCGCTGCGCTGACCTTCGCGTTGCTCGTCTATCCGGTTTCGCAGGCCTTCTACAGCGAGTTGCTCATCGTGCCTGCCTTGTTGCTGTGGAAGCAGCGCAGCACGACGCTGGGCCTGTGGGGGACGATCGGCTTCGTCACCGTCGAATTCGCCGCGCTTGGGTATCACAATGGCGCTGTGACTTTCCTCGCGACCACGCTCAACTGGTTGCTGTTCGCGTCGCTCGGAACGGTCTCGCTCCTCAACGTGCGCCGCGCGCGACTGGTCGGGGCTCGAACGGTGAGCGTCTGATGCACCAGGCTAGCGCTGTGTCGGTCGCTCCTGGGCAGTCATCTGGCGCGAGGGCGCTCGTGAGAGCGCTGCGTCCGCGCCAATGGACCAAGAACCTGATCATCTTCGCCGCACCGTTTTTCGGCTTCAGCATCACGCTGCATTCGTTCGGACGCGCTTCGCTGGCTTTTGCAGCGTTCTGCTGCGCGTCAAGCGCTTTCTATCTGATCAACGACGTCGTCGACGCCGATGCGGACCGGCGGCATCCGATCAAGCGCAGTCGCCCGGTGGCGAGCGGAGCGGTGAGCGTGCCTGTGGCCATTGGGACGGCATGCGTTCTGCTGGCCGGTGCCGTGGTGCTGGGCAAGCTCGGCACGCCCGCGTTGCTCGGCACGGTGATCGCCTATCTCGTGCTCCAGGCGGCGTACAACACCGTCCTCAAAAAGGCAGTCATCCTTGACATCATCGCCATCTCCGCAGGGTTTGTGCTGCGCGCGCTGGCCGGAGGCGCTGCGACCGGCATCGTCCTTTCATCCTGGTTTCTGCTGTGCACCGCGCTGCTGGCGCTGTTCCTCGCCATTGAAAAACGCAAGTCCGAGCTTTCGCTCGTCAGCAATGGTCACTCGACCGGGCGCTCGGTCTTGGGCGAGTACACGTTGCCACTACTTGGTCGAATGGAGGCGATCGTCGCGCCCAGCGCCTTCATGACCTATGCGCTGTGGAGCTCGGGACCTCAGGTGGCCGGAGCGCCAACGCCGTGGATGCTGCTCACCTTGCCGTTCGTGCTGTACGGCATGTTCCGCTATCAAGTGCTGAGCGACCCCAGCAACGGCATCAGCGCCGATGACGCCCATCAAGGTGCGAGCAGAGGCGAGCGCCCCGAAGAGGTGTTGTTGACCGACAAACCGCTGCTGATCACCGTCGTGGGCTGGGTCGTCACCGTCTTCGCGATCGCCCTGCTCAAACACGCGCATCTGATCGCATGAGCCTGCGTTCATTGTTCCGGCCGCACATGCTGGTGCGCCAGCTGAGCGATATCTCGCTTGGCGATCTGCGCCGTGACGCTATCTACAATATCATCATCGATCTTGACGACACGGTCCTCGGCTACCGGCACAGCACGCTGCTGGCGAGCAACGAACGCTGGCTCGACGAAGCGCGCGCCCTCGACATGCGCCTGGTGATCGTCTCCAACGGGCCCACGGCGAGAGTCCGAAAGGCGGCCGAGGCGCTCGAGCTGCCCTATATCGGCCGCGCAGGCAAGCCGTTCCCATCTGCCTTCCGCAAGGCGCTTGGATTGTTGGGCGCGACGCCGGAACAGACCGTCGTGGTGGGCGATCAGCTCTTCACCGACGTGCTGGCCGCGCGGTTGTGCGGCTTGCGGGTGATCCTGACGAGACCGATCGTCACGCGGACAGAGCTATGGCACCGAGCGATGCGCTCGTGCGAGCGGCTCGTCCTAGCCGAACTTCGCTCGCCTTAAGGCGTGGGCTCCGCGACCACTGATCTGCCGGTCAACCAAGGATAGAGCCAGACGACCCACACGCATTTGAAGAGCGCGGCCGCGGGGATGGCGAGCACCAGGCCCCACAATCCGAAAAGCTCGCCACCGGCGAACACGGCAAAAATAACCGCCATGGGGGAGACGCCAACGCTCTCCGACATCACCTTCGGCACGAGCACGATATCGGCGAACTTGGTCACGACGACTATGATCGCGACCGTCCACAACGCGACCTCCCACGACTGCAACAATCCCAACAGCAGGCCCACGAGAACGGCGGCGAAGACCCCCAGGTATGGTATGGCATAGAACAAACCGGTGAGCACCCCAAGGAGCACCGCATAGTCCGACTGCACGAGCTCAAGGCCGAAGAACGTGAACAGGCCGCAAAATGCGCACAGGATTATCTGGCCGCCGACAAAGCCCCCGACGACGCGCCCTACCTCTTGGGCGAAATATGTCCCCTTCGCTTTAGCCCTATCCGGGAAGAGGCTGAGGAACGATTCGCGGATCGAGTAAGCATTGACGAGGAAGTAGTAGGACAGGATGATCGCCGTGACGCCGATGATCACCGCATTGATGAGCGACACGGCGACGAGGCCGGCCTGGGAGAAGACGGCTTGCAGCAGGTCGGAGAGCCGGGCCAACGCGGTGTCTTGCAGATTTTGGAGTTGGGGCGGCAGCCCGTGCCCGCCGAATCGCTTGTTGATCCAGACCTCTTGCCTGTTGATGAAAGCCTGAGCGGCAGCCAAGTAGTCGCCACTGTTGGCGACCAGATTCTGCAGCTGATAGACGGCCGTGGGTATGACGATGACGGCGCCGACGAGCATCAACACCAGGAACAGCGTATAGACGATGATGATGGCTACTAGGCGAGGCATCCGTCTCGAGAGCGCACGGATAACGGGGTTGATGCCGTATGCGATCAGCGTGGCGACGATGAAGAGCTCGATCGTCATGGGGATGCGCCGCAGCAAGAAGGCCACGATGATGACGGCGACGATGATAGTGGCTGGCCGCGCAAAGCCGCGCCATGTTGCCGGCGCTGTCGGCGGAGCTTCGACGACGGGGCGCGGGGAGTCGATCACGAGCTGGCTCCACTACCAAGCGGGCGGGTCATGAGGATCCGCTCGTGCTCGAAGCGCTCGCTCTCATAGAGGCGGCGAGCCACGGGGTTGTCAGCGCTGACCATAAGACTCAGGTGCGTCAATCCGCGCCGCTGCCCCTCTGCGATCGCCGCCCTTATGAGGGCGCGCCCGACGCCAACACCCCGCTGTTGGGGGCTCACCGCCACGTAGGCGACGAACGCCTGAGGCCGCTGCAGGATGTCATCGGGCACGTCGGTCAGCAAGATAAGAAATCCGGCGCAGCTCCCATCTGTCTCTGCCACGAAAGTCACCGTGCCGGGCCGCTCCCGGCAAAAGCGCACCAGCCGGGCATAGGCTTGTTCGGCGTCGCTCTGCGTCAGGGCGCGGGCGGACGACGTCGTCTCTAACGCTGTCGCAGCGCCCAGGACGTCGATGAATGTGCGGTCATCGTCGCGTGCCAGCCGCACGCTCGTGCTCATCGCGCTGCCGTTCGTTGACGCGAGAGCCTCGTCCCGCTCCGGCGGAGCTAGAGGGCGGACACGACGCTGCCGCTACCGGATACGCTGCGGTTTCGGCCGGCGCGTTTGGCCGCGAGCAGCCGTCGGTCTGCGACGCCGATGAGTTGCGCGGGCGTGTGGATGCCTTGCTCGAGCGCGGCGATGCCGGCGGAGACGGTGATCGGGATCGAGCCGTGCGCCGCACTGGTATAATCCATCACCTCGATCGAGCGCCGGATACGCTCGGCCACGACGACCGCGTCGACATCATCCGCACCGGGCAAAATGATGGCGAATTCCTCGCCGCCGAAGCGCGTGACCACATCGATGTCGCGCACCGAGGCGCCGATGGCTCGCGCCACGGCCTTGAGCAGCTGGTCGCCCTCGAGGTGGCCGAAGCGATCGTTGACCGACTTGAACAGATCGAGGTCCAAGATGATCACCGACAGCTGGCCGCCCGTGCGCTGCGCGCGTTTCACCTCATCTGCCAGGCGCCGGTCCAGATAGCGCCGGTTGAGAACGCCCGTCAGCGAATCGGTCATGCCCAGCGTGACGCTGCGGCTGTAGAGCGCCGCGTTGGCCAGGCTGCGCCCGGCCAGTTCGGCGAGTTGCATGAGCGTGCGCAGGTCATCGCCGCTGAGGCCGCCCTCCTCCATCTCGGTGATGACGATGCAGCCATAGCCGCGTTCGGGTGGGTGCGAGACCATCGGGATGATGACGCACATCCCCGGATCGCTGCCGGGCTCGCCTTCGGGCAGCTCAGCCCGGCTGACGCTCACTTCGCCGCCTTCAATGCAGGTGCGCAGCCGGCTGCGATAGCGGAACATGAACTGTTCGGCATCGAGCGCTTCGACGCCATGACCCGCGTGGAAGACAAACGCATCGCCGTCGACGAGCGCGACGAAACAGCGCCGTATTTTGAACCGGGAGGCATTCACCACCGCGTTCACCACGGTCTGGCCCAGCGTCGCCAGATCGATCGAACTGGCCAGCAACAGGCTGGCCTCATGCAGGAACGAGAGTTCGAGATTCTTGCGCTGCAGGAGCGTGTTCGCCGCTTCCATGCTTGCCACGCGGGCGCGCAAGGGTTGAAAGCGATCGCCCTCGGGCGCCGCTTCACCGGTCAGCAGCTGCGTCCGGTCCGGCGTCACGGCGAGGTCTTCTAGTTGCTGATTGAAATAAGTAGAAAGCCGCTCGATGATGTCCAAGAACTGATCGGCCGAGGGCGAGAGGTAGACTGGGCACTGTCCGACCTCAGGCGTGCGGCGCTCGAGCACGCCCATCGCGACGAGCCGGTCGAGGATCGGCTGAACCGAACTCTTCGGCATGCCAAGATCGCGCGCGATGCGCTCGGCGCGGGCCGAACGTAGCGGGTAGGCGGTGAAATAGTGAACGACCGCTGCTGTCGAGCGGTCGGATGGAGACCCACTACCAGCTGGCCGACTATCTTTCATCGCTAAAGCGATTATATGCCCAGCGGCGTCGCTCGCCAACCGTTTTCTCGCGATGAGTGATGCAGCGCACCTCGGGCGCTATGCGACGGGCGCGGGTTCTCCCTTAAATCCCAGGCGAGATGAAAGTTTGCCCCCGCACTCGAGCACCTCCGGGATCACGGCTTGCACGCGACGGTCGTCCAATCGCGTCACCGGGCCCGAGATGCTCAAGCTAGCGACTACTTGCCCGGACTCGTCGCGCACCGGCACGGCGATGCAGCGAACACCCTCTTCTTGCTCTTCGTCGTCCATGCCGTAGCCGAGCTCCCGGATGCGGGCCAGCTCGCGCCGGAACGCTTCTATGTCGACGATGGTGTGCGGTGTCCGCATCGGCAGGCCGCTGCGGCGCAGTATCCCTTCCATGATCTCCGGCGGTGCAAAAGCGAGCATGACTTTACCGCTGCCGGTCGAGTGCGCCGGCAGGCGATTGCCGATCTGCGTGAACATGCGAAGGATGCGCGATGACTGCGCTTGGTCGATGTAGACGACTTCGCCCTCGTCGAGCACCGCCAGGTTGGCGCTCTCACCGGAGCGCTGCATGAGCCGCTGCAGAAACGGGCGTGCTTCGAGACGCAAGCTGAAGCGCTGACGCATGTCGGAGCCCATCTGCAAGGCTCGAAAGCCGAGCGCGTACTTGCGGTTTTGCCGGTTCTGCTTGACATAGCCGCGCTGGATGAGCGTTCCTAGGAGCCGGTGCACCGTGGCGAGCGGCAACGTGACAGCCTGGCTGATCTCGACCAGACCGACTTCAGCGCCGAGCTCGACGAGCGCTTCGAGTATATCGAGGGTTCGCTCAACGGACTGTACGCCGCCGCCGCGTTCGCGACGAGTGGCATCACCATTGGTGTCGCCGCCGGACTTGTCCATCCGAAAGGCCTGACTTTCCTCAAGGGCTTCTGGTATGTGGAAAATCGTAGCACCAAGGCGGAAAGGCTGTCAAGCATGGCTGACCCCTTCGCCGGGCCTACGGACCGGTTAGCGGGTCGGGCTGGGAGCAAGTCCTGCAGCTCTGGCAGCGTCGAGGATGCGCTCGTCGGCCGGCGGATGTGTGTAGAAATACCAGACCACAAGTCTGCTCGGATGCAGCGGCGTGAGGTCCTGAGAGGCTAGGCGGGCCTCCGCGCGCACGCCGGCGTCGCCAAGCGAGGTGTGCGCCGCTGCGAATTCGTCCGCAGCGTGTTCTATGTTGCGCGACAATGCGTTGGCGACCGGCGCCGTGATCAGCTGAAAGATGAGAATCAATGCGGCGACGAGCGGGACAACGGCAGGGTCCGCAAGGTCACGGGAGAGGCGGCGGTTGCGTCGAGCGAGCCGGGCGCCCACGGTCGCGATCAGGATGATGACGACGATGGACCCGAGCCACGCCTCAAAGGTGCCAAGCCAGAGGTGCCCGAGCTTGTAGTGCCCCATCTCGTGCGCCATCACGAACAGCACTTCATCCGGGCGCATGCTTCTCAGGAGCGTGTCGCCCACCGCGATCCGCTCGGTCTTGCCCAAGCCGGCGACGTAAGCATTGGCCTCGCGCGTCTGGGTGCTCATGTCGTACTCGTAGACCACGGATGCATCGATGCCTTGCTGCGCGCGCGAGCTTCAAGATCGCGCGCGTCAGCGGTGAGGGCGGCAATGGCGTGAATCTGTTGAAAAGCGGCGCGATGAAGACCGGGAACACCGCACTGCCCGAGCACGAGCAGCGCAGCGGCGCCCGCGATGGCGATGACCGGCCAAGACCGGAAGCGCGCCACCGCACGCAACAATAGCGCGCCGGCCACGGCGGTGACGCACGCGCTGAGCGCGACGCCGACGATCCAGTCGCGGAACCAGCGCGCGTTGCTCTCGACGCTGAGCCCGAATTGGTGCGGCAGCACGAAGCCGCCGTAGTAGCTCATGGGCGCCATGACGACCGACAGCCCGATGAAGACCACAGCTACGAACACGGCGGCGGCGAGCAGCGGGTTGGGTATCGCGCGCTTGGACTCGGTCGCGCAGGCGCGCCGACAAGCCGCCGTAGTAGAACCACAAGAGAAACGCCAGCTCGAAGGCCACGAACACGAAGTAGAGCGGCCGGGCGATCTGCGCAAGCGAATCCGCGAGCATCTGACGCGGCACCGGGTAGACGGCGTTGACGATCTCTTGGACCGAATGCGGAAATGTTATCATCGCGCGCTTTGCATCAGCGCTCGCTCAGCAGACGGGCGCGCGCGAAGTAGAACTTCTGGTCGAGCAGCGTCTCATAGTGCTGCGCGATGAACGAGTACAAGAACTCGCAATGCAGGTCGACCGGCTTGCGCTTGCATTTGTCATTGTTCGGCGAGACCAGCCAGATCTGTGCGCCTCGACCCGCAGGGTAGCCCAGCGCGCGCTGGACTTCAGAGGTGTCGTCGATCGCGATGTCCTGCGTGAGAAAGCGGTCGTAGCGCACCGGGCGCGGTATCGGAACGATGACATTCGGCCCTTTATAGTAGTAGGCCAGCGGCAGCGCGTTCTGCGCATCGAAGACGGCGATCTTCTGCCCCGGTGATTCGTGCGCCATGACGAAGGCCGCGACGCGTTTGGCGTCGCCCGACTTCGCCAAGGCGCGGTAATCGACGGTCAGCGACAGGAGGCTCGACAGCACGAGGGCGATCGATGCCGCCGCGATCGCCCGGCGCCCACCCATGCCGGGAACAGCTGAGATCAGCGCGAGCAGCACGATCGTGCTCGGCACGTAGAATGCGGCCGAATAGTGGACCGTGATGGGCATGTGGGCGATGGTCACCGCAGACACAAAGGCGAGCGTCGCGACGACCAGCGTGGCGGCGGGGGCCCAGAGCAAGGCGCGCAGACGGGCTTTGTCGCTGCGCCATACCATCGCGATCACGAAGATGAGCGCTATCGCATAGGCGACGTAGCGCAACCGCCGCGTACCGTAATCGACTGGGACGACCATATGGGCCAACGTGGTGGTCAGCAAGGCGGCGTTCCCGGCAAAGCTGCGGTTGTTGACGTTGTTGATCACGTTCGCGCCGACCTCGCCGCCGACGAAATGCAACAGCGGCAGCAGGCTCAGGCCGACGACGATCATGCAGGCGATATAGGTCCCCACATCGCGCCAGCGGCGCGTGAGGATGAGCGCGGCGGCCAAACCGACCAGCACGAAACCGAGATAGTACTGCGTGTACACCGCCGCGACCGCCACGACGGTGAACGCCGCCACCATCCGCACGTCGCGCTCGTCATTGAGAAAGGCCTTGAAGAACAGCCACAAGAGCAATGCCGACCACAAGAAGACAAACCCGTAGACGCGGGCGTCGACCGCGCTCGCGATCACGAAGGGATTGAACGCGACGATCGCCATAGCCCAGGCGCGGTGGTACTCGGAGAGGTAGCGTTTGGCGACCAGACCGACGACATACACCCCCAGCGCGACCGCGATCACCGACAGCAGGCGCGCGAAGAATATCGACTGCCCCAGATGGCGCCACAGTTCGAGCAGCGCGAAGAACAGCGGCGGTTGGAACTCCCAAACCAAGGCCTGATGCACGGCATACGTAAGGCCCATCGACGTCGTGTGGAACGAGTACGCCTCGTCCACCCGCATGCTCAGGACGTAGCTGAGCCAAGTGGTGAGCGCCACGTGCGCGATGAGGATCAAAGCGACGGCTCCGCGCGATGACATCATGCGGAGCCGTTTGTGTCGTGTTTCCATCGCGCCTGCAACCGGCGCGACGTCAAGCTACATCTTCCAGTTGACCTGGAACGAGGTTTGCAAGGGTGACTTCACGCCCACGAACCCTGTGTTGTTGTTGTTCAGCCACATGCCGTAGGGGAAGCGCAGCTGCACGGGTCGGGCTGGCCGCGGTGCCAAGGTTTGTCGCCGTAGAACGTGCCGCCGTGGGCTGCAAGAAGCTCGAGGGCAGCGAGGAGTACAGACACACGTTGCGCCGCATCCCAAGCGATAGCCACGCTGGTAGCACTGATCGATGATGTTCGACAGGGTGACGGTCCCGGTGAGTTGCTGACGTGAACTGATAACCGATCGCCAGGTTGAGCGTGAAGCGCCAGGGTTCTTTGAACTCGCCGAACCCATCGAACTTGCCGGTGTACGGATCCGGGACCATGAATGGAACGCCACAAGACTGACTTTGAACCGTCGTGACAGTGGTGCAATTCGGACTCAGAGCGAACGGTTCGCTTGTCGTGTCCATCGCCTCGGCCAGGCAAGCGGCGATCCATACGTCGCGCCGGAGCTGTAGGCGAAGGTCGGTGTGACGTTCCATTTATTCGTGCTTGTAGTTGAGCACGAACGATGGCCACATCGGCACCTCGTAACCGTTGGCGGCGGCATACGGCACGGGAATCAGGTCGTAGGGCACATACGTGCGCGCAGCGGTTCAACAGCGGTGGTGGCGGTTGGCGAAGCAGGGGTTTGCGCGCCGTTACCACGTTGAGCGCTGCCAAGGACGCCGCAGAGCGACGTCGCGCTGCCCGACGACACCGCGCCCGCACATGCCGTTGGTGAACGAGTTGTACATCTGGATGTAGCGTGTTCATGTTGTCGATGACGTTGCGGCCGTTGGAGAAATTGTTGAACGTGATGTGGCTGTAGTTGTACGTGTAGGCGAACTGGAAGGCCCACCCGTTGTGGAGAAGCTGCCCTTGTTGAAGGCGAACTCGCGCCGGTCGAACGTCTGGCGACCGGTGTTGAGACTGCCGAACAGACCGCTGAGCGCATTGACGATCGATCTGCTGCACCTGGTTCTGCGTGCTGCGATAGTACGGTGTTAGCTTGAAGCTCATCTCGGTGCCCGACAGATGATGCTCCCATGACAAGTCGAGGTTGGTCGACTGGTCCGGCATCACGTCGTGGTTCGGGGTGTTCAGACCGTACGCGACCGCGAAGTTCTGACCCGAAGAAGCTCGCCAGATTCTGCTGACCCGTGTTCCACGATGCGTCGCGCGTGCTGGCCGGGCGTGCGTACAAGCCCGGCGGAGAATCGCAGGACGTTGTTTCGTTGAGCTCGTCGCTCACGTGCGAAGCGCGGCTGCCAGATGGTGTGCGAGAAGTGCATTCGGGTTGGTGTTGACCAGGTCGACGTTCGTCGTACCGGGAAGGTCCGCCGCGCAGGTACCGGCCGGACCCTTGTAGAGCGGCTGGAAGTAACCCGGGCCGAAACAATACTCGCGGTTGTAGGCGTTGAACCAGAACGGACGCGCATTGTAAGCCGACGACCGTGCTGTCGTCCAAACCGATCGCGTACGTCTCCACCCGGAATCCGATGTTGAACGTCAGCTGATCGTTCGGACGCCAGTTGTCGTTGAGGGAAAAGGCGCTGAACACCGGATGGACCTTGTTGAAGTTGTCGCTATAGCCGTTTTCGGTCACAGCCCAGCTGCGTGCCCGGCAGTGGCCGCGAACGGCCGTGCCGCATGAGTTGATAGATGTTGCCTTGATTGGGAGTTGCGCAGAAAACGCTGATATCTCCGGGCTGCCAAAGCACGTCACCGGACCCGCTGCAATGCCACCGGGACCATAGCAATTACCGGCGGCGTCGATGTTATTGGTGATGCCATATCCGAGCCGAGAAACAGATAGCCGGGCGCTAGAGGCTCCCGGGAAACCGTGCGTCGTCGTATAGCGCTGGATCCTGATCGAATTGTAGAATGCTCCGACCGTCAAGAGGTTCTTGTCGCTGAGCTGATTCGAGTAGTCGACGACGCCGCCAAAGGTGTGCACCGGCAGCTCGTAGTCGGAGATCTCACCGCCGTAGCAGCAAAACCCGAGCGCCGCGCCACCGACCGGTCCGTGGATGAACCACGTCGAGTACATCCCATAGCCGAAGATGCGCAGGAACGAAGTGTTGAGAAGTTCCGCTGATACTGCAGTTTTTCGATCTGGACTTCGTTGCTGTTGGTATCGCGAAGATCCGTGGGGATGTCTGCTTGAAGGTGTGCGGCGTGCTCGGATAGAGATATGGCACGACCTGGGTCGGGTCCGGTGCTCCCATCTGCGGTCCGTTGTAGACGAGTCCGTCGCCGAACTGCAGTGGGCCTAAGCCGAGAGTGGTCTGCGGATAGACGTTTGCAGGACCACCCAGATCGTTGATCGAGCTGTAGTACGGCATCAGCAGGAAGCTCGTCAGATACAGCGCCTGGATGTCGTCCTTGAGGGTGCCGTCACGATGGGGCATCCCGAAGTGCAGGTTGACGACCGACTCGCGATCCTGCGTCTGCGCGATGCCATAGGTGAAGCCCGGGGTGAACGAGTCCCCTGGCGCCCCGAAGAACGTGGTGTTCAGCGGATAGAAGAAGCCTTGTTCGCCCGCACCGTTGCTATTGTTGATGTAGCGATAGCTTGTATTCGCAGCAAGCGTGCCGACGTACCAGGAGAAGTTCTGATCGGGCGTCGCGCCGCCGGCTTCGACCGATATCTTGTTGTAGTAGGTCGGCGTGCCGATGCCGTAGCTCAAGCTATAGAAGCCAGGCGTCGTGCCACGTTTGACGACCTGGTTGACGTAGCCGGCGATTCCTGATGCGTCAGCGGTGGCGTTGGTGCCACCGGTGTACACCTGCAGCTCTTGCTGGCCTAGGCTCGTCAAGAACGTCTGTGGCGCGTTATCGTACGAGCGGTTGACTGGGATGCCATCAAACTCCCAACCGACCTGGTCGAGGTCGCCGCCACGGATGTAGACAGGTTGATACCAGCCCTGCTGGCCCTGCGGTACGTTCACGCCGGGCACGGATGCCATGGCGCTGTAACCGGTGTTGAGGTTGCCCGAGCCGCCCAAGGCAGCGGCAGCCGTCTGCGGCGCCGCGTTGACCGAGTAGACGTCACTCGTGGTGCCGGGCCGGACCAACTCGGTCGATGCTTTCACACTGACCCGGCCGAGCGTCGTCACCGTCTTGACAAGCGAGATCGAGACGTTTTGCGTCTGGTCAGAGACCACCGTCACGCCGCGCGTCGCGAGATGTCATAGCCCGACTTCTCGGCGGTGATGGCATACGTGTCGGGCGACAGGGATAGGAAAGCCGTAGCCACCCTGAGCGTCCGTCATGACGGATGCGCTTTGCGACGGTGAGATCGCTGAGACTTTGACGTCTTGGAGCGGGGTGTTTGTGGCGCTGTCGTAGACTCGACCTCTGATGGCTCCGGTCGTACCGGCCACAACGGATCCGCTCGTGGAGATGGTGAGAATCGCAAAAATGCCCAGCGCTATAATCCAGCGGCGATGGGTGTTCGACATGGTAACCTCCGGTCTTGAGTGCACACGTGGGTTGGCAATTTTGACCGAAATACGCCCAGACGCCGACCGCTTAGCAGCAGTCGAACGCCTCGTTTGGCCGAACAGTTCCCCCAAAGGGGACACAGTCCTTCGCTTTCATCAGGAGGCACCGTCTTGATCGCGCATACCGAATACGTCACGTTCAATACCAAGAAGCGCTATGAGATCCTGGATATCACCGACCGGGTCGAGCAGGTCCGGGTCAACGCCAAACTGCGCGACGGATATATCCTTGTCAGCGCCATGCACATCACCGCGAGCATCTTTGTGAACGATCACGAATCGGGTCTATGGTCTGACATCATGGAATGGCTCGAGCTGCTCGCGCCCGCCAAGCCCGACTACCGCCATCACCGCACTGGCGAAGACAACGCTGACGCTCATCTCAAGCGCATGTTGCTCGGGCACCAAGTGATCGTGCCCGTGACCGATGCGAAGCTCGACTTGGGACCGTGGGAGCGGGTGCACTACGGCGAGTTTGATGGCCGGCGCCCCAAGCGCGTCTTGTTCAAAGCGCTGGGCATCTAGGAGGGACCGCCAGCTTGCCCGGCTCCTAGGCGCTTAAGGCCCAATTCGCGGGACGCGGGTCACTGGGAGGGCCGTCCGACCGGTGGGTATGATTATCGAAGCCTTAACTAGGGATGGTATTGGCTAAGATGGCCAGTCAGTCGGACCGCGACTTTTACGAGCGGGGAGCGCTCGGCGTGCTCAACGTGCCGGCAGGGGCCGGCCTACCTGGAGATGTGGTGCGGGCCCGCCGCATCGGATTTTCCGCCTGTCTCGGCATGCTCGTCTGCTTTGCCGATCGTGACCGCCGTGCCCGTGCTCGGCACGATGGCCGAACCTGCGTGGATGCACGCCGCAATGGTCGCCTGCTCGTTCTCTTTTCTGATCTGCGCCTTCTTCTTGTTCAACCGGCTAGCGGTGAGCCGCACGCCGGCCCTGTCCGTGCTGGCTGCCACGTTCCTATGCGCGGGCGCGCTGATGTTCGCACAAACGTACGCGCGGCCGCTGACCGGCGCTTGGCTTTCATTTTACGCCGGAGCTGTTTTGGCGTTCGGCCTGGTCATTTTCGCCGGGATCGATGATCGTTGGGCCGGCAAGCAGCGCAAAGCATCTTTTGGTAACGGCTACTATGCAGACGACCGCGATCGGTTCTTGCGCTTGACGTCCAGCGACACGAACCGGTGGCTCATGCTTTCCGTCGCCGGCGCTGTTGTGGCCACTACCGCTTTGGTCTATGCGTCGGCCACGAACGCATTCGAGCCGCTGCGGGCCGACGTAACGCGATTTGCCGGCGCAGTCGTGGCGGGCGCAATTGGTCTTGCTATGCTTGCTGCTCTGCCTGCTTGGCGCAGGATGTTTCGGTCACTCCGCTCCGCCGCTGCAGCCGCCACCTTTGGAAGCGCCGTAGCAGTGCTGATGTGGGCGCCGCAGCTCATGGCGCCGCTGCGTGAAAAGGGTCTAAGCTTCGTGCCTGGACCTTTTGACTTCGTCCTGGTCGCCACGATCGCGACGATAGGCTTTGCGATGTTGGTCTTCGCATCCGGGCATGCGACGGTCTTCCGCTGGGCGCTAGTGGTGTGCGCCGCCGCGACGGCTCTGGGCAGCTTGGGCAGCGCTGCGTGGTTGAGCGGCCTGTATGCGAGCCCATTGATTCCGGACACCCTGATGCTGGTCGCGGCGCTCGTTCCTTTGTCGACACTGTTGTGCGATGCCAAAGCCGTCCTGCGCTACGCGGACGACCAGGCGACCGCGCTCAAAGAGTCGTCGCTGGTCGACGGCATTTCCGGCATCGGCAGTAACCGATGTCTGCGCTCCCACATCGAGCGGCAGATTGCGCTCGCGGACCACAGCGGAACGGGCTTCACGCTCGCGATGTTCGACATCCAGGGGGTCAAGGCGCACAACCGCGTGGCGGGCGGTCATGCGGGGACGAGGCTTATCGCTTTCGCCGGACTTGTTCTCAAGCGCGCTTTTGCGCCGACGGGACTTGCATGCCGTATTAAGGGCGACGAATTCGCGGTGCTGTTCCCGCCTGGATCGGCCCCCCACTTTTCGAGTATCTGCCGTGACGTCGAGACGACGCTTGCGAGAGAACAATGGCGCGTCGCCCCGCTACAAATTGGGCTCTACGCCGACGCGTTCACCTACGATCCTACCTCTCCGGTCAGCGCGGAGCGATTCCTCAGCTTTTGTCTGGATCAGGCGACGCGCTCGAAGAAATCGGGCGGCGCGATCATCGGTGCGCCACACGACGTCTCAATGCCAGCAGCCCAGCGCACGAGCGCCGGCGCGAGATTGCGGGGGTGGGCAAGAGCGTCGCTCGACGGAGCGCTGCATCTCCCAGAGCGGATCCGCATCCGCACAGCCAGATTCGCCGCGCGCTTCAAGCACGACTCCGGCCACATCGTCTAGGCGCGGGCCGGGCGGACGCCCATCGCCACATTGTGATCTGCCGCGTCAGTGGTGGTCGACGCGATGCGCTGGGCGGCGAGCGCGCAATTCGTCGATGATCTCGACGAGCCCAGCAGCCGCCGCGTTGAGCAGTTTCTCGCCCTTCTCCGCCGTCGCTTTGGTTGGATCGCCCATGACGCCGCTTTGCGAGAGCGCGCTCCAATGCTCCATCATGGCCAGTGGTCCGTCTCCACCGACCAGATCGGTCCAGTAGTTCTTCGTTGGATGATGGCCTATCTCGCGCACCGCTTTTGACATGTCGACGAGATCGGGCCGCAGCGCGAGATAGATCGACGTCTCGAATTCGCAGGCGTGATTCATGCCACCGATCTTATCCGATTCGCGAAGGCTTTCGGCGACCTCGTGCACCCCCGGCGCATTCCAGTAATTGATCGCCGCCGCAAGCGCGCCGGTCTCGACGACGGTGAGCCGCGCGATGATGTCGACGAACGGCGTGTTGCTGCCGTGGCCGTTGACGATGAGGATGCGGCGAAAGCCGTGCGCGACCAGGCTCCTGCAGACGTCGAGCTGTAATGGATGAACGTATCGCAGCCGATCGTGATCGCACCCGGGAAGTCCATGTGGTGCGGGCTGTAGCCGTGGTTGATCATGCGGGATGAGGATCGCGCGATCGGGGGCCAATGCCGACAGCGCGATCGCACGCCGCCCAGCACAGGCGCACATCGGTGTCGATGGGCAGGTGCAGGCCATGATCCTCGATCGTGGCGACCGGTACGACGGCGACACGGTCTTGCGGCCGCCGCCTCCTTGATCTGTGGCCACGTCATCTCGCCATAACGGTACTGCGTCATCGGCCCGCGATTCAACAACCCCCGCGCGCCGGACCTCTTGCCACGCGTTCACCGCTCGAGGTCTTCGACGTTTAGTGCTCTGCGGAATAGCGCCGACGTAGCTCAGCGGTAGAGCAGCGGTTTTGTAATTCTCGAAGGAGGTGTCGCCAAATGACGGCACGTCCATTTTGCAGGCTTCGCATGTTGTCAACTGATGCGCCGTATTGGTCGCTGCCGCACGGTCCGTGACCACGGCGTGACCACGCCGATCCGAGTGTGAGCGCCGGCCGGGGCCAGATCGCTCAGTTTAAGCGAGTAAGAGTCAGGCGAATGTAACAATCGCGGCAGGGCAACGGTCCAACCAGTATCGTGTCTAGCGAACGGAATAGCTTGGTGGAGACCCTCCTCTTTTGTGGCTTCATGGTATGTTTGGCTATCGTATGGATGTCGGAATCTGTGCGAGAATTGGTTGCTAGCCTAGCTTCCTAAGACGTACTATGTCTTTCACCGTCGTCCGCAAGAAACAAGAGCTGTGGACGGAGCAGGGTCGCAAGCCGTAGCACTGCCCTTCTTACTGTTTAAGGAGCGCCAAGAAATCGCCAATCGGCGCTCAAGACGCAGCTCAAGCGTGCGCGGTTAAAACCCCTAAAGGCTTCCGCCACAACAAAAGGCGACTGATTCAGCGGTAACCGTTTGTGGTCCGCCCCGGTCCCTAGGCCGGCGGAAACCCGACTTGATCCTTGCCCTGGCGCGCAAAATATTTTTGTAGGAATTACTTCCCCTATATATCCCCCATTTTCGCTGCAACACTGCAACAGTGGAGCCTTTGAGAAAAATTTGACACTTATGGCAGCTTCCTGGGTCTTGTGACTTCTCCTAAGGCTGGGTACGATATGGCTGGCAGTGTTCACGCCCTGTCACTGCCGAGGGACCCGCAACCAAAGAACGGGTCCCTCACGTTTGGACCGGAACAGAACGGGCTGCAAAGCCAACAGCCGCGAGACTTGAAGTCGCAGTAAGGGCGCTCGCCTTAGGGTTTGTTGACAGCAATCGGCTTCCGGACTCGTCTCCTTTCACCGTTTGTCAGGGCCGCCGCGGGAAAGGCGGCTGCGCGGGTCTCTCGCTGTGAGGTGATTTCAGTCCGTGGTGGCTCACCTAATTAGAGAGGCAGGCGATGAACCTGCCTCTTTCACTAGGTCCACTTTGTCCTAGGAGTCCGTGCGCTAAGGTACGAGCTTCAGCCGTGGCACAACGGGTGTAAGGAGTGGCTGCCGCGCCGTCGCTGGAACCTTGGGGCCCATCGCCGTCGCCGCGGCGCGAGTCATCACGATCATCCGCTCCCTCGCGTGGCCAAACGCTGTCGCGTAGATATGGTAGTCGAACGCCAATGAATCGTGCCCACCCTGTATTTCACGCACAATGAATCCGCTGGGTCCCTTGCTCGCCACAAAAAGTCCACGGGTGTCACCATCCGGTGTAAGCATGACGTGATAGGGAACTCCCGGATCCATGGTTTGTGCGAACGAAGGATCAAGCGCGACTGTCGCTACACCGTTGATCAGCTGGGCGGAGCCGGTATCCTCAACGACGGGTGATGTTGTCTTAGCCGTGTATGAGATCGCAACGTTGCCTGTGCGGGTGACGGCAAAACTGTTGAGCGTCCCATGGTAGTACAGATTGCCCGACCCGTCCACGTAGAATTCATTAGCCCCACTGGCGTTTGTTGCGACGAGTGGGAATGAGTTGGACTTAACCACTATGCCGGCGTAACCGCCGTCAAATTCTCCGCCTTGCCCAGCCGTATTGGTGACAAGGAGTCCAAGGCTGCCGGTTCCGTTCCCGCTCGTGTGCCCCTCAAAGGCTAGGCCAGTACTCGACTGTGCGAAAACACCCCGCCCGCTAGAGGAGGTTCCATAAAGTCCATAGGTGCCGCCTGAGCCGTAGGCTCCCAAGTAGTTGGATACCCCGACGGCACCATAGCCTGTCGTAGCAGACCCGTAGACGCCGTAGGTTGGTCCGATGCCATAAACCCCGAGGTAATTCGTGCTCTGGCCGATGACGGCTGCATTATTGGTGCTAGTGGCGGATACGCCGTAGCTGTTCGTTGACGCTCCCGACACGCCGGTTCCGCTTGTGGATTGTCCAAGAACCCCTGTGCCGCGCACGGACAGACCGCGGACCCCCGCATTGTAGGTTCCGGAGGTGCTTAAATCGTTGCCAAACACGCCTTCCCTGCTATTAGTGGGCGAAGTGCTGTTTACTTTAGTAATGCCGTTCGAGCCATTGCCGATAAGAGAAACACCTCGGATACCCGGACCCGAGCCGTTGTTGTCGTACTCGATGCACGGACTTGAACTCGTACAGGTCGGATCGATGACACCAGCTGCGCTTGCTGGGCGCAACTTCTCGGCGCTCGTGAAGAGCATTGACACAACACAAATAGGGACCGCTAGCAGAGCGATCCACAGTCGCTTCTTGGCCATGATGCTTTCCTTTCGGACAAACACACGGTCCAACCAAGGTGCTACGGCTGAGCGCGGGCCGTGCTTGCTCTTAGTCTAGGCACCCGCGCCTCGCGAAGCATGAGGCTTGCGTACCCTTTCGAGCTGATTTCCAGAGGGTGAGAAAGAAGAGGCAGCATTGTGCCGGTCATAGGTCCAGTAGGCTCCGACCACCCCGGCCTCCAAGGCGGCCATTCCCTGACTTGACCCTTGCCGCTCAAGAAATCAAAATTTTCAAATTTTCTCCTAGGGCGTTATTGACACAGATTGGTCGCCAAGTACCTGAAGACTAGTTCAGCCCCGGATATACCCCGGTAGAACGCAGCGCAGAGACTCTTGCAGCGCGGACCATTATCAGGATGGCGAACAAGTAGGAGGCGCGATTGCCAGTTATCCTGACACCACGCCGCTACTTGGTTTAGCTGCTAGCGAACTGGAAGGGTGCCAGGGGGAAAGCGTGCGCCCGAAGCTGTCGGTACGTGAATCACGATGCGTTGCAATCGCGTTGCGGTTTCACCGTAGGGCTTGGCTACGATGCGATACTGGAAAGCGATCGAATGTCGTCCGCTACTACTTTCTGTTACCGAGAATCCGTTGCCCGATTTTTGGTTCACAAAGAGCGTGTTGGCATCGCCTTCCGGCGTAATAAAGACCAGGTACTTGGCGTGCTGATCTATGGTGTCGGCAAACGCTGGATCTAGACGCACGTAGGCACGGCCCGCCGTGAGCTGAGCCTCCCCAAAGTCTTCAACTGTCGGTAAGCTCTCCCGTGCTGTGTAAAAGCGCACTCTGTTTACTTGGGTTGAGCCCACCTCGCATCCCAAACGGCACGATCCCCCGACAATGAGTTCACCCGCCATAAGGACGTTGCCGCCTTGGCTGACAGTGAACACAGAATGTGCGAAATCACAGGGGTTTGCACCCCCGGACTGACACGCGTCGATCAGGTCATTGGCGACACAGGGCGTGCAGCTCATGTCGCCGACAATGCTCAACGCGGGATAAAAAACAGGCAAGCCTCTAATAGTGCTGATTTGGCCGCCGCCGACCGCGTTTACACCTACGAACTTCGTCGAGTCACCTTCCACTCCGGTGCCGTAGGTCGATGTTCCCTTGACACCCCAGTTGGAAGAGTAGCTCGAATTGCCGCTGGTGTCTGCGCCAATGACCCCAGCTCTTCCGGTCGATGAAGTACTGTTAACTATCGCTTCTCCGCTGACCCCATTGCCCGTACCACCGATGCCGCGAATGGCTGGACCCGAGCCTGTGTTTTGATACTGGATACACGGAGACGCGCTGGAACACGTCGGGTCGGACGCGGGCGCCATCGAAGCGAGATGTGGCCTATTCGCCGCCACGGTCAATGCAGCGACCGCCACTAAAGGAATCGCGAACAATACAAGACTTAACCGTTTCTGAATCATGATAGTCTCCCTACCAACGCCGACGAGCACCGCCTTAACTCGATTATGACGGCTTACGACCAGCATAGCACTGGCTGCGCACGTGTACATTAGCCTCTTAGGCTTCCGAGCAGCAGAAACGGACCGGGCTTTAACCCTCGGGGCCTTTGCCCGCAGGTGCGAAGTCAGGCTTCAAGCGCATGATAACGCGTCTAGGGAGCCGCCTAGAAGTTTATCACAGCCAAGGACCTCGGGAGTCAGGCGGGGACAACGGGGTTAGGGAGCCTGCACAACTCCCACACGGCTAGCGTTTCATCCACCACCAGGCGAGCAGGCCTGCGATGAGACCGCCAGCCGCTCCGCATCCGAGATCGAAGAGCTCGCTGCCAAACGCTTCGGGCCATTCGAAGATCTCAACGATCGTCGACATGCCAACCCCCGCGGCGACCGTCACGAGCAGCGTCTCACGCAGCGACGTCGGACGGCGTTTGCGGATCACCAGTGCCAAGAGCGCGACGACGCCGAAGTAGACGACGCTGCCCGACTTGCGCGCGACCCACGTGCTCGTCTCGCCATACACCGGCAGATGCTCGGCGCCCTCGCGCAGGATTTTCTTGGCGCGGGTCGGGATGACGCGGCGCGCAGTAGGGGCGGCTTGACGCAACGCCTCACCCGCCCAGTTCTCGAAGCGATGACTTGCAGCCAGGTAAACGCCGACCAAGACGAAGACCGCAGCGAGAAGCCAGACGATACGGCGCTGCGCAGTCGGGTCGAACGTCATCTAGATTCCGTGATCGCGCAATGTCTTGGAAGGCGTCTGACCTTCGCCAGGTTGCAGCTGACGAGCCGACAGCGCGCGGGCACGCGAGTATGCGACGCGATTGCGCCCTTCACGTTTGGCCTCATACATTCGAGCATCCGCCGCCTCGAGAAGACGGTCAGCGGGCGCCTCCGCGGCGGGAGAGATGTCGACTGGGAAGTGAGCCACGCCGATGCTGATCGTGATCGGGATGCGCGGCTGCGGCACCCCGTCGAGGCCGGCCATGAAATCGGTGCGCTCCACTCGCTCTCGCAATCCCTCAGCCACGGCGATCGCATCGTCCTTCGTGCGGTCGAGCAACGCGATGCAGAACTCGTCGCCGCCGTTGCGGCCGGCGAACCCACCCGTGGCCGCGACCTCACGGAACTCGGCTGCGAGCTTTTTGAGCAGCATGTCGCCGACGGCGTGACCGAAGCTGTCATTCCAGAGCTTGAACTTATCGGTGTCGACGAAGAAGAGGGCGATGTCCTTGCGGCCGGGGTTGAAGCGGCGGTCCTCGATCGCCTGGCGCAGCCGCTTGCGGAAGGTGGCGGCAGTCAGCAGCTGCGTCAGCTGATCGATCTCGGACTCGCGTTTGACCTCGTCCGCAAAGCGCGCTCGTTGCAATGCGTCGCCGGCGAGGCGGGCGATGGTGAGCGCGCTGCGCACCTCTTCATCTGCGAACGCATCGTCGTGAGTGCGCTCCGCGTATATGGCACCGATGAGCGCCGGTCGCAGACCGTATCCGCGGTGTTGCAACATGGGCACACACAGCGCCCAGACCCTGTCGCGGCTGCCCACCAGTGGTCCGCCGAGCCGCACGCCGTTAGGTTCGCACGACATATCGGTGACGGCGATGTCGGCCGGCAGATTCGCTTGCCTCGGGCCGACGATCGCGGCACCCGCATTGCGCTGCGTCCAGTCGACGACGGTATCGCCCTCGTACGCGTCTCCCACGCGCAAGAATCCCGCATAGCCCGAATCCGATCTGCTTCCCAGCACGAGGCGCCCGTCTACCGCCACGAAGCAAAGCACGGTCTGCGCGCGTATAAGCGAGCTGAAGCGCTCGACGATTCGCTGACATGTCTGTGGCGTGGACTCGGATGCGGCTTCGGTCAGTGGGGGTGCGATCTGGTCGAGCAGCGCGAGCCGGCGCTGCGCGGTCTGCGCCTCGCCCGAGAGCGAGGCGATGCGACGTCGCTGCCAGATGAAGACCGCCGTGGCGGCGACGGCGCACGCGGCGGCGGCATACCAGCCAGCCTCCGCCACGCTCATGTGGGTTCTGGAGCGCGCTTTTTGCCGAGCGAGCGAGCCGGATTACCGGCCACGCGCTCACCGGCTGGTACGTCGTGCAAAACAACCGAGCCGGCTCCGGTCACCGCGTCGTCGCCGATCTCCACCGGCGCGCGCAAACTCGAGTTCGAGCCGATAAAAGCGCCCTTGCCGATCTTGGTCTTGCTCTTCTTCTTGCCATCGTAGTTGCACGTGATGGTTCCCGCGCCGATATTGGCCCGCTCGCCGATCTCCGCATCGCCGAGATAGGAGAGATGACCAGCCTTGGCTCCACGGCCCATGCGCGTGTTCTTCATCTCGACGAAGTTGCCGATGTGGGCGCCGGGCTCCACCACGCTCGAGCCGCGCAAGTGTGCGAACGGCCCGACCGTCACGCCCTCGCCCACGATCGAGTCCTTGACGGTCGATTGCACGATCTCCACGCCGTCCGCCACGCTGCTGTTCGCAAGATACGCGTTTGGCCCGATCGTGCAGCCTCGCCCGATCGAGGTCCGGCCGCACAGATGGGTCTGGGGCAAGACGGTCGTATCCGGCTCGATCTTCACGCCCTCGTCGATGTACGTGCTCGCGGGGTCGACGATCGTGACGCCGGCGAGCATGTGCCGCTCGATGATCCGCTGTTGCAAGATAGCTCGTGCCGCCGCCAGCTCGACGCGGTTGTTGATGCCGATGACATCGCGGGGGTCCCCGGCCTCCACCGTCGCGATGGGCATCTGCTCGGCCACCAGCGCGGCGATGCAGTCGGTCAGATAGAATTCGCGTTGCGCGTTGTCGTTCGAGAGCCCCGCGATGACCCGCCGCAGTGCCGGCTGATCGAAGCAATAGATGCCCGCGTTGACCTCGTCGATCGCAAGCTGCTCTGCAGTCGCGTCGCGCTGCTCGACGATGCGCTTCATCTTCCCGCCCTCGCGTACGATGCGGCCGAAGAACGAAGGCAACGACACGCGCGCCGTGACCATGGCGGCGCCCGCTTTCGCAGCGCGCTGCTCCTCGATCACTGCGCGCAGCAATGAATCCGGCACGAGCGGCATATCAGCGCTCACGATAAGCACCGGCATGTCATCGGGCGCCAGGTCCGCCAAGGCGAGCTGCATCGCGTGCCCGGTGCCGAGCTGCGGCTCTTGCACGACCGCATGCAAGCCCAACGTTTCCACGTGTTCGACCAATTCCGGGCTGACGACGACGCGGACGTCGCCGATATCGCATGACCGCAAGGTCTGCAGTACGTGGGCGAGCAGGCTCGTTCCGCAGATGTCGTGCAACACTTTCGGCCGGCGGCTCTTCATGCGGGTGCCTTTGCCCGCGGCGAGCACGATGGCGTGGACCCGGATCATCGGGGCACCGCGTTGGCATGCGCCGCGGCGCCGGCCTCCAGCAAACGCAGTAAGCCATCGATGCGTGGGAGCACGCGTCTGCGGTCCCAGGATGGCGCACACCTCGAAGATGCCTGGACTCACCGCTTGCCCGGTGACCGCCACGCGCAGAGGATGGATGTACTCGGATGCTTTGACGCCTTTGGCGGCGGCAAGGTCGCGGATGGCGCGTTCGATCGAGGCGGTGTCGAACGCGGCGAGCTTGGCCAGCTCGTCGCGCACCTCGCGCAGACGCGTAATGGCATTGGGATCCGAGCAGTGCTTGGCGAGCGCTTCTTCGGTCGGCTCGATCGGCCCGTCGCTGAAGAAGTACGAGCCAAGCTCCAGCACGTCGACCACGGTGCGGACGCGATCGTGGAAGAGCGTCGCGACGCGTTCCACATAGGCCGGGTCGATGGACGCGTCGCTACGGCCGCGCCGCATGAGGTCGGTGACCCTTGCGGCGAGCTCGCTCGCGGGCATGGCTTTGATGTACTCCTTGTTCATCCAGCCGAGCTTGGCCGTATCGAAGATGGCAGGGTGCTTCACCACGCCGTCAAGGTCGAAGAGCGCGATGAGCTCATCGCGCGAGAGTAGCTCGCGATTATCGCCGGGCGACCAGCCCAGCAGCGAAAGAAAGTTGACGATCGCGTCAGGCACGTAGCCCATCGCCTGGTAGTCGTTGAGCGATGTGGCGCCGTCGCGCTTGGAGAGCTTGTGGCGCTGCGCGTTGAGGATGATGGGGATGTGCGCGAAGCGTGGTGCCGTCCAGCCCATGGCCTCGTAGATCAATTGCTGCCTCGGGGTGTTCGCGAGGTGCTCGTCACCGCGGATGACGTGCGAGATCTTCATGTCATGGTCGTCGACGACCACCGCCAGGTTATACAGCGCTCGGCCGTCGCTTGTGACGATGACGAAATCACCGACCGTCTCGCCGGGGAACGTCACGCTCGCGCGGATGAGGTCGTCGACGACGAAATCGCGTCCCGCCGGCACGGCGAAGCGGATCGCTGCTGGTCCGCGCAGGCGCGCCGCCGCCTTCTCCTCTTCGGAAAGCTGCGCGCATTGGCACGGGGGAGCGGCTTGGCGGTCGAGCGAGCTGTCCGGCCTCGCCGGTACGGCTTCCTCATCCTCGTTCTCATCGTCATCGACCGGGCGCTGCGAGCAGAAACATTCGTACGCGCGGCCTTGCGCCATGAGATTGCGCGCGACATCGAGATGCGCAGCCGCGCGCTCGCTTTGCACGTACGGCGCGTACGGACCGCCTTTGTCGGGGCCCTCATCCCAATCCAGCTTCAGCCAGTGCAGGCCGTCGTAGATCGCCTGCGTGTACTCGGGCCGGTTGCGCGACACGTCCGTGTCCTCGACACGCAGTACGAAGCGCCCGCCATGATGGCGGGCGAAGAGCCAGTTGAAAAGCGCCGTTCGCGCGCTCCCGACATGGAGATGGCCCGTCGGGCTGGGCGCGAAGCGTACGCGTATGTCGGCGTCCAAGGACCTTATGCCCCAACCCTCTTGCCGCATTCGCGCCGAACGAAGTCGACGATGGTGGCCATCGGCGTGCCCGGCGTGAAGACGCCGGCAACGCCGGCATCCAGCAGCGGCTTGACGTCTTCGTTCGGTATGGTGCCGCCGCCGAAGAGCACCATATCGGCGGCGCCCTCTTTGACGAGCAGCTCTTTGATGCGCACGAACAGGGTCATGTGCGCGCCGGAGAGCACCGACAGGCCGATCCCGTCGACGTCCTCTTGCAGCGCCGCCTCGACCACCTGCTCGGGTGTCTGGTGCAGACCGGTGTAGATCACCTCAAACCCGGCGTCGCGCAGCGCGCGCGCGATGACCTTGGCGCCGCGGTCGTGGCCGTCCAGTCCGGCTTTGGCGACGAGGATGCGAATCGGTCGGGCCATGGCGTCAGATCACCGCCGGCTCGCGATAGCGGCCGAAGACCGGCACGAGCGATTCCGAGATCTCACCCAGCGTGGCCTTGGCGCGCACGCAATCGAGGTAGTACGGCATGAGGTTCTCATCGGTGCGTGCGGCTTGCGCCAGACGCTCCAGCGAGCGCTGCGCCGCCTCGCCGTCACGCGCGGCGCGGAATGCCTCCACCCGGCGGCACTGCTCCAGCTCCACCGCGCGGTCGATCTTGAGAAGCGCGATCTGCTCGGCCTCCTCCTGCACGAAATCGTTGACGCCGACGATGATGCGTTCGCCGTTCTCGATCTCGCGCTGATAACGATAGGACGCGTCGGCGATCTCCTTTTGGAAGAAGCCGGCGTGGATGGCGGGGACAACGCCTCCGAATTCGGCGATGCGCTCGAAGTAGGCCTCAGCACCCTCCTCCATCTCGTTGGTCAGCTTCTCGACGTAATACGAGCCGCCCAAGCGGATCCACCACGTTGGCGACCCCCGTCTCGTACGCGATGACCTGCTGCGTGCGCAAAGCGATCTGCACGTTCTTCTCGGTGGGCAGCGCGAGCACTTCGTCGAGCGAGTTGGTGTGCAGCGACTGCGTGCCGCCGAGCACCGCGCCTAACGCCTGGAAGGCGGTGCGCATGATGTTGTTGTCCGCTTGCTGCGCGGTGGCCGAGCAGCCTGCGGTCTGGGTGTGGAAGCGCATCGCCCAGGAGCGCGGGTTCTTGGCCTTATAGCGTTCGCGCAGGTGGCGCGCCCAAATGCGGCGCGCGGCCCGGTACTTGGCGATCTCTTCGAAAAAATCCGAGTGCGCGTTGAAGAAGAACGACAAACGCGGCGCAAAGTCGTCGACATCCATGCCAGCGGCGATGCCAGCCTCCACGTACGCGAAACCATCGGCCAGCGTGAAGGCGAGTTCTTGCACCGCGGTCGAGCCGGCTTCGCGGATGTGATAACCCGAGATCGAGATCGTGTTCCATTTGGGCACGTGTTTGGCGCAATAGGCCATCATGTCGGTGATGATGCGCATGGACGGCTCGGGCGGGTAGATCCATTCCTTTTGCGCGATGTACTCCTTGAGCATGTCCGCCTGCATCGTGCCGCTGAGCTTTTCGGAGGGCACGCCTTGCGACTCGGCAGTGGCGATGTACATGGCTAGCGCCACAGGCGCCGTGCAGTTGATGGTCATCGACGTGGAGATGCGCCCGAGGTCGATGCCGGCGAAGAGATCCTGCATGTCTTGCAGCGTCGCGATGGCGACGCCGCACTTGCCGACCTCGCCGAGCGAGCGTGGATGGTCCGAGTCGTAGCCCATAAGCGCGGGCATGTCGAAGGCGACCGACAATCCGGTCTGCCCTTGCGAGAGCAAGAAATGATAACGCTCGTTGGTCTGTTTGGCGGTGCCGAATCCAGCGAACTGGCGCATCGTCCACAGACGGCTGCGATACATAGTGGCGTGGATGCCACGCGTGAATGGGTACTGACCCGGATACGAGAGATCGCGCTCGTAGTCGATGCCGGCGAGATCCTCGGGGCCGTACAGAGGCTTGAGCGGATGGTCCGAGATGGTTCGGTCATTGGCGCCCGCTAGCTTGGGCGTCGCCTCGAACTGGGCTTGCCACAGGGCTTTGCCATGCAGCGCTTGGGCTTTCGCCTCGGCTGACTTGCCGTTGCCCGGCACGCCGTTCCTTTGGGTCTTCTTCACGCTCACGGCTTTGTCGTCACGCTTCCTTATAGAGAGTATCGGCTCGCGGCCCGACGGCCTAGAACTCGATGCCCACGCGGGCTGGGATGTTCTTTTGATAGGGATGTTTGACGTCGGTGATCTGGTTGACGTAGTCGGCAGCGTCGACGATCGCCTGCGGCGCGTCGCGCCCCGTGAGGATGACCTCCACGTGCTTGGGCCGATCGCGCAGCAGCGCGACGACCGCATCGGTGGATATCAGCCCAAAGGACATCGCCACGTTGGCTTCGTCTAGGATCACGACGTGGTAGTCGCCTGACATGATCGCTTTGGCGGCCGCGTCGAAACCGGCCTGGGCGCGCAGGACCTGCTCTGGTTCGGGAGCTTTCGGGTCGACGAAACGGTCGAGGCCATATTGCTCGATCTCAAGCTCGGGCAGCCGCTCGCGCACGAGCAGCTCGCCGAAGAAAGGATCCCCTTTCATGAACTGGATCATCTTCACCCGATGGTTATGGCCGATCGCGCGCAAAGCCACGCCGAGCGCTGCGGTCGTCTTGCCCTTGCCCGGTCCCGTGTTCACCATGACGAGACCGACCTTGCGCTCGTCGGAACGCTTTTTCTGCCAGGGATGAGCCGTCTTGTAGTCTTCCTTAACCACAGTTCGGTTTTCGCGTCGTTTCGAAAGGCCGCCTGTGGGCGCGGTCTGGCGCGGCGGTGTCCCGGAAATGACCTGGGCCGGGCGAGCTACATAGCGCGCCCATCGCCTTGACCCTTCAGTAGCCGCTTGTTATAATCCCAAAGCACGACTACCCTTCGCACCGAACGGCGCGCGCCGCGCAGCTGATTCGGTCCGAAAGACGAAGGCAGCGAAACGATTCGCTCGGTCGAGGAGACTCGACCGTGACCACTTCAGACCGGTAGCCTGCGACGCGGGCTTTTTTATTTCCCAGCCCGCAATTGGAGGCAGACACTATCGCTAAATCGCTAACCCCCGGAGCGAGCCGAGATTAGCCGGCAGCTTCGCGTCAACGAGCAGATTCGAGTGCCTCAAGTCCGCGTGATCTCGGACGACGGCACGCAACTCGGGATCATGTCGACATGGGATGCCTTGGCCCTGGCCCGCGAGCGCGGAGTCGACCTGATCGAAGTCTCTCCTGCTGCAGTGCCGCCGGTGTGCCGTCTCGACGATTACGGGCGCCTGCGCTACGAGCAGAACAAGAAAGACAAAGAGGCTCGCAAGAAGGCGCACAACATGGAGCTGCGCGAGGTCAAGCTCCGCCCGAAGATCGAGGAACACGACTACCAAGTGAAGTTCCGCACCGCCGAGCGGTTGCTGTTCGACGGTGATAAAGTGAAGGTGACGATCATGTTCCGCGGACGCGAGATCGCCTACGCGCAACACGGTCGTAGGATCCTCGAGCGGGTCGCGGCCGACACGGCGAAGTTCGCGACCGTCGAACGAGAGCCGCGGCTGGAAGGCCGCAACATGTTCATGATCCTATCGCCGCGGCAAGAGGTGATCGCGGCGGTGGCCGCCTCGAAAGCGGGCGCGACGCCCAAGAGCGCAAGCCCGCCTGCGGCACAGCCGGAAGCCGCACAACCGAGCATCACGCCAGAGTAAACATAGAGGAAGACATGCCGAAACTGAAGACCCATCGTGGGGCCGCCAAACGCGTCAAGGTGACGGGAACCGGGAAGTTCGTGCGCGAGCGCCAGTTCTCGGGCTGCAGCCATATCTTGACCAAGAAATCCCCAAAGCGCATCCGCAAGTTCCGCAAGCAGGTCGTCGCCGACAAGACCGACGTGGCGCGCCTGAAGCGGCAACTGCCCTACGCCTAAGACAGCACAGGAGACATAAGCCATGTCACGCGTCAAACGCGGCGTACACGCGCTCAAGAAGCGCAACAAGGTCCTCAAGGCCGTCAAAGGTTTCCGCGGCGCTCGCGGGCGCACGTATCGCGCCGCGAACGAAGCTTTGCTGCACTCGCTCACCTACGCGTTTCGCGACCGCCGCCGCCGCAAGCGCGACTTCCGCTCGCTGTGGATCACGCGCATCAACGCCGCCGCTCGTGCCGAGGGGTTGACCTATAGCCGCCTGGTGAGCGGTCTCAAGAAAGAGGGTCTGGCGCTCAACCGCAAGATGCTCGCCGATCTGGCGATGAACGATGAGGCCGGGTTCGCCAAATTGCTCGAGATCGCCAAGAAGCACTTGCCCGCGAGCGCGGCGCGAGCATAAGGCGCGCCGCGTGTCCGAGGGGCAGGCCGGCTTTCATCATCCCGCCGTGCGGGCGGCGCGTTTGCTGCACCAGAAAAAGCACCGCCTCGAACGGCGGTGTTTTCTTATCGAGGGACCGCAGCTTTTAGACGCTGCGCTGGCCGCGGGCGCGCGCGTCGAGCACGTCTTCGCACTCGACGATCCCTCGCTCCCAGGTGCGCAGACGCTGGGCGGATTGGGCGATCGCGTGATCCGCGTCGACCGGCGCACGCTCGACTCGCTGGCGCAGACCGTGTCGCCGCAAGGCATCGTGGCCGTCGCGGGCTTCGTGCACCGCGAAGCCGACGAGCTCGAACGCCTCGCGCCGAGAGGCAACGCCGCCGTGCTCGTCCTTCCCAACTTGTCCGACCCGGGCAACGCAGGCACGCTCATCCGCAGCGCGGAGGCGTTCGGCGCGAGCGCGGTCTGCTTCGGCCCGCATGCGGTCGAGCCGTACAACGACAAAGTGGTGCGCGCATCTATGGGATCGTTTTTCCGCGTGCCGCTCGTGCGCTACGACGACTGGCCTCGCTTCGTCGCGGCGCTACGCGCGGCGAAGCTCGATCTGGTCGGCTCAGATACGGGTGGCGACGATGTGAGAACGGTCACATTGCCGCAGCGCGTGGCGCTCGTGGTCGGTCAAGAGCGTCGCGGCCTGGACGAGCTCCCGCGAGCCGACTTCGCGCTTGTGGTAGCCGTGCCGCAGCGCGAGGGCGTTGAGTCCCTCAATGCAGGAGTCGCAGGGTCGCTTTTGCTCTACGAACTCGGCCGCGCCCATGGGCTGTTCGGACCGCCTCAGGCCGGAACAAGTGCGCCGTAAAAGTCAAGCCCCATGCGGCCTTGCGCTGATTTCTCATCCTGTGATATACTGGGGCCCGGTGAACTAGAAGAACATAAGGAGGTCGGCTACACTGCTACTCTCTCCCGCACTCTTCTGGAAGCTATTTCTGACCACTGGTTCAATCAAGGCTTATCTTCTTTATAAGCGGATGGCGCCCCAAGATTCACATTAGACAGAGCGCGCACACCGCAGGCGAGACCCCGTTTTCAACCTAAGATTGGCCGCATCAACCGCGGCCATCTTTCTTTTGCGGCCGTGAATCAGCTTTTCTGAGGTAGGGGTGGACGATCAGTTAGCGGCGCTCGAGACCGAAGTCGCCGAGAAGGCCTCTGCCGTGGCAAGCGCCGCGGATCTCGAGAACCTTCGTACCGACATCTTGGGGCGCAAAGGCGGCCGGCTCTCATCGATCATGAGCGGCGTCGGCAAGCTGCCCAAAGAGGAGCGCGCGGATTTCGGGCGGCGCGCCAACGAGACCAAGACGCGCATCGAGGCGATCTTCGAGAGCGCGCAGATGCGCCTTGGCGACGCCGCCTTGCAGGCGCAGCTGGCGCGTCGTTTCGATGTGACCTTCCCCGGCATCGCGCCTAAGCTCGGTTCGCTGCACATCTTACGCCAAACGCTGGACGACGTGGCCGGCTTCTTCCGCAGCCGCGGATTCGCCATCGTCATGGGCCCGGAGGTCGAGACCGAATATTTCAACTTCGAGGCCATGAACATCCCAGCCGACCACCCGGCGCGCGACAACATGGACACCTTCTACCTCAAAGGCGGCACGCTGCTGCGCACCCACACCTCGCCGATGCAGGTGCGCGCCATGCTGCAGTATCCGCCGCCGATCGCCATACTTGGTCCCCGGCAAGACGTACCGGCGCGACGCTTTGGACGCGCGCCATGCCTTCAACTTCCATCAATTCGAGGGACTGCAGGTCGATCGCGGCATCACGTTCGGACACCTCAAGGGCTTTGTCAGCGACTTGTGCCGTCATCTCTATGGCAAGAGCCGGCGCACGCGTTTTCGTCCCTCGTATTTCCAATTCACCGAACCATCCGCTGAGGTGGACGTCTCCTGTCCCGTCTGCGATGGCTCCGGCTGCCGAACGTGCGGCGGTGCAGGCTGGCTCGAGATGGGCGGCAGCGGCATGGTGCACCCGCACGTCTTGCGCGCTGCCGGCTACGACCCAGAAACCTACAGCGGCTGGGCCTTCGGTCTGGGCATCGAGCGCATCGCCATGGTGCGCAACGGGATCGACGATATCCGGTTGTTCACCGAAAACGATCCGGCGTTCTTGGAGCAGTTCGCCTGATGCGGGTGCCCGTCTCCTGGCTGCGCGATTTCGTCCAGACCGATGCCAAGCCCGAAGCGTTCGCAGCCGCGCTCACCGCTCGTGGCTTCACGGTCGATGGCATCGAAAGCCAACCGACGCCGGAGCATATCGTCATCGGCCGCGTGGTGACGTTGACCCGGCATCCGGACGCCGACCGGCTGCTCGTCGCGTCCGTGGACGTCGGCAGCGAGACGCTGCAGATCGTCACCGGAGCGACCAACGTCGCGGCAGGGGATAAGGTACCGATCGCGCTTCCGGGCGCGGTCGTCTTCGCGCGCAGCGCGAAGACGGATAACGCCGCACCTGCGACCAAGCGCATCGAAGCGAGCACCCTGCGCGGCGTCGCCTCCAATGGCATGATGTGCTCGCCCGACGAACTGGCGCTTCCGGGCGAGTTCGAAGACGGCATCCTGATCATGGAAGACGATGCGCCGGTAGGCCAGGATTTTTGGCGCGTGGCCCGCTTCGGCGATGCCGTGCTCGACGTCGATGTGCCCTCGAACCGCGCCGATGGCCTCTCCATCGTGGGCTTGGCGCGCGAGGCGGCCGCCGGGCTGCATGCGAAGTTCGCTGCGCCGGCGCTGGATCGCGGCGTAGGCGATGCGCCGTGCCCCATCGCCGTCGCGATCGAAGACGAATCTGTCTGCCGGCGTCTGCTCGGCCAGTACTTCAGCGGCGTCAGCGACCGGCGTTCTCCCATGTGGATGGCGCTACGCCTCGCCGCAGCGGGGGTGCGCAGCTTGAGCCTGCTGGTCGACATCTCCAACTTCGTGCAGATCGAGACCGGCCAGCCATTGCATTTCTACGACGCGACCACAATCCGCGGCGGTAGGATCGTCGCGCGCAGCGCGCGCGAGGGCGAACGGGTGATCACGCTCGACGGCGTGCAACGCGCTTTACCCCAAGGCACGCCCGTCATCGCCGACGGCGAAGGCCCGGTCGGCGTCGCGGGCATCATGGGTGGCGCGGACAGCGGCGTCACTTCGGCCACGCGAGAGCTCTTCGTCGAATCGCCCAACTTCGTGGGCGCGAGGATCCGGCGCGCGTCGATCGCGCTGGGCCTTCGCACCGAAGGCGCGCTGCGCCACGAGAAGGATCTGCCGCTCGAGCTGCCTGAGGTCGGACGCCGCCTCGCTGCGCGTCTGCTCATCGATGCAGGCGCCGTGGCGTCGCAAGTGGTCGAAGCGGGGCAGACGCCAGGTCCGCTGCGTCACGTCCGCGCGCGCAGTGCGCGCGTCAACGCGTTGCTCGGGTCGTCGTTCTCCGTCGCGCAGATGAAGGATGCACTCGGCGTGATCGATCTGGAGACCTCCGGCGAGGACGACCTCGAGGTGACCGTCCCCTACTGGCGTCCGGACGTGGTCGAGGAAGTCGACATCATCGAGGAGATCGCTCGTGGCATCGGCTACGACGCGATACCTGACGTGCCCACAGTCGCGGCGCCGCAAGAGATCGATCAAGGCCTGTTCGACCAGGAGAAACATCTGGCGGGTCGCGCCGCCGGGCTCGGCTATCACGAGATCATCAACATCACGTTGCAAGGCTCCAAGACGGTGGCAGCCTGGGACCGTTCGGGCTTGCCGTTTTGGCATGACCTGGTCGAGCTGGCCAATCCGTTATCCGACGACCATCGCTTCTTGCGGCCCAGCCTCTTGCCGGGATTGCTCGCCGGCGCTGCGCTGTGGTGGCCGCAGGCAGGCGGCGAGTTGCGTCTGTTCGAGATCGGCCATATCTTCCACCCGGCACGCGATGAGCAGCACCAGGGCGAGCCAAAGGGCGACGCGCGCACCGGTGTCTACACCGAGAACGGCGTGCGGGAGTGGCCTTCGCTCGCTGGGTTGGCGGCATTCGCAGACGAGGCAGAGACGTCAAGCATCGATCGGCCGCCTGCTCGAGGTCAAAGGCGAGGTTGAATCGATCGTCCGCTCGCTCGTCACGAACGAGCTCACCGCCGCAGCGCACGAGCGGTTCTACTTCCACCCTGGCGCCGCGGGAAACATGATGGCAGGCGAGCTGGTCGTCGCAAAGTTCGGCAGGCTGCACCCTCGTCTGTGCCGCGCGTTTGATCTCCCCGAGCGCAGTTATGCCTTTGCCGTGTATCCAGAGAATCTGCTGCAGTATCCGCCGGTGAGGCAGTACCAAGCCGTGCCGAAGTACCCTTCGACCAAGCGCGATATCGCGGTCGTCGTCGGCGACGAGGTGAGCGCGGGCGACCTTATGGCAGCGATCCGCCAGAGCGGCGCCGCATTCTTGGAAAGCGTGCAGGCGTTCGATGAATACCGCGGGCGTCAGGTGGGGGAAGGCCGCAAGAGCGTCGCGCTCGCGATCGTGTTGCGCAAGCCCGACGACACCATCACCGACGAGGAAGGCAACGCGTCGACTGCCGCGATCGTGCAGATCCTAGCCGAGCGGTTCGGCGCCTCGCTGCGAGTGTGAGCTGCGGATGACCTGGGCCGACGGCCTGCTCGCGCTCACGCTGGCAGTGGCGTTTTGGGGCGGCTATCGCAGCGGCGTCGTGCGCGAAGCGGTCGGCATGCTCGCCATCATTCCGGCGTGGGTAATGGCCGGCGCCTTCGCCGGCACCATGGGTCCGACGTTCGAAGCACACTTCGGTTTGTCGACTGCCTCTGCGCATCTCGTCGCCTTTTGGCTGTTGTTCCTCTTCGTCTTCGCTGCCACGCGCGCGCTCGGGTGGTTGCTCGAGCGGATGACGGCGCGGCCGGTGCTGCGCGTGGCGAGCGGCATCGGCGGCGGCTTCGTTGCTTGCGCAAAAGCGGTGCTGGCGTTGTGGCTGATCCTATTCGTCGCGCTTTTTTTCCCTGTCGCAACGGACGTGCGCGCTACGCTCGCTCGCTCGCCGGGCATCGTGGCGATCGAGGCGCTCGACAAGCCGGCTTATGCCATGTTGAGCGAGGCGCTGCCGCGACGCAGTCGCCCGCTTGTTCGCTTGTTTCTCGAGCATCACCATCTCTGAGAAGCTGGCGCGAGAGAAGCTTGACAACTTCTAGAACGTTGCGCAGGTCCAACCCGGCGCCGTAAGAAGAGGCGAGCACGAATTCGCCTGCGGGCTCGCACCCAGGCTTGTGATTCGTTCTCTCTATTTCTCTATGTTGAGGAGTCATCATGGCGCATCTGTGGACGTACAACCGCACGATGAGATGCGTGACCGCGCTCGCGTGCGCGCTCGCGTTTGCAATTCTTACAACTGCCCCCGCGCGGTCGAGTTCGGTCGTCGTGTCCAAGGGGATCATGCAGAAGTCGGCTCACGCTGCGGCAGTCCAGCACCTGGGCAGCGTCAGTCCCAGTCTGCCTCGTCAGTTCACCGTCATCTTGAGGACGGGTTCGCATACCGATGCCCAGACGGTGGCGTCGTATTTCGAGCACTTCGGCATGCTGACCATAATCGCCAAGAACAACCGCTCGATCCACGTCATCGGCACGTATGGGAGCGCCGGAGCCGCGTCGGGCACGCGACTTCGAGCGCCTGAAGGTCGGCACGGAGACCTTCGTGCGCACGACCACGAAGACACAGTTCCCAGCCGCGATCGCGCGGCTCATCGCGGGCACGTCGATCAGCCCTGGCATGAAGATGCGGGCGCTCAACGTTCGGCCGCAGGCGCTTGTCGCCGGTCCGCAGCTCGGCTACGGCCCAGCTGACTTCGCGTCGATCTATGACATCAATCCGGTCTACGGTTCAGGGCTTCGCGGCGGCGGTTCGACGGTCGACATCGCCGCGTGCTTCAACATCGATCCGGTCGACATCGCGTACTTCGAGACAGTTCTATGGGCTGCCGAAGAACGTGGTGAACGTCATCCACGTGGATGGCACGCTGGACCAGTCCGGCAACGTCCCTCCCTCGGATCTCGAGCCGACGCTTGACGTCGAGCGGGTCATCTCGACCGCGCCGAAATCCAAGGTCAATCTCTACGTCGTCCCTGACTGCTTGATCTCGCAGTTCGTCGACATGTACGCGCAGATCGCGGCCGACGGCGGCGCAGTCGCTGACAGCACGTCCTACGGCGTACCGGAAGCGGATTACGGCGCCTTTGGTCTGGGCGATCTGCTGATCGCGCAAAGCGCGGCGCTGCAGGACGTCGCAGATGCCGGCGTAGCTTCGTTCGCAGCGTCTGGCGACAGCGGTTCGTGGGGTGACCCTTTCTTAGCCGTCAATTTCCTCGACGTGCTGTATCCGGCATCCGATCCGAACGAGATCTCCGTCGGCGGCACGACCGTCGAGCAGACGACGATCGGCACGCGGCTGTTCGAATACGCCTGGGGCGGCAGCGGCGGCGGCTATAGCGGCGTCTTCACCATCCCGCCGTGGCAGCGCGCTACGCCGGGCGTCGCGTCGGGCCTGTTCAAGAACCTGCCCGACGTGTCGTCGGACGCGGATCCGAACACCGGCGCCGCGGTCGCGTGGCTGATCAGCTTCCCGCCACCGATCTTCCCCGTCGGCGGCACGAGCGCGTCCTCGCCCACCTGGGCCGGGATCATGGCGCTCGTGGACCAGAACCGCCGGCGCAACGGCCACACATCGTTGGGCAGCCACACCGCACAGGCGTTGTATTCAGTGCGGAGCGGCCCGTCGTACGTGGACATCACCGTTGGCAGCAACGGCTACTTCCCGGCCCGCAAAGGTTACGATAACGCGACTGGATTGGGCGTTCCCGACATCGCCAAGCTGGTGAACGCGCTCCAGTAACTTAGTACAGCGAATACTGGCAATGAATACCTGACAACGAATACGTATACAAAGAGAAAACGCGAGGCCTTGGCCTCGCGTCTCTTTTTGTGGCGGCCGAATCCGTTCGACCGCTACATCGTGTGCCGCGGTGTCAGCGCGGGTTCTTCGGGTCCTTGGGATCCTTAGGACCGTGTGGGACCGTCGCCGGCGGCTGCGGTTTGGGGCCGCCCTGCGGCGCGACGGGAATGGGAGCGAGCACGCCGCCTTGCGCGGGCGCGGCCTTGGTACGTACGAGTATCGTGGGATGGCGTCCGACCGACATCGTAAAGGTGATGGTCGTCGTCGTCAGCGCAGACGAGCGTGGTGCTCTGCCATAGGTTCGTGAACGTGAACGTCACGAGGTCGCCTGATCTGCAAGAGCGGGCTGCTCGTCGGGCCGATCGTCAGCGTCGTGTTGGATGGGTCGAAGCTCGGTGTCGGGCCGCCCAAGACGGTGACCGGGGTACCGGCCGGGTTGATGACCACGGGCGGCGTGCCGCGCGTCTGCTGGAAGCTGGCGTAGGTGTTGTTCGTCCACGGTATGCCGCCGGTGGGTATGAGCACCGGTTGACTGAAGCGGAAGATGAACGTCTCAGATGGCGCCGTGCCGGATTGACCGTTCGGCGTCACACTCGAAACCACCGATACCCGTCGGCGTCGGCGACGGGACGGGAGCGGCATTGGCCGGTAGGCCGTGATGGCCGATGGCGAGCAGTGCCGCACCGGTGGCGACGGCGAGCGCGAAGATGTTAAAGGTGTTGGAGTTGTTCTTCTGGACAGGCGGGATGGCCGGCTGCGGCCCGATGCCGACGAGCCCATCACCGATCTCTGGCTTGTAGCCTGATACCGGATTTGAGATATCCACCGTGGCGGAGTCGAGATCGATGGAGACGATCTTGGCTTGGGCCATCTTCTGGCCGTTGCGGACGACGTTGAACTGCTCGCCGAGGTTGAACCCAGCGGCCGAACCAAGGTCGGCGAGGATCGTGGGCGAGACCGCGTAGATCGTCCCGGTCGCGATGCGCGGCGCGTGCAGCGTCTCGATGTTCGTGGCGAACCCTGCGGTCAGCGCGGCTGGCGCCAGGGACGATTGCGTGAAGACGTTATCGCGGATGAAGGCGATCGACGTGACCCGATAGGCGCTCAAGCGGTAGGTGACCGTCCCGCCCGAGACGTTTAAGAGATCGCCGATGATGACTTCTTGGGCTCCAACTTTTTGCGCCGAGTTCAGCGCGCTAACGAGATTCGCGCCACCTGGCCACGCCTGGACCGGGACTGGGCCCGAGCCGGCAGCGGTGAACTTGCCGGTCTGATCCACGGCCTCGTACAAGGCGTGGCTCATCGTGTCGATCGTGCTTTGCGGCGCACCGGCGTCGTTGGCGAAGATCGTCACGGCAACCGGCGGACCGGAACCTCGAGCAGCCGGCGCCGAGGCGATGCCCGCGCACGAGAGGATGAGCGCTACCGCGGCGAGTCTCCAGATTGCTGTCTTGAATGGTCGTTTCACGGCCGTCTGAACTCCTCACACATGAGTGTCGGCGCGTCCGTCAGGCGGAGCGCAACGGGGACGCGAAAGGCGACCAATGCGGACGCGATCCCCCTTCATTTATTATCGGCGCCCCCTTGCCAGTCAATAGGTCCGCGCACGGGGACAGTCGTTCATCAAGGCATGCGACCAGGGCACGATGTGAGGCCCAGGAAAGTGAGACGGACCGCATCGTGCCTACGGGGTCCTCAGGATGGCCAAAGCCGACATCGTGCGATTGACGCATCTCTCTGCCTGCGCCGGCTGCGCCGCGAAGGCGGGTTCGAGCATGCTCGCCCGCGTCTTGGCGGGGCTGCCGCCGATCGACGATCCCAACGTGCTGGTCGGGACGTCGACCGCGGACGATGCCGGCGTGTACCGGCTCAACGACGAGATAGCCTTGGTCCACACCGTCGACTTCTTCACCCCTATCGTCGACGACCCAGCCTCGTTCGGCCGCATCGCCGCGACGAATGCCATCTCGGATATCTACGCGATGGGCGCGCGCCCCTTGAGCGCGCTGGCCATCACCGCTTTCCCTGAGGATGGCGACCTCGCTATCCTCGCGCAAATCCTGACCGGCGGCGCCGAGAAAGCTCGCGAAGCCGGCATCAACGTCATCGGTGGCCACACGATCAAAGACGCAGAGCCGAAGTACGGGCTTGCTGTGACCGGCGTCGTGCACCCTGCCAAGATACTGCGCAATTCGACCGCGCAGCCGGGCGACGAACTCATCTTGACCAAGCCGATCGGCACCGGGATCTTGACCACAGCGCGACGGCGCGACGACATCGATGAGCGACAGCTCGCACCTGCTGTGGCTTCGATGGAGACGCTCAACCGCGCCGCTTCGCAAGCCGTCATCGCGCTCAATGAAAAGCATCCGCAGGAAAACCCCGTGCACGCCGTCACCGACATCACCGGGTTCGGCCTTGTCGGACACATCCAGGAGGTGGCGCGCTCGAGCGGCGTCGGCATCGAGCTGAGCCCAGGGCAAGTGCCGTTCTTCGAACGGGTGCTGGAGTTGGCGCGCCGCGACATCATCCCGGGCGGCACCCGCGTCAATCACGCAACGGCGCTGGAGGCCGGCGTTCGTTTTGACGATCGGCTCGAGGAGCCGCTGCGCCTGGCCATGTGCGACGCGCAGACCTCCGGAGGTCTGCTCATCGCCGTCGCGGCGCAACATGCACAGGAGCTCGCAGGCATGTTGAGCCGAGCGGGCGTCAGCTGCGTATCGAGGGTCGGACGAACGACCCGAGATCTCGCTTTTCGGGTTGCTTAAGTCGTCTGCAGCGCCGCCTGGCTTGTGACAAGGGTCGGCGCCGGGGTACAAGAAAAGCGCACAACATACGAATCGGAGGCTCAGCCTTGAAGACTTCCCCAGCGCTCGACGCCGCGGCGCTCGATCAGCTTTGCATCAACACCATCCGCACGCTGTCCATGGATGCCGTGCAAAAGGCAAATTCCGGACATCCCGGGACGCCGATGGCGCTGGCGCCGCTGGCCTACGTGCTCTACACAAGACACCTGCGCTTCAATCCGAGGAACCCGCACTGGCCGGACCGCGATCGCTTCGTGCTGTCGGCCGGTCACGCGTGCATGCTGCAGTACGCGATCATGTTCTTGACCGGGTACGACATCACGCTGGACGACATCAAATCATTCCGCCAGTGGGGAAGCAAGACGCCCGGCCATCCCGAGTACGGCGAGGTGCCCGGCGTCGAGGTGACGACCGGCCCGCTCGGGCAAGGCTTTGGCAACGGCGTGGGCTTCGCCATCGCCGAGCGTGCGCTCGCGGCGCGCTTCAACCAACCCGGCCTGGACATCGTCGATCACTACACCTACGCCATCTGCAGCGACGGCGATCTGATGGAAGGCGTATCGGCCGAGGCCGCGTCGCTGGCCGGGCATCTGGGCTTAGGCCACATGATCTACTTCTACGACGACAACCACATCACGATCGAAGGGAACACCAAGCTTGCGTTCGACACGGAGGACGTCAACGAGCGCTTCGACGCGTACGGCTGGCACACGCAGGTCGTCGAAGACGTCAACGACCTTGACGCGCTCGATCGCGCGATCGTGGCCGCCAAAGCGGATCCGCGACCGTCGCTCATCCGGGTGCGCAGCCACATCGGCTACGGTGCGCCGCACAAGCAAGACACGAAGGAAGCGCACGGCGCCCCGCTGGGCGAGGACGAGGTCCGCGCCGCAAAGCGCTTTTACGGCTGGCCGGAAGACGCGCATTTCCTCGTGCCCGATGCGGTGCTCGAGCACACCCGCGCCGCGATCGAGCAGGGCGAATCCGAAGAGGCCGAGTGGCGCGCGCGCTTCGACCTCTACGCGGCGAAATTTCCGGAGCTGGCTCGTCAGTTCACCGCAGAGCAAGGCGGTGCGCTGCCGAAGGATTGGGCCGCAGGCATCCCAAGCTTCAAGCCCGAGGACGGGCCCATGGCGACGCGCATCGCCTCGAACAAAGTGATGAACGCGATCGCGAAGACCGTGCCGAATTTCTTGGGCGGCTCGGCCGACCTGGCGCCGTCCACCGAGACGAACCTCAACGGCTTTGGCGACTTCGAGCGCGGCTCGTATGGCGGCCGCAACTTCCACTTCGGCATCCGCGAGCACGCCATGGGCGCCGCGCTCAACGGCATGGTGCTCCACGGCGGCTTGCGCCCGTTCGGCGCCACGTTCTTCATCTTCTCCGACTACATGCGCCCGCCAGTGCGCCTGGCGGCGCTCATGCGCATCAACCCGATCTACGTCTGGACGCACGACAGCGTCGGGCTGGGCGAAGACGGGCCCACGCATCAGCCCATCGAGCAGCTGGCCAGCCTGCGCGCCATGCCCAATATGACCATCATGCGCCCCGCGGACGCCAACGAGACCGCGATCTGCTGGCGACAGGCGATGGAGCACCGCGATGGGCCCGTTGGTCTAGCGCTCACCCGGCAAAAACTGCCGGTGCTCGACGCTGAGTCGACCAAGGGTGCCCGCAACGGCGGCTACATCCTCGTGCGCGAGAGCAAGAATCCGCCCGACATCATCTTGATCGGCACGGGCTCCGAGGTGAGTTTGTGCATCGAGGCGGCGAAACTATTGGAAGGGCAAGGCGTGTCCACTCGCGTCGTGAGCCTGCCCTGCTGGCAGATCTTCAGCCGCCAGACGCAAGCCTATCGCGACGAGGTGCTGCCGCCTTCGGTGACAGCGCGCCTGGCCGTCGAGGCGGCCTCGCCGTTCGGCTGGAAGGAGTATGTCGGCGACAAAGGCGGCGTGGTCGGCATCGATCATTTCGGCGCGTCCGCACCGGCTGAGATCATCTTCAAGGAATTCGGCTTCACGCCGCAGCGCGTCAGCGAGCGCGCGCTCGCGCTCATCGGCCGCTGAACGATTTACACCAAAGCTGCACGAGGTTGACATCATGGCCAATCCACTCACCCGGCTGATCGAATTCGGCCAGAGCTTCTGGCTCGACAACATCCGCCGCGGTTTCACGCGCTCGGGGCAGCTCAAGAAGATGGTGGACGACGACGGCTTGCGCGGCGTCACCTCCAATCCCACGATCTTCGAGAAGGCCATCGCCGAAAGCCAGGATTACGATGCCGGCATCAAAGACTTGGTCGCCAGTGGCGTCACGTCGCCCGCCGACGTTTACGACGCGATCACGATCGAAGACATCCGCGAAGCGTGCGACGTCTTCAGCGATCTGTACGCCAAGTGCGATCGAACCGATGGGTTCGTCTCTATCGAGCTCCCACCCGACGTGGCCATGGACACGCAAGCCTCGATCATCGAGGGCCGGCGCCTGTGGAAGCTCGTCGACCGCCCGAACGTCATGATCAAGGTCCCGGCCACCGACGCGGGCATGCCCGTCATCCGGACGTTGCTGGGCGAAGGCATCAATGTCAACATCACCCTCATGTTCGGCGAGGGTTATTACCAGAAGGTCATCGATGCGTTCTGTAGCGGCCTCGAGGATCGTCTTGCCCGCAAGCTGCCAATCGATCATCTGGGCTCCGTGGCTTCGTGCTTCGTCAGCCGCGTCGACACGGAGGCGGACAAACGGATCCAAGCGGCGATGGATGCGACGACCGACGCCGGCAAACGCGCCCAGCTGCAATCGTTGCTCGGCAAGACCGCGATCGCCAACTCCAAGCGGCTTTACCGCACCTATCTGGCGTCGATCGAGGGCGCGCGCTTCAAGGCGCTCGCCGCGGCCGGCGCTCGCCGCCAGCGCCCGCTGTGGGCCAGCACCTCGACCAAGAACCCGGCATACCCCGACACATACTACGTCGAAGCGCTCATCGGCCCCGACACGGTCGACACCATGCCGTTCGCCACGATCGATGCTTTTCGCGATCACGGCAAGCTCGCACGGACGCTCGATGCGGATTTCGCAGCGGCGGACGCCCATCTCGCGGCGCTCGAAGCTGCGGGCATCTCACTAAAATCGATCACCGATAAGCTACTGGCTGACGGATTGGTGATCTTTCAGAAATCCTACGATGAGCTGCGGGATGTTCTGAGGCACAAGGTCGACGAGGTGCAAGCGAGCAGTGTCGGAGCCAAGCGCTGAACCCTGTGGCGACTGCGCAGCTGACCAACCCGTTCCGCGAAGGCTTGGCGCTGCCCGGCGCGACGCAACCCGTCCAGCTCGTGATCTTCGGCGCATCCGGCGACCTGACCAAACGCAAACTGCTGCCGGCTATCTATAACCTCGTCCAGGCGGAGCTCGCGCCGCAGGCCTTTTCAGTCGTCGGGTTCGCGCGCAATCCGATGTCCGACGACGACTTCCGTAAAGTCCTGACCGACGCCGTCGCGCAGTCGAGCGAGATCCGGGTTCGCGACAGCGATGTGCTCAAGAACCTATGCGCGCGCGTCAATTACGTCCCCGGCGACTTCCATGACCCGGCGGCGTACGCAACCCTCAAGACGCAGCTGGACGCACTCGACAAGCGCTTCGGCACGAGCGGCAATCGCATCTTCTACATCGCGACGCCCGCGAGCCTGTACGGCGACATCGTCGCGCAGCTGCACCACAGCGGCCTGGTCACCCCGGCGGATCCGGGCAGCTTCGTGCGCATGATCGTGGAGAAGCCGTTCGGACGCGATCTTGCCTCGGCGAAAACCCTCAATGCCGAATTGTTGACCTATCTGCGAGAAGATCAGATCTATCGCATCGACCACTATCTCGGCAAGGAGACCGTTCAGAACATCCTTGTGCTGCGCTTCGCCAACGGGATCTTCGAACCGATCTGGAACCGGCGCTACGTTGATTCGGTGCAGATCACCGTGGCGGAAAGCCTCGGCATCGAGGGCCGCGCCGCTTTTTACGAAGAGACCGGCGTCGTGCGCGACGTGATCCAAAACCATGCGCTGCAGCTGATGTCGCTCGTCGCCATGGAGCCGCCGACCTCGTTCGATGCCCGCGACTTCCGCGACGAGAAGATCCGCGTGGTCGAGGCGATCCATCCGATCGAGCCCGACGAGGTCGCGAAAGTCGCGGTCCGAGGTCAGTATGGTCCAGGCGCTGTGGCGGGCGAGCGCGTCGTCGGGTACCGCCAAGAAGATAAGGTCGCGCCTGATTCCATCACGCCGACCTACGCGGCGTTCCGTCTGGTCATCGACAACTGGCGCTGGGCTGGCGTACCGTTCTACATCCGCTCAGGTAAACGCATGCCCAAGCGCGTGACCGAGATCGGCATCCAATTCAAAGAAGCGCCGCATCTGCCGTTTCGCAAAGCGCAGGTCGAGACGCCCGAAGGCAACGTGCTCTCGCTGCAGATCCAGCCGGACGAAGGCATCGTGCTGCGTTTCGACGCGAAAGTGCCAGGCCCGAGCATGCGCATCCGCGCAGTGGAGATGGATTTCAACTACGGCGAGACGTTCGGCAGCGAAGACGCTTCCCCGTACGAGCGGCTCATCCTCGATTGCATGAAGGGCGATCAGACGCTCTTCGACCGCGCCGACGGGGTGGAAGCAGCTTGGGCCCTCGTGGATCCGGTGCTGGCGCAATGGGAACGCAAGCGCGACGTCAAGTTCCCCAACTACGCCGCGGGCACGTGGGGACCGCCCGAAGCCGACGAACTGCTCGCGCGCGATGGGCGCTCCTGGCGACGGCTATGACCACGCAAACCGACGGTGCGCCGCAGGCGCCGATGGCAGGGCTTAGCGCAGTCTCGGTCGCGCAGATCGAAGATGCGCTCGACGAACGCAGGCTTGCGCTCACGGCGAAGCAGCCAAAGCCGCACGCGCATTCCTGCACCATGACGCTCATCATCGCGGTCGAAGACGAGCACGATCACCGCTCGGCCTTTGACGTCGTCGAGCAGCTGGCCGGCAAGTATCCGGTCCGGGTGATCACCGTGCAGACGACGCTGCCCCGCGACGAGGTCCTCGCCTGGGTGAACACGCAGTGCGAAGGCGATTCGGCAGCGCTGATCTGTAGCGAAGAGATCGTCCTGCAGTGCGGCGGTGATTCGATAGACCGTGTCGTGTCCGCGGTGCGCGGCATCTTGATGCCAGACCTGCCGGTGTTCTTGTGGTGGCGCGGCAACGCGCCGCATGGCAATCCGCTGTGGCAAGGCCTCAAGCTGCTGTGCGATCGCATCATCGTCGACTCCGTCCGCTTCGGCGATGGCGCAGCCGCACTCGATTCCATGCGCCGCCTCGTCAGCTTGGGCGGCAAACGCATGAGCGTGCGCGACCTCAACTGGCAGCGCACGGCGCCGTGGCGCGCGGCGGTGGCTGCCTGTTTCGACGACCGTGAAGTGGCGGCTCTGTTGGGGGATATCGACCGCGCGTCGATCACGTATGCTTCAAGCCGCGAGGCGAATCAGCCATCAGCGCGGGCGTTGCTCGTGGCTGGGTGGCTGGCCAGTCGCGTGCCGCGGCTGCGCGGCCGATGCAAGGCCGCGCCGGGCAAGCACTGGTCGGACGTCGAGGCAGGCCGGGTGGTCGCTATCACGCTGACGTCGAGCACGAACAAAGCGTCGCTGATGTTCGTGCGGCAGCAATCGCCGACCGGCGTGCAGGCGCAAGCCAATGGCCGCGACGGTGAATCACTGCGCCGCTGGACGTTCCGCGCCAACACGCTCACCGAGGCCGAGCTGCTGGATGCGTCTTTAGAAACGTTGGGGTGCGATTCGGTCTTCCAGTCCGCCTTGGAGACGTGACGGACGGGCGTGAGGACAAAGGCTTGAGCGGGCGCGTCGTGGTCGCGGATACGCCGGCGGCGCTGGCTTACCAGGCGGCCGGCGAGTTCAAGGCGCAGGCCACCGCCGCGATCAAAGAACGAGGCCGTTTCGCCGTCACCCTCTCCGGAGGTTCGACTCCGCGAGCGATGCTGGCGCAGCTCTCGTGGCCGCAGTTTGCGCAACACATCCCTTGGGGGCGGGTGCACGTCTTTTGGGGCGATGAGCGCATGGTGGCGCCGGATGACCCGAGCAGCAATTACGGGATGGCGCAGGCGGCATTGCTGAGCAAAGTGCCGGTCCCGCAGTTCCAGATCCATCGTATGCACGGCGAACTCGAGCCCGATGAAGCCGCCACACAGTATGATGATGAGCTTCGACGCTTTTTCGATGGACCGACCGCGTTCGATCTCACGTTCTTGGGCCTAGGCCCGGATGGTCACACCGCGTCGTTGTTCCCGCGCACGAGCGCCTTGAGCGTGCGCGATAAGCTTTGCGTCGCCAACAAGGTGGGTGAGGCGAATGTGGTATCGCCCTGGCGGCTGACGCTGACCTATCCCGCGCTCAACGCGTCTCGCGCGGTAATGTTCTTGGTGGAGGGCGCAGCCAAGGCCGACATCCTCGCCGAGGTACTCGAAGGGCCATCCGATCCGCAACGCCTTCCGGCGCAAGGCATCGCACCTGCGGGCACGCTGACATGGTTCGTCGACGCGGCCTCCGCGTCGAAGCTCGCGACACGCTCTTCGAGCTAGCCGCTGATCCGTAGTCGTCGTTCAAATCCGCCTGCCTTGACGCTTCATGAGTTGTCTGTGATATAATCCGATGTGGAGAGAACGATATGTCGACGACAGGCGAGATCACAGTCCCCGAAACAAAGCCAGCCACCGAGTGGGTCAATGGCCGCGCGCTACAAAAGGTGAGTCCACGCGAGCGCCACGCGCGCGCACAGTTAGCAATAGCCGCTGCGCTTCGTGCTTGGGCCGCTACGACCGGATCCGGACGTGTCGGAACGGAATGGGAATTCCGCGTCACTCCGCCACACGAGATGACAAGGCCGCTCGTTCCGGATGTCGCGTTCCTCTCGTACGACCGGCTAGGATACGACGATGACGACATGGCCCAGATACCGTACATGGCGCCAGACGTCGCCGTCGAGATCATCTCGCCCGGCGACCATCGCCGTGACATCGAAGAAAAAGTGCGCGTGTATCTTGCAAGCGGTGCTAGCTTGGTGTTGCTTGTCGACCCTCTCGAAAAGACGTTGACCGCAAACGACTCAAATGGCGAACGGCGCTACTCGCGTGATGACATATTCGCGCACGAAGCGCTCCCGAGTTTCTCGATCAGAGTCGATTCTCTCTTTGAAAAGCCCCAGCCTAAGCGCCGCTAGACCTATCTGGCGGCTGAGGGAAGGCGCCCGTCGCGCTTGCCGTTGACGCTGATCACCGGCGTGATCATGCGCACCCCGATCGCTTCGCGCAACACCTGCGAGACGTCGTCGACGTAGACGAATTTCATCCCCTTGCGCACGTCGATGGGCACGTCTTCGAGCACGTCCGGCTTGTTACGCGACGGTAAGATGACCCGATAGATGCCTGCGCGACGCGCCCCGAGGACCTTCTCCTTGACGCCGCCGATGGGCAGCACTTGCCCGGTCAGCGTGATCTCACCGGTCATGGCGACGCCGGAATCGACCTTCTTGCCGGTCAGCGCCGAGACGAGCGAGCTAGCCATGGCGACGCCGGCCGACGGCCCATCCTTGGGCACGGCGCCGGCGGGCACGTGGATGTGCACGTCGTGTTTGTTGAAATAATCTTCCTTGAGGTTCAGCTCGGCGGAGCGGCTGCGAACAAATCCCAGCGCCGCTTGCGCAGATTCTTTCATCACTTCGCCCAGTTGTCCGGTGAGCGTGAGCTTGCCGGTGCCCGGCATGACCTTGGATTCGATGAAGACGATATCGCCGCCAACCGGCGTCACCACAAGGCCGGTGGCCACGCCTTCGGTCGCGGTGCGCCGCGCGACTTCGGCGAAGAAACGCTGCTTGCCAAGATAGTCGGGCACGTCGGCACCCGTGACGCGCACGGTGAAGCTGGCGCGCTCGGCCACCTTGCGCGCGACCTTGCGGGCGATCGTCGCGATCTCGCGCTCGAGGTTGCGCACGCCGGCCTCGCGGGTGTAGTTGGCCGCGATCTCTTCCAGCGCGTCTTTGGTGATGGTGAGTTGCTTGGACGTCAGTCCGTTGGCGGTGAGCTGCTTGGGCACGAGGTACTTGCGCGCGATCGCCACCTTCTCTGCCTGGGTATAGCCCGCCAAGCCGATGATCTCCATGCGGTCGCGCAGCGCGGGCTGGATCGTGTCGAGCTGGTTCGCGGTCGCGATGAACAGCACGCGGCTCAGATCGAAAGGCAAGTCCAGATAGTGGTCGCGGAACGTGTTGTTCTGCTCCGGGTCGAGCACTTCGAGCAACGCAGACGACGGGTCGCCGCGAAAGTCGGCACCGACTTTGTCGATCTCGTCGATCATGATGAGCGGATTCGCCGAGCCTGCGTCGCGGATGGCGCGGATGAACGTGCCCGGCATGGCGCCGATGTAGGTGCGGCGGTGACCGCGGATCTCGGCCTCGTCGCGTACGCCGCCGACCGAGAGGCGGATGAACTTGCGGCCCATGGCGCGTGCGATCGATTTGCCGAGCGAGGTCTTGCCCACGCCCGGCGGGCCGACGAAGCACAAGATCGGCCCGGTCAGCGTGTTGCGCAGCTTGCGCACCGCCAGGTATTCAAGGATACGGTCTTTGACTTTCTCGAGATCGTAGTGATCCTCGTCCAGGATCTTGCGCGCCTTGTCGATATCCAGCGAATCTTCAGTCGTCGTCGACCAGGGCAGCGTCACCAACCAATCCAGGTAGGTGCGGATGACGGAATACTCGGGACTGGCCGAGGGGATCTTGCCCAGCCGGTCGAGTTCCCGCAGCGCCGCTTTGTTGGCGTCCTCGGGCATCTTGGCCGCTTCGATCTTCTCGCGCAGCTCGTTGACGTCGGCCTGTGCGGGGTCGGATCTCCCCTAATTCGTCTTGGATGGCCTTGAGCTGCTGGCGCAGATAGTACTCGCGCTGGCTCTTATCCATCTCCTTTTGGATGTCGGTCTGGATCTTTTGGCCGAGCTCGACGACTTCAAGCTCGCGCGCCATATAGGCGGTGAGCATGCGCATGCGCGCGTGCGTGTCGCGCTCTTCGAGCACGGCCTGTTTGTCCGGCGTGTCCAGGCGCATCGTCGAGGCGATGAAATACGAGAGCAGATTCGGATCGGAGATATTGTTGACCTCAAGCTCGAGCTCGCGCGGCGCGGACGGCAGATACGAGAGCAGCTTGGAGTATTGCGCCGCAAGGTTGCGCGACATCGCCGTGAGCTCGTCGCTCTCGACGGTCACCTCCTCGAGCTGTTCGACCTTGGCGGCCAAGTACGGTTCGGCTTGGGTGAACTCGACGATCTTGAAGGGCACGGTGCCCGAGATGATGCAGCGCAGCGTGCCATCTGGCACCTTGATCATCTTTTGGATGATGGCAAGGGTGCCGACCGTGTAGACGTCATCTGGGGTGGGCGGCGAGGCATCGCGATCGCGCAAGGCGACAACGCCCACCGGCTCGCCCGAACGCAACGCGTCTTCGACCAATTTGATGCCATGGGGCTTGGTGATCGCCAGCGGCATCACGGTGTTGGGGAACAGCACCGCTTCTTGCAGCGGCAGGATCGCCAGCTGCGCGGGAATGGTGCCGGTCCCAACGGTGCTAGTCCCGCCCGAACCGGTAGTGGTCTTCTCGGCCATCTAGTTCCGGCCTCGCACGACCATGCGGATCTCGGCACGATCGACAGGCGACACAGTGGTGCGCTGGGTGACGGGCAGTTTGATCGTCAGCATGCCATCGTGGTACTCCGCGCGCGCGTGTGCCACGGCCACCGCGCCGGGGAGCGGGATCTTCTTGAAGAAATAACCGTACTCGATCTCTTTTTGCAGCACTTCTTCGCATCCGTGCGCGATGTTCTCGCGCACACCGGCCAGGTATAACGTACGACCTTCGACCACGAGCTTGATGTTATCGCGATCCACGCCGGCCAGCTCGACCTTGACGAGGATGACCGATCCCGAGCCCGTGACGTAGACATCCGCGTTGGGATTGAACGAACCGCGGCGGGCGTGACTGGTCAGCGGCAGGCTCAGCTCCGCGAACATCCGGTCGAATTCACGGAACAAATCGTCGGGGTACATGCCTTCTTGCGCTCCAAGAATATGGTGGAATTGATAGCTTCGTCACACTCTGCTAGGCTACCCCCCGCACAGAGTGTGATGTCGACACTGCTTCCTTTATTACCCAGGCCACACTCCGATAATTGAAATGCGGAGGCGTGAACTTGGCTCAAGCTTTTCGAATCGAAACGTTGGATCGTTCCGGTAGGTGGTACCTGACACCGGGGGCCCGTGCGCTCTATGATCTGCGCATACGAAATGATTCTAAGAACGCGGTCGATTGCTCTCTCATCGTCGAGGAGCCGGCCGTCGGCGTGTCGATCGAACCGCAGTCATTCGCGTTAACCGGTCACGAAGCCAGGACCGTCACGGTGTCGTTCGGCGTGGACGCCGGATCCGTGCGCACGCACCGCGTCCTGCTCTCGTTACGCTCAGACGATGACGGAAGCGTTCTTGCGACTTTTGAACATCCGCTCGTCGTCACCGGCGGCACCGACTGCAGCCTTGCGCTTGCCTGGAAAGACGCCATCGTCGAAGGCGGAGAGCTGCGCGGTTTTGTGCTCACCTGCAGCGTGCGCAGTCAGAGCGAAGGGCCGTCGACCTTCCAAGTGTCTTTCGGCTCGCACCCCGCCTTCCAGGTCGCAGAGCTGCCCGCGATCGCGCTGCAGCCCGGCCAACTTGGCGAGGTCACCATTCCGGTTCGCTGGGATCGTAGCAGCAAAGACGACAAAGGTTCGAATCACCCCGTGATGCTTGAGGTTGGCGTTGCCGTCTCGAACGGACGGCGCACAAGCCGCATCCGGTGGGAACAGATCGAAGACAATCTCGCCCCGCATTTGAAACCAGCTCAATCCGCCGCGCCTACTTTGGCTTCACAGAACGGACACTCCAACGGCGTGTCGACCGAACCTGCAGTCCCGGTCGATCCGAATCCGACGCCGATCGTGGCAGCCCCGGCTCCGACGCCGGCTGTCGCCGCAGCGCCTACTCCCGCACCAGCCGTGGTCGCGACACCCGCGCCATCCGTCGCCGTAGCGCCCACTCCAGTACCAACCGTTGAAGCGACGCCTACGCCAACGCCTGCAACTTCGCCAGCGCCGCCACCGCAAGTCGTTTTCGCTCCTCCTCCGACACCAGCGGTAGCGGCATCGGCGCCGACGCCCATCATCGCCGTGCAACCGACGCCCGCCGCTTCCTCGACACCAAAAACCCAAGGCGCGCCGATGCTCATGCTTAACGGACATGTGGAGCAGCTGCGCCTTGCCGCGCCGGTCGACGTCAGGTCTGTCGCTGTCGCTGCATCTCTCGTCGAGGTCGTCGAACTATCACTATTCCCCGGCATCGTGACCGCACCAAGTTCGCAAGTGGTGCCGCAATCTACCAATGGGAAGCACGCGCCAGCCGAATCCGAGGGCGCGCAGGTCCAAGCAACGCCGGCAGCCGCAGCAATACCTCCGCAGCCGGTGGCGCCACCGAAACAAGAAACGGCAGCGCCAGCGACGGTCGCACAAGCCGCTCCGACAACGCCACGCGCCGAAGCTGCCGCGAACGCTCCACAAGCCGCGCCTACCACGCCTGTAGTTCAAACTGCTGCGCCGTCCGTTGCAACGCCGGTGTCCCCGCAACCAGCGGCGACGACGAAACAAGAAGCGCCAGCGCCAGCTCCAGTCGCGCAAGCCGCACCCGCGCAAACCGCTGCGCCCGCCCCGCAAGTCCCGCTGGCCGCGCCCGCGGTTCAAGCCGCGGCTCCAGTCGCGGCGTCGACTCCACCTGTGCCCGCCGCGAGCGCTGGTCCAACGATTGCCGCGCCTGTAGCGCAAGCCGCAACGACCGCAGCGCCGCAACAAAATCCACCGGCTGCTCCGATCGCCGCGGCAGCGAATCCGGTAGCGGCTGCGCCGGCCCAGACTGCGGTGCCGACTTCACAAACCGCCCAGCCGGCGACGCCTCCGCCCGCCACGCAGTCATCTCAGAGCCAACAAACGCAATCGGCAACGCCTGCTGCGCCCAAGCTCACGCCGTATGCGCCGGCCAAATGGACGGCACAGGACGAAGCCTTCGTGCCCACGCAGATCCCGGCACCCGCTCAAAAGGTCACCGCGCCCATGGCCGATGCGATGCAAGAGCCCGCAGCGCCCAAGGTGATCCGCGAGCGTCAAGTCATCGAATCGAGCCAACGCAAGCGGGCGATACCGGCGGGATTTTTTATCGGCGGCCTGGCGGTCATCGCGCTTGCGGTTGCCGCCGTGCTCTTCAAGCCCACGACGCCGACGCAATCGCAGTCCACGGCCCCCGTCTCCGTCGCAACACCGGTACTGGCGGTGGCTTCCGCGCTGCCAGTCGTACAACACGTCCAGCACGCGCAGCCAATCGTCGTGCACAAGCCAACCACCGCCAAAGCGAGCCCGCGGCCCAAAGCCGCGGCTCCCACGCCGCACCCGACACCGACCGCCGCGCCCACGACGACGCCGCGTCCGGCGACGCCGGCACCAACGCACGTCCCCGCGACGCCCAAGCCCGGCGCTGTGCAGCCTGCCCCTGTCCAGCACACGCCTGCGCCGGCGCCAGTGGTGCACCGGCCTAGACCGGCGCAGCCGCAGGCCTCCTCAGTCGTCGCTCTCGGCGGCATCGAAGCGTACTACGGACCGCGCGGTAAAGCCGTCCGCGTGCTTTGGAGCGCCGACGCTCAGGCCTCTGCGAGCGTGCAGCTCATCGACGATAGAGGCACGACCGTCAACACCGTCACCGTGCGCGGCGGACGTCAGTCGGTGCTCATGTATTTGCCCCGGGGCTACCGCGGCGGCGTGACCGTCCAGGTCTCGTCGATCGGAAAACTCGGCGAGCGCGTGGCGCAGACCACGTCGCTGCCCGCCTTCGGCCGCTAAACACCAACGACGCTTAGCAACATTTGGCTCGGCGCCCAACGCAGCGCTAGAGTTTGAAATCGAGCGCCAGATACGCGTTGAACGGCGTCGACGTCAAGATATTCCCATACGGGTATTGCACGAGGCGCTGGATCGAATCGCCGGGATTGTAGATATTCCCGACCGGGGGGACGTGACCCGCGACGACGTCGTAACCGCACTGCGGGCGACCGCCGGTCCATGGTTCGCTCGAGCCACCGAAGCACGATTGCAAGATGTTCGCCATGGTCAGGCGCGCGGTCGCGCTGGTCGAAACATCGTACGACAGCTGCGCTTGCATCGCGAGATATGACGGCTCGATGAAGGCGCCCGGTGCATCGAACTTCCCAGTGAATTGATCTGGGATGACGATCGTGTTCTGGCAGGTCGTCGCGTCGTACGGCAAACCGGTGCCGCCGTTCGGGTAGCGCGGATCGCCGGCGACCGAACCAGCCATGGGCGCGCAGGCCGCAGGATCCACGCCCAGCTGTTGCTGCGGCGCGCCATAGCGGCTGCCTGAAATGAACTGGAAGAGGGGCGTCACGCTGACCTTCTGGTGATGATAGGTCAGACTCAGCGTCGCGTTATTGGGCACGCCGTAACTTGCGGACGAGAGCTGCGTGCCGGTCGGCACGACGTCGTAGCTGGGATACGAGCCATTGACATCGAGCAGCGGCTGCACCGGCGCGTTGTAGTATGGGTTGGCCACGCCGCTCAGCGGCTCGGTCGGATGCGCGTTGCTGTTGCCGAAAACACCGCAAGGAGCGTTGGGATCGGTCGACGGCGTGGCTGCCGCGCAGGCGGACGTGTACGAGTTGTAGAGTTGGATGGAGCCGTTCACCGGCGTCAGCAGCGTCGAGCCGTTCGGCAGCGTGCCGTATTGGATCCGGCTATACGTGTACGTGTACGAGAACACCGCAGAGAAGCCGTCTTTGTTCGGATCGCCCGATGCCAGCAAGAACTCCGCGCCGAAGGCCGTCTGTTTGCCGGCGTTCACCCCCGAAACCGTGCCCGTCGAAGGGCTGATGAAGAACTGCTGCACCTTGTCGGACGTGTTGCGATAGAACGGCGTCAGCTTGAGGCTGGTGTCGGTGCGGTGAAATCGGTGCTCCCATGAGAAGTCGTAGTTGTACGAGATCGACGGGTTGAGGTCGTGGGCCGGCGTCGTATACCCGAGCGAGTAGTAGAGGCTGCCGATATAGTTGGCCAAATTCTGCTGCAACGTGTTGTATTGTTCGTACTGCGCCGGCGGCGGCTGCGCGTAGCTCCCCGCCGAGAGACGCAACACGTCGTCGTCATCAGCTTCGTAGGTCACGCCGAGTCGCGGCTGAAGCACCGTGTGTGCGAACGAGCCGGGTGAGTCGTTGCTGATCGTTGCGCTATGCCAGCCCGGGCCCAACAATCCGCACGGCGTTCCCGGAGGCAATCCGGGACCGCCGAAACTGGTCGGCGTGGTCTCGTCCACGGGAACACCGCCGTTCACGCCTGTGTTGGCGCACATGACCTTGTTCCACTCATCGAACCAGAACTGCGTCATGGGACCACCTGCCGTGGAAGCGAGATCGTACTGGAAACGATCCAGCCGCAGGCCGACGTTGACGTGCACCTTGTCTGACGCGCGCCACTGGTCATCCACCGAGAATGCGGTGAATTTGGGCGTCACCGAATTGGTTACACCGGTCGGACCGTTCTCGACCGCCAGCCATTCGAAGCCGGGTGGCGCGGGGAGAAACGGGCCGCTAAACGTCAAGAACTTCGTATTGGTGAAGGGCACGGGCGTCACCGGAGTGGTCGGTTCGCACGAAGTGGGCGTCGGCGCCGAGAACGTCACCGGATCGAAAAAGAAACACGTGCCGTTGAGCGGAGCTGCGGTGCTGACGAGCGCGGCGAACGCGGACTGTGACACGGGCGCGAAGGGAGCGCCCTGGGTCGAGTTCGTCATCTGGCCGTTGTCAAAGCTGGTGTTGCTCGACGACATGTACGATGCCGTGAGGCTGAGCAGGTGTGCTGGGTTGAGCTGCGCGGCATAGGTCGCCGCCGCTCCATAAGTGTGCGCCCAGAGCTCGCGGTCCGGCGAAAAGCTGATGTAGAACTGATCGTTGCTGTTCGGGCTGTGCACGAAATAGTTGGAATACGCGCTGTATCCGTAGACGCGCAGATACGAGACCGCGCTGAAGTCGTGCTGGTATTGCAGCTTGACGAGTGCTTGCGCGTTGGAGCTCCCGTCGCGCTGGTTGATCGGGATCTGGCCGTTGATGCCGAACTGATCCTCGCTGGGGAAGAGATAAGGATTCATACCCGTGATCGGGCCGCCGATGGATCCCGCGACCGGCATTCCGAGCGCTCCTGCGTATTGGAAGCCCGTCTGAAACGTGGGGAAGACCGTGCCGGCATGCAATCCCGGCGTCAGTGCCTCGGCCGACGTCCACGTGCTCGCACCACCCCAGTCCGTGTAGGATGAATAGATGTCCGTGTTGAGCTGCGAGACGTCGTAGAGCACTTGGATATCATCATTGATACCGGTGCGCTCGTGCGGGATGGAATAGTGCAGGTTGATGACGTTCTCGCGATCCGCGACGGTCGCGTTCTTACCGTTGGGGAACGGTCCTTGGATGTAGCCCCCCGGCCCGACGGGTAGCGCGTTGAAGTAGCCGTGGTTTGCATAGCAGCCGGCGTAGTCGGAACCATTAGGGATGAACGCCGTGCAACCAGGCCCCGCAAGCGGATTTTGGAGCGTCGCCAGCGGGCCGAACGCCGCATTGGCCAGATCGAACGGCTGGCCAAACGTCTGAGAGAACTGCGCGCCGTTGAACTGATCGATGTAGCGGAAATCTTGGTTGTATCCGCTGACGCCGAAGTAATAGGTGAAACGCCGGTCGGTCGTCGCGCCGCCGCCCTCGATGCTGACTTTGTTATACAGCGCGGGAGAGCCGATGCCGAGCTCCGCATCCGCGAACCCGGGGACCGTGCCGGTTTTGATCACCTGGTTTATGTAGCCGGCCAAACCGTGCGACTCAGCGCCGGCGGGCGCGCCGCCAGTGTAGACCTGGAGCTGTTGCTGGCCAAGCGTGGAGAGATTCGTGGTTGGGATGTTGTCGAATGCGCGGTTGAGCGGGATGCCGTCGAGTTCGTAACCGATCTCGTTGAAGTCACCGCCGCGCAAGAAGATGGGCTGGTTCCAACCGGTCTGGCCGGGCGGCACAAAGGCACCGGGCACGGCCGAAATGGCTGAGTATGCTTGGTTGAGGCTCGTACCGCCGTTGAGCGCTGAGAGCACGGTCTGCAACGGTGGCGTGATGGTGTAGATGTCTTGCGTCGTGCCCGGCCGCAAGAGCCCCGCCGTGTTGGCGGAGACGGCGATCTTCGAAAGCGTCTTGACCTCAGGCTCGAGCGAGAATGTCACTGTCTGGGTGGTATCGGCCGTGACGAGCACGCCGGGCTGGAGCGAAGGTTGGTAACCGTCCTTGCTGGCCGAGACCGAATACGTGTCCGGGAGGAGAGCGACGAACACGAAATGGCCGGTCTCGTCGGTGACGGTCTTGGCCGTTTGCGCGGGCGACGTCACGGCGATCTGCGCGGATTGCAACGGAGTACCGCTCTTTGCATAGACGTAGCCAGAAAGCGTGCCTGTGGTCCCGGCGCGCGACGCAATCGGGGTGACGAGCGATGCAGCCAGAAGCAACGAACAAAGAACAGCGCGGCATGACGCACGAGTCATGATGAAGCGTTCCTCCCAGTTGGAGGGACTTGCGCTTCTTCAGGACGCTGCACCTGCTTTAGATCACCAGCTGCATCAACGCGCTCGAGTGCGCGCAGCGCGTGCACGGTCTCCGAAAAAAAATTCGCTTGGTACGCGAGCATGTCTGTCACGAGTGGTAATTGGAATTGTGGATGTTGGCGTTGCGATGTCAGTCGCAAGGCAGATGCCTCATCGACGATCGTGCCCAGGCGGCGCATGCCTCGCACGGCCTCGCGCACCATGCGTGACGGATCATCGCGCAGTTCCGGATCGACAAATGCGCTGACCGGCAATCTTCGCAGCGCCGCGCGTACGGCGGCGTCCGCCTGTGGCAACGTGAACGTGAAAAGTCCTTCCTCGACGATCCACGTCGCGAGCAGCTGACTGATCGTCACCGGTCGTGCGGCGCGCATCGACGCTTCGAGGTCGTGAGGATCGGGAGGCGGCACGATGCGCAAGAGCATCGAGAACGGGGTGCCGACGTACACGTCATAGCTCAGGGCTACCAGATAGATCACGTCTGCGAATGGTTGCAAGCGCGGCAGCGCTCCGAGCAGCGGGTTCATGCGCCCATCACGGCTGTAATGGCCCTCTGGGGTGAGGAAGAGCGTACCGCCACCCCTGAGCAAGTGTTCGAATCGCTCGAAGTCCGGCGCGAGATTCTCGCGCGTCTGCGCGAGCATCTCGCTGCGGTAGGGCTCGCGGACAGTCTTGAGCGAAACGCGCGTGTCCTCTGCCATCTTGAACCAGGACCCACCAAAAAGCCGGCCGACCGTCGTCGCCGACGCGCTCGGCGGTATCTGCGCCAGCAAATCGGCTTCGAAGGCTTGCGAAACGGGCACCTCACCGTGCCGTGCATAGATCCAGCGCGCAAGTCTCGCCACTGAGCGCACGCGGATCTCGTTTTCGATCGGCAACAAGCCAAGCGCGGTGAAGAGCCTGGTGGCGCTGATCGTGCGCAACCACGAGCGCAGCCACGGCAGGCGCGTCGCCAGAAAGCCCGGCTCGAACATGCGCCACGATGCGGCCGAGTAGATTGGGCGATCCCATGGGCCGCCCCATTCGAGCTCGATGATCGTCACGTTCGTGTCCATATCATTCTGATGGTTGCAGAGCACGAGCGTTGAGCCGCGCGGGCGGGGCAGGCGGCCCCAGCTGCGCACGTGATACGCCAGCCGGTAATACGGGCGGATGATGAAGACGACGAAGGCCTGGAAGCAGATGCCCAAACGCAGGTTCATCCTGCCGTCTTGGAACGCTCGAGCTCGATCGAAGCGCCTTTGGGCGCCCGGCGCCCGATGAGCATCACGATGAGCGAGCTCAGACCGAAGCAGCACGCCGAGATGAAGAACAAGGTCTTGTAACCGGCCAACGGCGAGGCGTACTGCGCGAGCAGCCAGCCGCCGAATGCTGGCGCGAGCATGCCGGGCAAGCCACTGGCGATGCCCCACAAGCCCAGGTCGCGCGCGACGTCGCGCAGCTGCGGCACAGAATCGATCGCCAGCGCCCAACCGGTGGATACGAACGCACCGTAGCCAAGACCGAAGAGCAATGCGATGAGCGCGATGTGCTGCATGTTCGGGGCGAACGCGAAGATGAAGATGGCAAGCGACATCGGCACGCCGGCCAGCGCGACGATGCCTTTGCGCGAGTAGCGATCCGACAACTGCCCCATCCAGAAGCTGGTGACCACAGCGCCGACCAGCGCCAAACCGCCGAACAAGCCGGTCGTCGCCGACGGGTTTTGGTCCTTGAGCACGTCATGGAAAAAGAACAGCACGAACGTCATGAGCAACGTGAGCCCGAAATTGATGAAGCAGCGCGAGATGAAGGCGACGATGAAATCGTACCAGTTGCCCACGCGTGCATGCTCGTCGTCCTCGAACACCTTACCCTCGGGCGTCAGCGCGACCATAACCGCTCCGGCGAGGACGAGCACGGCGGCCCACACAAAGATGGCGTCAGGGGTCATGAAGCTGGCCAAGCCCAGGCCCAAGACAGAACCGATGAGCGAGGCGATGCCTTGGTAGCCGGACGCCAGCCCCCATTCGGAACGATGCACGACTTCGGGGATGAGCGGTTGATACGCGGCCAGGCTGATGCTCTGCCCGAGCACGGCGACGAGCAGGGCGATGGCGAAGGGCTCGAGCATGGACGTGCGGCTGAGCAGGAGCAGCCCCAGGACGTTGATGCCCGCGCCGACGAGCACGAAAGGCCGGCGCACGACGCCGCTGCGCCGGAAGTGGTCGGAGATCGCTCCGGCGATCGGCGGCACGAGCATCGCGACCGCGGCGACCGTCGTCGCCAAAATTGCGAGCACTGTCGTATGATTCGCAGGCGCGATATGCAGCAGCGCGGCCGGCACGGCGATGGCGAGTATCGCCGAGTTCTGGAAGTTGATCGGAATCCAATAGGCATTGAGAAGCGACTGTTGTCGCACACTGCGCGTGATCACCGAGTCCGAGGTTTAGCGCTCGAGGTGCAACGTCCTATTGCGCTGCGAGAACAGCCGGGCGCTCACGAGCCCGGCGTCGTGCCACCGCTCTGGCGCGACTCGTCTTCGCCGACCGGATAGAGATCGCTCGTGATCCAGCGCGGCTTTTGGCGCAGGCGCTGCGGCGAGAGGCGCACGTAGACGACCGGGATCAAGATAAGGGTGAGCAAGAGCGAGCTGATCAAACCGCCGATGACCACGATGCCCAGCGACTTGCGCGACTGCACCGCATGGTCGAGGCCCAACGCCAAGGGCAACATCCCGAACACCATGGCGGCGGTGGTCATGACGATGGGCCGGAAGCGCACCTTGGCGCTTTCGCGGATGGCTTCGAGGCGCTCCATGCCGCGCTCGCGCAGCTGATTGGCGTAGTCGACGAGCAGGATGCCGTTCTTGGTCACCAAGCCGATGAGCAGCACCGTGCCGATGAGCGAGAAGGCATTGAGCGATTCGCGGGTGATGAAGAGCGCGCCGACCGCGCCCACCACCGCCACCGGCACCGAGAACATGATGATGAATGGCGAGCGGTAGCTGTTGTAGAGCGCGACCATGAGCAAGAAGACCAACACCATCCCGGCGCTCAGCGCGACCGCCATGCCGCGCACGGTGTCGGTGAGGTTCTGCTGCGTGCCGTTGCTGTTGGCGATGACCCGGACGCTCGCCGGCAGACCGAGCTCGCCCAACTTGTCGTTGAAGGCCTTCTCCACAGCCGACAGCGTCGATCCCGGCGCCACGTTGGCGCTGACGTGGACGACGGTCTGGCGGTCTACACGATCGACGGAGCGCGTGCCGTTGGCGGACGTCAGGTGTGCCAGGTCGCCGACGCGGACCACTTCGCCCGTGTTCGAGCGGACGCGGATGTCTTTGATCTGGCTTTCGTTGTGCTGATAGGCGAGCGGGTAGGTCACTTGCACGTCTTTGAGGCCGCCTTGGGCCTCGAACTGGGTCGCCCGGACCCCACCGAAGGCCGCGCGTATCGCGGTCGCCATGGCGCTCAGGTCGATGTTGCGCCGACGCACCTCATCTTTGTCAAATGTTATGTTGAGCTGGGGCGCGAGACTGCTCGCCGAGCTGTAGACGTTCGCCGCGCCGGGCGTCTGCTGCAGCACCGAGAAGACCTTTTGAGCGTATGGCGTGACGTCGCCCGAGGTGTTGCTCACCAGATAATCGATAGGCTGCGAGTTGCCCCCGTGGGTGTTGGTCGCCGGGATGACGACCGGGTTCGCATCCGGCGCAGCCCGCTGGGCGATGCGGCGCACCTCATCCACCCAATAGTCGGTGGAGTAGCGGCGGTCGGCGCGCAGGCGCACGTCGATCTGACCCACGCCGCCATCGATCAAGTAGCCACCGACCGGCGACATGGCGGCGCCTGCGAGCGAGGTCTCCGTGCGCAGATCGGGGATAAGGTTCACCTCGCGCTCGATGGCGCGCACGGCACTGCGCGTGACGGCCAGCGGCGTGCCGCTCGGGTAGTTGAGCTGCACGAAGATCTCGCCATTGTCTTGTGCCGGGTCAAACTCGAAACCCACCCAACCCAGTGGCCAGAGCAATGCGAGTGCGCCCACCAGCGTGACGACCGCGATGCCGACGACCGCACCGGGATGCGCCAGACCCCAGGGCAGCGCTGTCTCCGCATACCAGTCGCGCAAACGCTCGAAGCCGCGACTGAACTCCTCGACGATCCTTAAGGTCCGCTTGCTGGAGAGCAGCGACCAGTTGCCGGCCAGCGCCGGGGTGATCGTGAACGAGACGAGCAGCGATGACAGCGTCGCCACCACGACCACGAGCGCGAACTCGCCCAAGAACTTGCCGACGATGCCCGGCAGGAAGGCAATCGGCAAGAACACGACCACGTCGACCAGCGTTATGACGATGGCCGCCAGACCGATCTCGAGTCGCCCGTTGATGGCGGCGCGCACGGCGGACTCGCCCATCTCGCGATGGCGCTCGCTATTCTCCAAGACGACGATGGAGTCGTCGACCAAGATGCCGGTGATGAGCGTCATGGCGAGCAGCGAAACGGTGTCGAGCGTGAAGTTGAGCAGCCGCATGACGATGAGCGTTGCGAACAGCGAGGTCGGTATGGCGATGAGGACCGCAGCGGCGTTGCGCCACGAGCGCAGGAAGAAGATCATGACGATGGCGACGAGGATGATGCCCTCGACGAGCGTGCGGGTGACACCGGTGAGCAAGGATTGCGTGTACGCCGACTGATCGTCCACCACGGCGAGCGACTGCGCCGGGGAAGCGGTGCTCGAGAGAAGGTAGCGCAGCGATCACGCTGCGGGCCGTGTCCACCTCGTTTGCGCCGATCGATTTCTGCACCGTGAGGAAGAAGTTGGGCTCGCCGTCGACGTACGAGTAGATGCGCTCGGGCGCGTAGGAGTCGAGCACGTCTGCGACGTCGCCGACGCGCACGCCGTTGGTGCGCGGGATCTCCAGCCTGGCTATGGATTGCGGGCCGTTGATGTCTCCGCGGATGTTGATGCCGGTCTCGCGCTCGCCGCCATAGAGGATGCCGCCCGGCAGTCGAACATTGTTGGCAGCGACTGCGCTGACGACGTCATTGATGGTGAGGTCCTTGTCTTTGAGCTTCTTGGGGTCGACCTCCACCTGCACGGACGGCGTGACGATGCCGTTGGCCTGCACGTAGCCCACGCCGGGGACCTGTTCTATCGCCGGGATAAGGCTGTCTTGGATGATCGCCGAGAGCGCACCGGCCGAGAGCGTGCGCGAGGTGACCGCAAGCGTCACCACCGCGGATTCTCCGGGATCGAACGTCTCGATGCGCGGTGTTGGGAGATCGGGCGGCAGGTGCGATTGCGCCGTCTGCATGCGGCGCTGCACTTCCACCAGATCCTCCGTGCGCGATGATTTCAGGCTGAACTGCGCGATGATGCTGGCGAAGCCTTGCTGCACGGTGGACTGGGTATGCTCCAGGTACGGCGCGCCGGCAAGCTCATCTTCGATCGGCTTGACGACGCTGTCGGTCATCTCGGCGGGCGAAGCGCCCGGATAGAAGATGATGACGTCGACGATCGGCACGCCGACGTTAGGCAGCTCCTGTTTGCGCAGGCTCCAAATGGCCAGAATGCCGCCGATGGTGAGCGCGGCGATGAGCACGGCCGCCAGTGTCGGCCGTGCGACGAAAAGCTTAGTGAGCATGTATCGTTGACGTCATGCGCGGGAGAAGCCTCATCCCAATAATCGACAGGGGGCCTCTATAGTTAACCCGGCCATGTGGTGGGGTTATCCCAGCCGCAGCAGCCGACCTTCGCCACGGTTGCGCTCCGTCGTGACCGAGATCGGGCGCCTCACCGGCGCCAAGTAGTCAGGCGGCTTGCCGGGTATCCGCTGGGAAACCGGTGGCGTCGAGCTCAGATCGTGAGCGCTTCGGCGACTGCCTGGTCTTCGGTCCAGCCTGCGCCCTCGGCGGCAAGGGCCTTGACCTCGTCGTCCGAGAGATGCTCGCGCAACACGCCCATGAGTTTCTCGTAGCTCCACTTCTCGGTTGGTTCGCGCTTGAACTCGGCCTTGCGTATCGTCTCGTCGACGTAGCCGAGCAGCCGTGCTGCGTCTCGTGCACCCCCGTGCTGAGCCCTGATCAGAGCCAAATGCTGCATCGCATAAGCGTTCAAGAGCGTCTCCTGCACCCCGCGGCCCAATTGGATGGCCTCACGGCCGCTCGCCCGGGCTTCCTCGATCTGACCCAGGGCGAGCCGATATGCCGTTAGATTCGTCAGCGCATTCGCGGCGCTGCCTGGGTTCTTACCCTTACGGCGCATGGCCAGCGCCTCTTCGCCCACGGCTATGGCCTTCTCGATGTCGCCCTGGGAGAAGTTGAGCTCGGCGACGTTGCCCAAGACTGTCGCCGTCATCTGTTCGTCGCCTAGCGATTTGGCGAGGGAGACCGCTTCTTCGAAACCCTTTTGGGCCGCCTGCGCATCGCCGCGGATCCAGAAGATGATGGCCCACCAGGAAAGACACGAAGCAAGTTTCTTCGTCGTCTTGGTTTCGCGCAATAGGGGCACGGCCTTGACATATTCCGCCTCGGCTTCGTCGAACCGTCCGCGGCGGTCGAAGGCAAAGCCCAGTTGCACTTGGGCTTGCGCGAGCAGGCGCCGGTCTTCCAACTTTTCGGCCTGTGCGAGCGCTCGTTCGGCGGCTTCTTGCTGAGCGGCGCCGAGCGCCTCGTTGTTCATGGCGAACCCCATCCACAACTTGACCGAGACTGCGTCCGGCTGAGCGTCGCTTTGGGCGTCAAGCGCGAGGTTTATCCAGCGCGATCCCTCGGCTCTCGACCCCACCCCGATCCAAAGCTCGCGCAGAGCCGCAACGAGCGCGCGCCCCACGCCGATGTCGTTGCGCTTGACGAGCGCCCAGTCCATCGCCGCCCGGAAGTTGTCGAGTTCGGGCTCCATCTGCTCGATGAGCACCTTGGACGGCGTCGACTCCCATGCGTCGTCGGCTTCTTGCGCTCGTTTGAGGAAGAACTCGGCGTGCCTGCGGTTGATGCGCTCGCTTTCGCCGGCCTCGCCCAGCTTCTCGAGCGCGTAGCGCCAGGTAGAGTCGAGCAAGCGGTATCGTTCGCTGGTGCCGCCGATCTCCGCCTGGACGAGCGACTTGTCGACGAGCGAGGAGATCATATCGAGGATCTCCCACGATTCGATCGTCTCGTCGGCGCAGATCTCGCCTGCCGCTTCGATCGTCCAGCCGCCGGCGAAGACCGAGACGCGATTGACGAGCGTCCGCTCGCGCTCGTTGAGGAGATTATAGCTCCAGTCGATGAGCGCCCTCATCGTCTGGTGGCGCGGGAGTGCCGTACGATCGCCACCAGTGAGGATGCGAAAGCGCTCGGTGAGGCGTTCGGCGAGATTTGCGACCGACATGGCCTTGACGCGCGCCGCGGCGAGCTCGATTGCGAATGGTATGCCGTCAAGACTGCGGCAGATGTCGACGACGATAGGCGCATCCGCATCGGTCAGGGCGAAACGGGTGTTGGCGGCGGTTGCGCGATCGACGAAGAGCGCCACGGCGCCGAACTGCTTAGCGGTCTCGGCGGTCATACCGGCGCTGGACTTGGGAACGGCGAGCGGACTCACACGATGGACGACCTCGCCTGCGATGCCAAGCCCTTCGCGGCTGGTGGTGAGCACGCGAACCTGTGGTGCGCCTTTGATGATCGACGAGGTGATCTGCGCCGCCGTTTCGACGACGTGTTCGCAGTTGTCGAGAATGATCAGAATCTGCTTGGGCTTGAGCGCATAAATGATGGATTCGACGAGTGAGCGGTCCGCGCCGACGCGGACACCCAAGACGGCCGCCATCTCGCTAGCGATGAGGTCCGGGTCCTGCAGGCCGGCAAGATCGACGAACCACACGCCGTCGGGATGCTGATCGAGCAGCTCGGCGCCGACCTGTAGGGCAAGACGGGTCTTGCCCACGCCGCCGGTGCCCGCAAGCGTCAGGAGTCGGGTTTTCTCGAGCAGCTTTTTGACTTCGGCGACATCCTCATCGCGGCCCAAGAAGCTTGTGACCTGCAAGGGCAGGTTGTTGGGGAGTGAATCCAGCGATCGCAGCGATGGAAATTCTGCCGGCAGTCCCGCTGCGACCAGCTGGAAGACTTGCTCCGGGTGCGCGAGATCTTTGAGCCTGTGCGCGCCGAGACCGCGCAGGCTGGTCTGTGCCGGTAGCTCGCCTTGGGCAAGATCGCTCGCCGCGGCCGACACGAGCATCTGACCGCCGTGACCGATGGCAAGCAGGCGCGCCACGCGGTTGACGGTGGGTCCGAAGTAATCGCCATCGCGCTCGTCCGCGTAGCCGGTGTGCAACGCCATGCGCACGCGCAGGCTGTTGACCGCCGAGAAATCTTCCTTGGCCAGCGCCTGCTGCGCCTCGATCGCTGCGCGGATCGCCTCGGGAGCCGTGCGAAAGGCGGCGCAATACGCGTCGCCCATCTTTTTGAAGACGTAGCCGCCGTGCGCTTCGATCGCCGAGCCGAGCAGCTGGTCGTGGCGCGCAAGAGCGGACTTCATTCCCTCGCGGTGGGTCTCCCAACGCTCGGTCGAACCTTCGATGTCGGTGAATAGAAACGTCACCGTCCCCGATGGTATGTGGGACGATGACGGAGCCGATACTCGACTCTGTGCTGCTTGGTCCATGCTAGATGATCATCGCTTCAACCTGACCGGTCCGAACACCCGCGGATGGCCTTCACGACTAGACCTTCAGCGCTTCATCATAGGCTTGGTCGTCACTCAGCGTTGCGCCCTCCGCCAACAACCGGCTGAACGCATCCCCAGGTAGCTGGCTCTTCAGTCCCGCGACGAGCTTCTCGTGCTCGGTGTGCTCTGTGAAGTCAAGTCGAGCACCGAGCGCTGCATAGGCGTGCTCGCAGTAGCCGAGGAGGCGCGCTGCCATCTCCCACTTGCCCTCTCCCGCCGCAATAGCCGCGAAGTGCTGCACCGACTCAGCAAAGGTCACGGGGCCCGCCGGACGGGCATCTTTGATCGCGGCGCGAGCCATCTCGCGGGCCTCCTCGAAGCGCTGGAGCTGGATCAGGTATGCGGCGATGTTTGCTTGCGTGAGGGCGCGTCCGATCCGATCCCATGGCGCGAGCGTAGGCAGGAGGTTGCGAGCAAGGTCGAGGGCGCGCTCGACATTGCCCCTGCCGAACTCGGTTTCCGCAAGATTGTTGGCGATCGAGCTGAGAAGTTCGGTGTCGGCGGTGGATTTCGCATACGGCATCGCTTCATTATATAGCCGCATCGCTTCTTCGCTCTGGCCTTGGAAGTGGAGATTGCGGGCCTTTTGGGAGATGACCGCACCGATCATGCGCGTCTCGCCCAGCTCGCGAAAGGTCTGCAAAGCGAAGTCGAGCTCGCGCGTGGCCTCCTCATGGCGCTTCAAGCGTAACATGGCCTCGCCGATTCGACTTGCTGCCCACGCGGCGCCGCGGCGGTCTGCCAATCCCTCGCACAGCTCCTTGGCGCGCAGCCCCGCGGCCAGCGCAGGCTCGTATTTCCACGCTACCATTTCGAGACTGGCCAGCCCCAGCTGCAGCCGCGCGTCGATATTTGGTTGCGTCGGCGGCGTGTTGGCGTCGATGGCGGCCAGCAGACGGCGACGGCCTTCGTCAGGCTGGGGACCTCGGCTCCAGAACATCACCAGCGATGAGATGAGAATGGCGCCCAGCTCGGTGTTGTGACGTCCGGTGATCGCCCAGTCGAGTGCCGCGCGAAAATTGTCGATGTCCGGCAGCAACCGTTCGATCCATGCGCGGGACGGGGTCGTGCTCCATTCTTCTTCGGCGCGCTGCGCCACGGCGGTGTAGAACTCGGCGTGCCGCGCTCTCACCACGTCGGCCTCGCCGACCTTCTCGATGAGCTCTATCGTGTACTGTCTCGTCGAGGCAAGCAGCCGATAGCGCTGTTCGGCGCCCACGAGCTCGGTGACCACGAGAGATTTGTCAACCAAGCCCCCGAGCAGGTCGAGCACGTCAAGCGGATCGATCGTCGCGTCGCTGCAGACAGCCGAGGCCGCATCAAGCGTGCAGCCACCGGCGAAAACGCTCAACCGGCGGAAGACGGTCTTCTCGTTCTCGGACAGCAGGTCGTAGCTCCAGTCGATGAGCGCGCGCATGGTCTGCTGGCGCGGCAGGGCGGTGCGGTTGCTGGCGGTGAGGATGCGGAAGCGATCGGCGAGACGGTTGGCGAGCTGCTCGACGCTGAGCACCTTGACGCGAGCGGCGGCCATCTCGATGGCCAGCGCGATGCCGTCGAGCTGCTCGCAGATGCGCGCGATGACGGGCGCGTTAGCATCGGTGAGCGTGAAACGTTGGTCGGCTGCACTCGCTCGTTCGACGAAGAGCGCGATAGCGCCGTAGCGCGACGCTTCGGCGACGGTGATGTCCGCGTCGGCGCGAGGCACGCCGAGCGAGGGGACGCGCAGCACGATCTCGCCCTCGATGCCCAGACCCTCGCGAGAACTCGCCAGGATGCGGACGTGGGGGCAATTGCGCAGCAAGAGGTTCGCCATTTTCGCCGCGCCCGCCACGAGGTGCTCGCAGTTGTCCAAGATGATGAGCAGGCGCCTGGTGCGCAGCGCATTTGTGACCAGCTCCTCGAGCGATCGGGTGCCGGCTTCGCCAAGGTTGAAAACCTCCGCAAAGCGGCTCACGACGAAGGCCTGGTCGTTGAGCGGCGCCAGGTCCACGAACCAGACGCCATCATCGAATTTGTCGAGCAGCTCAGCGCCGACTTGCAGCGAGAGGCGGGTCTTGCCCACGCCGCCTGCGCCAACGAGCGTGACGAGGCGGTGCTTGGCGAGCAACGTTTCGATCTCGGCGAGGTCGTTTTCGCGCCCCACGAGTTGAGTGAGCTGCAGTGGAAGGTTGTTGGGGAGCGCATCGAGCGAGCGCAGCGGGGGAAATTCCGTGGATAGGCCCGGTGCGTTGAGCTGGTAGACCTGTTCGGGATGGGTGAGGTCGCGCAGGCGGTGCTCGCCAAGATCGTGCAGCGTCGCTTGGGAGGGCATCATCCCCTGCGACAGCTCGGTGCTCACGCCGGAGACGAGCACTTGGCCGCCGTGGCCGATCGAGAGCAAGCGCGCGACGCGATTGACGGTCGGGCCGAAATAGTCCGCATCTCGTTCGTCAGCGAAACCGGTGTGGATGGCCATGCGGACCTTCAAGCCGCCGACCTTCGACCAATCCTCGTGCTCGATGGCTCTTTGCGCGTCGAGCGCCGCTTGGATCGCCTGAGGAACCGTCTTGAAAACCACGCAGAATGCGTCACCGATAGTCTTGAAGACCAGACCACCGTTGGCTTCGACAGCTTTTCGCACGATCGTGTCGTGCCAAGCGACGGCGGTCTTCATCTCATCGCGGTGCTGCTCCCAGCGCTGGGTGGAGCCTTCGATGTCGCTGAACAGGAAGGTGACGGTGCCGGTGGGGAGCGGCGTGCGCTCGGCGACTGCTTCAGACATGCAAGGCCTGTTCGACCGCCTGGTCCTCTGTCAACGCCGCGCCTTCTTTCAACAGCGCCTGGAGCTGCTGGTCAGAGACCGACTGGGGCAACTGCGCTTGGAGCGCGTCGAGTTCTTTTTGCTCGGTGAATTCGAGAGCATAGCTGTTCGCCGTGAAGACGTTGGACGCGTAGCCGAAGAGCCGAGCACCCAGCGTTGGGTTGCCCCTCCCTAGAGCGATAGCCGCCATATGCAGGATGCTGATCGCGGTGTGGATCTCTATCTGCGAGTCCCTGGTGAGCCGCAGTCCGCGTTGCGCTGCAGCTAGTGCCTCGTCGAGCCGCCCTAGGTGGATGAGGTAGGCGGCCATGTTGTTAAGAACGATATAGCGCTCTCCTGGTTGGTCGATGATCTCTTGGACCAACTCCAAAGCTCGCTCGGCATCGCCTTGCTTAAACTCCAACTCGGCGAGGTTGCCGATGACAGTGCTCTTCAAACGATCGTCGCCGATCGAACGTGCGATGGCGAGCACTTCCGCGTAGGCGACCCGCGCTTCATCGTCACGATCCGCGAAGTTCAGATTGCGAGCGATGCGATTTTTCACAGTGCCGACGAGACGCCGATCGCCCATCTGTTCCGCAAGCGCGAGCGCCTCGTCTAGAAAACGCTGCGCTTCATCATGCTCGAACAGGCGGAGGTGGGACTCCGCGAGCTCGCCTAACGCCTGGATGATGCCGCGCGGTTCGCCGACCTCGCGGTTGAGCTCGAGCGCCCGCTCGGCGATTGGCCGCACTTTCAGCCATGGAATGATTCCCCCGTAGAGGTACGTGCGGCCAAGCCATAACGCGGCTATCGTCTCGTTGGAAGTGATTTGATCGCTCAGCGCGATAGCCGATTCGATGCGGGCGCGTCCCTCCGCTTCGAACGACGTGAGAAACCAGTATCGATACAAGCATGCGGCAAGCGCAGCCCCCAGCTCGACGTCACGTTTCTCGCTCAGCGCCCAGTCGAGCGCAGCGCGCAGGTTGTCGTTTTCGGGCTCAAGTAGTGCGAGCCACGCTTTGACCGGCGAGGTCCAGGAGGCGACTCGGGCCTTGCGAGCATAGCTTAAGAAATACTGCGCGTGGCGCGTCTGCATGGGCTCGAGCTCGCCGCTCTTCTCGAGCAGCTCGTGCGCGTACTGGCGTGTCGATTCGAGCAACCGGTAGCGCTGCTCCGAACCGGAGAGCTCGGCGACCACCATCGATTTGTCCACGAGCGATTGCAAGAGGTCGAGAACGGCCCAATCCTCTATAGTCTCGTCCGAGCAGATGGCGCTGGCGGCGTCGAGCGTCCAGCCGCCGCCGAAAACCGCCACGCGTCGGAAGAGGCTCTTCTCATCATCGGTCAAGAGCTCGTAGCTCCAGTCCACGAGCGCGCGCATCGTTTGCTGGCGCGGCAGGGCGGTCCGGCTGCCGCCGGTGAGGATGCGGAAGCGCTCGCTGAGCCTGGCCTCGAGCTGCTCCACGCTGAGCGCTTTGAGCCGCGGAGCGGCGAGCTCGATGGCAAGCGCAATGCCGTCGAGGCGCTGGCACAGCCGGGCCACGATGAAGACGTTCTCATCGGTGAGCCGGAACGTCTCGGTTGAGGCGATGGCGCGCTCCACGAACAACGCCACCGCTCCATGGCGCATCGCCTCTTCGGCGGTGAGGTCCTTGGACGGTTGCGGCACGGAGAGCGAGGCCACCCGGTGCACGGCCTCTCCCGCTATGCCCAAGCCCTGACGCGTGGTAGCGATGATGCGAATATTCGGGCAGTTGCGCAGGATTGTGTCGATGAGCCGAGCAGCGGCTTCGACGACATGCTCGCAGTTGTCGAAGATGATGAGCGCCTGACGCAGCTTAAGGGAGTGCACGAGGGCCTCGGTGATCGAGCGATGTTCGGCCTCGCGGACATGGAAAATCGAGGCCAGGGCGGTCGGGATGAGATCGCCGTCGGAGATCGGCGCCTGTTCGAGCATCCAGACGCCGTCTGGATAACTGTCGAGCAGCTCGGCCCCCACCTGTAGGGCGAGCCTGGTCTTGCCGACACCACCAGCGCCGACGAGGGTGACCAGGCGATGCTTTGCCAGCGTCTGCGTGATGGTAAGTATCTCCAGCTCACGGCCGACGAAGCTCGTGATCTGCAGAGGCAGGTTGTTGGGCAGCGCTTCGAGCGAGCGCAGCGCCGGGAATTCGTTCTGCAGGCCGGGGGCGACAAGCTGATAGACCTGCTCCGGGTGGGTCAAGTCTTTGAGCCGATGCGCACCTAGGTCGCGCAGTGCGGCTTGAGTAGGCAGCTCTCCCTGCGAGAGGTCGGCGCTGGCACCGGAGACCAGCACCTGGCCGCCATGGCCGATGGCGAGCAGGCGTGCGACCCGATTGACGGCTGGCCCGAAATAGTCGCCCTCGCGCTCGTCCGTGTGCCCGGTATGGATGGCCATGCGCACCTTGAGACCATCCACCATCGACCAATCGTGCTTGGCCAATGCGCGCTGGGCATCAAGCGCTGCGGCTATAGCATCGGCGACATTGTAAAACGCGGCGCAAAAGGCGTCGCCCACGGTCTTGAACACGTGGCCATCATGCGCGGCGATCGCGGATCGAACTATCTCTTCGTGGCCGCGCACCGCGGCCTTCATCCCGTCGCGATAGCGCTCCCAGCGCTCGGTCGAGCCCTCGATGTCGGTGAAGAGGAACGTGACCGTACCGGTAGGGAGCGGCTTGCGCTCGGCGAGCGTCTCAGACATCAGGTCGGCCTCCCGGGCTGCAACGATTGATCTTCAGCCAGCCATTTGTCCGTCACCGTGGCGCGCGGCGTGTGATCGGGGAACGTGCCGTGCGGATGCTTTTTGAGCCACATGCGGGCGCGCATCGCCATGTATTCGAAATTGGCGTACTGCCAATCGCCACGCTTGCGGCGCATGATGGCAATCACCGGCTCGAGCCGTTCCCAATAGGCCACGACCAATCGGCTGAACAGATCCATCCAGGCATTCTCATCCACCAGATTGTTCTTGAGCAAGGTTCCGACCGCATTGAGCCAGTTGAGGGCGTTGATCTCGAGATGGACGCGTGAGTCGATAAAGCCGATGGCGTTGAGCTCGTTGCGGAACTCTTCGCTATGCAATTTGTAGGGCAGCTCGGTCTGGACGAAGCGAAATGCTTCCTGCATATCCGGGCCGCGCAGGTCTCGCTCCATCGAGATCACGGCGCTGATCTGGTTGAACGAGGCGGCATGATGCAGCGAAACGGCGGCAGCGATGACGCTGGCGAGCAGCAGCAAAAACGTGCCGATGTTGGCGTAGGTGTTGACGGCCGTGAAATCGACCGCAAAGTGTAACGTCATCGAGGGTCAACTCCCGCGGTCTTTGCGTCCTCGACGAGCCACACATCGTCCAGCGGCATGCGATCGACATGCTTGGGCCAGATGCCTTTGGGATGCTTGGCGCGCCACTCCTTGGAGAGCGCGGCGAGGTACTCGAAGTTCTGATACTGCTCGTCGCCGCGTTGGCGCCGCAAGATCGCGACCACGGGTGCGAGCAACTTCCAATACTGGTCGATGATGCGACTGGTCTGGTCCAAGAACGCATCCGCGTCGACGATGTCGTTCTTGACCAGCGTCCCCATCTGATTGAAGAAGTTGCAGGCGTTCATCTCCATGTGCACGCGCGAGTCGATAAATCCAATGCGGGCCAGCTCCTCACGATACTGCGGATCGTGCAACTTTTGGGGCAAATAGAACTGCACGTAGCGCAGGGCTTCTTGCAACTCGGGGTCACGGAACTCGCGCTGCAGCGTGAGCACCGCCTGCAGTGCGTTGCGGGCCTGCATGTGCTTGAGCTCGATCACCGCTGCCACGGCCGTCGCCAAAATGACGAAGAACGTGCCGATCGACGCTGCGGTGTTCCAGATTTCCACGTGACTGCAGCCCTTTCCCTAAGAGAAGGCCCGGCGGCTTGTATCTCGGCTTCGTTATCGCAGACATTTTCCCTTACCGGGGGCCGCGATAAGCCACCGGAAACGTAAGCAATGCCCTCGCCACAGGCGTTGACGTTCGCCCCGTCCACGGTGATATAATTTGCGTGAGTGTTATATGCTAAAGATCAAAGTACCCGAGGGGAAGCCCGCCTTCGAATGGGTGAACGGGCGCCTATTGCAAAAGGCGAGCCCCGGGCGAAGACACGCGCTCGCGCAGGCGATATTCTCGACGGCGCTAAGCTCTTGGACGTACTCCACAGGTGCGGGTTGTGCCGGCCTCGAGTGGCGCTTCCATGTTCAACCCCCCGGCGAGGTGCGGCGACCGTTGGTTCCCGATGTGGCGTTTCTGTCATACAAAAGCTTACCCTATTCAGCCATGCAGCGCACCGACGAGCCGCTGGTAGCCCCTGACGCTGTGGTCGAGGTGAAATCGCCCAGCGATCGGCGCGCCGATATCGAGGAGAAGGTCCGCGTGTATCTCGCGGCGGGCACTCAGGTCGTGTTCCTCGTCGATCCGAAAGATCGAATGGTCGTCGTTTGCGATGCCGAAGGTAGACGACAGTTCGGCGACGATAATGTCGTGACGCACTGTGCGCTTCCGGGTTTCCGGTTGCGCGTTAGAACGCTTTTCGAACTCCCCAAACCGAAATAGGAAAAGAGGCGCGAACGAATTCGCGCCTCCTGCGATGTTGCTCCCTTACGGGACTTACATCATGTCGTAGCCGCCCATGCCGCCACCCGGAGGCATCCCGCCGCCGCCGTTCTTTTTCTCTTCCGGCTTGTCGGAGATGAGCGTCTCGGTGGTGAGCAGGAGCGCAGCGATCGAAGCCGCGTTCTCAAGCGCTGAGCGCGTGACCTTGAGCGGGTCGACGATGCCCTTCTTGAACATGTCGACGTACTCGCCGGTCAACGCGTCGAAGCCGTGGTTGGCCTCCAGCGTCTTGACCTTCTGCACGACCACGGAACCCTCGGCACCCGCGTTGTCAGCGATCTGCCGGAGCGGCTCCTCGAGCGCGCGGCGCACGATCGCGAAACCGACCTGCTCGTCGCTGGCGTGACCGTTCTTGGTGGGCTCGATGGCCTTGAGCGCGTGCACGAGCGCCGCGCCGCCACCGGGGACCATGCCCTCTTCCACGGCCGAGCGAGCCGTCGAAACCGCGTCTTCCATGCGGTGCTTTTTCTCTTTGAGCTCGGTCTCGGTGGCCGCACCGACCTGGATGACCGCGACGCCGCCGGACAGCTTGGCAAGCCGCTCCTGAAGCTTCTCGCGATCGAAGTCGGAATCGGTGTCCTCGATCTGGCGCTTGATCTGCTCGATGCGCCCCTTGATCTCTTCCTTCTTGCCCGCGCCATCGACGATGGTGGTCTCTTCCTTGGTGACCTTGACGGTGCGCGCTTTGCCCAGCTCGTTGATCGTGACCTTGTCGAGCTTGAGGCCAAGCTCTTCAGAGATCACGGTGCCACCGGTGAGGATGGCGATATCCTTGAGCATCTCCTTGCGGCGATCCCCAAAGCCCGGCGCCTTGACGGCGACCGTCGTGAACGTGCCGCGCAGCTTGTTGACGACGAGCGTGGCGAGCGCCTCGCCTTCGACGTCTTCCGCGATGATGACGAGCGGTTTCTGCACTTGCACGACCTTCTCGAGCAAGGGCAGGATGTCGGCGATAGCCGAGATCTTGCGCTCGGTGATGAGGATGTACGGATCGGACAGATCGGCTTCCATGCGCTCCGGATCCGTCACCATGTACGGCGAGATGTAGCCCTTGTCGAACTGCATGCCTTCTTTCAGTTCGAGCTCGGTCTTGGTCGTCTTGGACTCTTCGACCGTGATGACGCCGTCTTTGGTCACCTTGTCCATCGCATCGGCCACGATGTCGCCGACGGCGCGGTCGTTGGCCGAGATGGATGCCACGCGAGCGATGTCTTCCCGTGTCTCCACCGGATGCTTCATCTTCTTGAGGGCTTCGACGACCTTTTCGACGGCCGACTCGATGCCGCGCTTGATCGCCAGCGGATCGGAACCCGCGGCGACATTGCGTAGCCCTTCACGGTAGATGGCTTGCGCCAACACCGTGGCGGTCGTCGTGCCATCGCCCACGATGTCGTTGGTCTTGGATGCGACTTCCTTGATGAGCTGTGCGCCCATGTTCTCGAAGTGATTGGGAAGCTCGATCTCCTTGGCGACCGTCACGCCGTCATTGGTGATGGTCGGGGAGCCGAACTTCTTGTCGAGGACGACGTTGCGGCCTTTAGGGCCGAGCGTCACCTTGACCGCATCGGCGAGGGCGTTGACGCCGCGCTCGAGCGCGCGACGAGCGTTCTCGTCGAACAGTAATTCTTTGGCTGCCATGTCTGTTTAGCGCTCCTTTAGCGTTTCACGATGGCGAGAACGTCTTTCTCGCTGATGATGAGGTACTCGGTGCCGTCGAGCTTGATCTCCGAGCCCGAGTACTTGGAATAGATGACTTTGTCGCCGACCTTGAGATCGACAGGGATGATCTCTCCCTTGTCGGTCTTGCGGCCGGGACCCACGGCGATGATGATGCCTTCTTGCGTCTTTTCTTGCGCTGTGTCAGGGAGAATGATGCCCCCTGAGCTTGTCTTCGCTGGTTCGACGGGCTCAAGAACGACGCGCTCGCCGGTCGGTTTCAATTCAACTTTGGTCGCGGTTGGCGCCACGGAACTTACTCCTCCTTGGGAACCGTTACCAGGACGGATCTCCGACCGCGATGCCGGCAGCGCAGGCGGTGCCCGATGTCGGGCAGGTCGGCGAGCCAAGGCGGCGTGGTCTGAGAAAATGCCTGAAACGGCCTATATTTGGTGCTTTAGCAGTCTTAGCACTTGAGTGCTAAGTGCATTATACCGGGGTTACGAGCCCCTGGCAAGGCGTTCCTGCGACCTTGCCCGCGTGGAGGCGGAAGCGCTCGCATGCTCGCGGAATATGTGCATGCTGGGCGAACCTCTGCTGCCGGCCGCGAGCATCGCAGCCCTTTAGGCGGGCCTCCATGCGTCCCATAATAGACCCCAAACCCCAAGCCCTTCACGGCGCGATCGCGGCGGCGGTGGCTCTTCTAGCCGTCTGCTTCCTGGCCGGACCAGCCAGGGCGACAGCACCGTCGATCGTCATCGACGGCTCCTCGCTGCCGGGCGATGTGCCGGCTTTAGTGAGCGGCGACCATGTCCTCGTGCCGCTACGTGGGGTGTTCGAACGCTTGGGCGCCCGCGTCGACTTCGATGCGGCCACCCAAACTGCATCGGCCAGCTTGAACGGCATGCTCGTCCAGGTCGTGGTCGGCTCCCAAACGGCTCGCGTCAACGGCTCCGAGCGATCGCTTGATACGCCCGCACGAGAGGTCGCCGGCCGGGTGATGATCCCGCTGCGCTTCGTCGCCGAGTCTCTTGGCATCTCCGTCGACTACGATACCCAGAGCGACACGGTTGTGATCGTCAGCGGCATGCGGCCGGGCAACTTCGCCGCGATGGATAGCGGGCCGGAACCGGCCGCGGCTGCGGCCAAAACGGCACCGAGCGTCGAGGATGAGCGCCCAACCCAAGGCGAGCTGATCGGCTCGGAATACCCTTCCATTTATGCTCGCTTCGCGGGCGGCTCCTCGGCGGTGAGCCCGTCGTCGGTGCGGCTCAGCGTCGACGGCGCCGATGTCACCGACGGCGCGACGATCTCCTCCGCTTACATCTCATACACGCCGACGACGCCGCTTCAGACCGGCCAACATACGGTATCGGTGACCGGCGCAGCCGATGACGGCACCACCTTCTCGTCAAGTTGGGCTTTCCGCATCGATGCGGGCAGCAGTGCCGACTACACAGCCAACACGTACAGCGCCGGTTATTCGGGTTCGTATGGTTGGGGTGGCTCGCCATGGGGCGGCTTCGGACGATTCGGCTTCTCGCCACCGGGCTTTTCGCTCTTCACGCCGGGACCTCTGTTCTTCGTCTCGGGCAATATCATCGAAGTCATCTTCGTCAGCCGCTTCTTCCCGTTCGGCAGCGCGTTCTTCACGATCTCGGGCTTCCCGGGGACGTTCCAGTTGTCGCCCTGGCTTGGGAACCCCGGGTTTTTCTGGGGTTTTTGCCGTGTGCCGTTCGGCACGACGGCGCACAATGCGGTGATCGCGGCGCGCTTCACGACGCCGGATGGCCACCACGTGGTCGTGCACTCGACAGCGCCGTTGCAGATAGAAGGCGAGCGCACGTCGCTACCGGCAGGGTTGCACTACGCGGTATTGCCGCATCTCATCGGCCGGCCCGATTCACCACGCCATCTCGTCTACTTCCGCCGGATCGATCCGGCGACGACTCAGCCCGCCCGCCCTGGCACAGCCGCTGGGCACGTTCCGCCGGTCATGCACATCGGCAACGAGCTCCACCCTGTGCACAGCGAACCGATCGTAGGCCACCCGGTGCCGGTCACGCGCCATCCCTCACCTGTGGTCATCCATCCGGTGGCGGTCGAGCACCCGGTCATCCACCCAGCCCCAGTCGTCGCTCACCCGATGCCCGGCACGGGCCCGGTTATTATGCCGCATCCAGTAGGGATTACGCAGTGGCAGATCGTGGCGCCGGTACGTCCCCCGATGGCGCCGGTCGCACCCATGGCACCGGTCGCACCGGTGAAGCCCTAACGCTAGGATCGACGCTCGCGCCGCCCGAGTGATATCGCACGGGCTTACGCCGCGCGCGTTACACTACGCAGCTCGCGCTGCAGCGGCAGACGCTTGAGGATGCTCTCGCGCGTCACAAACCCGACGAGCTTGCCGTTCTCATCGATGATAGGTATTTGACCGACCCCGCTTTGGGAGAGCATGCGCAGCACGTCCACCGCGCTGGCGCTCGGGGGCGCCGACTTGAGATCGGCGACTCTGGTCATGATCGCCGTGACGTACGCATCCGCCGGCCCGCGATCGCTGAGCTTAACGAAATCGCCCATCGTGATGATCCCAAGCAGCTGATCGCCAAGGACGACCGGGAACGCGCGATTGCCGCTCTTCATCATCATCTGCAGCGCGACATCCGCGGTCGCGTCGGCGGCCAAGGGCTCGGGCGATGGCACGGCGATGTCTCCGGCGGTGAGACCTTGCAGCGCTTGCAACAACTCTGCTTGCGTCTGCTCAGCGCCGCCAGCCTGCAATAAGAACCACCCAATGAACACGAGCCATAGTCCGGATAAGGAGTTGATGCCGAAGTACAGCGTCACAAAGACGCCATAGGCGATGAAAAGAGTCGCCACGATGCGGCCGATCATCGCTGCGATCTGCGTCGCGCGAAAACGGCTCTTCGTCCAACGCCAGATCAACGCGTGCAACACGCGACCGCCGTCCAGCGGAAACGCTGGGAGCAGGTTGAACAGGCCGAGCGCAGCGTTGGCGAGGGCTAGATACGACATGGCTGCGCCGACCGGCGTCGGCTGGCCCACGAGCAGGCTCGCAGCGAAAAAGAGAACGCCGAGCACCAGGCTCGTAAGCGGGCCGACGAACGCGATCCATGCCTCGACCGGCGCGGTGCTCGGCTCGCCTTGCAAGCTTGACACGCCGCCGAACATGAAGAGCGTGATCTGCTTGATGGGGATGCCGCGCTTGCGCGCCACGAGTGAGTGCGCCAACTCATGGACGAGGACGCTAGCGAAGAAGAGCAGCGAGGTGACGATGCTCAGAGCCACGCGCTGCAGCGGCGAGACGTTGATGAGATGGAACGGCCCGACAGAAGCTAACGCCCAGGCGACGAACGCGAAGATGAACACCCAACTCAGGTTGATGACGATGTCGATGCCGAAGACTTTGCCGATACGCATGCGGGTTTGCGTCTTTTGGCTACGGCGAGGGAAACCCTTACGTGTAGGCTGATGCGCTGGTGTGATCGAGCAGCCAGGCGCCGCCGGTGCCCGAGAGCGGGGCCCCGCAGAACGCGCATTTGAGCGCGCCGCTGTCGGCAGGCGCGCCGCACGACGGGCAGTGCAGCGGGCCTGAATCGCCAGCTGCTTTGGGCGTCGTCGATCCGGCTGGGCGGACAAAGGTCGCGAATTCGGTGAACGATTCCACCTGCGCGCTGCCGTCGGTCACGAGATTGGTCATGTCTTCTTTGGTGAAACGCTTGGCGCTGCCGGTGAAACGCACGTTGATCGACTGCGTGTCGCCACCGATCGCCACTTTGAAGGTCGTCGGCCCATCCAGCTGCACGTCGCTGACGACGCGCGTGAAGCCCCCATCGCGCCACCCTTGGACCCGCTGATCGAACTTATCGAGAAAACCGGGCGTGACCAAGCCGGCCAAAGCCTGCGCGTTCATCGAGCCTTCGGCCGCGAGCACAGCCGCATAGCTTCGCGCGCTCTGCGTGAGAAACGCAGATTCGAGAAAGTTCGGATCGGCCTTTTGCAGCGACTCGATCTGCGCCTTGGCCTGCACCCACATCGGCGGCGCTAGCGGCGTCCCTTGTGCGGGCGCGTCGGCGCCAAGCGCGGCGGACGGCAGATCGGTTTGATCGGTGAAGATGAATTCGCGCTGCCGGCGGTCCTGCGCCAACGAGTTCAACAGCGTGCCGACGCTACCGAAGAGCTCCGACCAGAAATCTCCCAACATACCTTATATACTTCGGCAAAACCGCGGCGGTGTCAGGGACGCGGCCGTGACAGAGCGCACAGCACCAGGCGCTCGACCAGCTTCTCGTATGGGATCCCCGCAGCCGCGGCGGCATCCGGGAACAGGCTTAGCGGCGTGAGCCCGGGCAGGGTGTTGCACTCCAATATCCACATGCGTCCCGAGCGGTCCACCATGATGTCGACGCGCGAATAATCGCGACATCCCAGGGCGCTATGCAGCCCGAGCGCCGCCTCGCGCATCTGCTGCGCGAGCGCAGCCTCGATTTTCGCCGGAACGGTGTGCGTGCTCCCACCGGGCGTGTACTTGGCCTGATAGCTGTAGAAGCGGTCGTGAGGCGTTATCTCGATGACCGGCAGGGCCGTATCTTCGAGCACGGCCACCGTGAACTCGCGTCCTTCGATATACTCCTCCACGACGATCTCACCGTCGCCGACCACGGCAGAGCGTACGGCCTCTGGCCATTCGCTCGCCTCGCGCAGGATGCTCACCCCGACGGCCGAGCCCTGCGCGCGCGGTTTCACGATGCAGGGCAGACCGATATCTTCGGGCACCAAGCCCGCTCGCGCGTCGCGCGCGCTCACGCGGATGGCGCGTGGCGACGGCAGCCCTTCTGCTTTGAGCAGCGCCTTGGTCAGCCATTTGTCCATCGCAGCCGCCGAGGCGCGCACGCCCGATCCTTGGTAAGGGATGCGCAGCCATTCCAGCACGGCTTGCACGGTGCCGTCCTCGCCGTCGCCCCCGTGCAGCGCGTTGAAGACCGCCGCTGGACGCACGCGCGCTAGCTCCTTCTCAAATCCCTCTTCGTAGTCGATGCGCGCCGCGGGGTAGTCCAGCGTCTTGAGCGCCGCCATGACGCCCGAACCTGTCTGCAGGCTTATCTCGCTCTCGACCGAGTGGCCGCCCATGAGCACGGCGATCACTGGTCTCACAGCAAGTGCACCTCGAGCTCCAGCTCCACATCGTGCGTGCGCTTCACCGTCTCGCGGACCTCGTCGATGAGCGCCATGACGTCAGCGCACGTAGCGCCGCCGCGATTGACGATGAAATTCGCGTGCTTTTCCGAGACCTGAGCGCCACCGACGCGTAGACCCTTGCAGCCGGCGGTCTCGATCAGCCGCGCGGCGTGGTCTCCCGGGGGATTGCGGAAGATGCTGCCCGAGTTGGGCAGTTCGAGCGGCTGCGTCGCGTTGCGCCGCTCGATATGGCGACGCAGCTCGGCTTGCACGTTTGACGTTTCCCCATGGCGTAGCTCGAGCTCCGCCGCGCAAACCACGGCCCGGCGGTCGAGCGTCGAGCTGCGATAGCTGAATTCGGGGAGCGTGTACGCGCGCACGTCCTCGCCGGCGACGATCACTTCGACTCGGCGCACGAGATCGCCGATCTCCACTTGGGTGCCGGCATTCATGCGGATCGCGCCGCCGACGGTGCCTGGGACGCCGACCAACGCTTCGGCTCCCGCCAAGCCGGCCTTGGCTGCTTCTCGGCACACCGCGACGATAGGTGCCGCGCCGCCGGCGCGGAGCGTCGTCCCTTCGATCGTGATGCGGGCGAATTCGGAACCGAGCCTGATGACGACGCCCATGAATCCTGCGTCGCTGACGAGCACATTGCTTCCCAGACCGAGCATCGTCCATGCGATCCCCTCATCGCTGCACAAAGCGAGCAATCGCACGAGCGCGTGGGCGTCTCTGACGCGCGCGAACGCGGCCGCCGGTCCGCCCACCCGCATGGAGGTCTTGGGAGCCAGCGGTTCGTCAAACGAGACGTCGTCCCCGAGCAGTTCGCGCAATCGCAGCCGATGCGACGGCGCCAAAGTCTGACCGGGCACGGACGATGCTGCGCTCACGCTTGGCGCGCTAAAGGTTGGCGACGCCGGCGTCGGCCGCCGAGAGACCCGCGGCAAGCTCGTGCGCCACGCCGCCGATGTCGCCCGCGCCCAAGGTGAGCACGAGGTCGCCCGATCTGATCGTGCGCTGCAGATAGGCGAGGGCATCTGCCGGTTTCGGCAGATGAATGGCGGTCTTCTCGGCATCCAGGTCGCGGATGAAGTCCACGATCGACTCCGAGCGCACACCGGGCAGCGGCAGTTCGCCCGCTGGATAGATATCGGTGACGATGATCTCGTCGGCGCGCATCAAAGCCCGCGCGAAGTCGCGCATGAGGTACGCGGTGCGACTGTAGCGATGCGGCTGGAAGGCGACGACGATGCGGCCCGGCCAGTATGCGCGTGCGGCGGCGATGGTCTCTTGGACGGCAGTGGGATGATGCGCGTAATCGTCCACCACGAGCAGCGACTCGCTGTCGTAAAGCATCTGGAAGCGCCGCGCGACGCCACGGAATCGCGCGAGAGCGCGACCTATAGCCTCGAAGCTCACGCCGAAGCGCACGCCGACCGCGATCGCGGACAAGGCGTTGTAGACGTTGATGCGGCCGGGCACCCGCAGGGTGACTTCGCCGAGCATGGCTTGCCCCGATTGCACGCTGAACGATGACCCGAAGTCGGCGAGCTGGACGTCGACGGCGCGCAGATCGGCCGCTGCGTCGAAGCCGGTCGTTACGACCGTCGGATCGCCCAGCAAACTCGGCGACTGGCGAAAGCGGCGCAACAGCTCGCCGACCGCAGGACAATCGGCGGAGGCGACGATGCAGCCATTCGGCGGCACGCGTTCGATGAACGCGCTGAATGTCTCGATGAGATGTTCGAGATCGCGATAGTAACCGAGATGGTCGTTCTCGATGTTCGTGACGACGGCATAGGTCGGGTTCAGCCGAAGAAAGGACGCGTCGCTCTCGTCCGCCTCGGCGACGACGACATCACCCGCGCCCAAACGGGCGTTGGCACCCAGATCGTTGACCTCGCCGCCGATGAGGACCGTCGGCGCGAATCCACCAGCGTCGAGCACGGAGGCGATCATCGAGGTGGTCGTGGTCTTGCCATGGGTGCCGGAGACCGCCACGCCTTGTTTGTCGGCCATGATCTCGGCGAGCATCTCGGCGCGCTGCATCACGCACACGCCGGCTTTTTGCGCCGCGATGACCTCGGGGTTGTCGACGGGGATGGCCGAGGAGATGACGACCGCATCGGCGCCTTTGATATTCTCGGACGCATGGCCGAGGGTGACCGTGGCACCGAGCGCGCGCAGCTTCTCGAGCGTGCCGTTCATCTTGAGATCGGAGCCTGAGACGCTCACACCGAGCGCCAGCAGCACGCGCGCGATCGCGCTCATGCCTATGCCACCGATGCCGACGAAGTGCACGTGGCGATGCGAACGTTTCATCTCCGTCCTCGTTTAGGCGAGCGTCAACGTCGGCCCTGTATCGAGCAGGCGCGAGAGCATCGTCTCCACCGCGCGCGGCTGTGCGAGCCGTCGCAGCGCGTTTGTGATGGATTGCAACTTCTGCGGCTCGGCTGTGTCTACGATCATCCAGTAGAGCGAGTCGGGCGTGAGGACGCCGTCCATGATCGTCGCCGCCGCGCCGCGGTCCACGAAGTAGTCCGCGTTGGCTCGTTGATGGTCTTCGCTGGCATGCGGATAGGGGATGAAGATGGCGGGCAATCCGACCGTGCTCATCTCGGCGAGCGTCGAGGCCCCCGATCGGCATACGGCCAGGTCCGCGGCCCAGTACGCTAGCGCCATATTGTCGAGGTAGGCCAAGGCGGTGTAGCTGTTGTCGTTTGGCTCAGAGCGTCGCTCGGCCATCATCCACTCGTGATCGCGCGTGCCCGTGAGGTGCAAGATCTGCCAGTCCGCCGGCAAGCGGCGCCGAGCCACCATCCCGCTCGTCGCCATGTTGATGCTGCGCGCTCCCTGGCTGCCACCGAAAACCAGCACGGTGAAACGGTCAGGATCCATGCCCAAGCTGCGTCGCGCCTCGGCTTTGGATATCGGGGTGTAGAGATCGGCGCGCACGGGTATCCCGGTGAGCCTGAACTTGGCGCCGAAATGGCGCGAGGTGTCACACTCGTCATAGCCGCCCCAGACCTCGGTGGCGTAGCGCGCTAGGCGCCGGTTGGCTAACCCAGGCATGACGTTGGGTTCGATGAGCATGGTGCGCAGCTTGGGAAGCCGCCCGGCGCGGCGCAACGTCGCCCCAGCCAGCACCGCGGGTGCGCACGCGTAACCACCGCTACCGACGACGACGTCGGGCCGGAAGTGCGAGACGATCGGGATGGCCTGTGCGACGGCCGCTGCGTTTCCTGCTAGGCTAAGCGCTGTGGCCAGGCCACGCTTCCCTGCCAGCGGCGATGCGCCGACCGTTTTGTACGGGATGTCGTCGCGCGTCAACAGTTGCTCGTCGACATCGCCGCGCGCGCCGACGAAGAGCACGGCGTGCAGCCGTGAGGAGCCGGTGCGTTCGATCGCGCTTTCGCCCGGACGGCTGATGCGCCCGTTCGCGTCGGCGCGTTCCGGCTCGCAGACGCCGGCATCACCCGCCACCTGCAACAGCGCGTGCGCCAGCGAGAGCGTCGGGTACAGATGACCCGCGGTGCCGCCACCCGAGAAGAGCACACGCATGGCGTTACGACGCCTTTCTGCGCGTGACCGGCAGCGACGATGCGGGCTTGCGCCGGCCGCGAGAGATGCTGGCGAGAAGGCCGACGCCGAAGAGCGTCACGACGAGCGAGGTCCCGCCATAACTAATGAAAGGCAACGGCACACCGGTCACCGGCCACGACGAGGTGACGACGCCGATGTTCATGAGCGCTTGGAGGGTGATGGATGCGGTCAAGCCGATGGCGAGGTAGAACCCGAAGCGGTCCTCGGCCCGCATGGCGATGCGCACTCCGCAGTAAGCGAACGCGAGGAACAAGATGACCACCGCCGCGGCGCCGACGAAACCAAGTTCTTCGCCGATGATCGAGTAGATGAAGTCGGTGTGCTGCTCGGGGAGGTAACCGAATTTTTGGCGGCTTTGGCCCAGACCCAAGTCCGAAGCCATGCCGCCGGACCCCAGGGCGTACAGCGACTGGATGATGTGATAGCCGGTGCCTTGCGGATCGTTCCACGGGTGCAAGAACGCGGTGAAGCGATCGCGCCGGTATGCGCTCGAGTAGACGAAGAGCAGCAGCGTGGGCACCGCCGCGACGAGGCCGAATGAAAAGGTGTGCCATCGCGCCGCCACGAACAGCATCACGGCGGCGGTGATGACGAACATCGACGCCGTGCCGAAGTCGGGTTCGCGCATCACGAGCACGAAGCAGACTGCCGACGCAGAGCAGCACCGGGAAGCCGACTTTGCGAACGGACAGCGCGCCGTCATCGCGATCGGCGAGATGAGGCGCGCGAGCATCACGACACGCCAGTTTCGCGAACTCCGACGGTTCGAACGAGAAGACTTGAACTCGAACCATCGCTGCGCGCCGCCCTCGATGGATCCGAGACTGGGCACGAGCACGAGGCCAGCAGCACGACCGCGACGCCGAAGATCCACGGCGCCGCCGGCACGCAGGCGGCTGTAGTCCAGTCGCATGCCCGAGCAGCGCCGCGCGCGCCGCCGAGCGGCGATCCAGAGCAGTTCGCGCTTGAGATAGTACGCAGCGTCGTGGAATTGGGTGTACGCCGTCGACGGACGACGCCGAGAAGACCATGACGCGCCGAATCGCCGTCAGCAGCGCGACGATCGCGAGCAGAAATGGCGTCCGGCCGGCTTGCGCTTGTCATCGCGCGCCGATGCCGCATCGGCTCGTGCTCTTACGGCGGCGCCGAAATGCTCGCCGCGCTGTTCGGCGCTTTCGAACATGTCAAACGACGCGCAGCCGGGCGAGAGCAAGCACGACGTCGCCGCTGGTTGCCGCGGCGGCAGCCGTCTTCGACGCCGGCTTCCAGTCGCGTGCGTAGCACGACGGGTGGGCCGTCGATGAGCCTCGCCGATCTCTGCGCGCCTCTCGCCGATGAGGATCACGCGCTTGGCGCGCTTCGCTCGCGACCGCGGCACATGCGCTGAAGTCGGTTGCTTGCTCTTGCCGCCGCGATCAGGACGATCGGCGCGTCGAACGCTTCGAGCGCTTGCCGTCGCCGATGCGGGTTGGTGGCTTTGCTGTCGTCGATCCACGTGATCCCGCCGGCTGGTGGACGACCATGAGGCGGTGTGGCAGCGGGTCGAAGATCGCAATCCTTTGCGGACGCCTCGAGCTTAGCGCCGGCGGCCAGCGACCGCGAGCGACGCGGCCAGTCGCGTTGTCGATGTTATGCCGTCCGCGGATGCGTAGGTCGTGCACGTCGATCACCGGTGCTTCGCGACGCTTGTCGCGCGCGACGATGGCGTCTCCTTCGAGGGTCATCGCTAGGGCGCGGTCAGATGGATCGACGCCGAACCACGCGCCCGGCACGGCACGGTGCGGCCGCTGCCCGCTCGTAAGGCAGCGCAGTGGTCGTCGTCGGCGTTGCCGATGAAGATGTCGTCGCGCTTTTGGTTGGCGAAGATGCGATATTTGGCTTCGCCGTATTCCTCCATCGAGTGGTAGCGATCGAGGTGATCGGGCGAGATGTTGAGCAGCACGCTGATGCGCGGCCGGAACTTGCGGATGCCTTCGAGCTGAAAGCTCGAGACCTCGGCCACGATCCATTCGTCTTCGGCGCGGCAGCGGTCTCGCGCATGAGCGGATTGCCGATGTTCCCGCCGACGCGGTTGGCGATCCGGCGCCGCGCAACAGAGTGGCCGATCAGCGCGGTGGTCGTCGACTTGCCCTTGCTCCCGGTGACCGCGATGATCGGGCCAGAGGCCAGCATGTATGCCAGCTCGATCTCTGAGATGACCGGAAGCCCGCGATCGTACATCGAGGTGACGGCTTTATGGGTCAAGGGCACCCCAGGTGAGACGATCGCCGCTTTGATCTCTGTTGCGACGGCGTCGAGGTCGTTTGCGCTTCGCAGCGGTGCGCCCAACCGGTTGAGCGTGTCGTAGGTCTCCTTGGCGAGCAGCTGCGCCGGTTTATCGTCGTAGGCGAAAACCGTGATCCCGCGGCTTTTGAGAACCTCGATCGTCGCCAAACCGCTGCGTCCGACCCCGATGACCATGACGGCGTCGCCTTTTTTAAACATCACGCTTCACTTCCGTCATAGGGGCCGCGCCGCCCGCACGCCGGACGACCACCAGCTGACCCAGGTCGCAGCGGCGGCGATCACGGCGACCGCGACGAAGGTCGAGGTCACTGCCGTCTCGCGCCAGCCCGACATCTCGAAGTGATGATGCAGCGGGCTCATCTTGAAGATGCGCCTTCCCGTCGTCTTGAAGCTCAGCACCTGCGCCATGACCGACAATGCTTCGATCACGAACACGAGCCCGAACAGCGGCAGCAACAAAAGCGCCTGCGACTGGATGGCCGCGCCCGCCAGCAGTGCGCCCAGCGCCAGCGAGCCGGTATCGCCCATGAAGATGCGGGCCGGATGCCGGTTGAACCACAAGAACGCGAGCACCGCGCCGAGCATCGCGTCGCCGATGCTGCCGGCGCCCGGCACACCCAGATAACGGGCGGTCAGCGCCAATGCGATGAAGGCCGGAACGCTGGCGCCGGCCGCCAGGCCGTCGAGCCCATCGCTGAGGTTCACGGCGTTGGTCGAGCCGACGATCGCAAGCACGGCGAGCAGCGACCACGCCCACAGCGGGAGCTCCACGGTGCCGGCGAACCACGTCTGAGCGGTCGAAGCGAGGCCGTAAGCGTGCACGATCGCGACGTAGACGATGGCGATGAGAGCGATGAGGACGAACTTCGCGCGGGCGCGCAGCCCGAGCGCCCGGCGCGCGCGCAGGATCAGCATGTCGTCCAGCAGACCGACGCCGCCGGCGGCGAGCACGAGCAAGAGCAGCGGTAGCGCCTGCGTTTGAAATCCGCCAAGCGCAAAGCCGACGACCGCAGCGGCGAGGAAGGCGATCCCGCCCAGCGTCGGCGTGCCCTGCTTGACGGCGTGAGTCTTGGGCGCATCCTCGTAGACGTGCTGGCCCAAGGAGCCGCGACGCTGACGCGCGATGATCCAAGGCGTGACGAACGCGCAAACGACAAGGCCGGCCGCGACCGCGACGACAGGCGAGGAGGCGGACAAGCCGGTGGCCGATGAGGTCGCAAACACGCTCGTAAGGATGCTCATTCGGATGCGAGCAGCGGCGAGCGCGATGGGGATCCCGCTTGCGGGCGGTATTTCAAGACCACCAGCGGCGTCTGCTGATCCGCGTTACCTGCCGGGTTGGACAGCAGGCAGCGCCGCACGGCCTCCGCGCGCACGCGCGCGCTCGCGCCCAACACCTCAGCTTTGCCGAGATCGTTCGCGTCGACGATGCATGCCTGCGCGCCGCACACCTGCGCGATCGTCTGCGCGACGATGTGCGGATCTCGCGGGCCGAGCACGATGTGCCGCTCGTACGGTGGCATCGTCCCGGTGTAGCCGTCGATCTCGGCAACCGCGCTGCCCAAGATCCGGTAGAAGTCACCGCGCCTGCCGACGAGTCGACCCGCCGCACCTGCGGCGGCGGCGGCGAGCACTTTGAGCGTGCCGGCGCTTTCGAGCACGAGCTGCATGGATTCAGGCTGATTGACCGTGGCGTACGAGCCCGCGCGCTGCGCCAATATCCGGGCGAGGCGAGACGGACGGATCGTCTCGGCCGGGATCGATCGGCCTTGGGCGATCGCCACCGCGGTTTCCGACACGCAGATCACGTCGTCGCTTGCGAGCACGCCGTGCAGGCAGCGCGCGAGAAGCGCGGGCAGATCGTCGCCGGAGCGCACGAGCGGCGTGCGGATGGGGATAGCCACGATGCGCCGCGGCAACCCGGGCACGTCTATGGTGAAAGAGGCGGGGCTCACGATGCGAGCATCCCAGGTGCGAGCAGGCCGCTCAGTATCTCCTCCATCTTCTGCACGCGCGATCCTTTGAGCAGCACGCAATCGCCCGCGCTCAGCGTGCGCCGTAGCCGATCGCTTATCTCCCGGTTGTCAGCGAACGTCGAGACGTTCGCCGCCGGCATGCCCGCATCGGTCGCACCGTGCGCGATCTCATCTGCGAACTCGCCGCCACAATACAAGGCGCTCAATCCGCAACGTGCGGCCGCCGCTCCTACGGCGCGATGGTGCTGCACCGCATCCCGGCCTAGCTCCGCCATGCTGCCGAGCACCGCGATGTGGCGAGCACTTTCGATGGCGGAGAAGGTCTGCAGCGCCTGGAGCATCGAGGCCGGGCTTGCATTATACGCGTCGTAGATGATGGCCGCGCCGCCCGGCAGCGCGTGGCGCTCGAATCGCCCCGGCGGTAGGCGCAGCTCGCCGAACGCCTCCACGGTTTCCTCAAAGCTCAGGCCTGCGAGTATCGCGCCGCCGGCGGCCAGCAGCGCGTCGCGCACGTTGTGCTCGCCGGGCAGCCGCCAATCGGCAAACGCGTGAGATGCGCCGAACGTCACGGCGATTTGACCATCGCGTGCCACGCCCGCTTCCAGCATGATGCCGGCCATCATCGGATCACCAACCAAGCGTGTCCACAGCGTGGCGGTATCGAGCTTGGCTTCGGCGGTCAGCATGCGCGACCAGGCGTCGCCTGCATTGCACACCGGGCGCGCTCCGCGACAGAACAACGCGAACTTCGTGCGCGCAAGCTCATTTTGGTCCTGGAAGAACTCGAGATGCGCCTCGCCTATATTCGTGAGGATGCCGATATCGGGTGCGGCTATCTCGACCAGCTCGGCGATCTCGCCCGGATGGCGTGCGCCGAACTCGACCACCGCGAGGTCGACGTCCGCGTCGAGGCGGTAGCACAGCTTGGCGACGCCCAACTCATTGTTCTCATTGTTCGCCGTAGCAGCCACCCGCCGGCGCCGGCCGATCATCTGCGCCGCGAAATCTTTCGTGGTCGTCTTGCCGGTGCTGCCCGTGATCGCTATGACCTGGCCGCCGAACGCCCGGCGCGAAGCTGCCGCGCCCGCTAAATAAGCCGCCTTGGCGTCGGCCACGCGGATGATCGGCGCGGCCGCGGGGCGCGGAACTTTGGCGTCGTCATCAACGACGACCGCCGCGGCGCCTCGCTCGATCGCGCCGGCGATGAAATCGTGCCCGTCAAAATCCGGACCGCGCAGGCACAGGAAGACCTCGCCGCGCTGGATGGTCCGCGAGTCGGTGCTTGGCCGGAAGTCGGCCGGCAACGCCTTAGCATCGGCGATGAAGCGGCCGCCGCTGACCTCAAGAAACCGCGCGAACGTCAGGCTCATCGCAACACCCGCGCGATCGCCGCCATCGCCGCCTGCGCATCGGAGAAGGGCCGGCGCTCGGCGCCGAAGATCTGATAGTCTTCGTGTCCCTTGCCGGCTATCAGCACCGCGTCACCGGGTTTGGCAAGCTCGATCGCGCGCGCGATGGCTTGCATCCGGTCCGCCACCACTTCGCAGCCCGCGCCCGGCTCCATGCCGGCACGGATGTCGTTTAGGATGGCCGCCGGATCTTCGTGGCGCGGATTGTCGGTCGTCAAGATCACATGGTCGGCGAGTGTTTGCGCGATGCGGCCCATTCGCGGACGCTTGGATGCATCGCGGTCGCCGCCACAGCCGAAGACGCACAACAATCGTCCGCGGGTCAACGCCCGGGTAGCGCGCAAGACCTGCTCTATCCCGTCGGGCGTGTGCGCGTAGTCGATGTAGACGCCGATATCGCCGGCCGGAATCGAGATCATCCGGCCTGGCACCTCGGTCACAGATTCAAGACCCTCTGCGATAGCCTCCACATCGTAATCGAGCACGCTGCCGGCGGCCAGCGCCGCAAGCGCGTTGGCCACGTTGAACGCGCCAGGCAGCCGAATCGAGAACGGCGCCGGACGCAAGGCTCGCACCGTAAAACGCGATCCGTCGGCGCCCATCGTGATGTCGCTGGCGAACATATGCGCATCTCGATCGCGCATGCCATAGGTGATCCGGCGCGCCAGCAGGCCGGCGAGGGCGCGGCCTTCTTCGTCGTCGGCATTGAGCACGGCCACCGGAGGCTCGCCGTGTTTGCCTGCGGCCGCGCCGAAGAGTTTGCGCTTGGCGTCGCGGTAGCGCTCGAACGTCGTGTGGAAATCCAAATGGTCCTGCGTCAGATTGGTCAAGACGGCGACGTCGAATGCGACGTCATCCACCCGGTGCAGCTCGAGCGCGTGGCTTGACACCTCGATGACCGCACCGCGCGCTCCGGCATCGCGGAACTGCGCCAGCAATCGTTGCAATTCGTGCGAGAACGGCGTCGTGTTGGCGACCGGTTCTGCGTCGCGATCACCGAGTCGCGCGCCGAGCGTGCCGATCAATCCGAAGCGCTCGCCGGCTGCACGCGCGATCGCCTCGATGAGATACGAGGTCGTGGTCTTGCCGTTCGTGCCGGTGACGCCGACGACGACGAGGTCGCGGCTCGGGTCGTCGTATAGACGGGCGGCGATCTTCGAGAGCGCCGCTAAAGGCTCTGCGAGAATGGCGACCGGTACTTCGCCCGCGCCTTCGACCGGGTGCTGAGCGACCACGCCGGATGCGCCCGCGGCGACCGCAGCAGCTGCGAAGTCGTGGCCGTCGGCGTGCTCGCCTCGCAGACAGAAAAAGAGCGCGCCGGGACGCACCTGGCGCGAATCGGTCGCTATGGATGAGATCGCGACGCCGCGATCGCCCTGGATGTTTGCCGGCATGCCTGCCAGCAGGCGCTCCAGCGGCGCGGCTGTGATACTTGCCATCACCGTCGTTTTCTCGTCTCGCCGCCTATCTCTCCCGCCGCCGCCGCCTTTGGCGCTCCGCCGAGCGGATCGATCGCCGTCGTGACACGTTGCGGTGCGACGTTTTCGCGCCACAACACGCGCCGCGCAAGCTCGCTAAAGGCCGGGGCGGCGACCACGCTGCCGTAGTAGGCTCCCTGCGGCCGGTCGATCTTCACCAAGATGACGTACTCCGGCTTGTTGGCCGGCACGATGCCGACGAACGATGCGGTATACGCCCCCATCACGTACGTGCCGTCGATCACCATCTGCGCCGTGCCCGTTTTGCCCGCCAGCGCATAGCCGGGGATCACGACCGCGCGAGCGGTTCCTCGGTGCACGACGTCACGCAGCATGGCGAGCAGCTGCGCCGCGGTCTGCGGCGACATGACGCGCCGGACGACTTGGGGTCCATACTGTTTGACGATATGGCCGTCGGGTGAGAGGACGTCGCGCACGATGAGCGGACGCATGAGCAGCCCGCCGTTTGCGATCGCCGCATAGGCTCGCGCAAGCGCGAGCGGCGTCACGGAGACGCCTTGCCCGAAGCCGATCGTCGCCAACCGCGAGCCCCACCAATCATCAGGCGTTCCGACGATACCCGCGCTCTCGCCAGGCAGATCGATGCCGGTCGGCTCATCGAATCCGAAGCGCCGGATATATTCGAACATCGTCGCCTTGCCGGTGCGGATCGCCACCTGCGCCGCACCGACGTTATGCGAGAAGGTGACGATGTCGTCGAGCGTCTCACGCGCGCGTCCCGATGCCATCAGGCCGTCATCGGCGTTATGGATGACCTTGCCGCCGACATTGAGGACGTCGACTGCGGCGAAGGTATCGTTGAGCGTGACTTTGCCCGAATCCAAAGCGGCGGTGGCGGTGATGAGCTTGAACGTCGAGCCGGGTTCGTACGGATCCGTCACCGCCTGGTTCTTCCATGCGGCGACGGGCGATCGGTCGTAGTGATTGGGATCCGGGTCTGGCCAGTTGGATAGCGCTAAGAGCTCGCCAGTCTGCGCGCGCATGACCACGATCGAACCATCCAGCGCGTGGTAGCGCTGCACGGTCGATTCGAGTATCTGGTCCGCGGCATATTGCAGCGTCCGGTCGATGGTGAGCACGACTGTCATGCCCACCTTGGCCGGCCGCACGGTGCGCCGTCCGAAGGGAATCGGCCGCCCGGCCGCATCGGTTTCCTCGGTGACGCTGCCGGCGCGGCCGCTCAGCGCCCCATTATATTGATACTCGATGCCGGCCAGCCCCTGATCGTCGACGCCGGTGAAGCCGACCACGGTCGATCCGATCCGGTCCTGGGGCGCGACCCGCTGACCCATCGGCTCTTCTTTGGTGCCAATGCCTGGGAGGTTGAGCGCCGTGACCTTCAGCGCGACCGACTTGGGCTCGTTGCGCTTGAGATAGATGAAGGGAGCGTTCGCTCGCAGGTCTTGGCTGAGCTCTTGCGACGTCATGTGCAGCAGCGAAGCAAGCGCGGCCGACTCCGCGGCGATGGCGTGCTGCGTGGGATTCTTGATCTCGGGCGGCTGGACGAAGATGTAATACGAGGGCAGCGTCGTCGCGAAGACGGTGTCGAAGCGGTCGACGATATCGCCCCGCTTGGGGTTCAGTTCAAATGTGGCTTGCTGCTCTTCGCTGGCGTTGGCTGCGAGACCGGCTCCCTCGCGGATCTGAACCACGAAAAGCCTTGCGGTCAGCAGCGCGGTCAGTGCGAAAAAGGCCCAGAACACGATCAACGCGCGGATGCCGAGGCGCGTCCGTTCTTGCTGCTTCATCTTCGCACCCCGGTCGTCGCCATGCCATACGGGGCGGCGGCGCTTACCGGACACCGAGCCAGCGCGTGACGCCGACGATGCCGGCGAACAGAGCGAATCTGCGCGCGACCGGTTGCGGCGCCGATGGCTGTGAGAGGAAGGCGACTTTGGCAGGCTCGGTCATGTGGAGCTGCCGCGCGACCGCCTGCAGACGGTCTACCGACTCGAGCTGGGCCTCGCGACTGCGCAGCGCATTATTGCGCTCGGTCAAGGCGGCGTGTATCTTCTGAGCGCTCGCCAGCCGGTAGGTCTGCGCCGTGAGCCCGGCCATCATGCCGACGTAGAGCAAGACGAGCACGAGCGGGATGACGCAATAGATGAGCCTGCGGGCGAAGCCTGCCACCTTCACGTTGCGCCGCCGCTTGCGGCGCGAATGCGTCTCTTGCGGATCGATGGTGGGACCGAGTTGGGGCTTATATGCGTATGCTGCCGCTCCCATGGCCTAGGCGCTCCTCCCTGATGCGATGTCGTCACGGTCGCGCTCGACGGCGCGCAGTTTCGCGCTACGGCTGCGCACGTTCGCAGCGACCTCGCCCTCGCTCGGGCGCAACGGCTTGCGCGTGACGACGCGAGCCAAACCGGCTTGTTCGAATGCTTTGAAGCGATGTTTGACGATTCGGTCTTCAGCGGATTGGAAACTGATGACCACAACCCGGCCGGCCGGACTCAGTCTGCGCACTGCGGTCTCGAGGCTGCGCTCGATATTGCGAAGGTCGTGGTTGACGGCAATGCGCAATGCCTGAAAGGTGCGGGTCGCCGGATGGATGCGCCCACGCGATGCCGACCGCGGCTGCGCGCTCAAGACGGCGGCGACCAGATCGCCCGTGCGCCAGGTCCGCACGCGCGGTCTGCGCCGGACGATGGAGCGCGCGATGGCCCGGGCATGACGCTCGTCGCCGTAGTCGCGGAGGATCGTCTCGAGCTCTGACTGCGAGAGTGTGTTCAACAGGTCTGAGGCGCTGGGTGAATCTGATGTTGGATCCAGGCGCATGTCGAGCGGCTCGTCGCCGGCGAAGGAGAAGCCGCGGCTGCGATCGGCCAGTTGCAGCGAGGATATGCCGAGATCGTAGAGGATGCCGTCGACGCTGCGCACGCCGGCGCGATCGAGCACCTCGCCCAGTTCGCCGAAGTTGGCGTGCTTGGGAATGAGCCGCCCGGAGTATTTGCGTGCCATGACGCGCGCGCGTTCGACCGCCGCCGGGTCAGCGTCAAGCGCGATCACTTTGTCGCGCGGTCCGGCATCGAGCAACCCGAGGGAGTGCCCGCCGGCGCCGAAGGTCGCGTCGACAAAGACTCTTTCGCGTGCGCTGTTGCCGGTCGATCGCAGCAAGCTCAAGCACTCCTGGAGCATGACCGGCTCATGGCTAGTAGAGCCCAAGCTCGGTCATAAGGTCGGCCATGTCTTTGGGTGGGGCGGCAACGGCACGCCAGCCCTCAACGGGCCAGATCTCTATCCTCGTCAGGGTCCCCACAAGCATCGCATCGCGCTTGATGCCGGCCATCTCGCGAAGGCTAGCCGGCAGCAACAGACGGCCTTGGGAATCCAGCGAGATCTCTTCCGTATGCGCGAAAAGGTGGCGCACGAAAGATCGATATCGGGGATCCTTGCGAGGCGCGGCCTCGATCCTCGCGCAGACGTCGAGCCAGGTCGATTCGGGGTACATGGCAAGGCACGGGTCCGGTGGAGCGATGGTAAGCACGAAATGGTCACCCAGTCGGGCACGAAAGCGAGCGGGAATGGTGAGCCGGCCCTTGTCGTCTAGGGAATGCTCGTACTGTCCCGTAAATTTGGGAAATGCCGACATGCCTCAGCCACTCTACCCCACTGAGAACCACTTTGCCCCACTATACTGAACCATCGGCGTCTTTGCAAGTAAAATGAGGGTTCGCACATACGTACGACCCCTTCAGCACCAGCCATCCGGGCCCGAGCCCCGCTTTCGAAAGCGGGGGCCTCTGAGGCGTGCGCAGCGTAGCGCAGCACGCCGAGGCCGAGCGGTCGACTCAAAAGCTCTTTAGCTCGACCGCGTGCCCCCGCGAAGAAAGTGGGGTCTGGGCCGGATCGCTGGTATCCGGCCGGCGTGTGCGGATCTCTTAGTTAGGAAGCGCTGATCGTTATGGCTGCTTTGGCAGTCTTGGCATCCACGTGCACGCGCGCGGTCGGGCGGCCGGATGCGTCGACGCTCATCGACCAGGGTCCATCGGTCTTCGCCAGCGGCGCCACGAGCAACTCGATGCGCTTGCTACCGCGTGCTGGCAATGCGAACGACACCTTGTACGGGTTGCATACGGTGCTGTAGCAAAACGAGACCAGCCACTTCGGCGGCAATCCCGATGCGATCAGGTTGATGGTCCGGCCCTGCGCCGATGGGTTGCGCACGACCACGTACACCTTCGCAGGCTGCGCCGAGGCACCGCTTGCCTGCGTCAGCTCCGTCTTGTCGATCGCGATCTGGGCGGGCTCGAGGGCCACGTACTGCTCGCTTGCCTGTTGGGCGACGATGGTCGACGGCGCTGCGGCTTGCGCTTGGACCAGCAGCGGGCGAGCGGCTGTCTGGTTACTGGCGAGGAGCTGCGTTCTGGCCATCTTGAGCCACACGCGCCCCAGCTCGTATGCGCCGGGCTTGGATGCCGGGTTCTTTGCGTAGGTCTGCGAGACGATCGCGAGGGCTTTGCGCTCTGCTTCAAGCGCCGCGGTATAATTCTTGAGCGCGTTCTGCGACGACGCCACGGTGAGCCATGCTTCCGGGTCATCCGGCGTCAGCTGCGCCTCGGCTGCCGCGATATCGGCTGCCGTCGTGTACTGTTTCTGCTCGTAAGCGGCCATGTAGGCCCCGTCGTAGCCGCGCGTGTCCTTGGGCGCAAGCTTCATCGCCGTGTCGAACTGCACCGCCGCCTCGGCGAAGCGTTCTTGATCCAGCAGCACCTGGCCGCGCAACAGCGCCGCTTCGGTCTGATCCGCAACCACCGTTTTGGAATCGGGCACGGAAGCGCGAGCGGCGTACGCGTCGGCCAGCGCGCTGTTGAGCTTGCCGCGCGTCGCGGTCATATCGAAATAGTTGATCGAGACCGCATCGGGCTGCGAGAGCATATCGTCGATCTTCTTATTGGCGGCGACGCCGGTCTGCACTGCGCGGTCGAGCGGCTGGGCCTGCGGAGGCGTCGTCGCGGATGCGGTCTTGAGATCCGCTGAGATCTGATCCGTGGCGGTGGCAGCTACGTTGTGGAAATGTTGCGATGCCACGCTCTCGGGGATGGGTTCGCCTGCCACCACCGCGTTGAGCACCGACGACAGCAGAGGTGCGTCGAGTTGGTCGACCTGGCGGTAGCGAATCACCCCGTTGCGATCGAGCACGTACGTCGTCGGTATGGCGCGCACATCATAGGCGCGGCTGACCGCGCCGTCGCTGTCCAACACGACGGGATATCTGATGCCTTTTGTTTTGACGAAAACCGAGACAAGCGCGGCGTCTTCGCGGTCGTCCACGCCGACGAAGATCACGCCCTTAGCGGCATATCGTTTCTCGATGGCCACCAGATCCGGCGTTTCGGCCCGGCACGGCGGGCACCAGGTGGCGAAGAAATTCACAACGACGACATGGCCGCGCGTGCCGGCAAGGGTCCATCGCGGAGCGCTCAGCGATGCGAGCGTGAAAGCCGGTGCTGCGACCCCTTCGGGCGGCGGTACAGCGGCCGACGGTGGTGCGGCGGCACCCGCAGGCATCGCCATCATTGCGCCAAGCACGAGGGCAGCTGCGCTCGCGCGAAAAGCGGCCCCGCGGGCGACTGAAATCGCTTGCTCTATCGTCTTCATAGAGCAGGGTTTCGGCTGAAGCGAGGCCTCGACCGCTTGGCGAGGTTGCTTTTTGAAAACGAACGTGCTAGATTTCTCTTGAGTTCTCTGCGCCGTTGTATCGGGCGCAGGGATTTGTCGTTTCCGAGGCGTGAAAACCGGGGGCTATCGTGGCATTTGCAGACCGGAACTTGACCTGCCGTGATTGCGGTACTGAATTCGCCTTTACCGCTGGCGAACAAGAGTTCTATGCACAGAAAGGGTTCGAGCACGAACCGACCCGATGTCCCCAGTGCAGGCGCGCACGCAAGCGCGATCGCAGCGGCGCGGGCGGCGGCGAGCGCATGATGTTCGACACCGTCTGCTCGCAGTGCGGCGCCGCGACCCAGGTCCCGTTCTCGCCGCGACCCGACAAACCGGTGTATTGCCCGGACTGCTACAAGTCCGTCGCCGGGCGGCGTAGCCGCTAAACCTCGCCGCAGTCGGACGAGCCGCCTGCCCAAGCCGGATTTTCCTCATCCGGGGCTCATGATTTGGGCCTACGACGGCTATGGTTCGACGGCGGTCACGCCGAAGAAGCCCCCGGATTACCGATAGTACGTAGTAGGATGTAGCGCGCCGCGATGGCGGCGGTTTTACGGCATTGGGAGCGCAGGCGGGTCAATTATTTGACGTTGTTGATGGGAATGCGCAGGGTCGCGGCGACGCTCTTCATCATCGGGGCGGCTGCCGTCGCAGGCTGCAGCGGTGGCGGAATCTTCCCGTTCGCGCAAGGGCCGCATGCCATGGACGCGGCTCGGCTCAACTCGATCGTGGCCATGCAGTCGCGGGCGCGCGCCGTTCCCCCCTCGCTCGTGCGCGCGGTCATCTCGCAGGAGTCCGGAGGCGATCCGTCTGCGATCTCGACGGCGGGAGCGATGGGTCTCATGCAATTGATGCCGGGCACCGCCTCCGCGTATGGCGTGACCAATCCATTCGATCCGGATCAAAACGTCGCTGCAGGTGTTGCATATCTGCACGATTTGTTGCTGCGTTATCATGGCAATGTCGCGCTCGCGCTTGCCGCGTACAACGCGGGTAGCGGCGCGGTGCAAAAATATGGCGGCATTCCACCGTACGCCGAGACGAAAGCGTACGTCGAGAACGTCACCGCGCTCTATCACGCTGGCGCGCGCACGCATTAGCCCGCGCACGGCGCGGCCGCCGCGCCTTTATTCCCAAGGATAGCAGCGGAAAACGAAGGAAGTGGCGACGCATGTCGACTCCGAGCGAGGCATCCACGCCGCCGACAAGGACGTCACCACGCTTGGGTGATGCGCCTAGCCGCGCTCGGACGCAACGCTTGGATTGGCTTGCCGGTTCTGGCGAGCGCGTCGAGTTCGGAAAAGCCGGCAGCGGCAGCCGGCGCTTCGTCAGCATTTTGGATCGCTATCTCTTCAATGAGATGGCGCCACCCTTTGCCTTCGCCGTGTCGGCGTTTCTCGTCTTCCTGCTGGTCAACACGTTCTTCCTCGCCGCGAACTACATCCTGAACAAGCACGTGCCGTTCGGACTGGTCATCCGCTATATCGTCCTGCAGGCACCGTCGCTCGTCTTCATCATCCTGCCCTTCGCCACGCTTTTCGCGGTGCTGCAGGGCTTCGGGCGCCTGGCAGGCGACAACGAGCTGACCGCCATGCGTACGGGCGGTATCGCGCTGAGCCGCATCGCGCGTCCGGCGATCGTCATGGGCATCGTGGTCACGATCGTCTCGTTCGTCATCAACGACTACATCGCGCCGGCTTCGCAACACAAATCGCAAAGCATCTTCCGCGAAATCGCGTACAACTCGACCGAACCGATCATCCAACCCGACCAATTCGTGCGCACCGAAGATGGATCACACAGCATCTTCGTCGGCTCGATGGACTCGGGTTCGGGCCTCATGCACAACATCCAGATCTATGCGCTCGGCAACGGCAATTTCCCAGAGACCCTGACCGCGGCCACCGGGCGGCAGATCAGCGGGAAGCTCGTGCTCTACGACGGCGTACACACCACCTTTGGTCCGACGGGATTGGTCACCAAACAGCAGCGCTTTGCGAGCGTTGAATTCCCGCTCACCGACGCGCAACTGCTTTTCGAGGGACCGCGCGGCCCGTTCGAGATGAGCTCGAGCGAACTCGCCCGCGAGATCAAGGTCCAGCAAAACGGTGGCGGCGACGTGCGTAATCTAGAGATGGTGCTGCAGATGAAGTTCGCCATGCCGATCGCTTGCCTGATCAGCGTGCTCGTTGGCCTTCCGCTGGCCATCCGCTTCGGCAAGAGCGGACGCGGCGTGGGGGCGATGCTGGCATTGCTCGTGGTGCTCGGCTATTGGCTCATCATGGCGGCGACCAATGCGCTCGGTCAAAACGGCGCCATCCCGCCGCCGCTGGCCTCGTGGTTGCCGAACATCGCGCTGTGCGCGGTGGGCATCGCCATGTTATTGAAAACCGATGAGGAACTGCTCGGCTTCGTCCGACGTATCACCTTCAATCGTGGTCAGCTTAAGAGGGGAGCGTTGAACCCACAGGGCCTCGCTGTTGGATCTCGACGCCGTTGATCGCGTCCAGGTAATGGTCTCCAGGACGGTTTTCACCGTCCTTCTCTTCGTCGCCGTCGTCGCAGTGCGCGTGCACGCAGACACGAATCCTCAGCCGGGTGTCAGCCCGCAGCCCAGCACGTCGCCCTCGACCTCCGCCTCGCCCGCTCCCCAAACGCCGAGCGCCGCGCCGACGAGCTCGGCGACGCCCTACTACTTGCCCGGTACGGCACAGACACCGGCGCCGATCTGGTTCACGCCCACGCCGTCGTCATCTGATTTCCCGCGCCTCAACCGCGGACCGACCCCGATACCGACGCAGACGCCGACGCCTGCGCCCAACGCATCGACGTCGCCCAGCCCAGTCCCATTGCCGTCGGGCATCGCGCGCGTGACCGCTGACGAGCTCTACGGCAACAACGGGCCGGGCGGCGGTTTCACGGCGTACGGCCACGTCGAGCTCGATTACGCGGACGCGGTGGTGCACGCCGATCAGGCGGTATACGACGCCACCACCAAGATCTTGCGGGCCACGGGTCACGTGACGCTGAGCGAGGCCAACGGCGATACCGCCACGGCGTCGGCGCTGGAATATCATTCAGACTCCGACCGCGTCGAGATGTTCGACGTCGAAGGCTCCACCGCCGCGATCTACGCGCAAGGAGAACAGATCCAAGGCAGGCTCTACTACAAGGGCGCCGAGGCGATCCTCGATCCTAACGGCCATACCATCATCAAGAACGGCTGGATCACGACCTGCGAGCCCAGCCACGTCGCCTACCACGTCACCGGTCGCGAGATCGAGATCCGCCCACACGACCATCTCATCGCCAAAGGCTCGGCGCTGTACTTGGGTAAGGTGCTGGTGGCCGCGCTCGGCGTGCTCGCGCTGCCGCTGGCGGAAGGGGCGCAGCGCAACCAAAACGCGTACGCGCCACGCATCGGGTACAACTCGGCGTACGGCGTCTTCATCCGCAACTTCATCAACTTCTACCGCGGCCCGAATTGGTACGGCACCTATCACGTCGATTTCTATCAGAAAGTCGGGCTAGGTCTGGGAGCCGACTTCTACTTCCAGCGCAAGGACGGCCGCGGCGGCGGAGAGCTCACCTTCTACAACATGAACAACAACGGTCAGCAGCAGGCGCTCACCGGCACGAGGAACTCGACGCAAGCCACCCTTAACCTGAATCGGCTCATCACCGATCATCTGACCGCGGCGCTGGCGTTTAACTATTCAGGTCAATCGGCCATATTCACCGCACTGCCAACGACGACGTCGACGAACGTCTCGGTCACGCATACGGGTGCGCGCAGCACGACCAGCTACCTGGTCACGAACACGGCGACGGGCCCGTCGAAATCGTTCGGTGGCATCTTCCAGCACACGATCGCGTTCTCGCCGGCATTCAGCCAAACGCTGGGCCTCAATCTGCAGGACAACACCAATCCCGGGGCGTTTTCTCGGGCCGTCGGCTTCAACTGGGACACGCACGTCAGCGCCCGCAGCTTCGACGCCGATCTGGTCATCAACACCAACCACGGCCAGCAGACGAACAACATCGGCGATCCCACCACGCCCGAGATGACAACACCGGTGATCGGCATCCAGCGCGTCCCCGAGCTGACGCTGCGCGCGCGACCGCTGCAGATCGAGGCGTTGCGACTGCCGATCAGCTTGACGCTGATCGATGGCAACTACGACGACGGTTACGACAATGTCGAGACGACCAGGCTCAATATGAATGCCCAGTTGGGGCCTGGGATCTACCGCATCGGCGACAACACGGTCATCAACGCCTCGGTGACGGCGAACCAAAGCGCCTATGGCACGGGCGACCTGCTCGGCAGCTTAGGCTATCAAGCGACCTTGCAGAACTTTTTCGGCCATCACGCCGACAACACGCTGCTCTACACTGCTCAGAGCGTTCGCGGGTACACGCCGATGCCGGCGCTCGACCGTCTCAGCGGATCCAACCAGATCAGCGAGATTTTCAATTTCTATAACGCGCCGTTTTATCGCTTCACCGCATCGACCAACTACGATTTCGAATCCAAGTTCTTAGGCTCGATCAACTATCAGTTAGCCGTGAATCCGACTCCCTTCGCCTTTGTGACCTTGGGCACGTCGTACGATCCGCATGGAGGCGGATATTCGCCGTTGGTCACGGCGTTCGCGACCCCGCTGTCACGTTCGGACTACTTGCAGTTCACGGGCAACTACGATTTCCGCCAACATGCGCTGCAGGGCCAGAACTACTACCTCACCCACACGGTGAGCGACTGCTACGTCATCCGCGTGGCCTACCATCAGCCGCTCAAAGAGGTGGATATATCGTTCGGGCTCTTGGCGTTCCCGAGTCAAAGCGCATCGTTCGGCATCAACAACAACGGCCCGATCATCGCGCAGGGTTTCGGCGAGTAGCGCCGGCTGGATCGACCTGCTACTCCGTCACGGTTATCTGGCCACCGATGATGAAGAGGTTCGGGTTGCTGGGGCCAGTGGCGGCTGAGAAGTTCGGCAGCTGGATCGTGTTGGCGTGCGAGATGTCGACGGGGAGCGCGTAGCCGATCGTGCCGAGACCGTCGGGGCCGAGCTGGTCTTGCGGAATGCCCAACGTGTCCGTCGTGATGTAGTTGACGTACAGGAAGACCACCGCCGGCGTGGTGATGGTCGGCGGATTCGATGAATTCGGGTTGGCGCGGATGGAAAGGTCCACGAGCGGCATGGTGAAGCTCAGCACGTTTCCGCTGCCGGTCCCGAAGCTGCCGTTGGTGATAAGCTGGAAGTCATTGGTGTTGAGCACGATGGGAAACCAGGTCACCGTGCTCGTGCCGGCGCCGCCCGTGAGTATTTTGTAGTTGTAGAAGAAGCCGTTGGTGGCGCCGCCGCTCGACGACCCGAAGATGAACTCCTGATCCCAGTGGGTGAACGTTTTGGGCGTGCCCTGCGCCTCTTGCGCAGTGGGCATGCCGGGATTCTCACCGGCCACCACGTTGACGTTCGTCGATGGATCGGTGTTCGCGTTGATGGCGATGATGTAGTTGCCCTGGCTCGGCGCTATCTGACCGTTGACGTAGAGCTGGAACTGGATCGTGGCGGTCGAGGCGATGATCGGCGGCGGTGTCACGGGGCCGCGGCCGCAGCCCAGCCCGGCCAGAGCGATGACGCACGCCACCAAGCACTTGGCACCCCAGCGGCGAATCGGGTGGGTCATGCAAGGAACACTGAGCGCGCGCGGTCTGAGCGAGTCACGCACCGCCATTGCATGGCCGTATGCGCTGGGCGCGTCGCTTGTGAGCCCGTTGCTGCTCAGCCTCGCCTTTCCGACGCTGGACGCCGGTTTCGTGTCGTTCATCGCTTTGGTACCCTTGTTCTTGTTGTGGTCGAGAGCGTCCTGGAAGCACGCGTTCTGGTGGGGCTGGCTTGCTGGGGCATTCACCTCGTTGTTGCTCTTCGGTTGGATGACCAACTCGATCGGCGACTTCATCGGTTCGTGGACCATCCTCGCCTTGGTCTTGCTGTGCGGATATTACGGGCTCTTCATGGCAGCGGTCGCGGTGCTCACGTCGCTGGTCTGCCGCGGCGCGTTTCGCGCTATCGCCGTCTTCGCGGCGCCGGCTGCATGGCTGCTCGTCGAATCGCTGCGAACGCGCGGCACGCTTGCATTGCCCTTTGGCGAGCTCGGATTGGTCGCGGCGCATCTACCGTGGCTGTTGCCGCTCGCCGCATACTGCGGCGTCTTCGGGCTGAGCGCGCTCGTCGCACTGGTCAACGCCGCGCTCGCCGGCATCATCGGCGGCACGCTGCCGGCCCGCCGCACCGGTGCCATCGCCCTTGCCGTGGTCGCGCTCACGATCGTCGGCGGCGACATCGCGCGCAATCGCGTGACGTTCGAGCAGCCGCAACTGCGCGTCGCGATCGCCCAAGGCAACATCTCGCAGCGCGAAAAATGGTCGCCGGCCATGTTCGCGCGCACGCTGACCACCTACACGGACCTGACGCGTCAAGCATCGGCGCGCGGCGCGAAACTCGTCTTGTGGCCCGAGACCGTCGTCACGGCATACCCGCTCCAACAGCCGGCGCTGCTGCAGAGCTTGGAGTCATTGGCATCGCAAACCGGCGCATGGATCGCGGCGGGGACGATCGATCGCCCATCACCTGATGTCTACTACAACGCCCTGCTCGTGCTCACACCGAGCGGCACGGTGGGCGGCGTCTATCACAAGCGGCTGTTGGTGCCGTTCGCAGAGTATCTGCCGATGGATTCGCTGCTGCGCCGGCTGCCGCTCATGGATAGCGCGTCGCGTTTCGCGCCGGGGCCTGGGCCGCATCTGCTTCCCGCAGCCGGTTATCAATGGGGCACGTTGATCTGCTATGAGTCGGCTTTCGCCCCGTACGCGCGGGCGACCGCGAACGCCGGCGCCGATGCGCTGATCGTCGCAACCGATGACGCATGGTTCGGCGGCACGGGCGGCCCGTATCAGCACGCCGATGTGGCCGTCGTCAACGCCGTCTCCACGGGACGCTGGATCGTCCGCGGTGCCGATACGGGCATATCGGAGATCATCGATCCCAAAGGCGCTATCATCGCCCGGCTGGGACTCGACCAGCAGGGCCTCGTCGTCGGCGATGTCGGCCGTGGCTTCATCACGCCCTACGACCGCTTCGGAGCGGCGTGGCTGCTCGCGCTCGCGCTCGGCGTGCTAGTCGTCGGTATAATCCCGCAGCGCGAAGCGATCGATGGGCTGGCGTTCTCGCCGGGGTAAGTCGTGAGGCAGCTACGGGAGCTTGTGGCCAAGCGCCCGACGTTAGTGGTCTGGGCGGTGAGCCTGACGTTCTTCGGCACGATCATCTATTTCTTGGCCAGCGCGCTCTTGAGCCCGGATGCGCCGCCCTCATTCGGGCAGCCGCAGATCGAGATGCACAACGTCGAGGGCCAGGGACAGCGCGGCAATCAGATAGGCTGGAAGTTCGTGGCTGAGAGCGCCGACACGAGCACGGACGGCGCAGTGACGACGTATCATCACATCAAGGAAGCCACGTACTATCTCAAAGGCAAGCCGGCCTATAAGCTCACCGCGGACACGGTTGAGCTCGATATGCGCACGCAGAATTATTCGGCGGCTGGCGACGTGCACGTCTGGAGCGTGCGTGCGCGCGATCTATCGGACCTGCGGACGGACAATCTCCTGTGGAACAATCCACTGCAGACGCTGACCTGCCCGGCGCGCGTCAACGCGAAGTACAAGGGCTACGATCTGGTCACGACGCATTTGCAGGCCAATCTGCTCAACGGCACGTCATCGCTTGGCTCGACGTCGATCAAAGGCAACTCGCCGCCGTAAGCCTGCCTAGTGCTTGGCCAGCTCTGATTTGAGCCAGTCGATGACTTTCACCGGCGTGGGGTCCTCGCCGTAGGCGATGGCGAGGTAGACCGAGGCGAAATCGCCGATGTAGACCAGCGACAGCATGCGCGCGAGCCCACTCTCGCCGCGCGCCCAGACTTCGCTGATCGATGCGGCCGCTTTGGCGATGATATCCTTGGTGAGGTCAACGCGGCGGCGGATCTGCGAGGGCTCGCGGTCATCGCGCAGGATGGTGACCACAAAGTCTTTCTCGACCTCGCGCTGCCCGTGGTCGCCGCTCCAACCGACGGTCTCATTATGATTGAGCTCTGGGAAAACGTTGGAGACCGCGTACGCTTTGGCGTTCTCGTTGATCTGCGTCTTCCAACGATAGGCGACGACGCCGCGCTCTGCCTGCGAGCCGTAGATGACCGGCAGCTTGCCTACCCACGAAGCTGCTAACGTCTTGGCCTCGTTTTTCTGCGCAGGCACGTCAGGATTGCATGCATTGCGGACCTGGCGCAGCACGGCGCTTGCCTCGTCGATCTCGTCGAGCAGCACCTCGGGCAGCAATCCCAGATCGTGCCGCCGCGACGACCAGCGGGATGAACGAATAACCGAGCGCAGCGCGCGGCTGCAAACCTCCGGGGAATGTCACGAGCGGTACAGCGTCGGCTTTTGCGCGGCGCGCCAACTCACCACCCGTCGAAAAGGCGACGATACCGGCCTTCGCCAGCCTTGCCGCGTCGTAGCACGCCAGCGTCTCTTCGGTGTTGCCGGAATTGCTGGTCGCGAACACCAGCGTGTCGGCATTCACGTAGCCCGGCAGGTGATAATCGCGCACGACTGTCACCGGTAAGGTCAGCGTGGACTCATAGCCCGCGCGCAAGAAATCGCCGCCGATGGCAGAGCCGCCCAAGCCGGCGATCACAAGCGACGAGAAGCGTCTGCCGGCGAGCGGCGCAAACGAAGCGCCAAGCGCGATGCGCTTGGCGTTGTCGACCTGTTCGGGCAGGCCCAAAACGGCACCGAGCATGTCTTGGTGATCGATGGATTTGAATGAGGGTTCATCGAGCGAGGCGTGCGTCGTCATACCTGCGAGCTTTTAACGCGCCGAGCGTTTGGCCTCTTCGATGAGCCGCTTGACCTTCTGTCCGCCCTTATGGCCGATCTGTTCGTAGAAGCTCTGGCCGTACTTGTCCTTGACGGCGTTGCCGCCTTTTTGGCCGATGCTCTCGAAGAACTCGGCCCCATGGCGCTGCTTGGTCGACTTGCCGCCCTTGCGCCCGATCTCCTCATAGAAGGTCGGGCCATACTTGGCCCGCACCGCATCGCCGCCGCGTTTGCCGGCCTCGCGGACCGTCATCTCTCCGCCCTGCTTCTCGCGGGCGTTCTTCGCTTGCGTCATGCGCTACTGGTTCTCTATGACAGCGCGTTTTTGGCGCTGACCGCCTTTGTGACCGATCGATTCGTAGAATTGCGATCCGTGCCGGCGCTTCGTGCTCTCGCCGCCTTTGCGCCCTATCTCCGCGTAGAACTGCGGACCATACTTGGTCTTGACGATGTCGCCGCCTTTTTTGCCGGCTTCGCGGACCGTCATGCCTTCGCCATCCTGGTTCATGAGCGTGCATCCTCCAACGCGAGTGGCGGGCTCCTTGGAACCTCGCCTATCGTTGTACCCCGTCTGCCAGGATGCAAACGCGCACGTCCGTTCAGCCTACAGGCCATCGCGCAATCGCGCGACGAATACGTGCGCCATGCTCGATGTCGTCCTTTCCGGCGGGCTGATCGTCGACGGCACGGGTACCACGCCGTTCTCAACGGACGTCGCGTTAGCAGGGGACAGGATCGTGCGGGTGGGCGACTGCGCGGAGCACGACTCAGCCGTGCGCGTGGACTGCCGTGGCCTGATCGTGGCTCCTGGTTTCGTCGACATGCACAGCCATTCAGATGAAGTTTTGCTCGTCGACCCGGCTGCCGACAGCAAGATCCGCCAGGGGATCACGACGGAGCTCGGCGGTAACTGCGGCTTTTCGCCCGCCCCGCTTTACGACGCGGCATGGGAGGAGCGCCGTGAGGAGCTAGAACGCCATTACGGTTTCGAGCCGACCTGGCACGACTTTGACGGATTCTTCGCGGCGCTCGAGCGATCGAACCCTGTCGCCAACTTCTGCTGTTTGGCCGGCTTGGGCACGATCCGCAGTTCTATCGGCGCGATCGGGCCCGACCCGATGGACGCCGATACAAGCGCCCGCGCGCAAACGCACGTGCGCCAGGCGTGCGAACAAGGTGCGATCGGCATCTCGTCGGGTCTCATCTATCCGCCGGGGAAGTCCGCCGACACGCACGAGCTCATCGCGCTCGCGCAAGCCGCTGCGGCGTCGGGCAGCCCGCTCTATGCGTCGCACATCCGCAGCGAGGGCGATGGGCTGATCGAAGCGGTCGATGAGGCGCTGACGGTCGGCCGCCGGTCTGGTTGCGCAGTGCAGCTATCCCATCACAAAGCTTCGCAACGGCGCAACTGGGGCAAGGTCCACGACACGCTGAGGCTGGTCGACCGGGCGCGGGATGAGGGCTGCGATGTCGTGCTGGACCAATATCCGTATAAGGCGTCCTCCACCGGACTCGACGTCATCTTGCCGAGCGACGTCAATGTCGGCACCCGGGAGAACGTCGCCTCGGCGCTGAGCGATCCGCGCTATGCTGCGCTCGTGGCAGCGCGCGTCGAACTAGAGTATGGCGGACGTTGGCACGAAGTCCTCATCGCTTCGGTGGGCTCGAGCAAGAACCGTCATTACGAGGGGCAGACCTTGGCGGACATCGCGCAGTCGATGGGGCGGACGCCTGTGGCCGCTGCCTTGCATCTCTTAGTCGAAGAGCGGCTCGACGTCAGCGCTATCTACTTCACCATGTGCGAGGACGATGTGCGCGCGGTCCTCTCGTATGCCGCCACCTGCATCGGCACCGATGCCACCGTCGCGGCCACCCAGGGGCCGACGAGCGGCGGCAAGCCGCACCCACGCAGCTTCGGGACTTTCCCGCGCATCTTCAAGCGTTACGTGCGCGACACGCGGCTACTCTCGTTGCCCGAGGCGGTGCGCCGCGCCACTGCGTTGCCGGCCGGACGCCTCGGCCTGCGCGGGCGAGGCAAGCTCGCGGTGGGGAACTTCGCCGATGTGGTCGTGTTCGACCGCGAGCTGATCGCCGATACGGCGACCTACGTGCAGCCGCACTGCTATCCTCTTGGTATCACCCACGTCTTCGTCAATGGCGCCGCTGCAGTCCGCGACGGGGTCACGACGGGTCAGCGTCATGGCCGGGTGCTGCGCCGCGGCAGGGACCTGTAGCCCGCCTTCGCCCACGCCTTGACCCAAGCCACACCTGCGGTATAATGCAAGCGTGAGGCTCGAACGAAACGCGGGTATACGACGTTTCTCTATTGTTATGACGATGCGGAGGGGCGCAGCTTTCGGAGCTGCCCTTTTCTTGAGTGCCGCCCTGTGCGCCCCGGCACATGCCGCTGCGGTGGTGCGGGGGCACAGCGCACCCCACCGGCCGGCCACCCTGCGATCGCCGGCGGTCACTGAGCCGGCCAGCCCGTCTCAGCCTTGGGTCGAAGGCGTGACCCCACCGCTTGAAAACCAGCTCTTCGACGTCACCTACAAGGCCTTGCCGCACCATAACGTCCTCAAGGTCTACGTCTTCGACACCAGCGGATTCGAGTCGGCGGGAATACGTTTTTCGGGGCGGTTGCCCCACGAGGCGGGCGATCTCAGCACCGATGAGCTCCAGCACGAGGCGGTGGCCCTCATCCGGGCGACCTTCGAGCGCTTCCCTCAAGTGCAAACGCTCGACGTTTGGGCAACCATTCCCATCCCCACCGACGAGATGGCGCAGCGTGAGAGCACGGTTTTCTCGGTCTCTGCCGATCGCTCGACGTACGAGTCGATTCGCGATGACGCGCGCACCGACGAGTCGTTCTTGGCCGCCTTCGGTCAGGTCTTCGTCGCACCCGAGATCAGGCCATGAACGCATTCCTCGTCGCACTGATCGTCGCGGCCATCAATGCCGCAGCGCTCGGCGCCCCCGGCTTTGGCGGTACGCCCGACCAGCGGCCGCCTGCGTCGTCGGTGCAAGCGCCTGACCGGCTCGACGCCGGTCGCGACGACAAGATCTGGCGCGTGCATACGGCGCGCAAGGAGATCGCGCTGACCTTCGACGACGGCCCGTATCCTTTTTATACGCCCGTTTTGCTTCACGTCTTGAATCGCTCGCACGTGCCGGCGACGTTCTTCATCGTGGGCCGCTCGGCGCAGGAATTCCCCGAACTCGTCACTCGTATCGTCGATGCAGGCGACGAAGTCGGCAATCATACCTTCAACCACTACACGCTGACCGCGTTGAGCGACGCGCAGATCGCCTACCAGATCGCGGCTGGCGGCGCGTTCCTGGAGCAATTCACCGGCAAACCGCTCTCGCTCTTCCGCCCACCGCACGGGCACTGCAACGCCCACATCCTCGCCATCGCGCGGGCGCTCGGCTACCGCACCATCTTATGGAGCGACGCGGCCAACGACGTCAAGGACATCCCGCCCGACGTCATCGCTCGCCGCGTCGAAGCTGAGGCCAGCCCGGGCGGCATCATCTTGTTGCACAGCGGTCAATACCGCACAATCGTTGCTCTGCCGCGGATCATCGACCGGCTGCGGGCACAGGGCTACACCTTCGTCACGGTGTCGAAGCTGCTGGACGACGGGGACGCGCCTTAGATCCTACTTGGTTGCGGGTGAAGCCGAGCCGACGAGCTTGTTCCATGCCCGGTCGACTTCGCGGCCAAGCGCCGTGAGGTTGCCATCGTTGCGGATGATGATGCCGGCGCGCCGTTCGTGTTCGGCATCCGGAAGCTGCGTTCGCATGCGCGCCTCGACCTCGGTGCCCGAGATGCCATCGCGCTCCTGCAAGCGCAGCCGGCGCTGCTCGGGCGGTGCCAAGACGACCAGCACCTGATCGCAGCTGCGCTCGAAGCCTGACTCGAAGAGCAAAGGCACGACGACCACGACCATCGCGTCGGGCGGCTGGGTCGCGATGATGCCAAGCACTCGCTTGAGGATCTCGGGGTGGGTCAGTTGGTTCAGACGTGCGCGTTTGGCGTCGTCCGCGAAGATGATGCGTGCCAGAGCCGGCCTGTCGAGCGTGCCATCTGGACGAAGCACCCCGTCGCCGAATTCGCGCCGGATGGCGTCGAGTACGGGGCCGGGTTCAACCACCTCGCGGGCGAGGAGGTCGGTATCGATGACGAACGCGCCCTTTTGCGCGAGCAGCGCCGCCACGGTCGTCTTGCCCGAACCGATACCACCGGTCAGTCCGATGATCATGCGTGTCCTTTTTAACAGAACGGACCCGAAGGTCCGTTGCTGAGATGTTCCGCTGTCAGCGGCCGAGGGGGGCTCGACCGCGCGATCGGCTTAGGCGTCTGCGGCCGGCTGCTCCGCTGCCGCTTCGACCGCCGTGTCGATTTGTGCTATCTGCTCGGACTCGACCTCGCCGGCGCCGGCTTGCGCCGAGCCGTCCGTCTCATCCGTCGCCTTGAGGCTCGCCGTGATCCGGCGCGATGGAACGCTGATCGAAAGGATCTTCACCTGCAACGCTGCACCGGCTTCGGGCGGTGCAGCCGGATCGAATTCCGACTTCGGCACCATCCCGGTGACGCCGGGTAGCAGCTCGACCAGCAAGTAGTTCGGTGTGACCTTGGTGAGCGTCGCCGCGACGAGGTCCCCCTCGTGAAGAGTGTCAGGCACGGTCTTCCACGGATCGTCGAGCGAGTGTTTCAGCGAGAGGCTGACCTTCTTCGCCTCGGCGTCGAACTTCATGACCTCGACTTGCACCTTGTCGCCGATCTTGACGACTTCGCTCGGGTGCTTGACACGGCCCCACGACAGCTCGGTGTTGTGGATGAGCCCATCGATGCCACCGAGGTCGACGAACGCGCCGAAGTCCGCTAGGCGGACGATCGTGCCTTCGCGGATCTGACCCGGCTGCAACGTGGACAGCAGCTCTTGCTTCTTCTGGTTGAGCTCTTCTTCGAGGACGACCCGCTGCGACAGCACGACGCGCCGGCGCTTGTGGTCGAGGTCGATCACCTTAAGACGCAGTTGTTTGCCAACCATCTCTTCCAGATTGCCCACCGGCTGGCGGCGGATCTGCGAGGCGGGCACGAAGCCGCGCATGCCGAGATCGACGAGCACGCCACCTTTGACCACCTGCGTGACGGTCGCGTTGATGGCTTCGTTGTTCTGGTGCGCTTCGAGAACTTTCTCCCACGTCTTGAGGGCGCGAGCCCGCTTCTCGGAGAGGTACATGGTGCCGTCGCCGTCGCTATCGATGCGATAGACCAGCACCTCGAGATAGTCTCCGACCTTGAGGTCGGAGACGTGCATCCCGGGCGAGAGCTCGCGAGCGGTGACCACGCCTTCTGATTTGCCGCCTATATCGACGAGCAGCTCGTCATTGGATTTGGCGACGATGAGGCCTTGCAGCAGTTGGCCCTCGTCGAGGGTCTTCAGACTTTCTTCATAGAGACGCTGGATGAGCGAGAACTGGTCGTCACCGACCGCGTCTTGGTGTTCGAGGACATGAGTATCGGACATTAAGAGACTATCACCTTTGCTTTGCTAGAATTGTCTGGATGTGTGGATGGACATTGACTAGCGCTGGCAGACCGGGCAGAAAAACGTGCCCCGTTGCGCAAGCACGATACGACGGATCGGCGTGCCACAGCGCCGGCATGGCATACCGGCACGACCATAGACGCTCAACTGCTTCTGAAATTCCCCTTCCTTTCCTCCCGCGTCCACGTAGTCATCAACGCTCGAACCCCGATGACGTATGGCTTCGCGCAACACTTGTCGCAATGAAAGCAGCAGCGCCGAACGCTCTTCTAATGAGAGTTTCCCCACTCGCCTGGTGGGACGCACGCGCGCGCGGTAGAGCGCCTCGCACGCGTAGATGTTGCCGACACCGGCGAGCCGCTTCTGGTCGAGCAACCAGACCTTGACCCTCGTCGTGCGTCGCGCGGTCAGCTCGGCCAAGCGAGCGGCATCGAGCTCGCGGGCGAACGGGTCGATGCCCACGCCCAGCGCATCTCGCGCAGCCCCGCGCAGCACGCGCATGCGCCCGAACTTGCGCACGTCTGCGAAGACCAGCTGCGCGCCGTTGTCCAACGCGAAGACGGCGCGGGTGTACGGCACGCGCCCGGGCGACGCCTGGTACAACAGGTTGCCGGTCATGCGCAGGTGCACGGCCAAGCGCAGCTCGTCGCCCAGCTCCAGGATGATGAACTTGCCGACGCGTCCGACATCCTCGATCCGCCGGCCCACCACGACCTTCGAGGGCAGGCTCAGGCGATCGAAGACGGGAGGTTTGCGTGCCGCCCGGAGTCGCTCGATGCGCCGGCCACGCAGCAGCGGTGCCAGATCGCGCGCGATGGTCTCGACCTCGGGGAGCTCGGGCACTAGACCATTGCCTCGGCTGCGGCCCAGGTCGGGCCCACCTTGAAATCGACGACCAAGGGCACCGTCAGCGGCATCGCATTCTCCATGGCATCCTTGACCTGCGCGCGCACGGTTTCAACCTCGTCCGGCGGCACGTCGAAGATCAATTCGTCATGCACCTGGAGCACGAGTCGGGCGCGCGTGCCCTGCTTGGCGAAGACTTGGTCGAGCTTCACCATCGCGAGCTTGATGAGATCGGCGGCGCTGCCTTGCGCCGGCGCGTTGATGGCCATCCGCTCGGCCGCTGCGCGCAGCGGATAGACGCGCGAGCGCAGATCGGGCAGATAACGCCGGCGCCCGAGCAGGGTCGTGACGAAGCCTTCGTTGCGCGCCCGCTCGAGCACGCCGTCGATGTAGCCTTTGACAGTGGGAAAGCGCGCAAGGTAATCGGCGATGAACTGCTTGGCATCGGCACGCGTCATACCCGCGCTCTGCGCAAGGCCAAAATCGCTGATGCCGTAGAGAATGCCGAAGTTGATCGCCTTGGCGCGGCGGCGCATCTCTCCCGAGATCGGCTCGCTCTCGGGGATGCCGAAGACCGTTCGCGCGGTGAACGCGTGGATGTCGTCGCCGCGCTTGAACGCCGCGATGAATTGCTCGTCACCGGACATGTGCGCGAACAGGCGCAGCTCGATCTGCGAGTAGTCAGCCGCCATGAGCAGATTGCCCGGCGTCGCGGGCAAGAAGACACGACGGATCGCGCGACCCACCTCCGAACGCACCGGTATGTTCTGAAGATTGGGATCCGTGCTTGAAAGGCGCCCGGTCGCTGCGCCCAGCTGGTGAAGCGTCGTGCGCACTATACCCGTCGCCGGATCGACGAGCGCCGGCAGCGCGTCCACGTAGGTGGACTTGAGTTTGGAGACCTCGCGATATTGCAACAGCTTGGCGGCGATCTCGTGCTCGAGGGCGAGCGGCCCGAGCACCTCCGCACCGGTGCCATAACCGGTTTTCTTTTTCGATCCGGCCGGCAGCCCCAGTTTCTCAAAAAGGATCGAGCCGATCGCTTTAGGCGAGTTCAGGTTGAACTCTTCGCCGGCCAGGCGATAGATATCGGCTGACGTTTGGGCGATGGTCAGTTCCAGCGAGGCGCGAATCGCCGCCAGCTCCTTGAGGTCCAACCGAAATCCGACCGCTTCCATTTTCGCCAGCAGCGGCGCCAGCGGTTGCTCGATCTCGAGCAGGACACGCTCCGCGCCGACCTGGCGCACCGATTCGAGCAGGGCATCGGCGGAGCGCATAAGCGCGTCGGCCGGCGCTGCCCACCCCGGCTCGAGATTCTGCCCAGGCGCGAATAGCGTCGACGTCGGCGCCACGCCGTCCGCAACCGACACTCCCTCGCCCGGAGTGCCCTTAAGAGCCGGCGCCAACGTCGGGTAACCCCGCGCCGGATCCAAGATCCCGGCAGCCAACATCGCGTCGAGCGCCAGGCCGCCAAGCTCCATGCCGTCCGTGGCAAGCCACCCGGAGAGATTCTTGGCATCGAAGACGAGCTTGCGCGGGCTTGGCCCGCTCACCAGCTGCGCGAACAGCGCGCGCACCTGCGGCGGCTCGATGAGATCGCGGGCGCTGACGACGATCCCCTCGCGCGATTTCCAGGAGATGGCGAGCGCGGTGGGTGCATGCGCGCGCCAGGACGCCATGGGGGGCATGGGTACGAGCGCCACGCGCGGCGCCGCCGCCGCTGCGGTCAGCGCTTTCGCGATCGCGTCGGCGCGATCCACGACGCGATAGTCGCCGGGCTCGAAGACCTTGGCTTCGGTGGCCAGCACTTCGTCTGGCTCGGCGCCCACAACGCTCGCGAATGCCGGCGTCGAGACGCGCGCTAGCAACGATCGAAACTCCAGACGAGCGAACAGCTCGGCGAGACCCTGTTTGCTCGGTTCGCGATAGCGCCACTCGTCCCAGCGCGGCACGATCGGCAGGTCGCGCTTGGCCGTCGAGACATCGCGGCAGGCGCGCGCCTTAGCGGCGTGCGTGCGCAGCAAGTCGGCGATGCGCTTGGGCGTCACCGAATCGAGGTTGACGAGCAGAGCGTCGAGCGATCCGAATTGCGCGATCAGCTTCGCTGCGGTCTTCTCGCCGATGCCGGGCACGCCGGGCAGGTTATCCGACGGATCGCCTTTCAGACCTCGGTAATCCGCCAGCTGTTCGGGCGCAAGGCCGAAACGCGCGCGCACGGCATCAGCATCGTAACGCGTCATCTCGCTGATGCCGCGCCTGGTCACGACGACCGTGCAATGCGCGTCGACCAGCTGGAGCAGATCGAGATCGCCCGAGACCACCGTCGAATCGAGCTGCCGCTGCGTAGCCTGCGTGGCGATGGTCGCGATGCAGTCGTCTGCTTCTTCGCCCTCGACCTCCACGATGGCGATGCCGTAACCTTCGAGGATCTGACGCACCAAGTGGAACTGCGGCCGCAGGTCGTCCGGCATGTCGGGCCGCTGTGCTTTGTACTCCGGCACGGCCGCGAAGCGCTCGGCGGGGATGCCGGCGTCGAAACAGGCGACGATGTGGGTCGGCTTCTCTTCGGCCAGCATGCGGTGCAGCATCCGCTGGAATCCGTACGCGGCGTTGACCGGCTTGCCGCTGGACGTGGTCAGCGGCGGCAACGCGAAGAACGCGCGATAGACGAGCGCGTAGACGTCGATGAGGAGCAGCTTGTCGGCGGTCATATGTGCGGGCGGTCTACAGACCCGACGCGACGTTGTCGGCGGCGAGATGCAGTGCAGGGCTGGACTTGGGCAGTGCGAAGGTCAGCGCGTAAGCGCCTGCCGCGACCGCGACGAGCGACCACAAAGCCGCGGTCAAGCCGAACCCATCGGCGATCTTGCCGAGCAGCCCGACGCCCAATCCCCCTAGACCGGTCGACAGTCCGATGAGCAGGGCCGACGCCAAGGCGACACGGTTCGGCATCGCTTCCATACCCATGACGACCGACGTGGCGAAGGTGCCGATAAGGACGGCCCCTGCGAGCGCCAAGCCGATCCACGCCAAAAATCCTGACGAGAGCAGGTACAGCGCGAGCGCGAACGGCGCGAGGGCCAGACCGACGCTCATCGTCTGTTTGGCGCCGTGACGATCGGCGATCGGGCCTGCCGCGAGATTCGCCGCCGCACCAGTGCCCAAGAACAAAAAGAGCAAGAACGCATTATGGTTGACCGGCTGATGCAAGACGTTGACCGCATACAACGGCACGAAGGTCAACACCCCGGCGTACACCATGGAGCGGAGCGCCGTGACCGCGACGAGCACGCTGATGGCATGACGCGCGCTGCCATGTTCGACCGAACGCACCCTCGCCTCGTGCTCCTGGTGGGCCAAAGAGACGGCGGGCACGACGGTCGCCACGATCAGGGCGACAGCGATGGCCGGTATGATGAGCAGCCAGGTGCCGGGCAATCCATGCCAGGCGACGAGCAGCGTGATGATCACGGGCCCAAGCGCGACGCCGATGTTCCCACCCACTGCGAAAAGCGACAAGCTCGTGCCCGGCAGACGGCCTGAGACGGTGTGCGCCGATTTTGTCGCTTCGGGGTGATACATCGCTGAACCAAGCCCGGCCAGCGCGACCAGCACTAAGACCTGTGGGTAGCTGCGCGCGAGGCCCATCCCGCCGTAGCCGGCGAGCGCGAGAAACACCGCAAAGGGAAGCAGAACGCGCGTGCGCAGGTTGTCCGACGCGACGCCGAAGATGGGCTGCATGATCGACGAGGTGACGCCAGAGGTCATGACGAGCGCCGCGAGCCAGAAGTACGAGCAATGGAATTCGCTTTGCAGAAAGGGGAGCAGCGCGGGTAGCGCGCCTGCACCTATGTCGACGGTGAGATGCCCGAGTGACAAGATCCCGATCACCTTGTGGTTCAACTGCCGCCGGCCCCGGGTACGAGGGCTTGACGCCGTGGCGCCCTAAAGGCAAGCCCGATGTTCCACCCCTCGCTCTTCACCGTCCTCACGCTTGTCATCCTCATCATCGCGGTGCCGCTGCTGTCGCTGTGGACCGGCAGGCGCATCCGCGCCGCGATCGCAGCTCCGACGGTCAAATATTTCCGCTATGCGCGTACCGTGCTGATCCTTTGGTCACTTACGGCTTTGGCTTTGTACGCCCTTCGCTTGCACGGCCATGAGCCGGCCTACGTCGGGTTGCGCCCGCCGCATGCGTTGCCCGAACTCGCGCTTGGCCTTGTGACCCTCGTCGCGCCTGTGCTGGCGAGCATCAGCGGGGCGCGCCGCGTGCTCAGCGACGATTACGCGCGCGCTCTGCGCGCGGTCGTACCGGCGGACCGGGCGCAGTGGATGTGGTTCGTGCCGGTGGCCGCGAGCGCCGGGATCTGCGAGGAGTTCCTCTACCGCGGCTACGCGCTGACCATCCTCTCGTCGCTGACCGGCAGCGTGGCGCTGGGCGTCGTGCTGTCGAGCATCGCTTTTGGCCTGGGCCACGCCTACCAAGGCAGGGCAGGCATGGCGGGCGCGACGATCACCGGGCTGCTCTACGCATGCGTCTTCCTCATTTCGGGATCGCTGTATCCCTGTATGCTCGGCCATTTCGTCCAGGACATCGCGGGCGCAGCCGTGCTCTCGCGCAAGCTTCACGAGGCCCTGAACGCGACGCCCGCGAGTTAGTCGTTTCGTCGCAGACGGGGCTCGCAGCGTGGCCGGGCGCAGTAGGTTCCCACCTGGACCGAAAAGAAACCACCGCACACCCAGCTCGAGGAGACCTCTTTGACCTACGTCATCTGCCAGCCGTGCATCACCGTCAAAGATAAATCGTGCATCGACGTATGCCCGGTCGATTGCATCAAGGGCGCGGATGAGGATCCGCAATTGTACATCGACCCCAGCGTGTGCATCGACTGCGGGGCGTGCGTCGCGGCGTGTCCGGTGAACGCCATCTATAACGAGACCGAAGTGCCCGGCGAGTGGCAAGAGTACACCAAGATCAACGCCGACTATTTCACGAAATAGTCTTGTCGTCTTTTCCCGACATGTAGGTCCAACCGAAGCGGCCCTTGATGCACAAGTGGCCGCTCGTCACATCGTGATCGATCGGCGAGGTCACTTTGACGATCTCGCCGTCTTGGGCGTGGACGGTCAAGGTGCAGCCCACGCCGCAGTAGGAACAGATGGTGTCGCCTTTGACCTGGCGCGACTCATCCCAGCTGCCGTCGGCGCGCATGTCGTGCTCGGTTTTGAACATGAGCGCGCCCGTCGGGCACACGCCGATGCAGTTGCCGCAATAGACGCACGCAGAGTCGGGCAGCGGCACCGCGTATTCGGTGGAGATGCGTGCATCGAACCCGCGCCCGGCCACGGCGATGGCGAACGTGTTCTGCGCATCCGTGCCGCACGCTTCGACGCATTTGTAGCATAAGATGCACTTCGAGTAATCGCGCACGTACAAGTCGTTGTCGACCTTGACCGGCTGGGCGACTGTCGCGGCGCCATCGTGCGGTGCGTGGTGATGGCCTGCCTGCGCGCGATCTCGCTCGCCCGCGCGTGCCGGCTGCGCACACGGGCCGTAGCGCTGCGGCGCCGCGGAATAGCGCTTCATCTGCCGCTGCATGTCCTCGGCCAGCGTGACGTCGACGGTCGAAGCCAAGAACTCGAGCACCATGCGCCGGCTCGTACGCACGCGCTCGCTGTCGGTCTTGATCTTCATCCCAGCCTCGCATTTGCGCGAACAGGCCGGCACGAGCGTACGCGCACCTTCGAGCTCGACGACGCAGACGCGGCAGACGTTGACCGGCGTCAGATTCTCCAAGTAGCAAAGCGTGGGCGTGTCGACGCCTCGCGCGACGCAGGCCTGCAGAAGCGTGGATCCCTCGGGCACCGTCACCGCGACGCCGTCGATCTCGACGCTCACGAGTGCGGGTTCGGGCGTCGAGCGCTGTGCGTTCACGCCGGTGGCGCCTCGAACAGTTTGAACTTGGCCAGGGCCGACTCGATGGCGCTCGACGCTGTCTGACCTAGTCCGCAGATGGATGCATCGCGCATGACCTGCCCGATGTCGGCGAGCAGCCTACGTTCGTCCTGCATCCCGCCGTTGGGCGCGGCGACCGATAGACGGTGGAGCAGCTCTTCTTGGCGCACGGTGCCCACCCGGCAGGGCACGCACTGCCCGCAGGATTCGTCGCGGAAAAATGCGGCGATGCGCCGCAGCACGGGCACCAGCTCGACGCTTTCGTCGAAGACGATGACGACGCCCGACCCCAGCGTCGCTCTCACGGCGCGAACCCCCTCGAACGTCAGCGGCGTCTCCAGCTCCGCCGGCGTGACGAACGCGCCTGCCGCGCCGCCGAGCAGCACCGCCTGCAGATGATGGCCTGCGCGCACGCCGCCCGCTTGGGCGATGAGCTCCGCAAGCGTCACGCCGAAGGCGACCTCGTAGAGACCGGGCCGCTCCACGTGACCTGAGACGCAGAACAGCTTGGTGCCGGTCGAATCGGCCGTGCCGGTGCGGGCGTACGCCTGGCCGCCATCCAGCACGATATCGAGGACGTTGACGAGCGTCTCGACGTTGTTGACGATGGTCGGCTTGCCGAACAGACCCTTTTGGACGGGGAACGGCGGTTTGTTGCGCGGCTCACCGCGGTAGCCCTCGAGCGAGTTGAAGAGCGCGGTCTCTTCGCCGCATATGTAGGCGCCGGCACCGCGGCGCAGCTCGATGTCGAAGCTGATCCCGCGCTCCATGACGTCCGGACCGAGAAGGCGATGCCGGCGCGCCTGTTCGATCGCGCTTGTGAGCCGCTGCTCGGCCAGCGGGTACTCGCCGCGTATATAGATGTAGCCATGCTCGCAGCCGCCGGCGATAGCGGCGATCGTCATCGCCTCGACGATCGCGAAAGGGTCATCCTCCATCAGGACGCGGTCTTTGAACGTGCCGGGCTCCGACTCGTCCGCGTTGCACACCACGTAGTGCGGACGTGCCGGCTCGCGCGAGACGGCCTCCCACTTGCGTCCGGTCGGAAATGCGGCCCCACCGCGACCAACGAGCTTCGACTCGATGACCTCATGGATGATGCCGCTTGCGCCGAGCTCGATCGCCTTGCGCAGCGCGGCATAACCCCCGGCCGCCCGGTAATCGTCGATGCTGGTCGGATCGACGATGCCGATGCGCCGCAGCAGCGGCGACCCGGGGTAGCTCGACCGTGCCATGACCCTGTTCGAGCCGAGCTTGCCTTCACCGGCGAAAAAACGGAGGATCTGCGAGGCGCTGACGGGTGCGCATGCGATGCGCGGCCGAGGTGAGGCGCCGCTAGCCACGAACAGCGCGGCCGGCGCGCGATCGCACAATCCAAGGCATGGGCTGCGCAGCCATGTCGTCGTGCCGTCGCGCAGCGGCGTCCCCGCCGGTCCGACGTCGCGCTCGAGACATTCGCACAGAGCCTCGGCGCCTGCCGCCATGCAGGCGATGTCGTCGCAGACGTGCAGCACGTTCGGCGGTCGCGGCTTCGTCGAGAACAGCGCGTAGAAGCTCGCGACGCCGTAGGCATCGGCCGGCGGTACGGTCAGGCGGCGGCAGATGTAGTTGATCGCGCCTGGGCTTATCCACCCGACCCTGTCGGAGACCGCATGCAACGCCGGCAGCAGCAGATGGCGGCGCGAACGCGCGTCGTGACCGCCGAGCGCGAGGTGCTCGTCGCTCGCGGTTGCATGCGGCGCACCTTCCCAACTCGACGCCGGCGGCCCCAAGAGCTGGTCGACCGCATCGCGCTCGTCTTCTGACGGCTGCGCATCGGTGAGGTGTAGATCCAAGATCAGTCTCCGGCTGCTGCTGTCGCACCGGCGAGCTTGTCGATTCGTATCGCCGACGCCTTGAACTCTGCGGTGCCCGATTTAGGATCGTTGGCCTCGATCGTCAGCACGTTGGTGGGCACGTCGAAATGGAAGGTCATGAAGGCCAGACCCGGCCGCAGCGTGTCATCGATGCGCACCGGCACCACGACGCTGCCGCGGCGCGAACTCACTTTGACCTCTTCGCCATCGCTGACCGAGTAGCGCGCGGCATCCGCCGGGCACAGGTCGAGCGACTCGCTCCGGCGCAGCGGCGACGTGTACCCGCCGCTTTGCACGCCCGAATTGAACGAGTCAAGCCTGCGACCGGTGGTCAGCAGTATCGGATACTCGGCGTGATCTCGTCCACTGGCGGCTCGTGCACGACGACGTGGAACGGGGCCAGCTGACCGCGCACCGGGTCTTCCCAAAGACGCGCGTGCAGGAACCGGTCGCCCGGATGCTTCTCGTCGGACACGGCCAGCGCAGTCCGCCGATCTCCTCCAGCCGCTTGTACGACATGCCGGCATGCATCGGGCTGAGGCTGCGCACTTCGTTCCACAGATCCTCCGCGCTCGGATGGCCAATATCGTATCCCAGCCGGCGCGCTATGTCGCAGACGATCTCGATATCGTCGCGTGCCTCGCCCGGCGGATCCAAGATCTTGCGCACGCGTTGCACGCGACGCTCGCTGTTGGTGACCGTCCCTTCGGATTCGCACCAGCCGGCGGCCGCCGGAAACACCACGTCCGCCAGCTCGGCGGTCTGCGTCAGTGTAAGATGTCCTGCACGACGAGGAATTCGAGCGTCCGACAAGATGCGTTCGGCGCGATTGCGATCGGCTTCCGAGACAGCCGGGTTCTCGCCGATGACGTAGAGCGCGCGCAGCTCGCCGCGCTCCATCGCGTCGAACATCTCGTTCAGGCGCCAGCCGCGCTGACCGCGAGATCTTCACGCCCCATGCGCTTTCGAACTTTCGCGCGCAGCGCGTCGTCGCCGACAGGTCCTGGAAGCCGGCCAGGCGGTCGGGTATCGCGCCCATGTCGCCGCCGCCCTGCACGTTGTTCTGTCCACGCAGAGGATTGAGACCGCTGCCGTAGCGGCCGACGTGACCGGTCAGCAGCGCGAGGTTGATGAGCGCGAACACGTTGTCGACGGCGTTGTGATGTTCGGTGATGCCGAGCGTCCAGCAGATCATCGCGCGACCGGCGGATGCGTACGCGCGCGCCACGCGCCGGATGACCTCGGCAGGCACGCCGGTGATCTCTCGGACGCGTTCGGGCGTCGTAATCCGCGACCGATGCGCGGTACGCTTCGAAGCCGGTCGTCGCTCGCTCGATGAACGTTCGGTTCTCGAGCCCAAGCGCGAGGATCTCGTGCGCCATCGCATTCGACAGCGCGATGTCGCTGCCGACGTTGACGCCCAGCCATGCGTCGGCCCACTGCGCGGTCGACGGTCCGGCGCGGATCCACGACGTACAGCTTACGCGCCGTGGCGCACGCCTTTGAGCACGTGATGAAAGAAGATCGGATGCGTCTCGCGCGCGTTCGATCCCCAGAGGAATGATCAGGTCGGTCTCTTCGACCTCCTGATACGAGTTCGTGCCTCCGCCGGCTCCGAAAACCGCCGCCAGACCGGCGACGCTAGGAGCGTGTCAGGTGCGGTTACAGCTGTCGACGTTGTTGCAGCCGATGACGGCGCGCGCGAACTTCTGGGTCAGGAAGTTCAACTCGTTCGTCGTCTTCGAGCAGCTGAACAAGCCGAAGGCGTTAGGACCGCCCGCTTTGACTGCGTCGGCTATGCCGGCGGCTGCCCGATCGAGCGCTTCCGGCCAAGTCGCGACTCGCAGGCGGTCGCCGATCCGCACCCAGGGCTGGGTGAGGCGCGCGAGACGGGTTTTCATCAGGTGGTTCTCCGTGAAAAGGGTGGGCCTGCGGTCCGTTGCTACAACGGCGACGTGGCGCCCTTCATATGCGTTAACACGTGCAAACACGCAGCCGCTGCTGTAGCAGGAGAGCGAAGAGGGAGCACCGGGACAGCGTGGTGACGAAGTTAACTTTTCCGGAGCCGCGGACCGATGAAACCAAGTAGGGATGCACCCGCGCGGGTCGTTGTTCTGACCCGACCTCCGTTTTGTACGGCCTGGCGAGCGGCGCATTGCAAAGATGACCTCATCAAAGCTCAACAAACGTTTTCGACGTCTGCTCGGTTTCGTCACGGGCGATGCGGCACCGCTGCCGCAAGGCTCCGAGCTGGAAGCCGAGGGCGCAGCACCCGATCCTGACGTCGCGCCGGTCGTCATCGACGAAGCTCCCGCAGCGCCGCTCGAAGGCGGCGGCGATGACTTCGATCGTCCTGCTCAAAGAAGGCCGCATCCGTACGCTGTTCCAGCCGATCGTCTCGCTGGCGGACGGCAGCGTGTTCGGCTACGAAGCGCTCTCGCGCGGCCCGATCGGCACGCGCCTTGAAAGCGCGGACGCGCTGTTCTCCACCGCCGCGGAACGCGGCGTGTCGCGCCCAGCTCGAGCGCATCTGCCGTTTCCGCGCCATCGCCAACGCGTCGAGCATCCCACCTGGCGCCTACCTGTTCCTGAACATCAGCCCACGCGTGCTTCGAAGAGCGCAACGAAGCTCTGTCGCGCGACGTCGTCGACCAGAACCGCCTGGCCGCAAGAACGCATCGTCCTCGAGATCACCGAGAAGCAGGCCATCGAGGATTTCGATCTCTTCAAGCGCACGCTGCTGCACTACAACCGTCAGGGTTTCAAGGTCGCCATCGACGACGCCGGTGCCGGGCACAACAGCTTGCGCGCCGTCACCGAGGTGCGGCCCGCACTACATCAAACTTGACATCGCGCTCGTGCGCGACATCGATCGAGACCGCGCCAAGAACGCGCTCGTCTCGGCGATCATCATCTTCGCGCGCCGCATCGACGCCAAGGTGCTGGCTGAGGGCATCGAGACGGTCGAGGAGCTCGCGACGCTGATCGAGATCGGCGTCGAGTACGGTCAGGGCTTCTTGCTCGCACGTCCATCGTCGGTGTTCGCCGAGCCAAAGGCGGAGGTCGCGGCCTTCATCAGAGAGCGCGCCACGGCGAGCCGCACGGCGCCGACGCCAAAACGCATGACGGTGAGCGCGGTGACCCGGCGGGCGCCGGCTTTACCGCCCACCGCGTACACGATGGAAGTCATGGAGATCTTCGACCGCAATCCCGACCTCGACAGCGTGGTGCTCACGGATTCCGGCGCGCCTATCGGTCTGGTCAGCCGCACCAAGCTCTACGAGCGCCTTTCGCATCAGTTCGGCTATTCGATCTACGCCAAGCGCCCGGTGCGCTTGGTCATGGATGATGCCTACCTGGCCGTCGACGTCAACGATTCGATCGACGACGTCGCGCGCAAGGTCGTGCACCGCCGTCGTTCGGAGATGTACGATGAGATCGTCGTGCTCGAAAACGGCGCCTATTCGGGCGTGGTGTCGGTCCGGGACCTGCTGCACACCATGACGGAGTTCCAAGCGTCGGTCTCGCGCTATTCCAACCCGCTCACCGGCCTGCCCGGGCGCATGCTCGTGCAGCAGGAGATCGAGCGCCGCGCGACCGCCGGCGGACCGTTCGCGCTGCTCCACGTCGACATCAACCATCTACGGCATTACAACGAGCGCTATGGGTTCGGGCGCGGGGACGAGGTCATCAACCTGCTCGCCGAGACGTTGACCACCACCGCCAAGGCGTTAGACCCGCAGCACTCACTGGTCGGCCATCTGGGCGGCGTCAACTTCATCGTCCTGTGCTCCGAGTTGAAAGTCGAAACGGTGGCGACGTCGATCATCGCCGAGTTCGAGCGCAAGGTGTCAGCGCTGCACGTCAGCCGCGAGATGCCGTTGCTTGAATCCCCTGACATGCTGCGCCCTGACGGCGCGGTGACCCTGACGGTCGTCGGGCTGTGCAGCTCGCGGACGGCGCTGCCGTCGTACGCAGCCGTCGCCTCAAACGTCTCGCGCCACAAGCGGACGGCCCGAAACCTTAGGACGAGCTCCTTCATCCTCGACGGCAACCTGATCAAGCCCGGAGAACTGATGCCCCGCCGAATAGGCTGAACGGACCCTTTTCCTCGACCCGCAAGGCGGGCGTGCCTGTCTTGGGCGAAGAGGACGACGGGGTTTCAGGCGGTAACCGTCGACCAATACGTCGGTCCACGCTGGGGGTATAATCCGTGGCGCTTTTCGATTCCATCCGACGGTCGTTCCAACGCACGGTGACCCTGCGGCATCCGCGGGCACATCCGCGCGTCATGATCAGCGAACCCGTGCGCGTGCGAACGCCCTGGTCGCACGAACAACAAGCTATTTTGGAAGACATCTCCGTGGGGGGTGCATGCGTCCGAACGCACGTTCGCATGCGGTTGGGCGACACCGTCGACTTGCTGATGAGCCTCGGCGTCGGTCGCCGTTTCGACACGCGCGCGCGCGTCGTCTATGCGATCCCGCAGAAGAACTCCGGCTATCAGACTCGCTACGGCTTCCGCTTCGTGAGTCTGCGCGACGATGAGCAGAACGAGATCAACCAGTTCGTCGTCGAGCAGAAATTCGGTCGCCAGTTCGGCGTCCGCCCGATGCAATCGGGCTTCGAGCGAGAGGACTGACCGCAAGCCTCAGGCGGTGTGCTGCGAGCCCCGGTCGAACACACGGGGCGGTGGACGAACTGGAACAAACCGATCTCCCCTTTCTCGATCGCCGCGCCGCCGGTACGCAACTCGCGCGGGCGCTGCGACCGGAAGTCGACTCTGTCATCCTCGGCATCGCCCGCGGGGGCGTCATCGTCGCCGGTGCCGTCGCGCAAGCGCTGCAGGCGCCGCTCGACGTCCTCGTCATCCGCAAAGTCGGCCATCCCATGCAACCCGAGCTCGCCATCGGCGCGGTATCCGCTCACGGTGATGCGGTGGCAACCGAACATGCCGCGGGCTTCGCGCAGCCCGTGTTGCAATCGCTCTTCAACCGGACGCGCTCGGCGGCCGAGGCGTTGGAAACGCGTCTACGAGGCGACACAGCGCCGCTGCCGTTGCGCGGCCGGCCGGTCATCATCGTCGATGACGGCATCGCGACCTCGGCCACGATGCTGTGCGCCATCGCAGCGGCGCGTAAGCTCGAGGCCAAGCACATCACCTGCGCGGTCCCGGTCGCCCCTGCGGAATGCGCCGCACATCTGCGCCCCCACTGCGACGAGCTCGTGGTTCTCGTCGCGGCGCACGATCTGCCATTCGCGGTAGGTCGTTACTATTTCAGCTTTCAAGAAGTGAGCGACGCGCGCGTGCGCGATGAGCTGGCGCGGGCACGCTCTCGTGCAGGTCCGGCCACGCAATCGTGAACGGCCTAGCGTATTTTGCGCAACACCTTGGGCGGCAGCAGCCAGATGAGCGAACCGGTCCCCTTCTTGAGGGACTGCATGTCGACGCGCGCTAGCGCGCCTTTTTTGAAGTCGAAAGCATCGCCGTCGCGGCCACCGGTCAGAAACGCGACGCTCAGGCTCAGATGCGGTTCGTGCCCGACGATGAGCACCCGCTTGGCGCTCTTGTTCGCTTCAAGCAGTGCCAGCAGTTCGGTCGGATTGCGCTCCGGTTCGAGCGCGCTCGTCGCCTGGATGTCGGCGCTGTCGATGCGGTACGCGTCGGTCACCGCTTCAGTCGTCTGTCGCGCACGCGTATAACCGCTGTCGAAGACCGCGTCGAACTCGACGCCGATCTTGAGCATGCCGCGCACGATCTCGCGCATGCGCTCCAGGCCTTCAGTGGTGAGCGGGCGCAGTCGGTCGTCGGGATATTTCTTGGGATCGCGTTCTTGCGCGATGCCGTGACGCAACAGGTAGACTTCCATGCGTCACTCTTGGCGAGGGGCCGCGGCACGCCTCCCGCTTCGGCAGCCTCATAATGCGGGTTTCCGAAGCCGGCGCGCAGAAAGGCGATGGCGCTTTGATGGTGCTCCAACAGACGTGGGCGTACGCGGTCGCGCACCAGCCGGATCTGTGGCTGGCGATACGCCAGCATCTCACGCTCTCGGGCGCGGCCCTTGCGATCGCCGTCGGGACCTGCGTGCCGCTGGGCATCGTGACCGCGCGTTCGCAGGCTGGCCGCACGGTCGTGACCGTGCTGACCGCGGCCCGCGTCGTGCCCAGCCTTGCGGTGCTGGCGTTTATGCTGCCGATCACCGGTGTGGGTTTCCGATCCGCGCTCATCGCGCTCGTCCTGCTCGCCTGCCCGCCGATCCTCATCAACACCGACGCGGCATTTCGCAACATCGAGCCCGCCATCCGCGAAGCCGCCGTGGGCATGGGGATGCGGCGCGGACAATTGCTGCGCCGCGTCGAGTACCCGCTCGCCTTTCCCGTGGTGATCGCGGGCGTACGCACGAGCACGATCGAGGTCATCGCCTCGGCGACGCTGGCCGCTTTCATCGGCGCCGGAGGCCTGGGCGATCTCATCCTCGATGGGCTCGCGAACAATGACGTGCGCCAGTTGCTGCTCGGCGGCCTGACCGTCGCCCTGCTGGCGCTAGCGGCAGAAGCCGCGCTCAACTTGGCGGCGATCGCGTCGGCCCACCGTAGCGGGAGGGCAGCCCCTGCTTAAGCGCACACTGTCGCGGGCCCGCGCGCTGGCGCTGCTCGGCGGCTTGGTCGGCGTCGCCGCTTGCGCCAAGCGGCCCCAGTCGGTGGTCGCGGTCGGTTCGAAGAATTTTGCCGAGGAGTTGCTGCTCGGAGAGATGTACGTCCGGCTGCTCGAGCACGCGGGCATGCCGGTGGATGCGCGGCTCAATCTCGGCGGGACCAACATCGCCATGGCATCGCTCCTGCGCGGCGAGATCGATCTCTACCCCGAGTACACCGGCACCGCGTTGCTCACGCAGCTCAAACTGGCTCCGCTGCGCAACCGTCAAGCCGTGTACAATACGGTGAAGCGCGACTATCAGCAGCGCTACGGGTTGACCTGGCTCGCCCCGGCCCCGATGAACGACACGCAGGCGCTCGCGACCACGGCTGCGACCTCGCAGCGGTTGGCGCTCACGACGCTATCGACGTGCGCTCGCCTAGCGCCCCAGTTGCGCCTCGGCGCGGTCCCTGAGTTCACCGACCGGCCCGATGGCTTGCCTGGCCTGCAGAAGGCATACGGTGGATTCCGTTTCGCCAGCGTGAAGCTGATCGACATCGGCCTCAAATATCAGGCGCTGTTGCAAGGCGAGGTCGACGTTGTCGTGGCTTTCGGCACCGACGGCCAGATCGATGCGCACCATCTCGTCGTGCTCGACGACGATAAGCATTTCTTTCCGCCGTACCAAGTCGCTCCCGTCGTGCGGCTCGACACGCTGGCACGATTTCCAGGCATCGCGGGAGCGCTCAACCCGCTCGCTCCTCATCTGACGGATGCGACCATGCGCAGCCTCAACTGGCGCGTGGATGGCAAGCATGAAGAGCCAGCGGATGTCGCGGCGCAGTTTCTCGCCGGCATCGGACTCGTCCCTGGCTAGCGACGTGACGCCGGCGAGCGTCCGCTTCGATCGCGTGGTCAAAGAGTATCAGACCGGCGTTCGCGTGGTCGACGACGTCACGCTCGACGTCGCGGCGGGCGCATTTGTCGTGCTGCTCGGCCCATCCGGCTGCGGCAAGACCACGCTGCTCAAGACCGTCAACCGGTTGATCGAACCCACATCGGGCTGCGTGTCGGTCGATGGGAATGATGTGCGCTCGCTCGAGCCCACGGCGCTGCGGCGCGGCATCGGCTATGTGATCCAGCAGGTCGGCCTGTTCCCGCACATGTCGATCGCGGAAAACGTCGCGGTCGTCCCGTCGCTGCTCGGCTGGCCTGCGCAACGCATCCAAGCACGCGTCGACGAGATGCTCGATCTCGTCCGCCTTCCCCCGGCGGAATTCGCCTCACGCTTTCCCACGGCGCTTTCGGGTGGCCAGCAACAGCGCGTCGGGTTGGCGCGCGCGCTCGCGGCGGATCCACCCATCCTGCTCATGGACGAACCGTTCGGCGCGCTCGACGCAATCGAGCGGCTGCGTCTGCAGAGCGAGATGGCGGCGCTGCAACGGCGGCTACATAAGACGGTGCTCTTCGTGACGCATGATGTCGACGAAGCCCTGCGGTTGGCCGATGCCATTGTGGTCATGCGGAAAGGCCGCGTGGTACAACACGCCACCCCTTTGGACATCCTCACCCATCCGGCGGACGAATTTGTGGCCGAACTGGTGAACGCGGGCGACGTCGTGCGCCGCTTCGCGCTGCTCAAGGTGGCGGACGTCATGCGTGAGGCGCCCTCACAAGGCCAGCCACGCCAAGCGCACGCGATCGCGCAGCACGCCGACTTGCGCGCCGCATTGTCCGTCATGCTGATGACGGGCGCACTCCAGCTCCGGGTGGTTGACGATGAGGGCGCGACCATCGGTGCATTGACGCTTGACGACCTGCTCGCGGCGGCTCGGGCGGAAAGCGAGCGCAGCGCTCCATGATCTATCTCATCCGGCACGCCGATCTCGTGCTGAAGCTGGGACTTCAGCACGTCGCCTTGGTGACCACGGCCCTTGCGATCGCGTTGTGCGTGGCGTTGCCCGCGGGCATCCTGGCGGCGCGCAACCCACGGCTGGCCACGCCGCTGCTGGGGCTTTTCGGTATCATCTACACCATACCGAGCCTCGCGCTCTTCGCGCTGCTCATCCCCGTGCTTGGGCTCGGGTTTTGGACCGCGGTCGTCGCGCTGGCCGCGTACGCGCAGATGATCCTCGTCCGCAACACCGCGGCCGCGCTGGCCGGCGTCGATGCGGCGACAGTCGAAGCAGCCTACGGCATGGGTATGAGCCCTGGCCAGACGCTGTGGCGCGTCGAGCGGCCGCTCGCCATGCCGGTGTTCGTGGCCGGGGTGCGGCTGGCGACGGTCTCGCTCATCGGCATCGCCACGGTGGCGGCCTGGATCAATGCAGGCGGCCTCGGCACGCTCGTGCTCGACGGGATCGAACACGACTACCCGGATAAGGCGGTCGCGGGCGCGATTGCCGCGATCGTGTTGGCCTTTGTCGCCGATCTGGCTTTGCGAAGGCTCGAAGGCGCCTACGCCCGCAGGACCGCCCGCGTCAGCGTCACGCGCATCTAGACTGCGCCGCTCAGGCGCAGCGCAGGAGATTGCACGCGAACCGCCCTTGGCTGTCCGTCCACACCCGCTCGAGCGCGAACCCAGATTCCTGCGCCAAACGCACCACGTCCTCGTTGGAAAACTTGTACGAAGACTCGGTCCAAATCGTCTCGCCCGCCACGAACGATACATCCAGCGCAAGCGCGTCGATCGCCACGCTCTGGGCGCTTTGGCTCACCAGATGCATTTCGACGCGGCCGGCCACCTCATCGTAGAACGCTCGATGGCTGAAGCCATGCAGATCGAAGCGCCCGCCAAGCTCGCGGTTGATGCGCGAAAGGATGTTGAGATTGAACGCAGCGGTCACACCCAAAGCGTCGGCGTATGCAGCCTCCAGCGTCGCGCGGTCCTTCTTGCGATCCGTGCCGAGCAGCAGGGCGTCGCCGCTTGAGAGAACGGTTCGGATGGCTCGTAAAAAGCGTAGCGCCTCGGGTGGATCGAAATTGCCGATGTTCGAGCCCAAAAAAAGCGCCAGCGCCGTTTGGCGCGGCCCGCTCGGAGGCACACCATCGCGCGGTAGCTGACGCAACCCCTCATAGTAATCGCCCTCGTAGCTGCGCACAGTCAGGCCCGGATACTCCCCGGTGAGCGCTTTCGCCGTCGCTTCAAGCGCCGAGGGCGAGATGTCAATGGCGCTGTACTCGAGCGCTGATCTCTGGTGCAACCCGGCCTCGATCAGGTAGCGGGTCTTGACCGCGCTGCCGCTGCCGAGCTCGATGAGCCGCGCCGGGCCGACGCCGCTCATGATCCCTGCTGCGTGTGCGGTCAGGATCTCCGACTCCGCTCTGGTGAGATAGTACTCGGGCAACAAGCAGATGGCTTCGAAGAGCGTTGAGCCCAGCTCGTCATAAAAGTACTTCGGCGGCAGGGTCTTCGGCGTGGCGGTCAGACCGGCACGAACGTCGTCGGCAAAAGGCATCGCCGCTGATTCGCACAGGGCACCATGCATCGCATTATCGAAACGGGACATCGACGGCATGGCAACACCCGCGCCAGCCCTCTAGGAGACCGCTTGGAACGGACGATCGATCTTGGCGACGGCGCGGTCACGACGCTTGAGTCGTGGGGCGCCACAGGTCCAGCCGTGATATGCATCCACGGCATCACAAGCTCGCGCAAGTCGTGGCTGCGGACGGCTGCTGCTCTCACGGGCACGTATCGAGTGTTCGCCTACGATCAGCGGGGCCACGGCGACAGCGCCGACGTCGCCGGTCCGATGACGCTGCAGCGTTCGCTGGATGATCTGCGCGCGGTCGCCGACGCTATCGGTGAACCGGCCGCGCTCATCGGTCACTCGTGGGGCGGTGCGGTCGCCATCCTAGGCGGCCGCGAACCGTTCGCCACCAAAGCAGTCGCCGTCGACCCGATGGTCCGCGTCGAACCAGGCAGCTGGCGGCGTGAGTACCTCGATGACGCGGAGCGCGATCTTGCGCTCGCACCCGCCGAGCTCGCGGTCCAATTACGCCAGCGCTTGACGGCGTGGCATCCAAGCGACGTGGATGGGAAGCTTCACGCGGTCGAGCGCATGAAAGCGGATGCGATCGCGCACTTGGGAAGCGAGAACAAAGTCGACCAGGGCGGTTGGGATCTGCACGACGTGGTCGCGGACTATCCCAAACCGTTGCTCATCCTCGCCGCGGGCCCGGACGATTCGGTCATGAGCCCGAAGGACGTGGAATCGATCCGCGCGCGCGGCGGCCGGTGCGTGACGATCGAGACCTTCGCCGACCAGGGCCACAACTTGCATCGCACGGCCTTCGACCGGTTCATCGCCGCGACGAGAACGTTCTTAGCAGCCTGACATCCAACAAAAATACAGAGAGCGCGGGGTTCACTCGCGCTCTCTAAGACCGTACAGCGGCCGATGCGACCGCAGTATGGCTACTTGGTGACGGTCTGGTGCAGCTCGTGCAGGTCTTCCAACGTGTTGAGCGTGACCGCATCCTTGACGTGGTGCTGCTTGGAGCCCAAGTCCTGGTGCATGTGCGCTGCTTTGTCGTCCGAGTGATGATAGCCAAGCACGGCAGCATTATGCTTTTTGATCGTGTCGGCGTCGGTCTTGCCCTTTTGTTTCACGAACTCTTCGAATTCGACGTAGGTCGGTTTGCGCGTGCGCACGTAGGTCATGACCTCTTCCTTGTTGAGTCCGAGGTCCGCGATCGTCATCGCGTCAAAGCCGGGTCCGCACTCGTCGTAGCCCTCCGGCAGTAGGCCGGCAGAGGCGAGCGTCAATTTGGTCCACAGCCGCGGGAGATGCGTGACGCCGAGCGGCCCCACCGTTCCCGAGCTGATGAGCGGAGTGACCTTGGTCCCAGAAGCTACCGCCATGAGAAACCTCCTTTTGGTCGTGCGGCGAAGTGGTTGGTTTAGGGCGTGAGCATCGACCGCGTTTGTTACGCGGGCGTGCGCTCGCGCGCATGTCGTGACTTGAACGTGAGTTCGGCGATGCCGGATTTGTCCAGTTCGCCAAGCCCCTGCGCTACCATTCTGTCGAATTGTGCCTTTGTCGCTTGCGCCAGCGGCAGGTTGAGACCCGCCTCTTGCGCGAGCGAGAGCGCGATGCCGCTGTCCTTGGCGGCATGGGCCGCTGAGAAATAGCAGTCATGGGCGCGGTTTTGCATATCCTCGCCGTCGGTGACGAGCACGCGCGAGCCCGCCCCGGTCTGGCTGAAGATCTCGCGCAACGTCGTCAGGTCCAAACCCAAAGCGTCTGCCAAGCCGAGCCCCTCGGCTAGTCCCGCCGTGTTGATGTTCATCACCATGTTCACGAGTGCTTTGACCTTCGCTGCCTGACCCGCTTTGCCGACGTAGGTCAATTGAGAGCTCATCTTGTCGAGGATGGGCTTGGCGCGGTCGAACGCCTCTTTGCTTCCCCCAACCATCAGATAGAGCGTTCCGTCGCGGGCTTGAGGGATGGAGCTGGCCATGCATCCCTCGAGACTTTGCGCGCCATGTTGAGCGGCCAGCTTCTCCACATCCACGTGCACCTGCGGCGTGATCGTTGCGCAGTTGATGAACAGTCGTCCCGAGCTGCCCGTCAGCAGGCTGTCACCGGACGTGGCGAAGATCGTGCGCATGGCGGCGTCGTCGGTGACGACCGTGATGATCACGTCGCTCAGCTCGGTGACGCGTGCGAGTGTGCTCGCCGCCTCGGCGCCCAGCTCCTTGGCCACTTCGGTCGCGGTCTGCGGCCGGACGTCGTAGATCGCGCTGATCGTGTAGCCTACGTCTTTGAGGCGCCGCGCGATATTAGCGCCCATCCGTCCGGCGCCCACGACGCCGATGCGTTCTGCTGCTCCCATAGATGTGTTCTCCTGATCCTCTTCGCTGGTCGCCCGGCCAGCAAATCCAGACGCGTGCAATGCTGCGCCTTCAGCTATCGTACTCACGTGACACGGCGAAACCCCTACGTGCGTATGTTCGTAGCGCCAGCGCAGCCGCTATGCGGTGGGGGCGAGCGCTCTTTGTCCGTCGCTGAACGTTTCCTCCTCCTATGCAACCCGCAAGAAACCAGCCAGCAAGGAGGAGCTGTGAGGGCGCGAGAACGCCGTCAACGTATTGTGGGAGTTCTCGGGAAAGATCTGCATGCGGACGTGCCAAACTCGAGCCTCACACCTGTCTCCTTGGGTGCCGAGGTGACGGCCTTCCCAGGGAGTGAAACTGACGCGACACCCGTCTGACGGCGAGTCGGTCTAGAGCGCATGAGCCACAGCAACGCTGTGGCTCATGCATTTGTGGCAGGGTGCGCTCGGTGCTCAAAACACGAGACCGCTTGCTATATGCGCTAGCTCACGGGTAGACGCCGCGCAATTTGGTCGCCTCGGCCACTCTGCCGACCGCGACGGCATACGCACCGCGGCGCATGTTGACCTTGAGCCGGCGCGCCTGCTCGAGCGTGTCGCGAAACGAGCGTTCCATGATGCGGCGCAACCGTTCGTTGACCGCCTGCTCCTCCCAGAAGAGCTCTTGCAGATTCTGCACCCACTCGAAATACGAGACCGTGACGCCACCAGCGTTCGCCAAGATGTCGGGCAGCACCATGATCCCACGGTCGTGCAGGATGTCGTCTGCTTCCGGCAAGGTCGGGCCGTTGGCCGCCTCGGCGACGATCTTCGCACGGATGCGCGGCGCGTTGTCGGCGGTGATGACCTTCTCCAGCGCGGCCGGGACCAACACCTCACACTCGTATTCGAGCACGTCCTTGTTCGAGATCGCCTCGCCGCCCGCGAAGCCGACCACCGTGCCATGCTCGCCTTTGAAGGCGATGAGCTTCTGGACGTCCAGGCCCTTGGGGTTGGCGACGCCCACCGCGGCTGTCGGAAACAGCGACGATGCTGTAACCCGCCGCGCCGAACGAGCTCTGCGGCGTGCAGCCCGGCATTGCCGAATCCTTGGATGGAGACGCGCGCGCCCGACTTGAGACCGAGCTCCTTCATGGCTTCGTCGACGACGTTGAGACAGCCGCGCGCCGTGGCCTTGTCGCGGCCGAGCGATCCGCCGATCGCGATCGGCTTGCCCGTGACGACGCCGGGGATCGAATAGCCCTTCTGCATCGAGAAGGTGTCCATGATCCACGCCATGATCTGCGGGGTGGTGTAGACGTCGGGCGCCGGGATGTCTTTCTCGGGGCCGATGATGATGGAGATCTCGCTCGTGAAACGGCGGGTGAGGTTCTCAAGCTCCTGCAGAGACATCGCTTTGGGGTCGCAGATGACGCCGCCTTTTGCGCCGCCGAACGGGATATTCACCAGCGCGCATTTCCATGACATCCACATCGCCAGCGCTTTGACCTCGTCCAAGGTCACGTCGGGATGGTAGCGGATGCCGCCCTTACCCGGACCGCGCGACATGTTGTGCTGCACGCGATAGCCTTCGAACACGCGATGCTCGCCCGAATCCATGCGCACCGGCACGGAGACGGTCAAGACGCGCTTGGGCTCGCGCAGATATCCGTGGATGGATGGGTCGAGCCCGGTGATCTCGGCGATGTTGTCGAGCTGTCGCTGCGCCATCTGCCAGACATTGAACGATGATTGCACAGCAGAACGGTCAAGTGTCGAAGACATGGAACCTCCATACAAGCGTGCCCTGGAAGGGACTCGAACCCCTATGGCCTTGCAGCCACTGGTACCTGAAACCAGCGCGTCTACCAATTCCGCCACCAGGGCGATGGTCACGTCGAGCGCGCAACGGCCCGGCGTTCTGTTCGTCGTCCGGCCCGCTGCGCCATGCTAGGTCCGCAGGGTTGGCCTCGGTGATGGCGTGGGAACGTCGATTTCGGGTGCGACATCGCGCACGCCGGAGAACATGTCACGCCATGCCCGCTCGACGGCGGGTTGCAGGCTGCTCAGTGAGTGTACCCCTTGCGGCTGCTCGTAATACCTGCTCTCGACGCCGTTGGCCGCGAGATAGTTGGCAGCCCCGTGCACGTACTGCGCCTTGATCAGCGTGTCGTCAGATCCGGCCACGAGGAAGACAGCCTTGCCACGCATGGCGCGTGCGACGTTGTCCTTGTCATCGTTGGTGAGCGTGCCTGCGACGCTGAGCAGCGCGGACCAATACTCGCCATGCACCGGTGCCACCATGAACAGCGCTATGCCGCCGAGCGAGAAGCCGGCGAGATAGATGCGGCGCCGGTCGATGTTATACGCGGACGACAGGAGCGCGAGCGCATCGTACACGTCGCTCATCCCCGAGGCGTCAGCTTCGTCATCGCCGCGAGCGTAGGGCGCGGCGAAGATCGCGCCCATCTCTTGCGCCAACGCGCGCAACCACGGGGTGGCGAGCAGTTCGTTTTCCGTCTGTCCCTGCCCGTGCAGCATGATGATGAGTGGAGCCGCTTTGTTCGGATTGTAACTCGGCGGCACATAGACGGCCAGTGGCTGCATCGTCTTGTCGGCACTCGAAGCGAAGACGAGAGCTGCCGCGCCGCGCACGCCGGCCGGGGGCTGATACGCGCCGCTGACGAGCTGCTCCACCAAGCTCGCGTCGAGCTGCGCAACGAGCGTGGTGTCAAACTCCGTGTTGCGATCGGTGGAGTTCGCCGAAAACGCCGAGAGGTCGGCATCGAGGCGCGCGATAAGTTCGCCAGCCGAGCCGGTGCGCGCCTTGACGTTGGCGAAGTTTGCGACCAGAAGCGTGCGTGCCGCGCTGACACGAGCGCGCACATCGGCCGGCGGTGCACTGGTGGCGAGCGCCTGCGCGTTGCCGGGCGCCGGCGGGGTGGCATTGGACGCTGGGTTAGCGGCGGCCGTCAACAGCGCCAGCGCTAGGGCGGCTGCTGCAAAGGATGACGAGCGTCTTACGGAATCGCGCTTAGTCACGTCATTGGGTGATTTATGGAACATAATGGACCGTGCCTGCGTTGCCCGGACATGAAGACGTGGATCTGGGTGGTCCTCCTGACGCTGGCCGCCGCTACCCAATCGGCTCGAGCCGATATGGTACGCTCCCCGCGCGTGCCGCCGTACCTCCCAGTGCCGGCCGGGGCCGCCGTGATCCTCAACACCGGTTCGACCAACACTGCAGGGTACCGCATCGTCGTGCAGCCGTCGGGCAGCGTCGAGTACGCTGCAGCCTCACGCCGCGCCACGGCGAACATCGCCGACCGGCTGGCCGCTAAATTTTTTCACGATCTCAAGGCAGCGGGTCCGCTCCAAGACCTGGAGACGACACCGTGCATGAAGAGCGTCTCTTTCGGCACGTCGCTCTTTGTGTGGTGGGAGCACGGGCGCTCGCCCGATCTCTCCTGTTCGTCGGGCGAACACGCTCGCGCGCTGCAAGACGACGCGACGCAGATCGCGGCAGCGCTGCATCTCTCACCTGGCTGGCTCTCACCCGTCGTGCGCCCGCTCATGCCGGGCGAGCAGCACCAGGCCTTGCCGCCTGCGCCGGCCCCAAGCGGGTAGCATAGCAGCGGTCGTGACCTCCGGCTGGTCCTAGAACTCCGTGCCCGAGGAGAAGTGGAAGTCCTCGAACTTCACGGCGGGCAAGACGTGGCTCTCCGAACGCACCAAGGCTGAGGCGAGCTCGCAACGGCCCAGTGCACCGATGACCGATTCGTTGAAGCGCATGTTCTTGAGACCCTTGGTGATCCGTCCACGTTCGATCAGGAACAACCCATCGCGCGTCATGCCGGTGATGATGGTCTGCTTCTGATCGACCAGACGGATGTACCAGGTGCGCGTCACGAGCACACCATGCTGGGTAGCGTTGATCATGTCTTCGACCGATGACGCTCCTGGGTCGACCACGACGTTGAGCGGCATCGGTCCGTCGGAGTTCGGCGCAGGCAGCGCGTGACCGGTGTTGACGTGGCGAAGCTTCGCCCCGTAGTACGAGTCGTACACGACGTCGCGCGCGATCCCCCGCTCGATCAGCGTCACCTGCTTGCGCGGAATACCCTCGAAGTCGAACGGTATGCCGTTGCCCAGCGGGTGCGTGTAGTCGTCGCGGATCGTGATGTTGTCGCCGACGATCTTGTCGCCTATCCGCCCGCTCATGAACGACGAACCTTCTTCGAATGACTGCGCGCCGAACCCGATCCATGAGAGGTACCCCACGAATTCGCGAAATGCCGCCGGTTCCATGATCACCGTGTACTCGCCGGGCTCGAGCGCGCGCGGGTTCTTGCCCGCGACAGCTTTCTTCGCGGCCCGCTCGGCGAGCTTGGCCGGCTCCAGATCGTCAAAGCGGCGCGAGAAGCCCTCGGCGTATCCGCTCGAGTCGGCTCCAATGGCTTTGATGTTGATCGCGCAGTCGGTCGAGCGTGAAAGCGTTTCACGCCTTTGCAGTTGGCGATCGCGAACGCATCGGATTGGGTCGAGACGTAACCGGCCGCGTACAAGTTGTGGAGCGCATGATCTTCGTGACGTCGTTGACGGCTGCGGCGCGCATAGCCGCCGTGGCCGCGGCGGTCGTCTCGTCGAAGGGGCTGGGCGCCTCCACCAATCCATCAGCCGGACCGGGCAGCCCGGGGAAATCCGCGTCTTCGGTCGAGATCTTGGCGATCTCGAACGCGCGCGCGACGACGGCTGCGATGCCCGCCTCATCGAGCTTGTTCGTGCCGGCGACGCCGATGCGCTTACCCACGACGGCACGCACGGACAGCTGACAGTTGCGCTTCGAGACGCTTTCGTGGACGAAGTTGTGCATGAAGCGCGTCAGCGACGAATCGCTCGCGCCGATGAGCGCTTCGGTCTCGTCGGCCTTGGAGAGCGCGAGCGCACGGTCGAGCACCGCCTGCAACGCGCCTTGGTCGGCGAACTCTTAGCGCTCATAGCCCACGCCTACCTGGACGTTGCGAAAACGCGTCGGCGAGGCGCCTTGACACGAACGAGCCGTCTGCAGGGGTTCGCCTTTGCCGCAGTTGGGCGTGCCCCAGGCGACCCAGGACGCGACATCGCCGATCGCGTCGCACGAGCGCCAGAAATTCGGCGTCATTCCGGCGTAGGTCGGGTTCTTGAGCAGCTTGCCTTTCTTGCCGTTCTTGATCTCGTACCCGATCTGGCAGCCGAATTGGAAGTTCAGCCGCTTGTCGTCGATGGACCACGACCGGTTGCTCTCCATGTACACGCCGTTTTTGATGTCGTCGAAGAGCCCATCCGCGCTGACCGTGCCAGGCTGCAGGTTGACGTTGCCGATGCGGATCATGGGCAGGCGACCCCAGTATTCGGCGCGCACGCAGCCGCTCAGCTCGACGCGCGCGGTCTTGGCGGTATCGCGTCCAGCCATGTAGCCGACGAGCACGCCATCGCGGATGAGATCGACCGGCGTCGCCTTGACGCCCTCATCGTCATAGCCGTGCGTCGCCAGCGCAAGCGGACAGGTCATGTCGATGACCACGTTGACCTTATCGCTGCCATAGCGGAAACTGCCGAGCTTGTCCAGGGTCGCGAAGGATGTGCCCGAGAAATTCGCCTCCCAGCCGAGCACGCGATCGAGTTCGAGCGCGTGACCGATCGATTCGTGGATCTGCAGCGACACTTGATCGCCCGAGAGGATGATGTCGGTCGTCTGCGAGGGACATTGATCGGCCGTCAGCAGCGCGATCGCTTCCTCACCGATGCGCCGTGCGTTCTCGACGAGGTTCGCCTTGCGGATGATCTCGTAGCCGCCGGTCTGGTACAGGCCACCGGTCCCGGGATAGCAGCGGTCCTGCACGTCATGCTCGCCGACCGCGAGCGCGTGGATCGCGCTGCCGCATTGCAAAAGCTCTTGGTCGATCTTGCTGCCTTCGCTGTTGGCGAAGTATTTTTTCGTGCGCCAGATGTCCATCCAGGCGCGCGCCACCGTCACGGCCCCGGCGGCGCGGACCTCTTTTTCTGCGGCCAGTAGATGAGCGACGCGCTCGCCTAACGACACCGTGGATGGATCGATCTGCACCGGGGTCTTGTACGAGTCCGTGTACGTCTTGGACGGCACGAGCGAGATGCTCTGACCCTTGACCTTGGCGCTGGCGCGGGCGATGTTGACCGCGAGGCCTGCGATGCGGTCGAGCTCCGCGGGCTCGATCGTGGCGCTCGACGCGAAGCCCCACGAGCCGTTGACGAGCACGCGCGTGGAGAAACCAGCGCTCTCGCCGTCCGAGAGACTGCTGACGACGCCGTTGCGCACTTCGATGTGCTCGTCGCGCGTCTCTCCGAAACGGACATCGGCGTAGTCAGCACCGAGGCTGGCAGCGGTGTCGAGAACCCGCTGCGCTTCGGACTCAAATTGCACGTGGAAACCTCCCGGGCGCAAAAACTCTTGAGCCCGCCCTGTAGTTATGCGTGTCCCAGAGTGCGACCTTGCGTTCGCGATTGGTGCCAAAAGGGTCCCTGCTACGTGACCTGGGTCTTCAAATTCGGGGCTCGCGCGCCGCGCGAAAGGTAGCGGCCTAGCAAGCGCAAATCTCGCCGGATGTTCCCGCCACAGAACGGGGCGGCCCCCGACAGCGAGGGCGCTACACCCGGTTCGAACGGCTCGGCCGTCCAAGCGACTCGTGTTCCCGCCGTCCTCAAGGCATTCCGACTGCTCGAGACGATCAGCCTCTCCGACAGGCCGCTCGGCGTGTCCGAGCTTTCGCGTAAGCTGCAGATGGGCAAGAGCACGGTCCATGGCCTCGTGACAACGCTCGAGTCGCTCGGCGTGCTCGAGGCGGTCAACGGCTCCAAGCGCTATGCGCTCGGCCCGCGTTTATTCGCGCTCGCATCGCGCGCCGGTAACCAGGCCGATCTACGCCAAGTGGCCCGCGCGGCGCTCGAGCGCCTGGCGGCGGCGACCGAACAGACCAGCTTCCTCGGGGTGCCGGGCGACGGCCAGGTGACGATCCTCGATATCGTGCATGGCCGGCCGACGCTTTCCATATCAGCCCCGGTCGGATCGTCTATCCCTCTGCTGGCGGGCGCTGTCGGCAAAGTTGTCCTGTCGTCGTGGGAGCCGGGCCGGCGCCGCGCCTTTTTGGAAGACACCGTCCTGCCGGCCTTCACGTCCGCCAGCATCGTCAAACCCCAAGCCTACGAGCTGGCGGTCGAGGAGACGCAGGCTCGTGGCGCCGCGATCGATGTGGACGAGTATGTCGACGGCGTTCGCGCCGCGGCCGCCGCGGTCACGGGTCCGCAACGCCAGCTCGTGGCAGTGCTGTGGGTGGCAGGCTTCTCGCGGCATATCGACAGCCAACGTTTGGATGCGATCGCTTCCGCGGTCATGCGCGAAGCGGCGGAGATCAGCGCGCGCTTAGGCACATCGTCCGAGCCGGTTCCCGCCGAAAGACCGATCTAGCCCAGCAGCCCGCCCTCTTTTGTGCTGCTCCAAGCGCTCAATTTCGCAGCGCCTGCTCGAGGTCGGTGATGATGTCGCTGCGCGCTTCGATGCCGACCGAGAGGCGCAAGAGCGCGTCGTCCACACCGCGCGCGTCGCGCATCTCTTTGGGGATGGCGCCGTGCGTCATCGACACCGGATGACAGATGAGCGATTCGACACCGCCCAGGCTCTCTGCCAGCGAGAAGATCTTGGTCGCCTTGGCGATCGCCCGGGCTCGATCCGCGCCTCCGCGTGGGATGAACGAGATCATGCCGCCGAAGCCCCGCATCTGCCGGCGCGCAAGTTCATGACCCGGGTGCGTAGGCAGACCTGGGTAGTAGAGCTTCTCGATGTCCGACCGCGCCGGCCAAGAACTCAGCGACCGCCGCGGCATTGACCTCGTGCTCGCGCATGCGCAGCGCAAGCGTCTTCGCACCGCGCAACGTCAAGAAGCAGTCGAAAGGACCAGGCACCCCTCCGACCGAGTTCTGATGGAAGCGGATCACCTGATGAAGATCGTCGCGGTTCACCGCGACGAATCCCCCGATGGCGTCGGAGTGCCCGCCGATGTACTTGGTCGTCGAGTGGACGACGATATCGGCGCCTAGATCCAGCGGATTTTGCAGGTACGGCGTGGCAAAGGTGTTGTCGACCGCCAGCAACGCCTCCCATGACCGGCACACAGTGGCTGCCGCCGCGATATCCACGATCTTCATGAGCGGATTGGTCGGCGACTCCAGCCAGACCATGCGGGTGGTCTTGCGCATGGCGGCCGCGATGTTGGCGGCGTCGCTCGCGTCGACGTAGGAGAACGTCAGTCCGTAACGTGCCAGCACTTTGTCGAAGAGCCGGAAGGTGCCGCCATACAGATCGTCCGTGACGACGACGTGGTCGCCGGCGGAGAGCAGGTTGAGCGCGGCCGACGTCGCCGCCATCCCGCTGGCAAACGCAAGACCGTGCTTGGCGTTCTCTAGCGACGCCAAGCAGAGCTCCAACGCCACGCGCGTCGGGTTGATGCTGCGCGAATAATCGTAGCCAAGATGCTGGCCGGGCGCGGGTTGCGTGTAGGTCGAGGTCTGGTAGATCGGCACGATCGTGGCGCCGGTCGTCTTGTCTGGCTCCTGGCCGACGTGGATAGCCTTGGTCGCGAATTCCATCGTGTTCCTAACGTCAGGTCGCGGACAGGTAGTTGATGATATCCATCTTGGTGAGCACGCCGATCGCTTTACCTTCGTGGCCGACGACGACGGCGCCGTGGCCGAGCGACAGCTCTTTGTACGCGTGACCGACCGCTTCTTTTTCATCGAGCATCGCGAACGGCCGGCCCATCACGTCTTTGACCGCGCCGTGCACGATGTCGGCATGGTCGAAGATCAGCTGCATGACCGCGACCTCGTTGATGCTGCCCACCATCGCGCTGTCCTCCATCACCGGGATCTGCGAGATCTGGAACTCGCGCATCAGTTCCACCGCCCGGCGTACCGTGTCGGTGGGCGACAGCGTGATCAGCTTGGGCAGCTCGCCTTTGGCGCGCAGCACCTCCCCGACCGTCGCCGCCAGCCCGGCCTCGCCTAAGAAACCATTGGTGCGCATCCATTCGTCGTTGAAGATCTTGGACAAGTAGCCGCGCCCGTTATCGGGCAGCAGCACAACCATGACAGCGTCCGCCGGCAGCTCCTGCGCAACGCGCCGGGCCGCGACCAGCGCCGTGCCTGAGGACCCACCGACCAGCAGGCCCTCTTCGCGGCACACGCGGCGCGCCATGAGGAACGATTCCTTGTCAGAGACGCGCTCGATGCGGTCGATGGCGCGTAGATCCACGGTCGCGGGCAAGAAATCTTCGCCGATGCCCTCGACCTTGTACGACTTCGCGGTGTCGCCGGAATAGATCGATCCTTCGGGATCCGCCCCGATGACGCGGATCGCGTCGCTGCGCTTCTTCAGATAGTGCGACACGCCCGAGATGGTGCCGCCCGTCCCGATGCCGCTGACGAAATGGGTGATCTTCCCATCGGTCTGCTGCCAGATCTCGGGGCCGGTGGTTTGTTCGTGCGCGGCCGGATTGAGCAGATTGGCGAACTGATTCGGTTGGAAGGCGCCGGGTATCTCGCTCGCCAGCCGTGCGGCGACGCCGTAGTACGATTCCGGACTGCTCGCCGGCGCACTGGTCGGCGTGATCACGACCTCGGCGCCGTAGGCGCGCAGCAACCGAACCTTTTCATCGCTCACCTTGTCGGGCATGACGAGGATACAGCGGTAGCCTTTGATGGCCGCCACCATCGCGAGGCCGGTGCCCGTGTTCCCCGAAGTCGCCTCGACGATCGTCCCTCCGGGCTTGAGCGAGCCTCGCTGTTCGGCGTCGCTGATCATGGTGAGCACCGGACGATCCTTCACAGAACCACCGGGATTGAATAATTCGACCTTGGCCAGCGCCGTGCAGGCCACCCCGTCCATGACGCGTTGCAGCTTGATGAGCGGCGTCCAGCCGATGACATCGAGCGCGCTGTCGTAGTAGTGCATGCCGTCGGCGCGTAACGGTCCGAGCTTCGGCGTCGTCACGTCCAGTTTCATGGCGATCTCCTCATCATGGGTTTGGCGGTGACACGGCGCCTAGGGCGAAGGCCTGCCGGCCAGAAAGTCTTCGGTGCGGGTATCGGTGGGTCGGCTAAAGATGAGCGGTGTTTCTCCGGTCTCGACGACTTCACCGTTGGAGAGGTAGCAGGTCGCATCCGATAGCCGCGCGGCCTGTTCCAAATTGTTCGTGGCGATGAGCACGGTGTGATCCCGGCGCAACGGCAAGATGACGTCCTCCAGGGCCAGACCAGCCACCGGATCGAGCATGGCGGTGGGATCGTCGAACAGCAACACTTCGGGATCGAGCGCGAGCGCGCGCGCCAGGCACAGGCGCTGCTGTTGATCCGCCGCCAGATCGGCCGCGGGACGGTCGAGACGGGTGCTCACCGAATCCCAGAGCATCGCGCGGCGCAGCGCGCGCTCGCATCGTTCCTCCAGCACGATCCGATCGGTCAGTCCTTTGGCCCGCAACCCGAACGCAACGTTGTCGAACACGGTCGCCGTCAACAAGGTCGGCTTGGTGAAGATCATACCGACGCGGCGGCGCAGCGCTAGCACGTCGACGTCGCGGCCTAGGATCTCGGCGCCATCGAGCTTGACGCTGCCGAGGGTGCGCGCCAGCGGATTGAGATCGTGAAGACGGTTGAACGAGCGCAACAACGTGCTCTTGCCACTGTTGGAAGCACCGATGAACGCGACCGTTCGGCCCGCGACCACCGAAACATTGACGCCGCGCAGCGCGTGCCGGTCGGCGAACCAGACGTGCAGCGCCGACGTTTCGAGCTTGGTCTCAACCGTGGGGCCTCGTCCTTCGCTCATCGAGACGTCGCCAACGTTTCGAGGTGCCGATGCGCGCACACTTTCGAAAGACCAAGGCATAGGCCCACCGCCAGCACGAGCACGATGCAGGACGCAGACTCGGTGCCGGCCAGGCTGATGTTGGAGGCGAAATGCCAGATCTGCACGGCGAGCGGCTCTGGGCCTGCGCTCGCGCTGATCGCCAATGCCACGGCGGACGTCTCGCCCACCATCTGCGCCAGCAGCACGAAGAACACCGCCGCCACCGCCCACGCGGCGCTGGGCTGCACGAGGCCGAAGAACACCGCCGCCGGCGACGCGCCCAACGCGGCGGCAGCCTCACGCGCCCTGCGCGGCACGCTGTCAAAGGCGTGCGCGAGGCGTGCCGTGGCATTGGGCAGGTTGAGCAGCGTCAAGGCAGCGATCGCTGCAGCGAGCGCGCTGTGACGGTCGAGCGCGATCGCGCACAGCAGCACTGCAGTGCCCACCACGACCGGTGGAATGCCGGATGACCAGGCGAACGACTCGCGCAGCGCTCTGCCCGCGATCCCACCGATGATCGGATCGCCGGCGCTCGAAGCCGCGAACAGCGAGACGGCGAACGTCAATGGCGCAGCGATGGCCACGATGACGACGGTCATGACGAGCGCGCTGATAACGCCTTCGCGGCCAGGCACCGAGAGCACCCAGGCAACTTCCTTGAGGCCGAACGCCACGAGCGCAACGGCGATGGCGACGGCAGCCATGGCTGCGGCCAGCGCAGCGGCGCATGCAGCCACCGTTACAAGCGAATCGCGCGGATGGAACTCATCCCGTTTGCTCAAACCGATCAGACCCATTGCAGGTCACCGATCCGGCGCGCCGCCATGGTCTTGCTGACCGCGGCCAGCACCAAGATGAGAAATGCCGACTGGGCGATGCTCGCGTCGATCAGTTGCATCGAGCGAGCGTGGGTCATGATGCTGCTCGGGATGGTGAACAGGGACACCGGGTAACCAGCATTGGCCGCGGCGAGGAACACGACGGTCACGGCCGCCGCCTCACCGACGGCGCGTGAGAACGCGTCAAGGTAGATGCCCGTGATGCGCTTGCCGCACGCCGGCAGCGTGACGTGTGCGGCGACGCGCGAAGCATTGGCGCCCGCGGCCGCGGCGGCTTCCCGCAACGAGCCGGGGAGCGCCTCAAAGGACCGTGCCGCAAGCATGTAGGCTCGTGGAATGACGGCGACCACGACGACCGTACCGGCGGCCGCGAACAGCGCGCCCGCCTGTTTGCCCAGCACCACGGGCAGGATCAAGGTCGCCCCGAACCAGCCGAGCACCACGGCGGGAAACGCGGACAGGACGTTGATGGCAAGTCCTAATCCTCGCCCAAGATTGGCCGAGGTCAGCTCGCCGGTGAGCAGCGCGGTCCCGATTCCGATGCTCGCCCCGATGCCGGCGCCGACGACCGCCACCAGCAGCGTCGCGAAAAGCTGGACGACGAGATTGCCCAAAAAGAAGACCACATCGGGTTGTTGCCGTCCGGCGAGAGCAGCCGCGATGAGCACGGCTACGATTGCGAACGGCGTCGCGATGACCAACCATGCGCAAAGCCTTGCCGCCGAGATAAATAGGCGCTCCCAGGGCCTTGCCATGGAGCGTCATTGTGCGTCGGTTCTGTGGTACCCTCCGCTACGGCTAGAAGGTGTACTCTAGTTGCGTGCGGCTGTACTTGAACTCGTACGGCGAGAACGGCTGCGTGCGATCCGCGTAGCGCTGGCGGATCGATAGCCCTTTATATGGCCGGTTGGCGTAGACCGGATTGAAAAAGTATTGCACGTCGAAGTTGAACTCGCTGCGCGAATCCCCGTTGCCGGCGCCCGGCAGCGAGTAATTGTACCAGGCATCGGAGAGGATGGCCCGCACGCGCCGGTTGTCGCTCTGCCACGTCAGCGCGGCCTTCGCTCCGGTGCCGGGCTTGTGGACGTCGGCCATGCCTTGCGAGATCTGCGTCGTATAGAGCGGGTCGGTCGCGTAGTTGTCGGTGTACGGCGAAGCGATGCCGCCTCCGTAGCAGGTCACGTCGGCTTTGGGCAGTCCTTTGATCGACTTATTGGCGACCCCGCCGAAGATGACGCCCGGTGAGGCTTTCGCCGGGGACGACGCGCTGCCGTCGCAGTCTTTGACCGGCACCACGTAGGTGGTGTACGGCGATCCGTTATAGCTCGCCGCGAAATTGAGGTTGTGGTTTATCGTCGCGCCGAATTGACCGCCGAACGTGTAGCTGTGCACCGTCCCGATGAAGGCCTGACCGAACTGGCTCTCGCCCACGTACTGACCGGCGACGAACGGGTTGAACTTCGAAGCCTTCATGAAGTTCCACTGAGCGTTGACGTACGTCATGCTCGCGATATCGTAATACTGGTACTGGAACGCGTTGGCGACGAGGCCGCTGTTGCCGAAGATGTACGACGCCGAGAGCTGCAGGAAGCCGTTGTTGGTGTGCTGCTTGTTGCAGGGGTCGCCGGGAACGGTGAACGTGCCCTTGATGCCGGGAACCGGGCCCTTGCCGTCCGGATAGGCGGTGTTGCAGCTCGTCAGCAGCGTGTTCGAGTTGAACGCCGAGGTCACGCGGCTTCGAAAGCGCGCCATGTACATCGCTCCGAAGTTGAAATCGTGGGTCGGGCTGGTGTTGAACAACGTGCCTTGGAACGACGCCGGCGTGTCACGCGAGTCCGAGGTGTGCGCCCAAGGCGACTCCTTGGTCGTGAGCTCCTCCTTGCCGGTTTGAAAGAACGTCCCCACCGTCTGGTACTGCAGATACATCTCGCCGAAAGTGCTGATCGAGTAGCCCGGCAGCGTGTTGTCGACCTGCGGGTTGTAGCCGATGTTGTTGAGCGGGCCCGGCCAGTTTGCACCGAACGGGTAGGCGCCGAAGTAGGTGGCCCCGAGCACGAAGGGCGTCCGTGGAATGTTGATCTGCCCGTGCAGCGTGCCGCCGAAATTGAAGGCGGTGGCGTTCGGTGTGCCCGTCGTCTTGCAGGTGAGGCAACTATTCCCGTTCGTCCGCCCGAAATAAAAAGCTCGAGCGTCGCCGGCGTAGGTGAACAGCGGCGGCGGTATGGTGAGGTCCGGACCCAAAGCGGTCGTGGCGCTTGCGGATTCGCGCGCGATGGTCAACGTGACCGCTTGCGCCATACCCTCCGCCACGGTGATTGAATTGCTTTGCGCGGTCTCGTAGCCAGCGAGGCTCATGATAAGGATGTAGTTGCCCGGAGCAAGACCGGCAAGCGTGAACGATCCGTCGCCCATGGTGGTCGTGGTGGCCCGCATCGGTCCGGTGGCGACGATGGCGACACCCGACAGCGGCGTGCCTGAGCCGGCCTCTATGACTTTGCCGCTGATCTTTCCGCCCGCGGCCTCCGCCACGCTGGTCGTGGACAAGATCGCCGCGATCAGACATGCGACGAGGATTGCTCGTGTCATAAGCGACCGACCTTTTGCCATTACACCAATGCCCCTTGTTCGTAGCGCACAAGAAAAAAAGCCCGCAGAGGTCTTCTGTAGACCAGTCTAGGGGCTGTGGGTTAAGAGGATGTGAAGTGGGGATTAAGGCGGCTTAAGGTCGCCCGACGCACGTTGTGGGCTGCTACATCCTCGCTGTGATGGTGAAGGTGAGCTGCGATGGCTGCAGGCCAAACATCTCAGCCGAGTTGATGCCGGCCAGGTTTTGCCCGATCCCGGTGAACGGTGCGACCGGCGCGAAATGGTTCGCAGCTACGGGCAGGCCGGCACCTATATACCCGTATTGTTCGACGGCCTGATTGAAGATGTTGGTTCCTCCGAGCGTGAGGAGTACGTGACCGCGGTCCATCGGGTGACTGACGAAGAAATTGCTGTACCAATAGGCCGGGCGGTCGTAGTGGTTGTTTCCGTCGATGTAGTAATTGTCGAGCCGAACCTCAAAGTTGCCGGGCTGGACGTCAAGGGAGAGGTTGGCCTGGTGCAGAGGAATGCCGAGCTGTTGGCCGCCGTTGAGCAGCGTCCAGTTGTTGATCAGGATCGAGTCTGGGATATTGAATTGTTGGGTCGATGCGATCGAATATCCGTAGTCGAGGTAGATCATCGGCGAGAACCTGGCCCGGCCATTGAGCTCGATGCCTCGGGCGAGCTCGCTTGCCGCATTGTACGTGGTGTCGACGCCAAGGAATGGATACGTGTCCGTCGTCGTCGCGCCCGGCGGCAGACATCCTTGTGCGATCAACTTGGTCAGATACGAGTTGAGCGCCCCAGTCCCGAACACGACGTTGCTCAGGCCGAACGCAAGCAGCGGCTGCGTCGCAGCGAACAGTTGATTGGACACGCTCGTCACGTACGCGTTCAACTGCACGTCGCTGCCACCCGTGAATTTGTGGCCGTATCCGAACTCCCAATCGTTGGCCGATTCGGAGATGAGGTTAGGGTTGCCGCCAGCTGTCGGCAAGCTGTTCAATCCGCAGGAGACGTTGGTGAGCGACGACCCCGGGTCTGGCTGGAAGAGCACCCCAGTGGACTTCAACTGCGGAGCCGGCGCTCCGTCGGAGTGGCCGTAGGTGAGCCGCAGCACGTCGCTCGAGTCAGGACGGAATTGCGCCGAGACGCGCGGATCGAACGTGGTCTTCCCGGTGACGTTGGATGCTTTGACCCAGGCGTTGATATACGCGAACCAGCGCTCGCCGAACTGATGGCTGTCGCGGATGAAATAATTGTTCACGCGGAACAACGCCGGGTCGAAGGCCGGCTGAAATTCGTATTGGGGCGCCCCGGTCACCGGATCGTTGCCGACGCCGAAGAGCGTTTGGCCGGCTTGCGATTGGTTGAGCAGCGCCCAGCCGAACCCCAGGTCGTTGTTCTCCGACGTGATCTCATCGGAGATCAGGTAGCCGTGCGTGTTGTAGAAGTCGGCGAACACGGGCGATCCTAGCGGATTTCCCTGCGCATCAAGGCCACCGGCCAGCGAGCTGTCCTTTTGGAAGACGTAATTGTTCACATAGTAGTCGAGCGAGATGTTGTTGACGCCGAATTTCGTGTTCACGCGGGCATCGTAGTCTCGCATGCTGGTCGAGCGGTTGCGGCCGGCGCCCCCACCGTCTGGGCCCGATGATGCGGCGGCCCATTGCTGCGCGGTGAAGCAGGCGGTCGCCCCGGTCCCCGGGTTGGTGGTCACGGTATATCCGGGTACGCCACCAGCGGCGGTACAATCGGGCGCAGAACCCGTTTGGATCTGTGCGAGCCGTGTGTCATAGGGGAGGAAATCGTTGTCGCCGTTGCCGGTCGAGTCGGCCCACTGCACAGTCGAGTAGCCGGACACCGTCACCGTGGTCGCGCCGCTCACCCCGTAACGCAAGCGCGCCAGCTCGGTTGTGAGCTTTGAGTTTTGGCTCACCGCGTACGTCGAAGTCGCCTGGTTGCACGCGCTGACATCCGTTCCCGAGGAGTTGGAGCAGACGAATGGCGGATTGACCGAGCCCGGGGAGACGTTGGCGGGGCGGGCGCTTTGGAACACGTTGCTGCCGTTGAAATCGCCTTCATAGCCAGATACGCCGGTTGCGGCGACGTATCCGAACTTCCCGTACGTGCCGCTCAGATTGAGCGCAGATGACAAGAGCCCGTAGCCGCCAACCTGTTGCGTGAACGAGTACTGCGGCGTGGCGGACGGCGAAAGCATGTGCATGTTGACCGCGCCGGCGATCGTATCGCTGCCGTACAGACCCTGCGAGCCGGATCCATAGGTGACGTCGACGCTGTCGAGCGCTGTGACCGGCGAGTCCGCGAAATTAAACGCATCCGGCGCGTCCACGCCCAGCGGGCCGACCGGGCGGTCATCCAGCAGCACGCCTGTTTCGCTTGACCCAAATCCGCGGATGTTGATGTTGATGTCGTCGCCTGGCGAAGAACTCGAAGCGAGGTTCGTCGCCGGGAGCGTAGAGAGCTGATCGGCGAAGCGGACCTGGCCCGTCTGCGAGATATTGGCTATGTTGACGGTCTGGGTGATCGCCGTCGCCGATGTCAGCGCCTGGGCTGTCACCGTCACTCGTCCCAGCGTGTGGACGTTTGTCGAGTTCTGCGCGGCGATAAGCGCGGCGTTGAGCTGGACGGTCGCGCCACTGGCCATGAGCACGTTAAGGCTGGTCGAACGCGCGTACCCTTTCGCCCGGACGCTCACATCGTAGACGCCCGGATTTACATTCGGGATCGTGAACGTGCCGTACGCGTCCGTCGTTGCCGAGGCGACCTCCACTCCGTTCTTCATCAAGACGACAGTGGCGCCTTGGATGGGCAAGGCGCTTTGCTGATCGATCACGGTGCCCAGGACAAAGGCTTGTGTGTCGCTATTCGACGCGGCATGTGCCGGCGATTGAACCCCGATCGCAAGAAAAATGAAGACGATCGCGAGTAGTGGTCTGAAGAAAGCCGAACTGTGGGATCGCTGTCGCATCGTACGCTAATCTCCCAATGCAAAGCAGGCCAGGGCTGACTGCGTGTAGCCTCCGGTCTAGACTAGCGCCGTTTGGTTAACGCTTGATAATGCGTTGGTTAAGGTTTGTTAATCAAGCTTGAGCATCGCGATGGCGCCGAAAGTTCAGTCGCCATCGGCATCCGCGGCCACGGTTCGGTCCTTGCCTAAGCCCATGAGATAGGCGTGGTGCTGCGCTAGCGACGCTGGGCCTCTTATCGACAACCACTCCTCATCCGGCAGGCTTGCAGACCAGGGACCGTCGGGAACCAGCGCCGCGCTTTGCGCTTTGCCTGCGTTCTTCTCCATCGGGATGAGCGAGGGCAATGCTGTATAGCGAGCCGTCTGTGCCTGCGCTCCAAGGGCGTCGAGCATCGGTGTCGCTCCCGCATCGTAGATGTCCAGCGGGTCCAATCCGAACAGCACTTCGACCGTCCGCAACACTGAGGGCAGACTATAGCGGGTGTGGTCCACGAGGCCACGGCGCGCGTGCGGCCCGATGAGCAGAGCAGGCATGCGGTGCGAGTCCACGTGGTCGCCCGTGCCCTGGGGATCGTCGGTCGTGACGAAGACGACGGTCTGCGACCATTCCGGGCGGCTCGAGAGGCCCTCGATGATCTGGCCAAGCGCGACGTCGTTGCTCGCTACATAACTAGCGGGCGTGTAGAAACCTTTCTTATTGCCGGCGGTGTGATCGGTCGGCAACGTGAGGTACGAGTACTGCGCCAGACCGTGCGCGCGCACGTCGGCGAGGAAAAGCCGAGCGCGCTCCGTGTCGAGCACGTCGAAATCGATATGCGCGCCGGGGTAGTCGCGGTCTGCATGTGCAGCCAGCCCGGGAGCGATTCGCCCGTCCGAGAGCATGGTCATCTGCTCGCCGTACACGCGAAACGACACGCCCTTTCGACGCAACTCGTCGATGAGCTCGCCGCGCGGGCCGAACACCGCGCTGACGTTGACGCGCGGCTGCGCCGGCAACGTGGAGAGGTCGCGGAACCAATCGAAATCCATGGTCGCTATGGATACCGTATCTTCTCCCATGAGAGGATACGGCCATATCGACGAGGCGACACGAGGGTCGCTGACCGCCGCCGGGTCGTCCGGCGTGTGGGCGTTACGCTCAAGGTAATCGTTGGCGATCCCCTGCGTCGTCCACGAGTGGCCGTAGATGCTCGCCTCGCCGTTGCCCATGAAGTTGTCGAACAGCACGTAGCGGTCGGCCAGCGCATGGGCGTTAGGCGTGTACTTGCGACCATAGAGGAGGAGATCCGGATCGGCGTTCGCGCGAGGCTCGTCGCCGAACTCCTCATCGAAATGTTTGTTCTCGCGCACGATAAAGATGAAATGCTTGACGGCCGGTAGAGCGCTTGCGGGGGATGCAGGCGCCGTGAAACGATCGTTCTTGGCGACCGTGGCGGACCACGCGGCAAAGCGCGACGGTTCGACAACCAAGTGCTGGACCAGTCCCGTGTAGGTGCCGTCCCATTCGGACCCGGGGTCCGGTTGCGTTCCCAGACCTTGAGCGCTGAGGATGTAGAGCTGCTCCTTGGTCCGCGGATCTTTGTCGATCGTCGCAGCGGAGACGGCGATGACGCCCATCGGATACCAGCCGCTGGGGATTCTGGAAAGCACGCGGCCGCTGATCGCGTCGACGACCGCGACGTCGTTGTAGCCTGACTCCGCCACGAACAGACGCTTGCCGTCATGCGAGAGCGCCATGCCGGACGGCGTTTGGCCGAACGGGGGACGCAGGCTCGTGCCCAACTCGAAGCGACGCGTGACCTTGAGCGTTTGGCCATCGACCAAGCAGACGTCGTGCCCGTCGGCGTTGGCGACGTATGCATTCTGCCCCGCGATAAGCAACTGCGTCGGGTGCGGGCCGGTGGGGACCTGTGTCGGCTCGGTCGCGCCTTGGGGCCAAGCGTCGATGTGATCGGCATTGTATAGCGTAGCCAGGATGGTGTTCCCCACGAAGCCGACGGCAAAGGGTTGCCCGCTGGCCGCGAAACGGGCCGTGACCGTGCCGGTCGCGTCGTCGATCTCGTCGACTTCCTGACTAGCTGTGCGCGCAACAAGGAGGCGGTGCGTCGCCGGATCCTCGGCGATGCCGTTGAGCAGCCCGCCGACGTGCAAGCCGATTCCCTCGTGCAGCATCCAGTACTCCTGCGCATCGGGATTGTAGGTGAAGCGCGAAATGCTGCCGGTGTAGCCTCGAGTCACGTACAGCCCATCGGTCGTCCAGGTCATCGACGTTGCCCACGGCGTCGAGAGCCGGTTGACGATTTTGGAATCCTCGCCGGTGAGGATGATGTCGACGGCTCCTCCCTGCTGTGAGAGCACCGCCAGCAATTTGCCGTCAGGCGACAGCGCCTCTGACGACGCGAAGCCCTCGACGGGCGTCGTGAATCCATCGGGCGAGATCGTGCGCCCATCAGGGAGCGTCGCTTGCCAAGCCGCAGCCGCCGGGACGACTAGCAGCATCAAGCCGGCGCAAACACCGACGATCGCGCCGATCATCCGCGCAGCTAGTCGCATCGAACGCATCATCTCAACTCCTCCCGTTATCGCTCCTAACCGAAACGCCCGGTGATGTAATCCTCAGTCCGCTTCTCTTTCGGGGTGGTGAAGATCTTGGAGGAAGCGTCGAACTCGATCAGCGTGCCCGGCTGGCCTTCATCGGCAAGCATGAATCCGGTATAGTCGGAGACGCGGGCGGCCTGCTGCATATTGTGGGTCACAATGACGAAGGTGTAGGTGCCTTTGAGCTCGCGCATGAGATCTTCGATCTTGGTCGTCGAGATGGGATCCAGCGCCGAGGCGGGCTCGTCCATGAGGAGCACCTCGGGCTCTACCGCCAACGCGCGCGCGATGCACAAGCGCTGCTGCTGTCCACCCGACAGCGATATCCCCGAGTGATGGAGCTTGTCCTTGACTTCGTTCCAGAGCGCGGCCTTGCGGAGACTCGCCTCGGCGATCTCGGCGAGCCGACCTCGATCGCGGGTCTGATTGGTCAGACGGACGCCGGCAAGCACGTTGTCCATGATGGACATCGTCGGAAAGGGGTTTGGCCGTTGGAAGACCATGCCGATGCGTTGGCGCATGGCGGTTGGATTGACGCCCGCCTCGTAGAGGTTCTGGCCGTCGAGCCGCACCTCACCCTCGACGCGCGTTCCCGGGATGATCTCATGCATGCGGTTGAGACAGCGAAGCAGCGTCGATTTGCCGCATCCCGACGGTCCGATGAGCGCGGTGATCGCACCGGGCTCGAACACCATGGAGACATCTTTGACGGCGCAGTGCGTGCCGTAATAGGCGCTCAAGTGTTCGGTCTGGAGCGATTTTTCCGGGGTCGCGATGGCGCCGTTCATCGCACCACCCGCGCCGGGAAGAGCATCCGAGCAGTGATGTTGAGCGCGAAGACCAGCGCGATCAGGGTCAGCGCGCCGCCCCAGGCGAGCTGCTGCCATTCACGATACGGCGCGATGGCATATTGGAAGACGAGCAGTGGCAGCGCTGAGGTAGGCGCATTCGGACTGTGGCTCCAGAACTGGCTGCCAAATGCGGTGAAGAGCAACGGCGCCGACTCGCCGGCGACGCGCGCAACGCCGAGCAGCGCTCCTGTGACGATCCCCGCGCGCGCACAGGGGACCGTTACCAGCACGATCGATTTCCACGACTCGATCCCAAGCGCAAGAGCGCCCTCCCGGATCGATGGGCTTACCAAGCGCACCGCTTCTTCGGTCGTGCGCACGATGATCGGCAGCATGATGATGGAGAGCGCGACCGCGGCCGACACGGCCGAGAAATGCTTTTGCGGCACGACGACGATCGTGTATGCGAACACGCCGATGGCGATGGACGGCACGCCCGTGAGAACGTCGCTCAAAAATCGCACCGCCTCCGCCAGCGGCCCTCGCCCGAGCAGCGCGAGGTAGATGCCGGCCATGACGCCGATGGGGACGGCGATCAGCGATGCCATCGAGATGATCTCGATCGATCCGAGGATGGCATTGGCCACGCCTCCGCCTGGGATGCCGACCGGGGTCGGCAACTGCGTGAAGAACTGCGCGTTGAGCGCGGGTGCGCCGCGCTGGATCACGTACAAGACAATGAGCGCCAAGAGCGCGGCCGCCACCCCGGCGCATAGCCACGCGATGACGAGCATGAACCCATTCCAGGCTTGGCGCAGCCCGAGCGACATCAGCCGCGCCTCAGCCGTGGTCCGCCCGCGCTGCGCACGAGCACTCGCGCGATGACGTTGACGACCATGCTCAAGATGAAGAGCAGCGATCCAATGCCGATGAGCACCGCGAGGTATTGCTGACCGGTCGCCTCCGTGAACTCATTGGCGAGCACCGACGCAAGGGTATAGCCCGGGGCGAACAGCGAGAACGATATGGCGGGCTTGTTGCCGATCACCATGACCACGGCCATCGCCTCGCCCAGCGCTCGGCCTAGTGCCAGCACCAACGCGCCGATGATGCCCGAGCGCGCATACGGTATCACCGCGCGGGTGAGCATCTCCCATTTGGTGGCGCCCAGGGCGAGCATCGCCTCTCGTTGGTCGCGCGGCACCGCCTCGAAGATATCGCGGCTGATCGCGGTGACCGTCGGCAAGATCATGATCGCGAGCAAAATGCCCGCGGTCAGCATCCCGACGCCGTAGAAATAACCTTGGAAGAGCGGCAAGAAGCCCAACGAGTGGGCGAGCGCGGGCTCGACGACGTTGCGCATCACCGGTGCCAAGACGAAAAGACCCCAGATGCCGAATACGACGCTCGGCACCGCCGCCAGTAATTCGATCAGCATCGCCACCGGGCTCGCCAATCGGCGTGGCGCGATTTCGGCGAGCAAGAGCGCCGCGCCGATGCCGACCGGGCCGGCCAGCGCCAGCGCGATCGCCGACGTCACCACCGTGCCGTAGATGAAGGAGAGCAGGCCGAAGCGTCCGCTGCTCGGATCCCAGCGCTCGCTCTGCAATGCGCTCAGTCCGACCGTCTTGACGGCGGGCCACGCCGCGATCGCGAGCGTGATGAAGAGCGCGACCACGATGATCAAGACGAGCCATGCGGCTAGCGTGAACGCGCTCAGCACGACGCGATCGCCCAAACCGCTCGCAGAGCGCTTGAAGCGGGGCGCGGCGATCGCCGCGGGAATGCTCATTGCGTCGGCGCTATCTCATGACATCGCACGGGCGTTCGCCTGGTCCTACATCTAAAAGGAAGGCGATGCGCAGGTTTGTTACCCATAGGCGCACCGCCTTCCGCGAGAAACGGGTGTGGGGCCGCGATCAGGTCCGGATACTGTCCAGCGCTTTATCCGCCTCAGCTTGGACGTTCGCCGGCAGGTTGACGTAGCGTATCTTCGTCGCGAGAGCCTGCGCATCGGTCACCAACCAGTGGAAGAGGCTGACGAGCTGTTTGCCTTTGGCCGGATTGGGCTGGTTCTTCCACAACATCACCCACGAGTAGCCGGCGATCGGATAGCTGCCCGCTCCGCCAAGATCGACGATGGAGAAGTCATCCGGATTGACCTTCGGCTTCTGCGTCGCCGCGGCGCGCACCGAGTCCACCGAGGGCACCACGAACTGCCCGGCGCTGTTGCGCACCGCCGCGTACGAGATGTCGTTGTCCAGCGCATAGGCGAGTTCGAGATATCCTATGGCTCCCGGCGTGTTGCGGATCTGCCCGGCGACGCCTTCGTTGCCTTTGGCACCCACCGACGAGGCTGCCGGCCAGCTCACGGTCTTGGACGTGCCGACTTTGGACTTCCACTCAGGGCTGATCTTGCTCATGTAGTCGGTGAAGATGTAGGTCGTGCCGCTGCCGTCGGCACGATGCACGACGATGATGGATAGATTCGGAAGATTCGCGCCGGGGTTGATCTTGGCGATGGCCGGATCGTTCCAATTCGTGATCTTGCCGAGGAAGATGCTCGCAAGCGTCGTCTGGTCCAGCTTGAGATGGCCGCTCGAGCCGGGCACGTTATAGGCGACGACAACGCCGCCCAGCGCCACGGGCACCTGGACGACATCGCCGTTGGCAGCTTGCGCCGCCTTCATCTCGGTCGCGGTGAGCGGCACGTCCGAGGCGCCGAAGTCGACCGTCTTGGCGGTGAATTGCTGGATACCACCGCCCGATCCGATGCTCTGATAGTTCACCTGCACGTCGCCATGGCTCTTGCCATACTCGTAAAAGGCGCGCGAGAAGAACGGAAAGTCGAATGACGAGCCGGCGCCGGTGATCTGGGTGTCCGCCACGGCGGCCGTCGCCAGCACACCCGCAAGCGTGAGGCTGGTCACCACCAATAATGAGGCGATTCGAAAACGCTTCACACTTCGCTCCTGGTCATGATGAACGGACCTGATGGTCCGCCGCTGGTAAGCCTAATCCAACGATGTCAAATGTAGGTTAAGGCCACATTAAGGATGGTTAACGAAGTCTCAGCCGGGCGACGTCTGCTCGCCTGGTTGACTTGCAGGACTCGAGGCTTGCATGATCTCGTCGCTGTGCGCGAGCACCTCGTTGAATCTCGACGACCGAACGTTTGAGCTTTTTGGGAACGCCCTCGACCATGTAGACGACACGCTCGCAGATGTTCGTGGAATGGTCTGCGATGCGTTCAAGATACAGCGCGACGAGCAGCAGATTGCTGCTCGCGCCTGATGGCCTTCGGGTCGCGGGCCATGAACTGGATGAGCTCCTCGAAGACCTTGCGGTACAGCCGGTCGACCTCGTCGTCCTTGGCGGGCACGTCGTGCGCTGCGCTGAGCGTCGTGATGCGAGAAGGCGTCGAGCGATTCGCGCAACATCTCGCGCGCCTTGGCCGCCATCAATGGGATATCGACCAGCGGCTTGAGCTGCGGTTCGTTGGCGAGGTTCTTCGTGATCTGGGCGATGTCGCAGGCGTGATCGCCGATGCGCTCGAGATCGATGACGATGTCGAGCATGGCTGCGATGGTGCGCAGATCCGACGCCATCGGCTGCTGCAGGGCGAGCAGGTTCAGGCAGTTGGTCTCGATGAGCACGTTGAGGTCGTCGATGTAATCATCGGCCCGCAGGATGTCGTCCGCCAGCTTCGACATCCGAGCGCGATAGCGCGTCGACCGCTTTGGTGATCGCCTCCTCGACAAGACTACCCATCCGCAAGACGTTCTGCTGCGTCTCTTCGAGGATGCGATGGAAATTCTCACGACCCAAAACTATCCGGCCTCCGCTCTTGCGCTATCCCTGCATTATAGGGCGCGCTCTTGCATTTGTAAACCTGTGGGCAGCGTGCAGGTGAAGGTCGTGCCCACGCCCAGCTCGCTGCGCGCAGCGATCGTGCCACCGTGCGCTTCGATGATGTGCCGCACGATGGCAAGTCCCAGACCGGTTCCCGAGCGGCTGCGCGCTCGTGCCGGATCGACGACGTAGAACCGCTCGAAGATATGCGGCAACGCGGTCGACGGGATGCCGGCTCCTGTGTCGGAGACTTCGATCGCGACGCTGCCATCCCGGTTGCTCGCGGCCAGCGACACGCGGCCTGACTCAGGCGTATGACGCAAGGCGTTGTCGAGCAGGTTCACCAGCACCTGGTAGAGCTTGTCACGATCGGCTGATATCATTATCGGCTCGTCGGGAGCGGAACAATCAAGCCTAATGTCTTGGGATTGCGCCCGCGGCCGTTGCGCTTGCGACGGCTTGCCGGCACAGCGCTGCGACGTCGACCGTGCCGAGACGCAGCTCGAGCTTGCCGCTCTCCAGTCGAGCCAGATCGAGCAAGTCCTCAACCAGGGCGATCATGCGCTCGGTCTCCTGTGCGATGCTGTTGAGGAACTGGTCCCTATCAGGCTGCTCGACGCCGCTCTGCAGCGTTTCCACCATGAGCTTTACCGCTGTCAGCGGCGTGCGCAACTCGTGCGAGACGTTGGAGACGAACTCCCGTCGCAGCGCCTCGAGCTCGCGCATGCGGCTCTGGTCGCTCGCGATGACGAGCGCGCTGCGCTCTCCGTTTGCGCCGGCGAGCGCTCGCGTCGTCACGAGCAACGAACGTTCTTGCGTCCCCGAAAAGGCGAGCTCGGACGACTCTTCAGCGCCCTCGCGCAACGTCGCGCTGACTCGCTTATCCAAGTCGAAGCTACGTACGATCTCGATGAGCGCACGGTAGGCCGCACGCGCGGCGGGAACGCCGAATATCTGCCCCGCTGCCTCGTTGAACGCGCTGATCTTGCCATCCGATCCAATGACCATGACGCCGACGGGCAGCGCATCCAACACATCGGCGAGGTCGAGCGCAGGAGCAGGAGCCGCCGCTTCGGACGCGCTGAGCGTTATCACCGGCGGTGCCGGCGTTTGGGCGGGTGAGCGGTTCGACTCCGTTCGCGACGCGCGCGACCAAAACACCACGATAAGCACGAGCGCCAAACCCGCTACGGCACCGATGCCCAGCGTCCGCGTCGGATCCGCTGAAGCACCGGCGATATAGGCAAGGACGAGCGTGGCCAATAGCGCCACGGCGAAGAAGAGCCGGGAAAGCGTCATGAGTCGCAGACTCGCTTAGTCGCGGAAGAGATATCCACGGCTGCGGACGGTGATGATGTGCTTTGGCTCGTTCGGATCGTCCTCGACCTTCTCGCGCAGCCAGCGGATATGGACGTTCACCGTTTGCTGATCGCCGTAGAAGTCGAATCCCCATACGCGGTCGAGCAGCACCTGCCGCGTCACCACCCGGCCCTTGTTCTGCAGCAACACGTGCAGCAAGCCGAACTCTTTGGGCGCCAGGTCGATGAGCTGTCCGGATTTAGTCACGCGTTGGCGGTCGAAGTCGAGCTCGATCGCGCCGCCGTGCAGGACGGTCGCCGGCGCCTGAGCCCCCGGCTGACTGAGCCGGCGCAGATGCGCTTTGACGCGCGCCAGCAGCTCGTAGATGGAGAACGGCTTGGTGATGTAGTCGTCAGCGCCTATCTCGAGGCCCAGCACCTTGTCGATCTCTTGGTCCTTAGCGGTGAGCATCAGCACGGGCACGCTCGAGCGGCGCCGGATCTCGCGGCATACTTCGATGCCGTCGAGCACGGGGAGCATGATGTCGAGCAGGATGAGATCCGGCTTTTCGGTCTCGACGACGCTCAGCGCTTGGCGCCCGTCGCCTGCGGTGCAAACGGCATAGCCGTTGCGCTCCAGATTGAAGCGTAGCGTTTGCAGGATGGTCGCCTCGTCGTCGACGACCAGAATCTTGGGCATCTGCGCAGGCCGCATCTCGGTCATGCTTCGCGCGTTCTCCGCGATGTCGCGCCTTAACCTTTACGTCAAGCCCCTACATTAACCGCTCTTAAGCATTCCATCTCAACGGGGTACCACGGTGAAGGCGTGATACGCCCACGAATACCAAACGCCATACGCATTCGCGGCGATGGAGAACGCGATGAGGCCGAAGGAGAGCGCGCTCGGGCAACGCGCGAGCCCACGAGCCATGAGCGGCAGCATGAATGGCGTGAAATCGAGGCTATGACGCATACCGAACTGCTCGAATCCGTTGACGTAGTAGAGCAACGAGGGCAACGCCGTGAGCGCCGTCGCGCTCCACCATACCGCGCCTTCGCGGCTGCGAGGGCTGGTGAGAAACGCCAGCGCGAGCGCCGGGCTGGTAAAGGTGAGCGCCACGCCCATCGCCGTGGGTTTGAGCCATGGGAAGTCGAGCGTGAACGCCGGCGGATAGAACAGGAAGCTGTAGAGGTTGAAGGGGAGGTAATGCAGCTTGAACGGCGGTCCGGTCGGCTCGCCGACCTGATCGTTGTGATACCACACCGTATAGCCGATATCGGTGAAGGTATGCCAGCGCGCGTAGTTATACGCGACGTAGAGGACGAGCAGAGGAACAAGGCCGAGCAAGAACGATCGCACGCTTCGGCCCGTGGTCTGCGACCCTTGCGCTTCGCCGGAGAACAACCAATAGGCCACCGGCAGCGCCGCCAGTATCATCGAAAAGCGCGTCAACGCCATGCAGGCGATGAGCAGCCCGATCAGCGCCGGGCGCCGCTTTCCGTAGCACTCCGCGAGGATGAGCACGGCGAACATCGCGCCGATGACGTGCGCCAGCATCCAGACCGCGGCGAACGAGGTGCACCACCACAGCACGGTGCCGAAGCCGAAGAAGGCGACCAGCCAATTGCGCAGACGTGCCTCGATCCCCATGCGCTCGAAGAGCACGTCTGCCGCTGCAACGGCGACGGCCGCGCAGATCGCGGCGACGATGACCTGATTCGTCTGCAGACCGAAGATGGCGACCAGCGGCAACAACAGGACGGCCGGAAACGGCCCCTCGATGATGTACCAGTGCCCGCCGTAGCGCATCGCATCGACGCCCCAGACCGGCCCGTCGATCCAGACGCGCCCGTGCAGCCATGCATAGGCGAGCAACACGTGATTGTCGTACGGCGTGTTCCGCAGACCCGTCGATGCCAAGAAGACGACCAGCGCAATGGCGAAGACGATGAGCGGCCGGCGGTTGATGCGTTCTCCCATCATGGGCTCGTCGGTTGCGGGCTCTCGCTCGCATCGGGTGAGGCGCTGACGCCGAAGACATCAGGCGGGATCGCCGTCGGGAAACGATATCCGCTGAAACGGATGGCTTCTTTGAAGACCGGCGTCGTTCCATCAGCCGATGCTGCTCCGGTGCATACGACGGAGACGAAGCTCGGCAGCCAGTATCCGCTCGTCGGCGCAAAATCGATCACGCCACTTCCCTGACAGTCGCCGCCGGTGACGGAGAACATCTCGCGCAGCGGCATCCTGGTCTTGGCGTCGATGTATAGCGACTTGACCATGAAATCCGCGGGCGCGCTGCGCGCCGCCATGAACAGGTATGCCTTGCGCCCCGTCACGATGGCGACCCCGGCAGGCGTGATGTCGTACTCGTCTGTGGACACGGCGAACTGCCCGACGTCGTATGGCCAGGTCGCTCGGTGCAGCATGTGCGAGATGGCGGGGACGACCGGGGTGCCGTTGATCTCAATGGTGTCGTTGCGCTCGAGCCCCGTCGCCGTCCAATAGACGCGGTGCTGCTCGGTGAGGATGCGGTTCGGGCCGCTGCGCGTCACCGTGTACTGGAACTCCATGTTCGCCGGCGTCGTGCGCGCCAACAGCGCGGTGCGATACGACCCGAAGATGGTCTCGGGCGCGGCGGCCAGCATGACGATTGCCGCGACCCCGAGCAGCGCCGCCGCCAGCCGGCTACGCACGCACCGCTCGGATGGCATCGGGGACAGCCGCGAGCGCGGCCTCGATGCCCGCGCCGTTGCGGCCACCGCCTTGCGCCAGTGTCGCGGATCCGCCGCCGCGGCCGTTCACGAACGTCATCATCTTGGCGAGGATCTCATTCGCGGCGATGCCGTGCGCGACCAAGTCCTCGCTGACCGTGACGAGCACGGAGACTTTGCTTTCGTCGCCTCCGACGACGGCCAAAACCCCTTTGGGCCATCGTCCGCGTATCGCATCGCTCAAGGTGCGCACGCCGGCTGCATCCTCCGCGCGCACCGCAAGATAGGGGACGCCGTCGATGTCTTGCACCGCACTCAGATGGTCGGTGGCGCTTGCTCCCGCCAACTGCGCCTGCAGCGCCGCGATCTGCTTTTCAAGATCGCGCCGTTCGTGGACCAGGCGCGCGACCGACTCACCGAGCTTCTCTGGCGGCGCGGTCACCACAGCGGCCGCCTGCTCCATCGCGTCGCGCATCCGGATGACGAACCTGTCCGCCGAGTCCGAGACGACGCCTTCCACGCGCCGCACGCCAGCCGCGATCGCCGACTCCGAGGTGAGGACGAAGTGACCGATCTCGCCGGTCGACTCCACGTGGGTGCCGCCGCACAGCTCGATGCTGGGACCAAACGTCACGACGCGCACGGTGTCGCCATAGTTCTCGCCCTTCATGAAGACCGCGCCGCGCGCGATCGCCTCCGCAAAAGGCATGATGTCGACGCTACGATGGTAATCGGCGCGTATCAGTTCGTTGACTCGCGCCTGCACCTGGCGCTCCTGCTCTCGCTTGAGCGCGCCACCGGGCGCGTCGAAGTCAAAACGGGTGTGATCCGGATACACGGCGCTGCCTCGCTGTGCGACCGAATCGCCCAGCGTCTCCTTGAGGGCTCGTTGCAGCAGATGCGTCACGCTGTGATGGCGTCTGATCTCGCGACGCCAGGTCGGATCGACAAACGCCGTGACCTCGTCGCCTGCTCGCACAGAACCAGCCGTCACCATCCCCTGGTGCAGGATGCGCTTGTGGGTCTTGTCTTGGTATTGCGTGTCGGTCACGTCGAAGGATGCGCCGGCGGTCGCGATCGCGCCGCGATCCCCGGCTTGTCCACCGCGCTCGGCGTAGAACGGCGTCCGGTCGAGCAGCACGAGGCCGCTCTGCCCCTGATCCAGCGCCGCGACGGCGGCTCCTTGCCCGTCGAAAAGCGCGAGGATGCGCGCCGTGCCCTCGAGCTCCTCGTATCCGAGAAGATGGAGTCGGGCAGATCGATGTTGGCGGGCGTGGTGACCCGAACATCGGCGCGCTTTGATTGTGCGTCGCGGCGCGCCCGTTCGCGTTGCTCGTCCATCGCTGCATGGTACCCGTCAAGATCCGCCTCGAACCCCTGCTCGCGTGCGATCTCGGCTGTCAGCTCCGGGGGAAAGCCGTAGGTATCGTGCAGCTCGAAGACGTCGCGGCCGGCGATGCGACGCTCGCGGCGCGAGGCGAGGGAAGCGACGATCGCGGCCAATCGGGCCTCGCCGCGTTCGAGCGTGCGGTCGAAGAGGCGCTCCTCGTCGCTGAACAGGCGTTGCGTCGCGGCCTGCGTCTCGCGCAGCTGCGGATAGCCGTCGACCAGCGAATCGACCACCGCCGGCACCAGCCCTGCGAAGAAACCGTCGGGCAAACGCAGGCTCGCGCCGCTGCGCAGCGCGCGGCGCATCAGAAAACGCATGACGTAGCCGCGATCCGTGTTGCTGGGCGTAACGCCGTCCGCGGCGAGAAACACCGTCGCCCGCGCATGGTCTGCGATGATGCGGCGATGGACGTCTTGTTCCGGCGCCGACAGCGGGCTATCGCCCGTCGGGGAAGGCAGCGCCTTGATGATGCTCTGGAATAGATCGGTGTCGAAGATGGAAGTCTTGCCGGCCAGCAGCATGCACAGACGCTCGAAGCCCATGCCGGTGTCGATTGCCTTGCGCGGCAGTGGGTGCAGCGTGCCTGCGCCGTCGCGATCGAATTGCTGGAAGACCAGGTTCCAGAACTCGACATAGCGATCGCAATGCGGGCATCCGACGCCGCAGTCAGCGCGCCCACAGCCGACTGCAGGTCCAAGGTCGTAGAAGATCTCCGAACACGGACCGCATGGACCGGTCGGGCCCATATCCCAGAAGTTGTCCTCGCGGAAGCGGCTGATGCGATCGGCAGCCAGGCCGATCTCGCGCTGCCAGATCTGCGCCGCCTCGTCGTCGTCGACGTAGACGGTCACAAAGAGGCGGTCGGGCGACAAGCGCAACGTCTGCGTCAGATATTCCCAGGCGAATGGGATGGCTTCGCGTTTGTAGTACTCGCCGAACGAGAAATTGCCGAGCATCTCGAGAAAGCGTGGCATGACGCCCGGTGCGGCCGACGTTGTCGATGTCGTTCTTGCCGCCGGCCACGCGCAGAGCATCGCTGGATGGTCACCGCCCGCGGTGCCGGCGCCGGCGCCTCGCCTAGGAAGACCGGCACGAATTGCTCCATCCCCGCGATGGTGAACAGCGTCGTCGAGTGCGCGTCGGGGACGAGGCTCGCGGCGGGCAGCAACTTGTGGCCCTTGCCGACAAAAAAATCGACAAAGGATTGGCGGATTTCCTGAGGCTTCATCTCTCGCTGAGGTTTGCCGCCCGAGCGGCTATTCTTCTTTTAGCGTCTTCTTGAGCTTCTCGAGGGCGCGCTGCTGCAGCCGCGAGACATGCATCTGCGACACGCCAAGACGCCCCGCGACCTCGGCCTGCGACATGTTCTCGTAGAAACGAAGATAGAAGATCACCCGCTCGCGGCGATCGATCGCGTGCAGCGCGCGCTCCAGGTTCGCCTTGTCCTCGAGCAGCAGCAGTTCGGGATCTTCGCGGCCCAGGTAGTCGAGCAGCGTGGCGTTCTTAGCATCGCCGTCGGCGGCGAGCTCCGCGTCGATCGAAAGCAGGTTGTACATCTGCCCGAGCTCTTGCGCCTCGATGATCTCTTCTTCTGACGCGTTCAAGCGCTGCGCCAGATCCGCCACGGTCGGCGAACGGCCCGAGCTCGACGGCTGCATGCTCCATGGTTCGATTGACCGCGAGATTGAGCTCTTGCAGCCGGCGCGGCACGCGGATCGCCCAGCCTTTGTCGCGGAAGTAGCGCTTGATCTCGCCGATGATGGTCGGCGTGGCGTAGGTCGTGAATTCAACCCCGCGATCGACGTCATAGCGGTCGATGGCCTTGATCAAGCCAAGCGTGCCGACCTGGATGAGATCGTCGAGCTGCTCGCCGCGGTTGCGCAAAGCGCACCGCCAGGTAGCGCGCGAGGTTGAGATGCGCGACCACGAGCTCGTCGCGCACGATAGGGTCCTTGGTCTGGCCGAAGGCGCGGAAAAGCTCACGTGTCCGCTCCCGGTCGAACCGTTCGTCCAGTCCTTCCGGGTGCGCCACTTCAGGACCGCTCACGGCGCTACGTCCGAAGGAACTTGGTCATGGTGAGCTTCGTGCCGGCGTCCGGGTTGAGCTCGTATTCGACGTCATCCATGAGCGACCGGATGAGGAAGACGCCGAGCCCACCGGGTTTGGGCTCGCCCAGAGCTTTAGGCTCCAGGCCGCTGACCACGGCACGGCCGCCGTCTTCGACAGTCACCACGATCTTCTCGGAGAAGATCTGGCACGCGATCGAGACGCTGGTGCTGCCCGACGCGTGCTGGATGCAATTCGTGCAAGCCTCCGCGACGGCGAGCTTGAGGTCTTCGATGTCTTCGATGGAGAACTGCAAGCGGCTGGCGATGCCGGCGACCGCCAGCCGCGCCACGCCTGACCCATTCCGCTTTGCTAGGGATGCGCAGCTCAACGAGGCCACCACTGCCAGCCTTGCGTCTCCAAGGCTACAGATTCTCGCATGCCATCGATTCGGTGTCGTAGATGCCGAAGATCTTGACCAGACCGGTGATGTCGAATATCTTCTTGATCTGCGGGTTCGTGCAGACCAAGTTCACGGCGCCCGAGTGTTCGCGCACGCGTTTGAGACCGCCGATGAGCACGCCCAGTCCGGTCGAGTCGATGTAGCGCACGTTCTCCAGATTGATGACGAGCGAGTAGTGGCCCGAGTCGATGAGGCTCATGATCGTCTCCTTCACCTTCGGCGAAGTGTAGACGTCGATCTCACCGTTGAGGTCGACGACGCTTATGGGTCGTTGACCATCGAGTTCGCGAACGATGACTTTGATGTCCATGCTGCCTAATGGGTCTCCGGACAAGCACCGCTCCAAGCGTTACTAGCGCGCGACGCCCGGACGCGGCAGTGCGTGATGGGTGGTAGTCCTCGAGCTAGTCGGTCTCGAGCTCCTGGCGTTTTGATTGCGCCGCCTTCTTACCGGTCTCGACCGCGTCGTTGAACTGCGTGCGCACGGTTTCGAAGGTATCGCGACTGCGCTTGGTGAGCTCGTCCGCCTGTGTCCGTAGGTCGTCGGCCAGATCAGAGGCTCGGTCCTTGAGGTCGGACGCGAGATCCATCGCCTTACCCTTGAACTCGTGCGCCTTGCCGCGCAGAAGGTCGCGCGTCTCTTCGCCGCTCTGCGGGGCGAGGACGACTGCAACGACGGCACCGATCAGACCGCCGATGATGAATCCCGATACGAACCCAGAACCCGAGTCTCTGCGATTGTCTTGTTCCATTGCGTTGCTCCCTATTTAATCCGGCGCTGACCCGTTGTGGCGCGAGCGGAAAAACTGTTGTGCACCCTTGGAGATACCCGCCACGACGCCGACGACACCCGCCACCGCGGGCGAAACTGCGGATTGTGCCGCATCGGCTGCCTTGGCCACTCCGGACGCCGCTGTCTCCAGTTGCTGCGTGATCCGGTCGATGCGACCGACCATCTCGTCGACGCTGCCCGCCACGCCGCTGACGTGTCCCAGGGTATCGGTGACCGGCTTTTGCAGCCCGTCGAGCACTTGCCCCACTTTGCCCAGCTTCTCGCTGGTCTGGTCCAAGACGCCGCCCAGACGGAAGCAGACGTATGCTAGGCCGATGGCGATGATGAGAGCGGCCACGCCGAACGCGAGCCACATGAATTCTTGGGTGGTCATGGGTGGACGTACGCCCTTCTTGGGGTCGAGCGGCTGGGCCTCCCGCCCCTGTGGACGGGCGCCCTAAGAACCGCGCGCGCTTTCCATGGTCAAGGCGCCCGAGAGACCGCGCAGGCGGCCGACCAGCGGGGGCAAGACCTCGAGCACCCGGTCGACGTCCGCCTGCGTCGTGGTCCGGCCAAGCGAGATGCGGATGCAAGCCCTCGCTTGGGCCGGATCCAAACCGATGGCGGTGGTCACGTGCGAGGGGTCGAGCGAACCCGAGCTGCACGCGCTGCCGGTCGAGATCTCGATGCCGGCGAGATCCATGCCAACCACAACGGTATCGCCCTCGATCCCCTCGAGGCGCACGTTGACGTTGTTCGGCAGGCGCGCCGCCCGGGGACCGTTGAGCGCGGATCCCGCGATGGCCTTGAGGATGCCGTTGATGAGCTTGTCGCGCAGTGCGCTAACCCGGGGTTGCATTTGCTCGAGTTCGCCAGCTGCGAGCTCGAGAGCGAGCGAAAGGCCGACCGCGCCGGGCACGTTCTCGGTGCCTGCGCGGCGCCCGCCTTCTTGACCGCCGCCGACGATCATCGGAGCGAGCGCCAGTCCTTGGCGCACGTAGAGCGCGCCGACGCCTTTGGGGCCCTCGAACTTGTGACCCGATAGCGAGAGCGCGTCCACGCCAAGCTCTTTCACATCTATCGGGATGTGCCCGACGGTCTGCACGGCGTCGCTGTGGAAGATGCCGCCGTGCTGGTGGACGAGCGCCGCTAAGCGCGCGATGTCCTGCACCGTACCGATTTCATTGTTGCCATGCATGACGCTGACGATCGCCGGCGTTCCGTCCGCTAACGCTTCTAGCAACGCTTCCTCCGAAACGATCCCAGCGGAGTCGACCGGTAGCACGCTGACACGGTTCCCACGGTCGGTAAGACGATCGGCCGCGTGCAGCACCGCATGATGTTCGATCGCGCTCGTGATGAAATGGGCGCGCGCGAACTTTCCGGTACATGCGCCGAAGATGGCAAGGCTATCGGCCTCGGAACCACCTGACGTGAAGACGATCTCGCCGGGGCGGGCGCCGATGGCTGCGGCCGTGCGAGCGCGCGCGGCGTGCAGTGCGCGTGCGACCCGCTGGCCGCTCGAATGGATGCTCGACGGATTGGCATAGTCGGCGGTGAAGAATGGCAGCATCGCATCGACCACTTCCCGCCGGGTCGCGGTTGTGGCCGCGTTGTCGAGGTAGATTCTTTCCATTTGGATACGGCGCTTCTTCGCGGGGTCAGGTGCGCCTGCCCGACGAACGGTCTCATCGTGACTTCCGAACCATCTCTTTTCGGCGAGACCGCACCGCCAGGCGACGCGCGAGCAGACGAGGCGCTGCCAGCCAATGCTCCGCTAGCGGCCCGGATGCGACCATCCTCGCTTGACGAGCTCGTCGGGCAAGAGCACATCACGGGCAACGGCACGGCGCTGCGGACTGCGCTCGATCGGCGTGCCCTTCCCTCGATGATCCTGTGGGGGCCGCCAGGCACCGGCAAGACGACGTTGGCCAGACTGGTCGCCAGCGCCACCGCTGCGCGCTTCGTGCCGCTCTCGGCCGTCTCGGCCGGCGTCAGCGATCTTCGCCGCGCGATCGCCGACGCCAAACAGGCGGCGCGCGCAAATGGGCGCCAAACCATCTTGTTCATCGATGAGATCCACCGCTTCAACAAGGCGCAGCAAGACGCGGTGCTGCCCTACGTCGAGCGCGGCGACATCACGCTCATCGGCGCGACGACCGAGAACCCGTCGTTCGAGGTGAACAAGGCGCTGCTCTCGCGCGCGCGTGTGTTCGTGCTGATGCCGCTATCAGATGAGGCGCTCGGTTCGATCGTTGACCGCGCGCTGGCGGACCGCAAGCGAGGCCTGGACCGGGCTGTGGTGCTGCACGACGACGCCCGTGCCAAGCTCGTCGCCCTTGCCGGAGGTGACGCGCGCAGCGCGCTCAATGCCTTGGAGCTGGCGGCTCAGCTCGCCTCGGCGCGGGGAGCCGACGCCCCGATCGAGCCGCGCGATGTGGAAGAGGCGATGCAACGCCGCGCATTACGCTACGACCGGGCAGGCGACGAGCACTACGACGTCATCTCCGCTTTCATCAAGTCGGTGCGCGATAGCGATCCAGATGCCGGCATCTACTGGTTGGCGCGCATGCTCGAGGCGGGCGAAGACCCGATGTTCGTCGCACGCCGGCTCGTCATACTCGCGTGCGAAGACGTCGGCTTGGCCGACCCGCAGGCGCTGCCCATCGCGGTCGCGGCGCAGCAAGCGACTCACGCGCTGGGCATGCCCGAGGCGCTCTATCCATTGAGCGAGGCGACGATCTACCTGGCCTTAGCGCCTAAGAGCAACTCCGGATTGCGCGCCTACGCGGCCGCCAAAGAAGCCGTCGAGTCGCACGGCGCCCTGCCGGTGCCTTTGCATCTGCGCAACGCCGCGACGAACTTGATGCGCCAGCTCGGCTATGGCAAAGGCTACCGTTACGCGCACGATTTCCCCGAGGCCAAGGTCCAACAGGAACATCTGCCCGAGGGTGTAGGACCGGGCGATTTCTACAAACCCGGCGCTACCGGGTGGGAAGCGCAGCGCTAGTCGACGGCGACGCGCAAGACCTCTTCGAGCGTCGTGAGGCCTTGGGCGACCTTCACCAGACCGTCATGGTAAAGCGTCTTGAGCCCTTGCGCCAGCGCGAGTTTCTTGAGATCGCCGGTCGACGTGCGCTCGAGGATCATGCGGCGGATCTCATCGGTCATGACGAGCAGTTCGTGCACGCCGGCGCGCCCCTTATAGCCGCTGCCCGCACATTCGTCGCAGCCCTCACCACGGGTGAGCTGCAGCGATGAGATGGGGATGCCATACTCCTCGAACTTCGCGTGCACCGCTTTGACCGGTTTGACGCTGCGCTTGCAGCCCTTGCATACGGTGCGCACCAACCGTTGCGCCATGACGCCTTGCACGGATGATGCCAACAAGAATGGCTCGACGCCCATGTCGATCAGCCGGGTGACTGCTGAAACCGAATCGTTGGTGTGCAGCGTCGAGAGCACGAGGTGGCCGGTCAACGCGGACTGCACCGCGATGAGCGCGGTCTCATGGTCGCGGATCTCACCGACCATCATGACGTCGGGGTCTTGCCGCAAGAACGCGCGCAAGCCGTAGGCGAACGTCAGGCCGACTTTGGGATGCACCTGGACCTGGTTGATCCCTTGGATGTTGTACTCGACGGGATCTTCGATGGTGACGATCTTGGTGTCTGGGTCATTGATCGCGTTGAGCGTGGCGTACAACGTCGTCGACTTACCGGAGCCGGTTGGTCCGGTCACCAAGATGACGCCGTTGGGCACGACGATGAGCTTCTTCCACGCTTCCAATATCTCGGTATGGAACCCGAGCTGCTCGAGCTCGATCATGACGCTCTTGCGGTCCAAGATACGCATGACGATCGACTCGCCCCACAGCGTGGGCAGCACCGAGACACGAAGGTCATAGCGGTCGCGCTTGATGTTGACCTGGATACGGCCGTCCTGCGGCACGCGCTTCTCGGCGATGTTGAGGTTGGCCATGATCTTGAATCGCGAGGCCAGCGCCGACTGCAGCGTCTTGGGTGGGCTCATGACCTCGCGCAACAGACCATCCACCCGGTAGCGCACGATCAGTTGCCTCTCGAACGGCTCGATGTGGATGTCGGAGGCTTTCTGCGCGATGGCTTGGGTGACGATGAGGTCGGCCAGACGCACGATGGGCGCATCGACCTGCACCTCGTCGGGCATCTCCTCCTGTTCCTTGATGACGTCCATGCCGTCACCGGTCTCCAGGACGATCTCTTGCCATTTGTTATCGCTGCTGTTGTAGACCGCGTCGAGCGCGCGCTCGATGTCGTCATAAAAGGAGAGAACGGGTTCCGGGGTGAGCCCGGTGCGGATGCGGACGTCGTCGAGCGCGAGGATGTCCGTCGGATCCGCCATCGCCAGCGTGATCTTGTTGTCGACCTTACCGATGCAGATGAGATGGTGGCGCCGGGCGGCGGGCTCGGGGATGATGGTCGCGGTGTCGGGATCGATCTTGCGGTTGGTCAGATCGACGTAGATCTTGCCGAGCTCTTCCGCACGCGCCCACATGACTTCGTCCTTGGGCGCGACCCGCATCTCCACCAGGATCTTCTCGAGCGGTTCGCGGCGTGTCTCCGCCGCCGCAAGCGCCTTGTCGAGCTGGTCTTGAGTCAGGCTGCCCTTCTCGATGAGGACGTCGGTGAATTTACGATCGATGAAATCGAGCAACGCGGGATCCTCGCGGGGCGCATGCGGTCATCGCGCGAATTCATCCGCGCGTGGTCACCAATAGTATCATCGGTGCACACCCATATGACCCGCCACCGGGCACGGTCTCGCGTGAGCCGTGTCACACACGCACGTTTCTCGCGCGTGGATGACGACGCTATGCCGTCTGGCTAAGGCGTGTTCGTCGCCGCGGGCGCTGCCGTCGGCGCCGCGTTCGGGGCAGGCGCTGCGCTCGGTGCGGCTGTCGCGTTCGCTGCCGGCGTCGCACTTGCGCCGGCTGTCGGGGTCGCGGACGACCGGGTGCCCGGGCTGGCCGAAGCGGAGACCGGCGGGATGGTCGCTGCGGACTTGGCGCGCCGGAATGGGAAGGTCGCTTTCACTCCGCCCAGCGCCTTGAAATCTTCTGTCTCGGTGTTGTAGATAAGCTCGGCCGAGTCGAACGTGCGGTCCGGCGGCTCCTCGCCATGCACGCCGCCGGTCATCGTCGCGATGTGCGTCGTGTCGTTGAGCTTGAGCACCGGCGCGACGAGCGTGCGATCGCCCTGCGCGACCTTGACGTGGCCGGTAGCCGTGTAGGTCGCCTGCGGCTTGTTGACGATGTCGAGCTTGTCGCACCATAGCGTCAGCGGCTCGCTCGAGTTGTTGGCCTTGCCGTAATTGCCGAACCGGTGCACGATCACGTCGCCGGTCATGGTGAACGTGCCGGCCTTCTGATTGCCCGCACCGCGGTCGGCGCGAAAATCCGTATCTGAGGAGTGCCCGGTCAGCTCGCCCGGCACGACGATCGCGCCGCTGAGCGTGTCGTAGTGGATCTCGGCGCTATTGACGACCCTGTCGTTCTCCTGAGCCGCCACGTTGCCGCGCAGCAGACCCTGGTGCGTGATGTCGTTGAGCTGCAGGTAGTCGGCGTGCAGCTGGCGGTTGCCTTGCACGACGACGACGTTGCCCGTCGCGGTGTAGATGCTGGTCGGCTTGCCCTGGACGCGCAGCTGCTGGCTGGTGAGCGTCATAGGGGGCTGCGGCGGGCCTTTGCCCGAGGCCATGCGCTGATGCATGAGCACGTGGCCGACAAGCGTCACGTCTTGACGCTGATAATTCCCAAACGCCCGATCGGCTTTGAAGTCGCCGTCGTTCGAGACCCCCGTCACCGCTCCCGGGATCACGAAATCGCCGTTGCGGTGGAACACCCCCTCGGCGAAGGTGACCGTGAACTTGCCGATGCGCGCGTCAGCCAGCGCCTGGTCCACCGGCGCCAGGACCGCGAGACCACTGCATACGGCCACGATCGCCCAGATCGTCACCCGCGCGAACGGATGCGCTCGTGGGCGCCGAGGCTGGTGAGCGAGCGTGTGTGGTTGCATGTGCCTTATCTTAGGTAACTTATCGGACCGGCCCGGAAGTTCCTAATGTTCGCACGATGACGTCAGCCGCGATCGCACCTTCACGGATCACGACGGGCACGTCGCCGGTGCAATCGACGATCGTGCTCTCTTTTCGCAGCGGAGTAGGGCCCGCGAGCACAGCGAGGCTGGCGTCGGGCAGCTCGGTGAGATCGGCATCGTCGCCGGCAAATGGCGGGCGCCCGGAGCGGTTGGCGGATGTGGCCGCAAGCGGACCCGCGCCTTGCAGCAGCGCGCGACAGAGCGCGTGATCCGGAGAGCGCAACGATATCGTGTCGCGTCCGGCGGATGCGTGCTCGTATCGACCGCGTTTGCGGCGCACGATGATCGCGAGCGGTCCGGGCCAGAAGTTCTGCATGGCCGCGCGCGCGCATGCGTTCAGCGCATCGACGAATGGAAACGCTTGCGAGACGTCTGCCACGTGCAGCGCGAGCGGTTTTGCCGCATCGCGACCTTTGGCATCGTAGATGGCATCGATGGCACCGTCGTCGTCGGGATCGCAGCCGATGCCGTACACCGTCTCGGTGGGAAAGATGATTGTACCGCCTGCGCGCACACATGCTGCGACTTCGCGCACAAGATCGCTCTCGGACCGCTGCGCGGCACGGATGAGTCTCATGCTCATACCGTTACGGGGAGGACCGCGAGCGCCGTCTCGACAACGGATTGTAACGTGTCGCGCATTCGACAACAGTTCTTTCTCGTAGGTCTTATGGTGGCCTTTACGGCCATGTCGTCCGCCATGCCGGCGATCTCGTTCGGTCACACGCTGCAACGGCGCGCGAAAGATTCGCGCCAGCGCATGTTCATGCGCACGCGACGGCGTTTCGCACGGGCCCGGGTCATCATGAAGAAGCGCACCAAGCCGGCGTTGGACCTCCTCGCCCGGGTGCGCGCGGCCTAAGCCTCCCTACGGTTTCTTCAGTTTGATCAACCGCGCATCGCCCGCGGCCAGCGTGAGCTTTTGCTCGCTCGTCTCGGGAACCAGCGGCGGCTTGATGCGCAGCGAGAACGTGCCGGCGTGATCTGTGCCCACGAAGACGAGCGTCTGCTTCTCATCGGCCAGCGCGACGGCAAAGGGCGCGTCGCAGTCGATATGACGCGTGACGTCTTCGTCCAACACGACGCACGGGCCGCGCGACGCGACCGGGATCGACGAGTAGAGCGTGCGCCGGTAATAAAAACATGACATGGTCGTCCCCATGATCGGGGCCTCGCGCACGCCCACCCACTTCCAATCCGGGGGCAAGTGCGGGTTGACCCGCAGCCCATCGGGTGAGGGCTCAAAACCAAGCAGCCCTTCGTAGGCCAGCCACAAATAGGTCGGCGGCATCCACGGGCTCATCGCCATGCCGCGGCTCTTGAACGTCTCCCCTGACAACCGCTCGGGGAACAGTCCGGGCATGACGTTCTGGTAGGCTTTGGGGTTTTCGACTTCGCTGATCTTCCAGATGTTGCGCATGGCCGAGACCAAGCGCCGCGGCGCGTGCGTCTTGCTACAGTACGCGACCCACGCCGTCAAGTTGGGCCAGATGCCACCCAAAAGCTGCACGCCGTGATCGGGGTCGTATTCTTCCTGATGCTTGCCGACGGTGCGCACGCCGAACGGCGTCCAAAACTCCGGCGTATAGAGCAGATCTAAGATCTTCTTCTTGCGCTCGCTGTCGGCGATCGCGAAGAGCACCGGGAAGATCTGATCCCCGGTGATGTCGTGATGGCGCTCGCCTTCGGGATCGACGTTGAGCACGTACAAGCCGGTGCGCTCGCTGACCAGGCGCTCGTTGATCGCGTCCTTGAGCTTGTCGCCCGCGTCGCGGTAACGGTCGGCCGTCTCGCCGTCGCCGAGGATGCGCGCCAGGGACGCCGCCAGTCGCAATGCGCGAGCGCACTCGACGTTGATCTCAGTGACCGCGCCGCTGATCTGGCTCTGCGGGATGATGTTCCGCCAGCCCGAGATGCCCCAGACGTTGGCCTCCTGCGAGTGGGCCACGATGAGTCCACCACGGATCTGTGAGATGATCCAGTCGCACGCGCCGCGCACCATCGGCCACAGCCGTTCGAGGGCGGCGCGATCGTGCGTCACGGAATAATGATGGTAGGCGGCACAGGCGATGAGCGGCGTGTCGTCGTTGATGTTGAGATCGTAGTCGCTTTTGAACGGCGGGTCCGAGCACGCCATGATGAACTCAGTGACTTTGCCGCCCTCTTCGATCCCGTACTGCGCGATGAGATCGAACAATCCGCGCGAGAACGCCGGCGTAAGATAGTCCGACCCGAGCGCATACCATGCCGCATCGCGCACGACGACGACGTCCTGCGCCGGGTCGTTGGTGAATCCCGATCCGGCCGGATAGCGGTGCTGGACGCGCACCGTGTTGATCTTGGCCCAGTCGATGGCCCGGTTGATGAGCGCATCGGGCGTGCGGATATATCCGGTCCTGCGCAGACGCTCGTAGTAGGCCTGCGCTTCGGCCAACGCGTCCCCGGCACTAGGCGTCTCGCGATGCAGCGCGAGCGCCGCCGCCTCGCCCTTGCCGGACACGGCCATGGTGAAGGCGACCGCTGTCACCGCACCCGGCTGCACGGCGACCGAGTACGTCCGTGAAAAGCCACGGTCGGAGACGTAGGTGGACGTCGGCTCGATGCTGCCGCCGAACACGCGAACTTCGTCGGGGCGGCCCATGGTGGCCGTCACGATGAGACCGTCGAGTTCGCGATGGCTGACGCGCTTGTTGCGTTGCGCTTGATCCGGGACCTTATAGGTCCCTGGCCAGACGAACGCCGGATAGTGGATGTCGCACATGACCGCGGCTTCGTACGTCTCGTTGGTGGGGTTCTCGAAGCTGACGACGACGTAGACGACCTGGAGCGGATCGCACATGGGGAGGAAGGTGCGCTTGCGGATGGTCAGCGGGCCGCAACTGTACGAGGTCTCTTGATACGCGTCGGCGTGCGTCGTGTCGACCGGCACCGCACGATCGCCGCTGACGTAGATCTGCGTCACCCAACGCCCACAGTAGAACTGGTTGTCGAGCGCGCTCCAGTAACCCGCGACGTCGCTTTGCGGCGTCAGCTTGAGGAACGACGACAGGTTGCCGAAGCATGCGCCGGTAAGCAGCTTGTCGACGGGGTAGCGGTAGGCGAATGCTGGCAAGCGAGGGCGCTGGTCGTCTAGCAGCTGGCGGCGCGCAACGCTTTAGAAACGGACGCGCTGGCCGGTGCCGATGGCCACGCATGACATCGGATCCTCGGCGACGATGACCGGGATGCCGGTGACCTCGGTCAGCAACTGGTCGAGTCCGCGCAGCAGCGCGCCGCCGCCGGTCAGTATGATGCCGCGGTCGATGATGTCCGCGGCGAGTTCGGGCGGCGTTTTCTCGAGCACGCTCTTGACGGCATCGATGATAGAGCCGAGCGGCTCGCCCAGCGCTTCGCGCACCTCTTCCGAGGTGATGTTCACCGTCTTGGGCAGTCCGTTGATGAGATCGCGGCCACGGATGTCCATAGTCAGCTCTGGATCGAGCTTGTACGCCGATCCCACCGTGATCTTGATGTCCTCGGCCGTGCGCTCGCCGATCATGAGATTGTAGACGCGGCGGATGTGACGCGCGATCGCCTCATCGCACTTGTTGCCGGCGACGCGGATCGACTGGCTGACCACGATGCCGCCGAGCGAGATGACGGCCACATCCGACGTGCCGCCGCCGATGTCGACGACCATGTTGCCGCTGGGACCGTCGATGGGCAGGCCCGCGCCGATCGCCGCCGCCATCGGCTCTTCGATGATGTCGACGCTGCGCGCGCCGGCGAGTTTGGCCGCGTCGCGCACCGCACGCTCTTCGACCGAGGTGATCTCCGCCGGCACGCAGATGGTCACCGCCGGCTTGGGCCGCAGCCACGCGAAGAACCCGTTGCTGCGCGTGACCTTCTTGATGAAATAGTTGAGCATGGCTTCGGTGACTTCGAAGTCGGCGATGACGCCGTCGCGCAACGGCCGGATGGCCTGGATGTTGCTCGGCGTCTTGCCGAGCATGCGCCGCGCCTCTTCGCCGACCGCCAGCGTGCGGCCGGAACGCGTGTCGCGCGCGACCACCGACGGCTCGCGCAGCACGATGCCTTTGCCCTTGCACGTAGACCAGGACGTTGGCGGTGCCTAGATCGATTCCGATATCCAAGATCTGCTCCTACGAAGGCTGGACGCGAAACGGCGTGACGATCTTCGGCAGCTTCACCGTGTTGCCGATGTCCGGCTTGCGGCGTCACGGGCATCACGCCGCTCGCGCGGACGACGGTTGCGCCGAGCGCGGCCAGCCGTTCTTCGAAGAACTCATAACCACGATCGATGTACTCAAGGCCGCCGATCTCGGTCGTGCCTTCCGCGGCCAGCGCGGCCAGCACGAGCGCGCCGCCTGCGCGGATATCCGGCGCTTCAACCACGGCATCCTTGAGTTTAGAAACACCGTTCACGACTGCGCTTCGACCAGAAACGGTAATGTCCGCCCCCATACGCGACAGTTCGCTCACATAGACGAAGCGGGCGTCGAAGATGGTCTCTTCGACGTGCGATGTCCCTTGCGCCAGCGCGAGGTATGCGACCATCGGCGGCTGCAGGTCGGTCGGAAACCCAGGGTACGGCGCGGTCGTGATGTCGGCTGCTGTCCAGGCAGGACCGCCCTGCACTCGCATGCTCACGCCTTTGGCCTCGACCTTCGCGCCCGTGCTCGCCAGGACGTCGCCCATGCTGGCAAGCATGGCCGGATCGAGGCCGGTGACGGTGACGTCCCCGCGCGTGATCGCGCCGGCGAGCAGAAACGTGCCGGCGACCAGCCTGTCCGGGATGATGGTGTACTCGCAACCGTGCAGCTTCTTCACGCCCTCGATGACGATCGTCTGCGTCCCTTGGCCGTGGATCTTGGCGCCGACGGCGACGAGGAAATCGGCGACGTCGACGACCTCCGGCTCGCGCGCCGCGTTCTCAATGGTCGTGGTGCCCTGGGCCCGCACGGCCGCCAGCATGATGTTCTTGGTGGCGCCGACGCTCGGTTTGGAGAGCGCGATCGTGCCGGCGCGCAGCTGCGGCGCAGTGACGACGACCGAACCATGCTCGAGGTCGACGTTCGCGCCGAGCGCTTCAAAGCCGTGGAGATGCATGTCCACCGCTCGCGGTCCCAGGACGCACCCGCCGGGCATGGGGACTTCCGCCTGACCGAAACGGCCGAGCAAAGGACCGGTCACGTCGAACGACGCGTTGAGCTTGCTGACGAGCGCGTACGGCGCGATGTGTGAATTGATCGACGAGGCGTCGATGACGAGCGTGCCGCCGGGCTGTTCGCGCACGCGCGCTCCCAGACTCTCAAGGATAGCCACCATGACGTCGACGTCGGTGATGCGCGGCACGCGATGCAGCACGACTTCGCTCTCGCACAGGATCGCAGCGGCCATGATGGGTAGGGCGGCGTTTTTCGCGCCGGGAGGCGCAAGCGACCCTTCGAGGCGGCGCCCGCCTTCCACGATCAGTCTGGTGCGCAGACCCTCAAGTGAATCCATTACCACGTTCTACGACAGGTCGAGCCGACTTGCGGCCGGCGGGCGGAAACTATACGACGGGACGCGCGCTGACCTCAAGGCGGGCATGCGCCCAAGCGACCGCGCGGCGCTCCTGTGCGTCGTCACCCCCACGTTTCTGCGCCAGCGCATCTTCGGCCCGCCTGAGGTCGGCTCGTGCCGCCTCGACGTCGACCTCATCCCGCGAGAGCGCTAGGTCCGTGAGGATGATCACCCGGTCGGCGAGGATCTGCATGAAGCCGCCCTCGACCGCGAACTCCACCCGGCGCGCTCCCGATTTCCCATCGCTGCCCTCGCCCACGACGTTGGCTTTTACCACGCCGGTGCGCAGCGTGGTCAGCATCGGCGCATGATTGGCGAGCGCGCCGAGATCGCCGGCCGCGCCGGGCGCCACCACGAGTTCCGCGTCGCCTTCAAACATGACGGCGCTGGGGGTGACGATCGAAAGTCTGGTGAGCGCGGCCACGTCCGTCTACGCCTTCGCCGCCATCGCTTCGGCGTTCGCCTTCGCCTCGTCGATGTTGCCGCACATGTAGAACGCCTGCTCGGGCAGGTCGTCGAGCTTGCCCTCGACCAGCTCTTTGAATCCGGCGATGGTCTCCTTGAGCGGCACGTATTTGCCAGGTCGGCCCGTAAAGGCTTCGGCCACGAAGAAAGGCTGGCTCAAGAAGCGCTGGATCCGGCGCGCACGGCGGACCGCAACTTTGTCCTCTTCCGAAAGCTCTTCCACGCCGAGGATAGCGATGATGTCCTGCAGATCGCGGTTGCGCTGCAAAATCTCCTGGACCCGGCGCGCCACCTGATAGTGCTCGTCGCCCACGTAGCGCGGCTCGAGCAGTCGCGAGGAAGAAGCCAGCGGATCGACCGCTGGATAGATGCCTTTGTCCGAGATCGAGCGCGAAAGCACGGTCGTGGCGTCGAGATGCGCGAAGGTCGTGGCCACTGCGGGATCGGTGAGGTCGTCGGCGGGCACGTAGACCGCTTGCACCGAGGTGATCGAGCCTTTGCGCGTCGAGGTGATGCGTTCTTCGAGCGCGCCCATCTCAGATGCCAAGCGTGGGTTGATAGCCGACGGCCGAGGGCATGCGCCCGAGCAACGCCGACACCTCAGACCCCGCCTGCACGAAGCGGAAGATGTTGTCGATGAAGAGCAGCACGTCTTTGCCCTGCTCGTCACGGAAGTACTCCGCCATCGTCACGCCGGTTAGACCGATGCGCAGGCGCACGCCGGGCGGCTCGTCCATCTGGCCGAAGATAAGCGCGGTCTTGTCGATGACGCCCGAATGCTTCATTTCCAAGTAGAGGTCGTTGCCTTCGCGCGTTCGCTCGCCAATGCCGGTGAAGACCGAGTAGCCGCCGTGCTCGGCAGCGATGTTGCGGATCAGCTCCTGGATGAGCACGGTCTTGCCCACGCCGGCGCCGCCGAACAGGCCGACCTTGCCGCCGCGGACGTACGGCGCCATCAGGTCGATGACTTTGATGCCGGTCTCGAACATCACCGTCGTCGGGTCTTGATCGTCGACTTTGGGCGCCTCGCGGTGGATGGGCATGAACTTCGCCGCCGCGACCGGCTTGTCCGAATCGATGGCGTGCCCGAGCACGTTGAAGATGCGTCCGAGCGTGGCCTCACCGACCGGCACCGAGATAGGAGCGCCGGTGTCGACGACGTCCGCACCGCGCACCATGCCTTCGGTCGAGCCCATCGCCAGGCAGCGCACCTGATTGTTACCCAGCTCGCTTTGCACTTCGAGGGTGAGCTCCGTCGTGGCACCGTCCATGCCTACGATCGTCGTGTGCATGGCTGTGTTGATGGCCGGCAGCGATTCCGCCGAGGCGAACGCGACGTCGACGACGTTGCCCAAGATCTGCGTGACTTTCCCGGTGGCTGGCATGAGGGTTATCCTTTCAAGGCTTCGGCGCCGCCGACGATCTCCAAGATCTCTTTGGTGATGGACGCCTGACGTGTCTTGTTCATGACGAGCGTCAGATCGTCGATGAGTTTGCCGGCGTTGTCGGTCGCATTGGTCATCGCGATGAGCTGCGCGGCGAAGAATGAGGCTTGCGTCTCCAGCAGCGCTTGGAAGACGGTGAACTCGAGGTACTTGGGCAGCAGCGCGGCCAGCACAGCGCCCGGGTCCGGCTCGAATTCGAACGCGTTCTTCAGCGGGGGTTTCACGCCGGCGCCATCGGCCGCGGTCGCATCCGGAACGTTCGCCCCGCTATCGCCGGACGAGGGCGAGATGGGCAGCAGTTGGGTTGGCGTCGGACGTTGGACGATGGTCGAGACGAACCGGCTCGACACGAGCGTCACGTCGTCGACCGTGCCGGCAAGAAAGTCCTGCGACACTCGCAGGGCGATCTCGCGCGCCAGCTCGGCGAAGGGCTTGCTCTGCAATTGCCAATCCGCGTCGACGGCGAAGGCGGTGTTGCGCAGCTGCACGCGCGCTTTGGTGCCGACGAGATAGAAACGTGGCGCTGACGAGCGACGCGCCAAAGCCAGCCCTTCGCGCACGAGATTCGAGTTGAACGCGCCCGCCAAACCCTTGTCCGCGGTCATGAGCAGGATGCCGCTCGTGGCGACCGGCCGCGATCGCAGTAACGGATGGTTGGCGCCGCCGCTGCGGGCCAACTCGCCCAGCATCGCGCCGATGGCCGATGCGTACGGCCGCGCGGCGCGCATCGCAAGCTCGGCACGGCGGATCTTCGCGCCGGCCACCATCTTCATGGCGCGCGTGATCTGCTGCGTGTTCTTGAGCGACCGAACCCGGTCTTTGAGCTGGCGAAGTGTTGCCATTTAGAACCGCTTCTTGAACTCGACGATGGCCGCGTCCAACGCGGCGCGGGTCTCGTCGGGGATCTCCTTGCGCTCGGCGATGGTGCTGGGGATCTGCGGGTGCGCCGTCTGCAAGAACTCGTAGAACTGTTTGTGGAACTGCGCGATGCGCTCGGTCGGCACGTCGGCGAGGAAGTCTTTCACCGCCACGTAGATCTGGATGACCTCCTGGTCCAGACTGAGCGGTTCGAACTGCGGCTGTTTGAGCGTCTCGGTGATCTTCTCGCCGCGCGAGAGCTGCGCTTTGGTGGTCTTGTCGAGATCCGAGGAGAGCTTGGAGAACGCCGCCAGGTCGCGATACTGCGACAGCTCGAGACGCAACTGGCCGGCGACGGATTTCATCGCCTTGGTCTGCGCGGCGCCGCCGACGCGCGACACCGACAGCCCGACGTCGATGGCCGGGCGGATGCCGCTGTAGAACAACCCGGTCTCCAGATAGATCTGGCCGTCGGTGATCGAGATGAGGTTGGTCGGGATGTAGGCCGAGACGTCGCCTTGCTGCGTCTCGATGACGGGCAATGCGGTCATCGAACCTGCGCCCAGCTCATCGGACAGCTTGGCTGCGCGCTCGAGCAAACGCGAATGCAGGTAGAAGATGTCGCCCGGATAGGCTTCGCGGCCGGGCGGGCGGCGCAGGATAAGCGAGATCTCGCGATAGGCCTGGGCATGCTTGGACAGGTCATCATAGATGATGAGCACGTCTTTGCCCTGGTACATGAGCTCTTGCCCCATGGCGCAACCGGCGTACGGCGCGATGTAGCGCAAGCTCGCCGGATCCGACGAGTTGGCCGCGACGATGGTCGTGTAGTCCATCGCACCGGCATCGGTCAGGATCTTGTAGAGCTGCGCGACGGTCGACGTCTTCTGCCCGATGGCCACGTAGATGCAGATGACGTTCTTGCCCTTTTGGTTGATGATGGTGTCGACGGCGAGCGCGGTCTTACCGGTCTGGCGGTCGCCGATGATGAGCTCGCGCTGGCCCTTGCCGATAGGCACGAGGCCGTCGATGGCTTTGATGCCGGTCTGCAGCGGCTGGCTGACCGGCTGGCGCTGCACGACGGACGGCGCCTGCGTCTCGAGCGGGCGCGTGCGCGTCGTGTTGATCGGTCCCTTGTCGTCCAGCGGCTGGCCCAGCGGGTTGACCACGCGGCCTATCACCGCGTCGCCGACGGGCACGGAGACGATGCGGCCGGTGCGCCGCACGGTGGCTCCCTCGCGGATGTCGGCATCCGAACCCAAGATGACGACGCCGACGTTGTCTTCTTCCAAGTTGAAGGCGATGCCGAGCAACCCGTTGGGGAACTGCACGAGCTCGCCCATCTTCACCGCGTCGAGCCCGTAGACGCGCGCGATGGCGTCGCCGACCTCGATGACGGTGCCGACCTCATCTTGGCGGGTCTCGGTGTGCGCGCTGGCGATTTGCTGCTTGAGGATGCCAGCGATTTCGTCGGCGTTAATCATGATTGGTTTCCTTCACTCCGTTGCGTTTGCCATTAGGGGACGTCGTCGTCCACGAGTCAGCGGTGGCCAGCAGATGCCGGCGCAGCTCCTCGAGCTTGCCCGAGACGCTCGCGTCGACGTAGCGATCCCCGACCTGCACGACCAGGCCTCCGAGCAGCTCTGGGGAGAGTTTGGTATGAGGGATGATGGTGCGCCCGTAGACCTTGGAGAGCCGCTGCGTGAGCTCGTCGACCATGGAGGCATCGATCGGCATGGGGGTCCCTATGGCCGCAGATTGCCGGCCGGCTTCTTGATCGAGCTTCTCGTGCATCTGTTTGGCCACGATCTCGATGAGGTTCTCGCGGTGCTTGCGCACCAGTAAGATGATGAAATTCGTCGTGAGCTCGCCTGCACGGCCGTCGAGCGCCCGATGCACGATCTGCTCCTTGACCCGGCGGTCGATCACAGGCGATGTGTAGAACGCCATGAGATCGGGATCGGATGCAAGCGCGGCCACGAAGCCGTCGAGCTCGTTTGTGACGGTGTCGACGACGCCGCGTTCGCGCGCTAGGCCGAACAGCGCGGTCGAGTAGCGCTGCGCGATGCTTTCTTTAAGCACGGGCGCGCTCTAGATGGGCGAGCAGCCGCTCGACGAGCGTCTGCTGCTGCGTGGGGCCGATCTCGCGTTTCGCCAGATCTTGCGCCTGGGCGTGGGCTTGTTCGACCGTCTCTTCGAGCAGCTCGCGGCGCACCCGATAACGTTCGCGTTCGAGCTCGCCCGCGGCGTGTGCCAGGATGCGTTGCGCGTGCTCGCGCGCTTGCGCGCGCTCATCTTCGATCAGCTTGGCGGCTTGCGCCCGGCCGACGTCGACCATGCGAACGCCATCCAGCTTGGCCCGTTCGATGGCGTTCCGGGTGGCCGTGACCCTGGCTTCGGCTCGCTCGCGATGCGCTTGCGCGTCGGCGACGAGCTTGTTCTGCGCCTCCTGATGAGCGATGAGCGCCGCTTTGCCGTACTTGTTGAACACCCAGACGATGGCGCTCACGAAGATGACGAAGTCGATGATCTTCGCGATGAACACCGGATCCGTCATGTTGGGCAGCGCGAGTGGGTTCATGCCGCGTGCTCCGCATCGGTCGCGCGCGCGACCATGCTGTGCGCCAGCTCGGTGACGAAGGCTTGCTGCTTCTCGAGCGCTTGGCGCCGTTCGCTCGCCACCGTCGCATGGGCGAGTTGGACCGTCGCGGCGGCTTCGTCCGCGGCCTTGCGTTCGATCGTATGCACCTCATCGGCGGCGCTCGCCGCTGCTGCGCGCATGCTCTCATCTGTCTGCCGTCGCGCTTCGTGCAAGATGGCGTCTGCCTGGGCTTGGAGCGACGCTGCTTCGGCTTCGAACGCGTCGCCTTCCTTATACAGGCCGGCGACATAGGCGCTGCGCTCTTCTATCGCGCGCCGTGTCGGCGCGATGAACAGATAGTTCAACAGCACCCAGAACAGGATGAAGTTCAGGATCTGCGCGAGGAAGGTGCCGTCGATCGTGAGCAGCATGCGTTTTGCGCCAACTAGTGGCCGAGGATCGGCGTGAGAGCCTTCATCACGCCCAAACCACCGCCACCGATGAGCAGGAAGAAGGCGAGCGCGATCGCGATGATCGGGAACGCCTCCAGGATGCCGAAGCCCAAGAAATAGAAGAAGAAGATATTCGGACGAGCTTCGGGCTGCCGTGCGATGGATTCCACCGCTTTGCTGCCGATGATACCGTCGCCGATCGCCGAGCCGAACGCGGCGAAGCCCACCATCAGCGAGAAGCCGATGATGACGGAGGCGGTCAGGATTGCGTTTTCCACGTGCTATACTCCCCTTGTCAGTGTTCCAGCGATTCTTGTGTCGGCGTGATGAGATAGGCGATGGTCAGCAGGGTGAACACCACCGCCTGGATCACGCCGATCAAAAGGTTGAAGGCGTAGATGAGGATCGGCGCGACCACCGGCACCGGTCGAGATGAGCCCGAGATGTGCGTTGATGATCACCGCGATCACGAGCAAGAGGATCTCGCCCGCGAAGATGTTGCCGAAGAGCCGCATCGCAAGCGTCACCGGGCGCGCTAGCTCGTCGATGATGGTGATGGGCAGCATCAGGATGCCGAGCACCAGCGGCTTGATGATGAGATGCCGGTAGTAACCGAGGCCGTGACGGCTGATGCCGACGATCTGGATGAGCAAGATCGTCGTGACGGCAAGCGCCGCGGTGGTGTTGAGATCGGCCGTCGGCGACTTGCCGATGAGCGGAAAGAGACCGATCTCGTTGAGCAGTAAGATGAAGACAAAGAGCGAGATGATGAACGGCACGAAGGGCAAGCCGCTCTTGCCGAGGATGCCGGTGGTGGTCTCACCCAGGTAGCTGACGATGAGCTCCATGACGCTGTAGCGTTTGGAGACCACGGTGATGGGGTGGGTCGCCGCCAGCAGGCCAACGATCACGAGTGCGAGCGCCATCGCGATCCAGGTGATGATCACCGTGTCCGAATGCACCGTGTTGAACGGCGGTGGCATGAATGAGAGATGCCACAGCGGATGGTTGCCGACAGTCTCCTGCATCTGATCCCTTCAGACGGTCATCTGCGTCGGGTTTGATTGTTTCGCGCCCGGTTGGGCGCAATCGACACTGATTTGTTTCCGATAGGTGAGAATTGCCACTGCCAACGGTGCGACAAATCCGGCAAGGTACGTGAAGTATGCAAGCCACGGTCCTCGCCCGACGATGATGAACGGCGCCACGCCGGCCACGAACACGCGCACGAGCGATTCGATGGTCAAAAACGGCAGATAGCCTTTGCCGCCTTTCGTCAGCCGGTTGAAACTTGTAGCGATATGGAAAAGGTAGGCGAGGCCGATGAGCGTGCCGGCGAACAGCGCGATCGCCGGGACCTTCATGTGACCAAATATCGCAAGCGTCGAGGCTGCAAGCGCCGCCACCACCAGGCTGCGCGATGCCACCGCTGCCTGAAAAGGGCGGAAGCTCTCCATCGGGTTTGCGCTTTTCGTGCGGTTTAAAGGGTGGCCCTGCGCTAGACGTGCTGGAACTCTAGTAGATGGCTGCTCTCGTCGTCGGATTAGTCGGTTTCACATGCGCGCCGACAGCTGGCGGAACATCGAATAGATGCCTGCTGCGAAGCCCAATAGGATCCCGACCGGAACCGCCCAGTCCCAATGCAACGACCGTGATGCGAGCCAGCCCAACAAGAAGCCGACGATCAGCGTGCCGATGACCGACATGCCGGCGCTGCCGAGCTGCCCAAGCGTCGGCGGTGTTCTGCTGTTTCACGTCACGCACGACCTAAATGCCCGTCGCAACGAATTCCTCCGGCATCGCGCCGCCGCGCAGATACGAGTTCAATGCGTCGGCGATGCGCCGTGCCGCGTGCCCATCGCCATATGGATTGATCGCTCGCGCCATCTTCTGATACGCGGCAGGGTTGTCGAGCAACTCGCTCAGGTGCGCCGTTATCTCTTCTTCTTCAACGCCCGCCAGGCGCAACGTGCCGGCCTGCAGACCCTCCGGTCGCTCGGTGACGCGGCGCAGCACCAGCACCGGCTTTCCGAGCGTCGGTGCCTCCTCTTGCAGCCCGCCGGAATCCGTGGCCACGATCGTCGCGCGCGCAATCGTCGCCACCAGACGCCGGTAGCTTAGGGGCTGCATGAGATGCACGCGTGGCGTGCCGTCCAGGATCCGCCGCACGGCTTCGACGATCGGCGGGTTGGGATGCACCGGCCACACGAGCGACACGTCGGGGTGCGACTCGATCGTCGACTTGAGCGCGCGGCAGATCGCCTCCATCGGCGCGCCTAGGTTTTCGCGCCGGTGCGCTTCGGCGAAGATCATGCGCGGCGTCGATACCGCGACCGCGTCTGCGTCGCCGATGGTCTTGTGGATCTCGGTAAAGGCATCAATGACGGTGTTGCCGGTGACGACGATGCTGGTCGCGTCCTTGCCTTCGCGCAACAGGTTCTGGCGGGCCAGCGGCGTCGGCGCGAAATGATAGGTCGCGAGCACGCCCGTCATGCGGCGGTTCATCTCTTCGGGGAACGGCTCGTAGATCGTGCTCGTGCGCAGACCGGCCTCGACGTGGCCCACCGGGATCTTCCTATAGTATGCGGCGAGCGCAGATGCGGTCGAGGTGGTCGTGTCGCCGTGCACGAGCACGACCTCCGGGCGGACGTCGGCGAGCACTGTGCCGATGCGTTCGAGGACGCGGGTGGTGATGTCCGTGAGCGATTGACCTTCGGTCATGACGGCAAGATCGTACTCGGCTTTGATGCCGAACAGCTGGAGAACCTCGTCGAGCATCTCGCGATGCTGCGCGGTGGCGATCGTGATGCAACGAAAACGCGGGTCGCGCGCGAGCACGGCGACGACCGGCGCCATCTTGACGGCATCAGGCCTTGTGCCGAAGACGACCGCCACCCCGATGGGACCGGTCAAAACACGTGCGGGCCTCCCGGCCGCGAGAGCACGATCGCGATGGCGCCCAAGATGCAGCACACCAGGTAGATGAGGTTCACGACCTGGCGTTGCGACAGGCCGAAGTCGAGCAGCTGATGGTGGACGTGGCTGCGATCGGCGTCGAACAACGGCACCCGCCGGCCCACCCGCTGCGCGATGACGCGGGCGGTGTCCACGATGGGGAGCGCGAGCACGAGCAACGGCACGAGCAGCGAGATGCCGACCGCCACTTTTTCCGTTCCCATGACGGCGGCGCTCGCCAAGACGAAGCCGATGAAGAGCGAACCGCCGTCACCCATGAAGATGCGTGCCGGATTGTAGTTGAACGGCAAGAACCCGGCAGCTGCCCCGCCCAACGCGCACATGGTGATGGCCACCAAGTATTCGTGGTGCCACCACGAGACTACGACCATGGTGACCGAAGCGATGATCGTCACCCCGGTGACCAGTCCATCCAGGCCGTCCATGAAGTTGATCGCGTTGACCATGCCCAGATACCAGAACAGCGAGAACGGGATGGCCAGCCAGCCCAGCGAGACATACCCGAAGTGCGGCAACGTGAAGCCGAACACCGTGAACTTGTAAAGGATGATAGTGATCGCCGCGACGAGCAGCTGCGCCAGGAACTTGCGCCCCGGCTTCATCCCCATGATGTCGTCCCATAGCCCCACGCCCAGCATGAGCGTGCTACCGAAGAGCAGCCCGATGATGAGCGCCAGGTCGCGCGTGCCGAGATAATGATGGATCACGAAATTGTTGTTGAGGGCGACGTTGAGCATCGCGAACAGCGCCAGCATGAAGCCGATGAAGATCGCTAGGCCGCCGAGACGCGGGGTCGGCTGGGTGTGCACGCGCCGGTCGTCGTCCGGTTCGTCGAAGACGCCGAGCGCGAAGGCCATGCGCCGAACGAGCGGCGTGATGATAGCGCAGCTGGCCGCGGCGAGCACGAACGTCAAACCGCAGAGCCAGTAGATGTTGATGTTGAACAGCTGCTGATACATCAGCCGGCGCTATCCCACCCGAGCGTCGAACCGCTCCACCGCGATGCCGGATTCTTGCAGCAGTTCGAAGGCGAGGGGGTCCGGATAGGCATCTTCGTAGACGATGCGTTTGATGCCGGCGTTGATGAGCAGCTTCGTGCAGTTGAGGCACGGATTGTTGGTGCAGTACAGCGTGGCGCCATCGATGGAGATGCCGTGACGCGCAGCTTGGACGATGGCGTTCTGCTCGGCGTGCGTCGAGCGCGCGCAATGGCCGTTGAGCAGGTCGCCGCCATCGGTATGGTCGCAGTGCCGTAGACCTGCCGGAGCGCCGTTGTATCCAGTCGCGCGGATGAGCTTGTTCTTGACGAGCAGCGCACCCACAGCCTTACGCGAGCAGGTGGCACGCGTCGCGACAGCACGCGTGATGGCGCAGAAATAGGCGTCCCAGGAGGGGCGATCCTCGGATTGCGGCTTGGCCACGGACGATATCTCGCTCACGTCGTCGAGCTTTTCGGCGAAGCGGCTGTGCCAGAGACTCGGGCACGCGGCCTGCGCCCGCGCCGAACAACCGGTCGCCCGCGTCTCCCAGCCCTGGCACGATATAGCCATGTTCATTGAGATGACGGTCCAGCGAGCACGTGAAAGCCTGCAACCCCGGATAAGCGCGCGCAAGCGCACGCACGCCTTCGGGCGCGGCGATAAGCGAGATGTAGCGTAGATCCGCAATTGCGGCTCCGCGCTCGACGAGCAGAGCGATGGTCGCCACGGCCGATGCGCCGGTGGCAAGCATTGGGTCGAGGATGAAGGCGCGCCAGCCGTGCAGCTTATCCGGCAGGTTGACGTAGTAGGGCACCGCCGCAAGCGTATCGGGATCGCGGTAGACGCCGATGTGCGCGACGGTTGCCTGGGGCATCAGTGCGTGGAAACCCGGCACGAGGCCGAGGCCGGCTCGCAAGATGGGCACGAGCAACGGCACACGCACGACCGTCTTGGCCGAGCGCCCAGCCCAGCGGCGTGGCGACCTGGGTGTCGGCCACGTCAAGATCGGCGGTCGCCGGCCAGGCAAGCAACGTGGCGAGCTCGGCGCACAACTCCCGGAACTCTTTGCTCGGAGTCGCGGCATCGCGCAGGCGGCCCAGCTTGTCGGCGACGAGCGGATGATCGACGATGAACAGATCGGGAAACTCGGGTTGAGTGACCAGACCCCTCATAGCCTTGGTCGGTGTCTCCATCGGCTGTGGCTTTACGGCACGCCGAAGCGGCCGGTGAGCTCGTACACGCGCGCGCGCAATGCCTCGCGCTGCTGGCCCCGTTCGATGTCGTCCATAGCAGCGCCCATGATGTCGGCGATCTCTTCCATCTCCGCTTCTTTGAGGCCGCGTGTGGTGACGGCCGGGGTGCCGACGCGCACGCCGCTGGCGACCGATGGCGGGTTCTTGTCGAAGGGGATCGTGTTCTTGTTGACCGTGATGCCGATCGTGTCCAGGTACTCCTCGACCGCTTTACCCGTGCTGCCGCGCACGGAGACGTCGACGAGCATGAGGTGGTTGTCGGTGCCACCGGTGACGATGCGCAGCCCACGAGCTTCGAGCGCTCGGGCGAGCGCCGCTGCGTTGGCGACGACCTGTCTAGCGTACTCTTTGAACTGCGGCGCGAGCGCTTCGCCGAACGAAACCGCTTTAGCGGCGATGACGTGCATGAGCGGGCCTCCCTGCAAGCCGGGGAAGACCGTCTTCGCGATCCCTTTGCCGCGTTCGGCATCGGTCATGATGACGCCGCCGCGCGGCCCGCGCAGCGTCTTGTGGGTCGTCGTCGTCACGTAGTCCGCGTGGCCGACGGGGCTGGGGTGCAGGCCGGTCGCGACCAAGCCGGCGACATGCGCGATATCGGCGAAGAGCAAGGCGCCCACCTCATGGGCGATATCAGCGAAAGCTCGCCAGTCGGGGATCCTGGAGTACGCGCTCCATCCGGTCACGATCATCTTCGGCGCGCTGCACGCGCGCGATCGCGCGGATCTCGTCGTAGTCGAAGCGCTCGGTCTCACGATTGACGCCGTAGGTGACGACGTTGTACAGTTTGCCGCTGAAGCTGACCTTGCTGCCGTGCGTGAGGTGGCCGCCGTGGTCGAGCGCGGTGCCCATGATCGTGTCGCCCGGGTTCAGCGCTGCGAAGTAGACGGCCATGTTCGCCTGCGCGCCGGAGTGCGGCTGCACGTTGGCATATTCGACGCCGAACAGCTTCTTCAGCCGCTCGATCGCCAGCGTCTCCACCAGGTCGACATATTCGCAGCCGCCATAGTAGCGTTTACCGGCATAGCCCTCGGCGTACTTGTTGGTCAGAACGGTGCCGGTGGCTTCACGCACCGCCGCGCTCACGTAGTTCTCCGAAGCGATAAGCTCGAGGTTGCGCCGTTGGCGCGCCTCTTCCAGCTCGATGGCGTGGGCGACCTCGGGGTCTTGCGCGGCGAGCACAGCCCGCTCGAGCAGCTGCGCGTTCATGACGTCGTCCCTTGCGCCGCCCGTGTCGTCTGCGCCGGGTAGTCGTCGATCTCGTGGACGCGGCGTTCGTGGCGGCCGCCTTCGCGCTTCGGTCACGAGCCACACCTCGAGACACTCGCGCACCATCTCCCAACCGGTGAGCCGCTCGCCGAAACAGATGATATTGCAATCGTTATGCTGGCGCGAGAGGGCTGCCGAGTATGGTTCGGCGATCGAAGCCGCGCGAACGCCTTTGACCTTGTTCGCCGCCATGGCGATACCCAGGCTCGACCCGCAGACAAGCACGCCGCGGTCGCACTCGCCGCCGGCCACCGCCTCGCCGACCTTGAAACCGATGAGCGGATAGTCGACCGGATCGGTCGAGTACGTGCCGAAGTCGACGACCTCATGGCCTAAACCGCGTAAGTGTTCTGCGATCATGCCTTTGTAGCCGAAGCCGGCATGATCCGAGCCGAGGGCGATGCGGAAGGTTTTGTTACCAGTAGCCACGGTGCGTCGTTCTCCTCGCCGACGTTAGCCGCCTTTGGCGCGCCGCTGCAAAGTCATGCGCTGCGCTGCGCGAGCGCTTGGAATATCAATGGCATGGATGACTGCAAGCGATCTCGCACCGCACGCACCTCTTCGGCGTCGCCGCCGATAGGATCTGGCACGTCGCCCAGTCCGGTCAAGTCGTCGAAACTGAGCACGCGCTCGCGGTCTTTGGGGAACGCGGTATGGAGCATGTCGCGTTGAAGATTCGTCATCGTGATCACGAGCGTCGCGCGCGAGATGAGCTCTGCATTCGCGGGTTGCGAGCGATGGCGTTCCAGCGAAAGCCCGATCTCGTTCATCGTCGCTTGCGCGATCGTGGCCGCGGCGTATCCTGGCAGTGCGTGGGTCCCGGCGCTGGCGACATGGACGGACAGCCCGCGCCGCTGCGCCTCATCCGCAGCGATGACCTCGGCGATGGCGCTGCGGCACGCGTTGTGCTGGCACACGAAGACCAACACTTGGCTGGAGGCGGACATATCGCATGACTTCCCTAGGTCGCTTGGGCCACCCTGGGGAGCATAGTCTCAAGCTCGTCGAGGGTCGGCAGCGAAGGGATCGCGCCCTCGCGCAGACACGCGAGCGTTCCCGCCGCGCACGCGTAGCGAGTCGCGTCGGCGAGCGCGTTGCCGGAGAGTATGGCGGCATCCCTGCTCGCCAGCCTCCACAGCAGCGCTGACATCATCGCGTCACCTGCGCCCGTGGTGTCGACCGCGACGATCTGCGGCACGGTGACCGCACCGGTCTCGCCGTCCGCGTTCAACCAGCGGCAACCGCGAGCGCCGAGCGACACCACGACCGCGCGCGTCACCTCGTTCAACAACGGCGACGGGTCGGCGACGGAAACGCCCATGGCTTGCAGATCTTCTTCGGATGCTTTCACCAGATGCGCGGCCGCACAACCGGCCAGCAGCCAACGTTTCAACTCATCGCCTGAGCGGAACAGCGGGGGCCGCGCGTTGGGATCGAAGCTGACCAGCGCACCTGCTCGGCGTGCCGACGCCGCCGCGGCCAGACATGTCGAACGAGCCGGCTCACTGCTCAGCAACACGCCGCCGAAATGCAGCACGCACGTCTGTGCCAGCGCGTGGCTATAGATGTCCGTGGCGCTCAGCTGGCTGTCAGCGCCGGGCTCTCTTATGAAGAGGAAATCGCGCTCGCCTGCCTCGCCCCGAGCGACGAAGGCAAGAGTGGTGAACGCATCGACGATGCGCACGCCGTCGACATTGACGTTCTCGTGGGCCAGCGTGCGCAGCAAGAAGCGGCCGAAGGCATCGCGCCCGAGCGTGCCGGCGAAATGCACGACGCCGCCCAGACGCGCAATGCCGACGGCGACATTGGCCACCGCGCCGCCTGCGGCTCGCCGGAAGAACTCGCTGCCGCCGACGTCGCCGGCGTGCGTCTGCGCGACAAAGTCGACGAGCGCCTCGCCGACGCAGAGCGTGAAGCTCATGCCGGCCTGGCCCGTCGTGCGACGGCTCGCGCGAGGGCAGGGTTGCGCGCCCTCCCGCAGAACTGCGACTCGTTGAAGACGACGCGCGAACGCGTTGCCTCTGAGCACGCGTGAAGCTCTGCTGCAGTTCGCGTTCGTATGCGCGGATGCTCGCTGCAGGCGATCTCACTCAACTCGAGTGGGTCGATCTGTGCGCCGGCGAGCTCGGGCTCGATGGCGTCGAATTCGTGCGTTCGCATTTTCCTCGGGCAGACACCGATCATGTCGCGCAGCTCAAGAAGCTGTGCGCCGATCGCTGCCTGACGGTTGCTGCGCTCCATCACGACACCCCTTTCGACCCCGGGGACGCCGATCAGCACGTCGCCAAGCTTGCGAACTCGCTCGAGGTCGCGGCCGGACTCGGGGCTCCGCTCGTGCGCATCGGCGTCGCGGGCGGCACATCGCCGCTCGCATGGCGCGAGACCGTGCGCGGCCTCAAGACCGCGTGCGCGCAGGCCAAACAATACAACATCCCGTTCGCCTTGGAACCGCAGGCCTCTTCGCTCGTCGCCACGGCAACGGATGCTAAACGTGCGATCAAGGAATGCGACTCCGCGTGGTTGCGTCTGGCGCCAACGGCTGCGCTGCTCGCCGACCAGCAGGGACGAGTGGATCGAAGCGTTGGGCTACACTGTGATGGTCGTCGCACCTATGTCGCGATTGGACACCTTCGGCGCCGACGAGGGGGTCGATTACTTGAGCGCGCTCAGCCTGCTGTGGCAGCAGCGCTACCGCGGCTTCCTATCATTAGAGTATCGGGGCGAGGAATCCGAGCGCGAGGCCGTACCACGGGCGGTCGCCTGGCTGCGCGGCATCCTGGCCAAAGACACGCTCGAGGCCGCCGCGGAAAGCTGACAGGCGACCGGAATAAACCCGACCGCCCGTCATATGACTTCCCCGAAGTGCCGTTACCCGCCGGAGATTTGAACCCGCTTTCGCAGGTGGGTGCTGACCCAGCCATCGGAAGGCTTCCCTCTGCGCGGAGGGCTTGCTCAAAGAAGGCAGGAGTACGGCTCCCTCTCGTGATGACGTTGGGTCAATCACCATGACAGGCTCGCGCACACCCCAGGGAATTGTTTGGCGACCTTGAGCCGCGCGATTGATACACGGTAGCACGCGGCCCGCTCAAAGACAAGTCTTGACAATCGCATGCGCTGTGCTCCGCCGATCAGAAAGCGGCGATCTTGTACCAGCCCACGATCTGGCGAGGCGGCTGGTTCTGCTGCCGGTAGTAGCCGGTCGCCGGATAGACGTATGCGTTGGGCGCAGAATAGATCGTGTCGTAGCAGCCGGTGTATTGCGCCGGCGGTTGGCAGGCGCCTTGCGGCGTCCACGTGCCACTCGTATAGCCGTTCAGGTAGTTGCCATTGGGCGATGGGATCGGACTTGATATGTTGTTGAACAGGTTGAGGAACGAAACACCGGCGCGGCCCGCACCGATCGAGTGCGAGATGTACAAGTTCTCAAGGAACCACGCCGGACCGCGCAGATCTTGCGCGAAATTACCAAGTTCCTTGTTGTCCAGACATTGGATCTGGCCGGCCGGGTTTTGCGCGCAGCTCGATCCGGATACCGACGTCGTGGGCGTGTCGATGAGCGGCTGGATGATGAGATTACCGCTTGGGCCAAAGGCCCATGTCTGCGTGCCGTTTCCGTACGGGAAGCCGGTCGACCACAGGGTGTTCGAGTTTATCTCCCATCCCTGGTGTTTCCAGTCCAAGGCGAGATTGCCCGACCACGGCGCCGAGTACGTCGCCGGGAGGAAGTTGTTCGCCTGGATATTGGCAAGGACGCGTTCGCTGCCGAAACTGCCGAAGTACGGTCCGGCCAGATCCAAGACGTTGCTCTTCGTGTTGTCGTAGGTGAACGAGACGAACGTCGACAGACCTTGCGGCACCTCGCGCGAAATGCCGAGCTCGACGCCGTTCGTGTGCGTCGCGCCCCCGTTGGTGAAGATCGTCGGTCCTTTGAAGAGTTGGTATTCGACGACGTAGTTGTCGTTGTTATGCCAGTAGGGCGTGACACGCATGGAGACCTGATGCGGGAACATGTGCTCCCACGAGAAGTCGTAGCTGATGGCGACAGCCGGCATCTGTGGCGAATATGACGCCCGGTCGCCCTGGTCGAAGTGCATCGCCCCACCGTAGTTCTCCGCATACGCGGTACCGATGAATTGACCGAGATGGCCATACGATCCGCGGAACACGTTGGTCGGATCGGCTTGGTATGTCGCGGCCAAGCGCGGGCTCACGAACGACTCCGTGAACGGCGTCGCAGTGCCGGGGACATTGACGCCGCCGACTTGCACCGGCGAGATGGAGTAGTGCTCCAGATCCCAGCGCAGGCCGGGTTCGATCACCCATTTCCCCGCACTGATGTGATCGCTCGCGTAGGCGCCGTACAGCTCGGTGGGCGCGAGCGTGACGTGGTCGTAGAACGGCCATCCTAAGAAGACCCCGGAGGTTGGATCTTGCTGCTCGCCAGGCGGACAGCAATCGGCTACCTTCCTGAAGTTATTGTCAAACTCATAGCCACCACCAGCCTTGATCAGGTTGTGGGCGTCGAGCTGGTTCGCATAGTCGGCGTTGTAGAACGTCTGCAGCGTATGGCGATCTTGATAGTAGCACCCATAGCACCACATATCGCCGGCGTTGACGTAACCCTGCGTGAAGGTGCATGAGACACCGGTATAGCTAGGGCACGGTTCGCCCAGATTCTGTGCCCACTGCTCATCGAAAAAATAACCGTTGTTCGACTGCGCGACGCGCAAGCGTACGTAAGACCGCTCGTTGATGGTGTGGCTGTAGGCGAGTTTTTGGATGTTATAGTAGTGGTACCAAGCGTCGGCATTGAGCTTGAGCGCCAGCAAGGCGGCGATGCACGGGCTCGCCACGCTGCAGTCGACGCCGGTCGTGTTGTTGGGCACTTCGCCCACCATCGCGAGCTGCGAGCCTTGACTGCCGCCATAGCTGGGCCGGAAGATCCCGATGCCGCTCTCGCCCACGTACTGCAAATCGTTCTGGTTGTTGCTCCCCCAGCGATAGTGCAGGTTGCCGATGGTGTCCTTGGTGTTGACCCAGTCGAAACTTTCGACGTTTTCGTAATAGAAGGTCCGGGGATCGCCGACCAGCTGGTCAGTGTTCGCGTACGATCCAGCCAAGAAGAACGACCAATGATTGTCGGGCGTCGCGGTGCCGAATTCGAAATCGAGCGTGTGGTCGTAAGCCGGACCGCCGACGCCGAACGTGACGGAGCCCTTCTGCGGATAGGTGCCTTGCTTCACCACCATGTTGATGATGCCGCCGTTGGAACCAGGCTGGTCGGCCGATAGCCCGCCGGTCGTCACGGCAACGTTGCCTATTCCCGTCGTGCTCAGCTCCGTCGTGTAAAAGCCCACGGTGCGATCGACGATTGGGATCTCCTCAAACTCCCAGCCAAGCTCGGTCGTCGTGCCGCCGCGGATGATGGGCGAATTGCTCGTTGGTCCGCTCGTGATGCCGGGCGTTCTCCAGAGCACGTCATAGAGCGTGTGGTGGGTCGGATCTCCGAGCACGGTGTTCTGTATGTTCGTCGTCATATTGTAGGTGTCCGATGTGACGTTTGGCTGGACGAGATTCGCTTTGGCCGCCGTAACGGGCACACGCGCCATAGTGGCGACATGGAGATGCAACTTGCCATCGACGACGATGCTCTGATCCTGGAAGACGGTGACGCCGGCGATGACCGTCGGGTCGTAGCCTTCCGCGCTGAGCGTAAGCGTGTACGTGTCGGGCGCCATGTTCAAGATCGAATAAAAGCCGTGCGCGTCTGTTGTTGCTCTGTACGTTCCGCTCGGGGATGAGCTGCTGACGGATGCGCCGGCCACGGGGGCGCCGGCGTCGCTTGTGACCGTTCCCGTGATATTCCCGGTCGATATTGCCAGCGCCGGTGCTTGCGACAGCAAGAAGCTCACCGCCCAGACAAAAATGACTGGGATGCCCAGCCGCAACGATCGATGGTACCTGCCAACACCGCTCATCGATCTCTCCTCAAAGCCGCTGGTCTGCGGCCCAAAGCAATAAGAAATCCCCAGAAGACACAAAAGAGAGTCCTCACGCGCGGTCATTTAGACTCGCACGACCTTGAACCTGCTGACAGGGCGTCACACAATTTGAGAACAATATGGCGACATGTCATCACGAACAGTCCAGTCTAGCGCGTCGACCAAACTGACGCTTGAGACGCTCGCTCTCCACTTGCGGCACACGTTCGCGATCAGCCGGGGATCCGAGGACGTCGCAGAGACGCTGCTCTTGCGGCTGCGCGTAGACGGCATCGAGGCGCTGGGCGAATCCTCGCCGGTCTCGCGTTACGACGAGAACGTCCAACTCGTCGCTCGGTTACTGGCCGGCCTGCCTTTGGATCGGGCAGACCTTTGGCACTTCGACGACGTGCTCGGACTGCTCCCCGCGCAGTCGTATGGCGCGCGTTGTGCGCTGGACCTCGCGCTCCACGACTTGGCCGGCAAGCGCTTGGGCATCCCGGTCTATCAACTGCTCGGGCTGAATCCGGATCGCGCAACGGAGACTTCCTTCACGATCGGCATCGCCGACCTCGAAAAGACGCTCGAGAAGACCAAGGAAGCGCGCCACCTGCCGATCCTCAAAGTGAAGCTCGGCAGCGGTAAAGACGTGGAAACGCTTGAGGCGATCCGCTCGCTTTACACCGGGCGCATCCGCTTGGACGCCAACGAGGGCTGGACGCCCGAGGTCGCGGTGGCGACGCTCAAGACGCTCGAGCGCTACGATATCGAGTTTTGCGAGCAACCGATCCCGGCCGGACACCCCGAGCAGCTGAGATACGTCAAAGAGCGCTCGCCCATCCCCATCTTCGTCGACGAAGACTCCCGCACCGAAGACGATCTGGCGCCTTTGCATGGCTGCGTCGATGGGATCAACATAAAACTTGTCAAGTGCGGCGGCATGCGCGCGGCGATCCGCATGATCCACACGGCTCGCGCGCTCGGGATGAAGATCATGATCGGCTGCATGATCGAATCCTCGGTGCTGGCCACCGCGGCAGCTCAACTCACGCCCCTGGTCGACTTCGCCGACATCGATGGACCGTTGCTCATTACGGACGACCCTTTTGCCGGCGTCCATTACGACGGCGCGCGGCTTCGCCTCCCCGACACGCCGGGGTTAGGCGTCGTCCAGCGGGCTGCGGCCTGAGCCTGCGCCCATGACCGCAAACGTCAAACGCCGATACGTCGCCCTGACCGACGGATACCTCGCTGACGTCCACCATGCCAAGACCGCTCACGGCGTGCTGCGCTACAGCGCCGATGAGGTGGTCGCGATCGTGGACGGCGGGCACGCTGGGAAGCGTCTCCACGAGGTCGTCCCCGGCATCGACCGCGACGTGCCCGTGGTCGCCTCGGTACGCGAAGCACTCGCGTACTCGCCGACGTCGCTGCTCGTGGGCGTGGCGGTCTCCGGCGGCGCGCTGCCGCCCAGCTTTCGCGCGCACATCCTCGCCGCGGTCGATGCCGGCCTTGAGATCGTCAACGGCTTACACCAGTTCGTCACCGAGGACGACGAGCTGGTCCTGCACGCGCAGGCGAGCGGCGCGCGCCTGTGGGACGTGCGCAAACCACCGGATGACATCCCGCTGTTCTCCGGCGACGCCTACGGCGTGCCCCAAACGGTCGTCCTCGCGGTGGGCAGCGATTGCGCCGTCGGCAAGATGTCGGTCATGCTCGAGATCGCGGCTGCCGCCAACGCCGCGGGAACGCCGGCGGAGTTCGTCGCCACGGGCCAGACCGGCATCATGATCGCCGGCAAAGGCATCTGCGTGGATCGCGTCATCAGCGATTTCGTCTCCGGCGCAGCCGAGCAGCTCGTGCTCGACGTGGCGCCGAGCATCGAATTCACCTTCGTCGAAGGTCAGGGCAGCATCATCCACCCGGCGTTCGCGGCGGTCACCTATGGCTTGATGTTCGGCTGCGCGCCAGATCTGCTCGTGCTCTGCCATGACGTCGAGCGCCGGGTGGTCGGCGAGTTCGACGTGCCGATCCCAGATCTGAAGACGCTCGCCCACCTCTACGAGTCCACGCTGGCCCCAATCAAAGCGGCGCCATGCGTCGCTGTCGCGCTCAACACCAGCGCGCTCTCCGCCGCGCAGGCGCAGGCCCATATCCTTGCGGCCCAAGCGCAGACGGGTCTGCCGACAGATGACGTCGTGCGTTTCGGCGGCGCCAAGCTGTGGCAAGCAGTCCACGCCGGCGCGCAACGGATCCCCAAGCGTCGCGCAGGTCAGGACGTGCGCTCTTGACGGCGTCTGTACGAATGCGCATGTCATTGCTCGCGATCGTCGCCGTACTGGCTGCGTCGCTATCGAGCTGCGCCAAGATCGACACGCGGGCGACGAGTGGCGTGCATGGCGGCAAGAACCCGTGGACCATCAACGGCGTGGTGCGCTTGGCGGTTGGTGAAGAACCCAACACCCTCGTGAGGATGTTCTCCAACCAATCGTCCGCCGACGACGTCACAGCGCTTCTCTTTGAACCTTTCTTCCGCTACGACGAGCAGCATGCGCCCGGTTCCCGCTCTGGCGATGCAGTTCCCCACGCTGGCCAATGGGCTCATCAGCAAAGATGGGCTGCGGGTCACCTTCAACCTCCGACCAAACGCGTTGTGGTCGGATGGCGTCCCGGTCACCGCGGATGACATCATCTTCACCTGGCGGGCGATCGTCGGCGGTAACAATCCGGTGGTCTTCACGGCCGGCTACGACAAGATCAAGACCATCATCGCCGACAACCCGCATCGCGTGACCCTCGTGCTCAAAGAGCCGTACAGCCCTAGCGTGTACCTCTTCTCCGAAGGCTCGTTCTCGCCGTTGCCCGCGCATCTGCTCGCCAAGTACAAGACGCTGTACAACATCCCGTACAACGCGTCGCCTATCGGCGATGGACCGTTTGTCCTCAAGCAATGGCTGCACGGCTCCGATTTGATCTTCGTCCCCAACGAACGATACTGGCGCGGTACGGCGCGCATCCATGAGATCGACATGAAGGTGATCCCCAACTCGAACACGCAGCTCAACGAGCTGCGTACGCACGAGATCGATCTGCTCGACGGCGTGTCTGCGTCGCTGGCGCCGCAGTTGTCCACCATCGCGGGCGTGCGCGTCTTCACGCAACTGCAAGCGCACTACCGCCATCTTGATTTCAATCTCCGCAACGCATACCTGCGCGAGCCCGACGTGCGACGCGCGATCGCGCGTGCCATCGACGTGCCGAGGATCCTGGCGACGGTCTATGCGGGGCAGGGCGTCCAGGCGGTCACCGACATACCACCCTTCTCGTGGGCGGCAAACGATCTGCGACCCATCCCCTACGATCCGGCAGCCGCGCGACGTCTGCTGTCAGCAGCCGGCTGGCAGCCGGGACCGGATGGCATCCGGCGCAAGGGAGACCAGCGCCTCGAGCTGTCCATCTCGACGGCGACCGACAACCGGCCCAACGCCGAAGCAGAATCGCTTATCAGCCAAGAGCTGCGCGACGTCGGCATCGATCTTTCGGTCAAGAACTATGCCGGCGCGGTGCTGTTCGCGCCGGATGGCCCTATCTACGGGGGCAAGTACGACATGGCCTGGATCGTGGACTTCAACGGCGTCGATCCGGACAATCTCTCGAAATGGGGCTGTGATTGGTTCCCTCACCGCGGCGTTAACACCGATTTCTATTGCAACCCGAAGGTGGATGCGTACATGAGCGCTGCGCAACGCACCTACGACCAGGCGCGGCGGCGGCGCGACTATGAGGAGGCGTGGCGGATCATGCTCGACGAGGTGCCCGCGCTGATGATCTATTGGGATAGGATCGTGATCGGCGCCAACACGGACCTGAAGAACTTCAAACCGTCTCCCGTCATCACCGACTACTGGAACGCTTGGGAATGGGAAATCTAACCGTTGCGCTGGTGCTCGCCGTGTCGCTGACGATCGTGCGTTTCCCAGGCGAGCAGCGGGGTGACTTCACCTCAGTCGTGCACGCAGCGTCGCACCCGTTCACCAGCGCCGTCGTCTCGTGGGATGTGCGCACACCAGGGGGTTCGTGGATCGAGACGCAGCTGCGAGCCCGGATCGGACGAACGCTGGACGAGCTGGTATGCGATGGGGCACTGGAGCCAGCAGCGCGACGGCGGACATCGCCACTCGATCAAGGCGCCGGCCGATGCCGATGGTCAGGTCGACACGGACACGCTGACGCTCAGGATGCCCGCCGATGCGTGGCAGGTACGCATGTACTTCCATGGGGGAGATCAGGGAGAGAACCCTGCGGTGTCGCTCTTCGCGGTCACGACCGGCGACGCGGCAGCGGAGCGCGCGCCTGTACCGGCCGACAAGAGCGCGTGGGGCATCGACATCGACGTGCCGCAACGCACGCAGCACGTGGACGAGTCACCCAGTGCGCTGGGAGGCGGCGGGGACTCGTGGTGCAGTCCCACGAGCGTCTCCATGGTGATGGCGTACTGGGCAGCGCGCACGAATCATCCGCAGTGGGCCATCGATGTGCCCTCCGCCGCGGCGGGCACCTACGACCCGGTGTACGACGGCTGCGGCAATTGGCCGTTCAACGTCGCTTTTGCGTCCGAGCATGGCCTTGCCGGATGGGTCGAGCGACTCGACGGGCATGTCTGCGCTCGAGCGGTACGTCACCCTCGGCTTGCCGCTCATCGCGAGCATCCGCGTCAAGCCCGGCGAGCTCGAGGGCTCGCCTTACAAGAGCACCGACGGCCACCTGCTCGTCGTGCGCGGCTTCACCCCGCAAGGCGACGTCATCGCAAACGATCCGGCAGGACGCCCGGGGCACATACGCATCGTCTACAACCGGGCGCAATTCCAGCACGTCTGGATGGGCGGCTCCAACGGGATCGTCTACGTGATCGCCCCGCCGAGCGTGCTCAACAAGCTCCGCTAATTACGAGGTCGGGTCGCCGAGCGCGTGCGACCTACCCTAAACCGCGGCGCGCGATCTCCACGTTGATGATAAGACCGGGCAGCAGGGCGACGAATGCGTTGCTGACCCGTTGCAGCTCGGCGCGCTTCGCGTCGTCGATGTCGCACGATTCGAGCAGGCCCTCGCTCAGCGCAAGCGGATGCGGCAGGGCGCTGGCAGATTCCGCGGCGGCTTTGCCGATCTCGTCCTCGAGCGAGCGGTAGCGGGCGTCCTGCGTGCGCGGCTTGCAGTCTTTCCACCAGATCTCCAGCCAGTCCGGGTACGTCGCCATGACGCGGTACTCGGTCTCGATGAACGGCAACCCGAGCTCGCTCTTCATGTCGTCGTAGATCGAACGCACCCGCGGCGGGGCATCGCGCTCCTCGACCATCCCGAAACGCACCAGGCGGAACTCCTTGGGACGCTCGCGCTCTTCGGCGCGATGTGGGCCCTTGGTGCCTCTGCCGCCGACGACGGTGCCGGTGAGCGCGGCGTCGACCGCGCTGGCCAAGATCATCAGCTTTGGATTGACCTGGGTGAACAGCTCAACGATCTCGCGCATGCGGATGATGTCGGCTTCCCCAACTCCGCGTGCGCGCAACGCAGCCGCATGGTCGGCGATGGACCATTCGTCTGCTCCCTCGCGCACCTTGGTGTCGATGTATCTCGCCAGTTCTGCGAACTGGGTCGTCAAGACGCTGGGCCTGACGCGTCGCCAGACAACTTCGAGGAATTTCGGAAAGGCGGCCCAGGCTTGGAAGATGACGTTGACCACGGGCACGCGCAACGCGACCTTGATGTCGCGGAACGCCTCACGCGCACGCTCATCCGTCGCTTCGCTTTCCCGCACGAGGGGGATGGATTGCATCATCAGCTCCTCACGCCTGGCGCGTCGCTTCGACGTCGGTCGTGCGCAGGTGCAGCTCGCGCAGGATGCCTGGTTCGACGGCGGTCGGCGCGCTCACCATGAGATCTTGGAAGCGTTGATTCTTCGGAAAGGCGATGACCTCACGGATGGAGTCGCCACCGACCATGAGCAGGATGATGCGGTCGACCCCGAGCGCGATGCCGCCGTGCGGCGGCGCGCCATACTCGAAGGCTTCGAGCAAGAATCCGAAACGCCGCTCGACTTGTTCGGGTGTGTAGCCGAGCAGAGCGAAGATCTTGCGCTGCATCGCGGGGTCGTGGATGCGGATCGAGCCGCTGCCCAACTCCATGCCGTTGAGCACCACGTCGTAATGTTGCGCGCGCAACGACAAGGGGTCGCCCGCCAGCGACTCGTTTCCGGGAGCGGGCGCGGTGAACGGATGGTGAGCCGGCGTCAGCGCACCGGTCTCCGCGTCGCGTTCGAAGAGCGGGAAGTCCAGCACCCAGCAGAAGGCGAACGCATTGGGATCGCGCAGGCCTTTCTCGTCGGCGACGTGCAGCCGCAGCTTACCGGCGATGGCTTGCGCCGTGGCTCGTTTGTCCGCCACCATATAGATCGCATCGCCGTCGCCGCGCGCCCGTCGCCTCGCGCAGGCGTGCCAGTAGCTGATCCGTCAGCGCAGACTTTGGGTAGCGACGATTTCACACCGTCCGCACCAAAGGCGATCCAGGCCATGCCCTTCGCGCCGAATTCCGCGGCGCTGGCGACAAGCGCGTCGAACTCGCGGCGCGAGCGGCTTGCGCCGCCCGCCTCGGCCAGCGCCACGATGACGTCGCCCGCCGCAAGCGCAGCTGCGAAGATCTTGAATTCCGTGCCGGCGAACGCATCGCCGACCTCATGCAATTTCATGCCGAAACGCAGATCGGGTTTGTCCGAGCCGTAGTCGCGCAACGCTTCGACATGCTTGAGCCGTGGGAACGGGGTCGCCACGTCAACGCCCAGCGCCTCGTGGAACATGTGCGCCAGCATGCCCTCCATGACCGTGATGACGTCTTCTTGCGTCGGAAACGTCATCTCGAGATCGATCTGCGTGAATTCGGGCTGCCGGTCGGCACGCGTGTCCTCATCGCGGAAGCATCGCGCGATCTGGAAATAGCGATGGAAGCCCGCCACCATGAGCAGCTGCTTGAAGAGCTGCGGCGACTGGGGCAGCGCATAAAACGCGCCCGGGTGCAGGCGGCTCGGCACGACGAAGTCTCGCGCGCCCTCGGGCGTCTGCTTGATGAGCATCGGCGTCTCGATCTCGTAGAATCCCTGCGAATCGAGGTAATCGCGCACCGCCTTGACCGCTCGATGACGCAGCGCGATGTTGCGCTGCATGTGCGGCCGGCGCAGATCGAGGTAGCGATAGCGTCAGGCGCAGGCTTTCGTCGACCTCGCCGTCGGCGTGGATGGGAAAGGGCGGCGTCTTCGACCGATTGAGCACGACCAGCGTCTGGGCCGCGATCTCGATCTCACCGGTCGCCAGCTTCGGGTTCTCGGTGCCGGCCGGCCGCCGGCGCACCATCGCCCCGCGTCTCGATGACGTCTTCGGATCGCAACGAGGATGCCGCTGCGCCGCGTCACCCGCGGCCTTGGGATCGAACACCACTTGGGTGATGCCGTACCGGTCGCGCACGTCGACGAAGATCAGTCCGCCGTGATCGCGCGTGCCGTTGACCCAGCCGCGCAGCAGCACGGCAAGCGCCTTGATCGGCCGCGTTCAGCTCGCCGCAGGTGGCGCGCCGAGCATCCGCTGCGCTCATCGAGGGCCGCGCGCTTTCGGAGAGCGCTCGTTTGATCCCGCTCACGTAGTGGTATTGGTAGGCGATCTGTCGGGCGATGTACGGCCAGGTGTTCTTGCGCGGCGCTTCGACGCTCGCGCCGGCGCGTTCGAGCGCGCGGCGCACCTGCGGCGTGCTCGCCAGCAGCGAATGAAGCCAGAGCGAGATGGGCGTCATGCCCAGATATGCTTTTACCATCATATCCTTGTGTTTGTTATAGAAGCGCACCGTGGACACGCCGGCCAGTTCCATGCGGCCGACCTGCTCGTCGAACCCGACCGGATGCCAGTGGTAGTTCACGGCCTCGGCATCGTAGACGATCTCGACGCCGTCTTTTTGCAGCCGGTAACCGAGTTCCAAGTCTTCGTGGCCGTATCCCGTGAACTGCTCGTCAAAACACCCAACCTGCAGCAGATCCTCGCGCCGGACCGACGCGTTGCCGGTCAAGAAGTACAACCAGGAGAGATGCCGGCGCGTCGCCGGATGGAGCGGGCGGCGCCGCTGAGCGTCGTCGCGCTGCAGCCGATAGTCGTCCAGCGTTCGGACCTGCAGCTCGCAGCCGACGATGGCCATCCGCCGGCCGTCGCTCGCGCGGTGCCCCGCTGCGTGACGTTCGAGCAGCGTGGGCGACGCCAAGATGTCGGCGTCGGTGAACAAGACGACGGGTGCGCGCGCGGCGGCGATGCCCGCATTGCGCGCCGCGCCACGGCCGGCGTATGCACCGGGTAGGTAGCGCACGTGCTCGCCTGGGTCGGCGCAGACGTCGCGCAGATAGTCCGCCGTGCCGTCCGTACTGCGCGAATCAGCGATCACGATCTCGTACGCAGCCGCCGGCAGCGTCTGCTCGAGCAGCGTCGGCAACACGGCCCGCAGCGTGTCGATGCGGTTATAGGTCGGGACGACGACCGAGATCTCCAGTGGCATGTCGAACCTATGGCGACGCGGCGAGCCCTGGCGCAGCGGGAAGGGTGACCGATGCCGACACGACATCCTCGATGAGCGGAGCCGGATCGCTGCCCAGCGGCGGCTTCGTCAGCAGCGCGCTGCGCACGCGCCACGGACTCCATTCCTGCGAGCACAGCCGGAAGTACTCTCGCTCGAAGATCACGACGACGGGTTTGCCGAGCGCGGCTGCGACGTGCGTCGCGCCGGTGTCGACGGTGACGACGACGGCGGATTGGGCCAGCACGGCGACCCAGTGCAGCAGCGCGAGGTTGCCCAGCCAGGTGACGTTGGGCGCATCCATATGCGCTTGGATGGAGACCGCTGCCTGCTGCGTCTCGGTTCCGTAGGTCACGATGACCTCCCTGTGCTGGCGCGCGAGCGCGACGATCAATCGCTTCACCGCGTCCGAACCGAAGTTCTTGGCGAACCATCGCGGTGCCAGCGCGACGACCGCCGCGTCCTGCGGCGCATTCGCGCGCGCCCACGCGACGTCGTCAGCGCCCAGTCGCAGCGTCAGCTCCTCGGTGAGCCGTTCGCCGCCGGCGAGCTGGACGAGCGCGAGCACTTGGTGCACTTCGTGGAGCACGGGTTGGTCGGGATGGCGATCGGCGAGTTCCGGATCCGCCTCTGACAGACACCAGTCGGTCAGCGAGAACTGCGCCAGCACGCGAGAGAAGTAGCGGCGCCGGTACACGTAGCCGATGCGCGCCGGCGCGTTCGTGATGCCGGCCAAGAAGATGTCGTCCGTGCGGGGAGCCAGACCGACGGCGATGTCCGCCTCTTTGCCGAGGCGGGCGACCTGCGCTATCGCGCGCAGCGGGGAACGATGCGGCAGCAGCACGAGTTCGTCGACGTCCGGGATTGTGGCGCAGGATGGGCTCGGTGTAGCTCGTCACGACTGCCGTGATCTTGGCATCTGGCCAGGATCGCCGGAACGAGGCTATCGCAGGGGTGGAGAGGACGAGATCGCCGACGCGGTCCGTCCGGATGAGCAGGATGTTGCGGTACGGTGGACCATTGCGGCTGATGACTGCGCTCATGCCCGGCGCCGCCCGCGCGTCAGCTCATCGTAGTAGGCGCAGCGCGCCAGCCGCGCGGCCGCCCAGCGCCGCACGCCGAGCGGCCATAGCCCCGTGCTCCTGCTCCGGCTGCGCGATCTTCTCCAGCAGCGCCGGCCAGCCGCTGTCGCTTGGCGACCTCGCTCCACAGCAGCGCCGGGGCGATCTGGCCCGGTGGCCAGCGCGATGCGCCAGTGCGGGTGCTTGTCCAGGAACTGGATCGCCGTGCGCGCCTGGGCTCTCGCTTGGCGCGCGATCCGCGCGAATTGGCACGGTCCGAGCGGCGGCTTATAATGATAGACGACAGCGTCCCGAGCGAGCAGCGAGCGGACGCCTTGACGTCGCAGGCGGAAGCCCAGTTCGAGATCCTCCCAGCCGTACTCGCGGAAGCGTTCGTCAAAACGCCCGGCCTCGGTGATGAGCTCGAGCGGCGCGGAGACGTTGGTGGTCCAGAAGTACGCGCCGGAGTAGTTGCTCAAACCGTAGACCGGCGGCGGCAACTCGTCGAACGACGCGACGTTGATGGCGACCCCACGGCAGATCGTGCGCGGGATGCTCGCGGTGGAAGCGCACGTGCGCCGCGAGCAGGCCGGGGGTGGCGAGCACGTCGTCGTCCATGAACAAGATGATCTCTCCGCGAGCGCGCTCGATGCCTGCGTTGCGACCGCTCGCAAGGCCGGCGTTGCGCTGACGGACGAGGTGAAATGCGCAGGTCGGGGACAGCCGGGACAAGATGTCCTCGTACGTGCCGTCGTCGGATCCATCGTCGACGAGCACGATCTCGTAGTCGTCTGGATCGAGGTCCTGATGGAAGAGCGCGTCGAGCACCCGGCCGAGCAGCGCTCTGCGGTTGTAGGTGCACAGCTGCACGGTGATGAGCGGACGGCGCACCGCGGCGGTTGCCGTCATAGCGCGATCGTGGACGGCGAGAGCAACGAGCGCGCGGCCGCGACGACGTTGTCCGGCGAGAGCGCGGCGTAGCATGCGAACGTGCGGCAGGTCTCCTTTCGGCACCACCGCGGACAGGGGTAGGTCAGGCTCGATGACAGCGACGTGATCGCCGATCGGTCGCCAGCGATTGGGCAGATCGGTACGCAACGCGAAGATGCCCACGGTCGGCGCGCCGACCGCCGCGGCGATATGCATCGGCCCGGAGTCCAGCGCGACCACGACCATCGCGCGGCGCGCCAGCGCGGCGAACCCGCGCAGCGTCGTCTTCCCGGCAACGTTGAACGAGCGCTCGTGCATGGCGGCCGCGGTCTGCGCCACCAGCACTGCTTCGTTACTGCCGCCGGTGAGCAGCACAGGACTGACGAACGCGCGGCCCAATGCGTCGCCGATGAGCGAGAAATGCGTGCTTGGCCAGTGCAGCGCGTGCGCCGTGATGCCGCGCGCCGCATGGAAGATCACAAACGGCGCCGAGCCGGCGGTCTGTTCGAGCAATTTGTCAGCCTCGGCTTCGTCCGCGGGCGTCGTCTTGATCTCGACGTGGTAATCGGATGGCTGCGGCTGCGCGCCGAGCGCGCGCGCGTAGTCCATTTGCACGTCGGTCCAATGGCTCGTCGTGTCCCCGGTCTCCGTCCTCACCACAACTCGTTTGGTGTATCGGAACGAGTACAAGCGCCGGGCTTGACCGACCCGGGTGCGGATGCCCGCCAGCTGCACCGCCCTAGCGATGCGCGGGGTCGACCAGAACACGACCGCGTGCGTGTATTGGTGCGCGCGCAAGAAGCTCGACCAGGCGGGTGATGGAGGTGCGCCCATCGTCGATGAGGATCTCGCCGACCGCGGCCTGACCCGCGATGAGCGGAGCCGCATAGCTCGTCGCCAGCACGTCGACCGGCGCGTCGAAGTGGCGTCCGCAGCGCCGCGACGGCAGGCACGGCAGCCAAGAGATCTCCCAGCGCCTCCGCCGGTGCATGCGGCTAAGATCTTCGTCGCCACGACGCCACCAACGTTCGCGCGGCTTCGCCGATCTGCCGCCCCAATCCGATTTCGACGTCGTCGCTCCACGCAGGCTTGATGATGCATCGCGATCCGCCCGCCCATGGATGCCATTGCCGCGACAGACGGTCGAAATCTGGTTCGTCGAAAAGATCTACCACGCCGACCGCCGAGCATGCCGGCGACGTGCGCGGCTCCGGTGTCCGGCGTGACCAGCACCGCGATGCTATCGAGCACTCCCAGCCAGCGCGGCAACGACAACGTGGCCAGCACGCGAACTCGCCCGCTACGCATGTGCTCCGACACGGCCCCGGCCAGGCCCTCGTCCTGCGAGGATGCGAGCAGCACGGCGCGGTCAAAACCGGATCGTTCGAGCATAACGCTCACGAGTTGGGCAAGCGACGCCGGGCCCCATCCTGCCGTCACCAGTTTCGCGCTTATCTGGACGCCCAGAGCGCCTTTGGCGTCTCGCGCCTGCTCCGAGGGCTCGACCCGCAGCCAACCGCGCAGCGACGCCGGGTCGGCCGGTGCCGGCGGACTTGCGCCAAGCGCTTCGGCTAGCCGGTAGAGCGTGCTGACCTCGTGCTCCGGTGAGCGCGTCCACGCGGCCGGGCGGAACACCGCCGCGCTGACCTGGGAGCGCTGCCACAGGGATTTGAACGGCTTTTGCGCGCCGTGCCAGAAACCGGCGCGCGCGGGCGCGTCGGAAAGCCGCGCCAAGCGGTAGCCGGCCACTTCTTCAGTCGCGATAAGCGCGCGCGTGTAACCGCCTGCCCGCAGCTCGTCGCGCAACGCAGCGGCCGGAAGATCCTCGCGATACACGTGGATGCGCTCCACCAAATCCGAGAAGAGCGAGGCGTTCGCCCCCGAGCATACCGCTCCGAAGCGTGCGCTCGGAAACGCGCGGCGCATGCCTTCGAGCGCGGGGATGCACAGCGCCGCATCGCCGACGCCATCCAACCTGACCAAGAGCACCGCTTCGCGATCAGCCATCGGCGCTCTTGAGGGCGGATCGCAATGCGTCGAGATAGGTCGCGTCGACGATGGCCTGCGAGGCGAGCAGCTCGAGCAGCGATCCGGGGCGAGCCGTGCGCGCCAATCGCTGGTATAAAGCGAGCAGGGGCGGTGCGTTGACGATCGCGGCGCGGGCGAAGTTCGCGCCGTAGGCGCCGGTCGCCAGGCGTACCGGCCAGGTGGGCGCCTTGCGCACGAAGCGCGCGGCCATCGCGCCTTTCTCGGCGGCGAGCGCGCGCCGCCGTTCCAACGTCAGTGCGGCCGGCGGCTTGACGTGATAGATGAAGGCAGGCCACGCGAAGAGCCGGACAAGCCCGCGCGCGCGCAAGCGGATGCCGAGGTCGGTGTCCTCCCAGCCGTAGAGATCGTAACGCTCGTCGAAACCGCCGACCGCTTCGAGATCCGCCTTGGGCGCGCTGACGTTGCACGTGCAAAAAAAGGCTCGAGAAAAGTGGCGCGCCGCAGGTTCGATCAGATGCTCGCCGTCGGGCACGTTGATGATGGGTCCGCTGACCACCGCCGGCTCTGGGCTCGTCGTGATGCGCGCGCAGATGCTCGGCCACGAAATCGGGCGGCGCGATGGTGTCGTCGTCGCAGAAGATGGAGAGACGCCCGCGCGCCGCGGCGATGCCGGCATTGCGCGCCTTGGCGCGGTTGGGTTCGCCGACGTAGACGCTGCGAACGCCGTCAGCCGCGTGGCGCGCGATCACCGTCCGGCGTCGCATCGCGCGAGCCGTTGTCCACCACCACGATCTCAAAGGCGTCTCGCCGCGCGGCGCGCGCCAGCGAGCGCAGGCAATCGTCAAGCGCCGTCGCGCGATCGCGCGTGGCGATGATGACGCTGGCGTTCGCACCGGCTACACGGCCACGGCGGCGACGCAGCTTTCGCGGCAACGCCGAGCACGTCTTCGGCCATGCGCTGCGCGGCGCCGACGTCGCCCGCGTAGAGCGCGGCGAGCGTCTCGCCCATGACGCGCAGCTCGTGCGGGTCGTCGAGCAATTCCGCCGCGCGTTGGGCCACCGCTTGGGGCTTGAGGATGCCGCGCATCTCCGGCGCCACAAATCGTCCCGCGTCGATATTGGGCTGCGCGAACATCGCGATGCGCTGCGCGACCTTGGACGCTATCCAGCGCTTGAGCGGGCGGCCGACAAGCGGCACGCGGTGCAGGTATGCGGCCACCCCGTTCATCGCGATCTCGTCGACGCGGTTGAGCGGCACGGCGACGAGCAGCGCCCGCCCCAGCACCGCGGCCTCCATGCACTTGGTGCCGGGGATACTGATGACCAGCTGGCTCTTCGCCAGCGCGCCATAGTCGTGCGAGCGGTCGACCGCAAAGCGGGCGCCCTCCACTTCGATGGCGCTGTCAGCCACATCGAAGCGCCCAGCCACGCCGAAGTGCTGCGGATCGCCAGACCACTCGACGCCGGCGCGCAACTCGTCGTTGCTGTTGAACGGCGAGACGACGAACGTGATCGCCAGCGCCGGGACGCAGGCGGACCAGCTCGCGCGCCACCGCCATGAAGAACGGCATGAGGAAGCGCAATTCGTAGGGACGGCTGCCCGGTAAGATGCACACGCCTGATCCCGTGCCCGGCGGCGGTGGCGGCTCTTGCAACGACCCGACCACTGCGTCCGCCACCAGGTTGCCGACCACGCGCACGCGATCGGGCGGGGCACCTGTCGGCGCGCAATTCCTGCGCGTTGCGCTCGTCGAGCGCGAAGAAGCGCTCGAACAATCGGGCATACGAGCGCTTGGAGAACTTGTAGGTCATCGGGCGCAAGCCCAGTCGCCGCGCGATCGTGGCCGCGTGGAAGAGATCGCCGCCGAGATACTGCAGGACGCCGCCGCCGCGCTCGAGCCCGGCAACGTGACGCCCCACCAGAAAGCGGCCGTACGTCTTAGGGTCGATGACGCGCGCCGCCGGGAACATCGTCGCGAGCAGCTCAGGCTCGCGACCGGTGGCATACGCGCAGGGCAGTACGACGATGGTGACGCGGGTCTGCGGCTCGAGCTCGTAGATCTGACGCAGAAATGGCCGCGTCCAGCCCATGACTTCGCCCGGACCGTTGGCGGTGACGAACAGCACGGGCGCGCTCATCGCGATCCTCCCGGACAGGCGCTCCACCAGCGAGGACGTCGATCGACCTTCGACGTGCGGCGCGAAGACGATGACGCCGCCCACTTCCCGCACTGCCCCGGCCTCGGGCAGCTCGACGTTCTCGTACGCGCTCTTGACGTGGATGTCCGGCGGATGATGCGGATCGATTCGCTCGGCCGCAGCTCCGCATAGATGCACACGTAGTCGACGCTGGCCAGCGCGGCGACCAGCTCGGCGCGGTCGGCTTCGGGGACGAGCGGGCGCTCCGGTCCCTTGCCCAGCTGGCGGACCGATGCATCCGAGTTGACGCCGACCACGAGCACGGCGCCGCAGAGAGCGCGCGAACTCGAGATAGCGCACGTGGCCGACGTGCAGCACGTCGAACACGCCGCAGGTGAAGACGACTTTGCCGCCGCTCGTGGCGGACCGGCGCGACGCGCGCGGCGATGTCGTCGCGATCGAGGATCTTATCGGCGGCGCGCACGGGACCTCGACTGGGCGGCTGCCGCCACTTGCGGCTGCGCCACGCCCTCCATCAGGCGAACCGGACGATCTCTTCGGGTGTCGCCGTCGCGGTGCCGAGCTTCTCAACGACGACACCGGCCGCAACGTTGGCGAGCGTGACCGCGCGCGCGATCGGCGCACCGGCGGCGAGCGCGAGCGTCAGGGTCGACATGACCGTGTCGCCGGCGCCGCTCACGTCATAGACCTGACGCGCCATCGCGCGGACCCACAGCGGTTTGCCGTTCGCCGAGAAGAGCGTCATGCCGTGCTCGCCGCGCGTGATGAGCACGTGCTTGCACGCGTCCGCGTCATGAGAACGCGCGCGGCGCGCGCGAGATCGGCATCGTTGCGCACGGCGATGCCGGATGCGCTCTCTGCTTCGGACGCGTTGGGCGCGATGCAATCGACGCCGACGAATGCGGCGAGGTTCTGCGGTTTGGGATCGGCGGTGATGACGGCGCCGTGTTGAACCCGCGGACGGCGGCGATGAGCCGACGCGTCGATCAGCCCCTTGCCGTAATCGGAGATGACCACGCCGTGGAGCGACCGTCGAGCGCGGCGAGCGAGCGCCGCATCGACGCGGTGGACGCCGGCGTCGATGTGCGCGATGGATTCGCGGTCCGCCCGGACCACCTGCTGGTTGTGCGCGACGATGCGCATCTTCTGTGTGGTCGGCCGGCGAGGCGACGCGCGCCACGCCTCTCGTATCGACGCCGAGCGAGTGGAACAGGTCGAGCACGCGCCGCCCGGCTTCGTCATCGCCGATGATGCCGAAGACCGAGACCTTCGCGCCGAGCGCCGCCAGGTTGTTGGCGACGTTGCCGGCTCCGCCCAGCGTGTAGGTATGGTCCTTCACCTCGACGACCGGCACCGGCGCTTCGGGTGAGATGCGCCGCACGTTTCCCCAATACCATTCGTCGAGCATGAGGTCGCCGATGACCGCGATGTGACGCCCGCGCATGGCGCGCAGCAATTCCGCGATCCAGCGCTCGTCGCGCGATCGATCGCCTTGAGTCCGCCGACGAGGGGCTGTCGTTGTCTTCGTCATCTCCACCTGTGCCGCGAGAGGCTATGCGGCGGCCGTGATGAGTCTTGCTGCGTCGAGCAGGTCCTTCGCTGCGAAGACGCGGGGTCCGGCAAGCGCTCCGGCGCCATCCGGCGAGAGCAGGATCGCGCGGCATCCCGCGGCCAGTCCTGCCTCGACGTCGCGGGCACCATCGCCGATCATCCACGAAGCCGCAAGGTCGATCCCCCGATCGCGGGCGGCGGCCAAGAGCATGCCCGGCTTGGGTTTGCGGCAATCGCATTCGATGGCGAATGCTGCGACCGAACCGCTGGGCAGATGCGGACAGCGATAGACCGCGGCAACGGTGACGCCACGCTCGGCCAGCAGTGCTCGCAGGCGTTCGTCCACCGTATCGGCTTGCGCCTGGGTCATCATGCCGCGCGCGATGCCCGACTGATTGGAGACGATCACGAGGTCGTAACCCGCATCGCCGAGCAGCTTTGCGCCCTCAGCGGCGCCCGCGATGAGCCGCACGTCTTGCGGAAGGGAGACATACCCTGAATCGACGTTCAACGTGCCGTCGCGATCCAAGAAGACCGCGCGGCGCAGCGCATCCGGCATCTGCGCTCACCCGTCCGCGAGCGCAACTTCGACCAGCTCGCACAAGATATGGCCTAGCGCGAGATGCACCTCTTGCACTTTCCAGGATGGACCGCTCGGGCCCACGATCGCGATATCGGATTCGGCGGCGACCGTCCCTCCGCCATTACCGCTGAAGACGATCGCGATCGCTTCTTTCGCGCGTGCTGTGCGCAGACCGGCGACGACATTGGGTGATTCGCCCGACGTGGTCAAGCCTATGGCCACGTCGCCAGGCCGCACGAGCCCTTCGAGCTGGCGCGCGAAGACGTGATCGTAGCCGTAATCGTTGGCGATAGCGGTCAGCGCGGACGTGTCCACCGAGAGAGCGAGCCCCGCCCATGCCGGACGGTCGAGCAGAAAACGGCCCGACAGCTCCGCCGCCAGATGCTGCGCCTGTGCGGCGCTGCCGCCGTTGCCGAAGAAGTAGATGCGCCCCCCGGCGGCGAGCGACTTGACGACGGCGTCCACCGCCTGGTTGATGACGCGCTCGTGTTCCTCAAGCTTCCACATGCCGCGGCGTTCTGCGACGCAGTCGGCGAACGACTTGGTGCGGGCGCTCACGTCTCGATCCAAAATAGCTCCTGGTGCAGGGTGACGAGCTGGCCATCGTCCAGGCAGATGCGCACGATCTTCCCGGTGTGCTCGCTGACGATCTCGTTCATGAGCTTCATCGCTTCGAGGATGCACAGAACCTGCCCCGCAACCACCTCGTCGCCGACCTCGACGAACGGCTTCTCACCTGGCGCCGGGGCGCGGTAGAAAACGCCGACCAAAGGCGCAGGCACTTTCTTGACGTTGGGAGGCACCTCTTCGCTCGCCGAAGGAAGCTGTGTCTTCGCGTGGCCGTGCGCATGCCCGGCGCTGCCGTGCGCGGGCGCCACGAGGGCGGGACCGGTCGGGGTCATGCGCAGATCGAGATCCAGCTCGCCGAACGCGACGCGCAGCCGGTCCAATCCGTCTCGCTGCATCAGGGCGATGAGTTCGTCGATCATCTTCTTGTCTACGTCCACATCCTGCTCCGTTTCACTGCTCGAGACGGTGCGCGAGCTCGCCTTCGACCTGATCGAGCGCGACCCGCGACCGTTCGCGCGTCGCAAGATTCTGGATCGTCGCTTGTGACTTGCTGCGCTCGTCCTCACCCACGATGACCGCATAGCGCGCGCCGCTCTCGCCGGCGGCGCGCAGCTGTTTGTCTATGTGCCGGCGCGTGTAGTCCATGTCCGCCGATATGCCGCGCAGCCGCACGGCGTTCATCAAGGGCACGAGCGTGCGCACCGAATCCTCGTCGAGTGCAACAAAGGCGACGTCGACGCGAGGCCGGCCGTTCTCCGAATGGGGCCCGGCTGCGGCTTGCGCCAGCATGAGCATGCGGTCCATGCCCATGGCCAGCCCCACCCCGGGGGTCTGCGGCCCGCCCATCGAGGCAACCAAGCCGTCGTAGCGTCCGCCGCCGCAGACGCTGTTCTGCGCGCCGAGCGCACTCGAGCTGATCTCGAACACGGTGCGCGTGTAGTAGTCCAAGCCCGCGCACGATGTGCGGATTGTGCAGCGCGCGGATCCCCATCGCTTCGAGCAGCGTGCGCAGCGTCGCGAAATGCTCTTGGCACGCTTCGCACAGATAGCCATCCATCGTCGGCGCTTGGGTGAGGATGTCTGAGTCGCGCTGGTCTTTGGAATCCAGGATGCGCAGCGGATTGCGCGCCAGGCGGTCGCGGCTCGTCTCGCTGAGCCGCTGCGGCGTTGCGCTTCAGAAAATCGACGAGCGCGTCGCGGAAGCGCTTGCGACAGGTCTCGCAGCCGAGCGAATTGATCTCCAACCGGTAGTCGGTGATGCCGATCGCGCTCATGACCTCGAGTCCGAGCGCGATGATCTCGGCATCGGCCTCCGGTCCGGCGACGCCGAAGCACTCGACGCCCCATTGGTGAGCCTGGCGGTAGCGGCCCTTCTGCGGACGCTCGTAACGGAATATGGGACCGCGGTAGTAGAGCTTGAGCGGAAGCGTCTTGAGCAAGTTGTGCTCGAGCACGGCGCGCACGACCGGCGCGGTCAGCTCCGGGCGCAGCGTGATGCTGCGATCTCCCCGGTCGGTGAACGTGTACATCTCTTTATCGACGATATCCGTGCCCTCGCCGATGGGTTTGACGAAGACGTCCGTGCTCTCGAAGATGGGCGTGCGGATCTCCTGATAACCGAAACGGCCGCAGACCTCGTCGATGATGCGCTCGAGGGCTTGCCACTGCGCCGATTGCGGGGGAAGGATGTCAAGCGTGCCGCGCGGGGCGCTGATGTGTTTCACAGCGTTCCAAACCGGGGGGAACCCGTTCGTCGTGGTTGTTGCAATGCCACCTGTGTTTCGTCATCGCGCACGCACATACTTGCGTGGCGCAGCGCTGATCGTCGTGCTGGCCCTGGCCGCGCTTGCGCCTCCGGCCTTCGCGATGCCTCCCCTTTCGCTCGCGGCAGCGAGTCTCGTCCGCGCATGGTGCGCGTGGTGCTCGATGCTGCTCGGCGCCGCTCCATATCTGTCCGCCGGTGCGCTCGCAGCCGCCGCCGGCGTGCGATGGGGACGCTCGCAGACGCAAGCCCCGAAGATCACCTGGCTCGTCGGATTCGCCCTGCTCTTCCCCGGCTGTGATTGCTCGATGAACGCCTACGCGACATCACTTCGCGGCACGCGGCCGTCACTCGCGGCGTTCGCCGTCGTCTGGGGCAGCTGTTGCAATCCGCTCGCGCTGGTCGCCACCGCGAACATCTTGGGCCCGCGTTTGCTCGCGTGCCGCGTCGCGTGCTGGCTGCATCGCAGCGACGCTGACGGCTTTGGCGTGGTCTCGTTCGGGCGCCGTGCCCGCGGCGCATGGCTGTGCGAGATCGCCGACGACTATTGGGAATCGTTCACCCGTTTCGCTGGCGCCGCGTTCGCGTCGTTCTCGTTCGCCGCGGCGATCGGCGCGGTTTGTATGGCGTTCACCACTGGCACAGCCACGATCGCGGCGCCGCCCGTATTCGCCGCGATCGCCGGCGCTCTGCTCTCACCGTGTTCGAGCGCCGATCCTCTGCTGGCCCGCACGTTGTTCGTTTCCGCGCGCGACCAGCTCGCTTTCATCGTTGCCGCTCAGTGCCTCGACGTGCGTCAGGTCGCGTTGTTGTGGCGCACGTTCGGCCCCGCGCGTACCAGCCAGGCGTGTTGTGCTGCCGTAGCCGCTTGCGCCCTCGGTTGCTTTCTCGTCGCACCACGGTGACGGCAGCGACCGGAGAGGTTGAGCTCAAAGATCAGCGCAGCGCGATAGGCGCGGTTACTGGTCTGATCGCGGGCGCGCTCGGCCACAACTCGATGCATGCGCTCGTCAGCGCTCCCGCGTGGCTCATGGTACTCGTCTGCTGGCTGCTGGCGTTTGCGCTCGCGCGTTCGGTGAGATAGGGCCAGCAAGAGCGGCTGGCCGGACGATCGCGGTCATCGCGATCGCGGGCATGCTGTGCGGTTTGACGTTGCCCAGCTCGTTCGCGCCCATTCGGATCAACGGTGATGACCCATGCGCCGGCGTGGTCGCGGGCAACGCGCTCTTCGGCGCGCTCGAGCGGCTCGACACCGACCCGCAAGCGCTTCTCGGCCGGCGCATCTCGGTCAGCGGTACTGTGGCACCCGCCGGCAGCGGGGAGCTTGGGCGCGGTGGCGCGACGCGTCATGACCTGCTGCGCGGCGGATGCGGTGGACGTCGGCTTCGACGTCATTCCAGCGCGGCCGATCCATTTCGCATCCGGCGCACAGGTCCGCGTGAGCGGCGTGGTGCGCGCGTCACTGCGCGACGGCGAGATCCGCTACGCCCTGGCCGACGCCGTCGTGTCCGTGCTCAGTGCAAGAAGTAGCGCCGCGAGGTGAAGACGAGCGATATGGAGCCGCGACGCGCAGCCTCGATGACTTCAGCATCGCGTATGGATCCCGACGGCGCCACGACCGCGGCGATGCCGGCGTTGATCGCCGCTTCGACGCCATCTGCAAACGGGAAGAATCCGTCGGTCGCCAAGACCGCGCCCTTCGCAGCACTGCCGGCGCGCCGGCAGGCGAGCTCGACCGCAGCGACGCGGTTCGTCTGACCACCGCAAATGCCGAGCGTGACTTGGTCGTGGGCGACCACCGCCGCGTTTGACTTCACCTGACGCACAGCGCCGAATGCGAAGAGCAGATCGCGCCAGGTCGCGGGGTCCGGCCGGCGCTGCGTGACCACCGTCCATTCGTCTGGGGGCGCAGCCGGATCTGGCTGTTCTACCAACACGCCGCCAAGCGCTGATCGCACGGTCGTCCCCGCCCGCAACTGACCGGGAAGGTCGGGGTCAAAGCGCAGCAACCGCAAGTTCTTCTTCTCGCGCAGCATTGTCCAAAGCGGCGTCCTCGAAGGATGGCGCTGCGACCACCTCGAGAAAACGCGACTTCAAGATCTCTGCTCCCGCGACGTCGAGGCGGGCGTTGAGCGCGACGATGCCACCAAAAGCCGATATCGGATCCGCTCCCAGCGCAGCCTCGAGCGCGCCGCGCGAGGTCGTCGCAGCAGCCAGACCGCAGGGCACCGTGTGCTTGACGATCGCGGCGAGCACCGGCGACGCGTCGCCTGCGTCGCTTGGGAAGCCGACCGGCTCGCTGATCGGCGCGATGAGACGAAGGCATGAATCCACGTCGAGCAGGTTGTTATAGGAAAGGGTCTTGCCCCAGAGCTGCTCTGGGAACGCCTTCTCCTCGCCATGGTAGAACGCGGCGCGCGCCCATGGATTCTCGCCGTAGCGCAACCGGCTGCGCAGCGGCAGATTGAGCGACAGCACATCCGGTAGATCGTCGTGGTCGGCGCCGGCGAAATGCGATGCGATGGCATCGTCGTACTCGGCGACCATGGCAAAGGCCCGCGCCGCCCAACGGCGCCGCTCCTGTATCGTCGGGCCGCCCCGAGCCTGTGCGCGGATGAATTCGGGATACAACCCAGGCTCCGCCAGAACGCTCACGTTGTGATAGTTTTTCGCTGCCGCGCGTAGCAGCGCGACGCCACCGATGTCGATCTGCTCGTTCACCTCGTCCTCGCTCGCGCCGTCGCGCGCCGCGGCTTGCGCGAAGCGGTACAGATTGACCGCCACCACGCCGATCCGGGGGATGGCGTGCTGGGCGAGTTCTCGCGCGTCGTCGTCCGATAGCCGTGCGAGAATGCCGGCGAACACCGCAGGGTGCAGCGTCTTGACGCGGCCGCCCAGCAGCGGCGGATAGCCCGTAAGCGTCTCGACGTCTTCACATTCGAGCCCCTGCGAACGGATAGCGGCGGCGGTGCCCGAGCTGGCGACGATGCGATAGCCGGCAGCGCTCAGCGCGCGAAGCGAGCTCTTCGAGGCCAGACCTATCGGTGAGCGAGACAAGGGCGATCGGTCTATCCAGCGGCACCCGCGCGCTCCAGCGACAGCGAGAGGATGTTCGAGACGCCGGGCTCGCTCATGGTCACGCCATACATGCGGTCGACCAAAGTCATGGTCGCTTTGTTGTGGGTAATGATGATGATCTGCGATCGTCCGTTGCCGGCGAGCTCTGCCAGCTGCACGCCGAACCGGCCGACGTTGGCCTCGTCAAGCGCCGCGTCGATCTCGTCGAAGATGTAGAACGGACTCGGTCGGACTTGCAGCGTCGCGAAGATGAGCGCAACCGCGGTCAAGGCGCGTTCGCCGCCGGAGAGCAGGTTCAAGTTCTGCATCTTCTTGCCGGGCGGCTGCGCCGAGATCTCGATGCCGGCCTCGGTGGGATCGTCGGCCTCGCAGACCCACATGCGCGCGCTGCCGCCGTTGAACAGGCGCGTGAACGTCTCAGAGAATGCGACGGAGACTTTGGCGAATGTCTCGTTGAACTGGCGCAGCGATTCGGCATCCATTTCGGCGATGCTCGAGAGTATGCCGGCGCGTGCCTGCTCGAGATCGCGGAGCTGGGTGCGCAGGAAATCGCATCGCTCCAGCGTCGCCGCGCGATCCTCCAACGCGTTGAGGTTGACGTTCCCCAAGCGCACCATCTCTTCGCGCAGCCGACGCACCTGGGCGTCGGCGTCGCCTTCGAAATCCGTATAACGCCCTTCGACTTCTTCGCATTCTTGCTGCGTGGCCGGGTTCTGCGAGAAGGTCTGTTGCAGCAGGGCCAGCTCGGCGTCGATCTCGGCTAGGCGGATACGCGATCGCTCCAGTTCCAGCGACTGCTCGCGGCTCGCTTGCTCTTCCGTCGCATAGGCCGCTTCCAGCTCGCGTGCGCTCGTAGCCCGAGCATCCCGGCGCTCGCGCAGCGCGTCCAGCTCGCCCGCAACGGCGGCCAACGCCTGCTCAGCCGTCGTGCGCGACCGGGCGTGACGATCGGTGTCAGCGCTGCTCTGCTCGCGTTCCTCGCGCATGCGAGCGAGCGCCGCCAAGCGTTCCTTGCGCTGGCCTTGAGCCCGTTCGAGATCGGCGCGCGCCGCCTCGACGTCATCGCTCAGTTGCGCCACGCGCTCGACCAGCGCGGCGGCGTTGGCCGCGGCCTCTCTGTGGCCGGCCCGAACCGCGCTAAGCTCTTGCGCCAGCGCGTCCGATTTCGAAAGCGCCTCCCGCCGCTGCGCCTCCAGCGCCTCCACTTCACGCGCACGCTCGCCCGCCGCCTCACGGTGCCGTTGCGCCGCGGACTTGGCTCCAGATGCCTGGGCGACAAGCTCGTCGCGTTGCGTGCGTGCACCAGCTGCGCGTTGCTCGAGCGCCAGGCGCTCGTGCGCTTGCGCGTCGTCCGCAGCGCGCGCGTCATGCTGGCGCAGCGAGAGCGCCAGCGCGTCCGTTTTGAGAGCGTCGATCCGCGCCTGCGCCGCATCGACCGCGCGGATGGCCTGTTCCAAAGCCGCGTCCGCCTCGCGCGCTGCTGCGGCGTGCAGCGCCAGCTCGTCGTCGAGCTTGGCGAGGGCGGCATGCGCGCTCACGGGACCGACGCCCGCGCCGCTCGAGATGACGCCCGCTCGTATCACATCGCCCTCGAGCGTGACGAACGCCGCCTCGGGCATGCGCTGTGCACAGGCGAACGCGTCATCCAACGTCGCCACGACGTAACTCGCGCCCAGCGCGTGCTCGACGGCTGTCTTGACCTGCGCATCGCAATCCACGAGCTCGGCGGCACGGCCCACGATCCCAGGCGCCGTGACGGCGGACGCGCGCGCCTGAGTTTGCAACGCCTCGAGCGCGATGATCGTCGCGCGACCGACCTTCTTTCGTTTGAGGAGGTTCATCGCCGCCCTGGCGTCGTCCAAGGTACGCACGATGACGTCGTGCGCGCGCATGCCGAGCAGCGCGTCGATGGCGATCGCGTGGCGGTCGTCGACTTTGATCTGACTCGCGACGGTGCCCAGGACGCCCGCGAGCTCGCCGGCTGCGGCGCCCTCCAGCAGCTCTCGCGTCCCTGCGAGCGCTCCGGCTGCTCCGCTCTCGAATTGCCGGACGGCATCGCGCCGCGCTGATGTTTGCATGACGCGCCCGCTCGCGACTTCGCGATCCTGGGCGCGCTCTTTGCGTGCCGCGGCTGCTGTCGCGTGCTCGGCTTCGGCGGCGCGTTGCGCGCTGGCCAACCGCTCGAGCCCGGCTGCGAGCTTGGCGAGGTCGTCTGCGATCTCGGTCCGGCGGACCCGGCACTGCTCGGCGCCGCTCTCCATCGCCGCGATCTCGGGCTCGAGCCGTTTGATCGCCTCCTCGAGTCGCTCGAGGTCGGCCGCGGCCGCGGCGCTTGCGGCGTTGCTTTCCGTGGATCTGGCGACGGCCCGCATGCGCGCATCTTCCGCCGCGCGCAGCGCGCCGTAGGCGCGCTCCCAGCCGGCGGTGCCTGAGGCCTCGACCGACGCGGCGGATTCTGCCTTCGTGAGGGCCGCATCGCGCAGCTCCCGGCTGTTGCGCAGATCCTCGGTCGCCTGGGAGAGCTTTGCATCCGCTTGCGCGGCCGCGTGAGCCGACGCATCGACCTCGCGCTCGAGCGTCTCGGTGCCGCGCACGAGTTCGGTGGTCCGGGCCGCCGCCGCGGCATGCGCAGAGGCGTGCGTCTGCAGTTCCGAGGCCAACGCGGTGTGTGCCGCGTTTCGTTCGTCAAGCGCCATCGAGGCCTGATATTCGTCGTACCGCGCTTTGTTGACCGCGGCCTGCAGCTCGCTATGCCGTTTGGCGGCCGCAGCGGCTTCGTGCTCGTCGCTGCCCAACGACTCGCCGATCTTCGCGCGCTCTGCGCGACGCTGGCCGGTTTTGCGCACGTACGAGAGGATCTCGAAATCGCGCAGCTGTTGATTCACCTTGTGGTAGCGTTTGGCGCGGCGCACTTGCTGTTCGATCGCCGGGACTTGTTTCTCTAACTCGGCCAGCAGGTCGTTGAGCCGCAGCGCGTTGGCGGCCGTCTGCTCAAGGCGCCGCTGCGCTTCGCGCTTGCGCGCGCGGTAGCGTGCGGTGCCGGCGACGCCTTCGAACAACTCGCGGCGAGCTTCGGGCTTTGCTGAGAGGATGGCGTCGATCTCGCCCTGGGAGACGATCGCCGCCAGCTCGGCGGCCAAGCCCGTGCCCATGAGAAGATCGGTGATGTCGCGCAGCCGGACCTGGGCCTTATTAAGGAAGAACTCGCTCTCCCCGGAGCGATACGCCCGCCGCGTGATCGCGAGCTCCGCAAAAGGCGTCGGGAGCGCGCCATCGGCGTTGTCGAAGGTCAGGGTGACCTCGGCCATGCCGAGCGGCCGGCGCTGGGTGTTGCCCGCGAAGATGACGTCGTCCATCCGCGCGCCGCGCAACTGTCGTGCGCTCTGCTCACCCAGCACCCAGCGCACGGCGTCGACGAAATTCGATTTGCCGGATCCATTAGGGCCGACGATGGCGGAGACGCCGGGTTGGAAGTCGAGGTGCGTGCGCTCGGCGAAAGTCTTGAAACCGAAGAGATCGATGCTCTTAAGGTAGATGGACGCTCACCTCATGTCCCTCGCGCGCACGCCAAACCGCTCCAACGCCTGTCGCGCCGCCGCGGTCTCCGCCTGCTTCTTCGTCGCACCCTCGCCCGTCCCCATCAGCTGCCCGGCGATCTCGACGACGACGCTGAACATCCGCGCGTGCGCAGGACCGCTAGCGCTTGCGGCGTAGTGCGGAGCCTTCTTAAACTTCGCCTGGGCATACTCTTGCAGCGTCGTCTTCGGATCAGCGATGTCATCCGGCGTCGCATCTGCGAGGTGATGGTGCTCGATGAACCGCCGCGCCACCTCGAGACCGCTGCTCACGTAGACCGCACCGACGAGCGCCTCGAAGGCAGCGCCCAGGATCGAGGGTCGCTGCGCGCCGCCGCCGGCCGCTTCTCCGCGGCCGAGCAAGAGCAGCGGAGCGATGGCGAGGCGTTGGGCGGTTTGCGCCAGTGCAGCGCGTGAGACGAGCGCGGCGCGTGAACGCGACAGCGCGCCTTCGGGCTTGTCCGGATGACGGCGGTATAAGGCTTCGGCGACCACGGCGCCGAGCACCGCATCGCCGAGAAATTCCAAGCGTTCGTTGGAGGGCGCAAGCTCGTTCCGGCCGGCGCGTTCGGCGCTGTACGAATCGTGGGTCAGCGCGACGTCGATCAACGCCATGTCCAGCTCGCGCCCGCCGGACCCGGCCCCTGTCAGGCCGAGCTTACGCGCCAAACCCCGCAACGCCCGTTTGCGAGCCAGCCCTTGCGACACGTGCTAGTTTTCGGAGAACTTGCGGAAGACGAGCACCGCGTTGTGGCCACCGAAGCCGAAGGAGTTCGAAAGCGCGACGTTCACTTCGTGCTTGCGGGCGACGTTGGGCACGCAGTCAAGATCGCACTGCGGATCGACGTGCTCGTAGTTGATGGTCGGCGGGATGATGCCGTCCCGTATGGTCAAGACCGTGCATATGCCTTCGAGCGCCCCTGCTGCGCCTAGCGCATGACCGAACATCGATTTGTTCGAGCTCACCGGCATGGTCTTGGCATGCTCGCCGAACACCTCGTGCACGGCCTGGGTCTCGGCTGCATCGCCCAGGTCGGTGGAGGTGGCGTGGGCATTGATGTAGTCGACATCGGTCACTGTGATGCCCGCGTCGCGCAAGCCGCGGACCATGGCGAGCTTGACGCCCTTGGCCTCCGGGTCCGGGGCCACCATGTGGTAGGCGTCCGACGATTGGCCGTACCCGATAATCTCGGCATAGATGCGAGCGTTTCGCGAGCGCGCATGGCCCAGCTCCTCAAGCACGAAGGCGCCCCCGCCCTCGCCGATGACGAATCCATCGCGGGTCTTATCGAAGGGGCGGCTGGCGGTCTGCGGCGAGTCGTTGCGCGTGGAGAGCGCGCGCATCGCGCAAAAACCACCGACGGCTAGCGGGGTTATCGGCGCCTCCGATCCCCCCGAGATGACGATCTCGGCGTGGCCATGCTGGATGAGGCGCATAGCGTCGCCGATGGCGTTGTTCGACGATGCGCAGGCTGAGACCGCGGTCTGAGAGGGCCCACGCACGCCAAGCTTCATTGATATGAGGCCCGGGGCGATATTGCTGATGAGCATCGGGATGAAAAAGGGCGATAAGCGGTCCGGTCCCTGGCTATTCATGATCTTGGTCTGCTGTTCGATGGTCGTGATCCCGCCGATGCCCGAGCCCATGATGACCCCGATATCCTCGCGGTTGGCGTCGGTGATCTGGAGGCCCGAGTCTTCCACGGCCTGCATGGCAGCGACGAAGGCGAACTGCGCGAAGCGGTCCATCTTGCGCGCGTCCTTCTTGCCGATGAGCTCCGCCGCATCAAAGCCCCGGACCTCGGCCGCGAAACGCGTCGCCAGTTGGGAAGCATCGAAGAGGGTGATGTGATCGACGCCACTGCGGCCGTGGATGACGTTGGACCAGAACTCGGGCACGGAATTGCCCATCGGCGTGATGGCCCCGAGCCCGGTGACCACCACCCGCCTCAAATTGTTCATGCTGTGAAAGCCTGCTTCGTCAGACCTCGCGCCCACGCCCTTGTCCACCGCACGCGTGGAGCTGCACGCATCGCGATCGAGGCCGACCGACACTAGCTCTGACGATGCGGGCGACCCCGGTTCACAGCGCCACTCGCGTGCTGCCGCGTCCGCTGCGCGCAGTGGCGTATTCGAGCGATCGCGCAGCGCCCGGCACGCTCCTCGTCCGATAAGAGGCGAGATCGAGCGCGGGGCCAGCATTCGCGACTGAATCAAATCCATTTCGTAAGAGGCATCCGACGTCGACCTGCGCGAAGATGTCGGCGGGTCGTCGAGGTGAACTTTCGCGCGCTCCTGCCGATGATGAGAAGAAGGGAGTGCCTGGAGACCAGGCTTCCGCGCGAGGATCTTCTCGAAGTTCCCGCACCCTTCGGACACGCACGATAACCGTCGAGGCTCCGCATCGGCGGGCAGGTAAATGAAGAGGCGTACAGCAACGCCCCGGGCGTACCGAAAGTCCAGATGGGAGGTGACCTCCACACCGTGGCAAAGAAGAAAGCTGCTAAGAAGGCGAAGAAAAAGAAATAACCAGACGTTAACCGCTGGTTACTGAAGATTCCACAAGGGGGCGTTGCGTTTCGCGCAGCACCCCTTCTTTATTGCTCCCGGGGAGGGCGCCATGGCAGCGAAATCATTCGCTTCGCGAGTTTTATCCGCCGCGCAGGTGCGACCGCCTTCCAACATACCGGCGGTCCTTCCGATCTACCAGTCGGCCGGCTGGGTCTTCGAGAACCTGGGCCAGGTCGATGCGATCTACGAAGGCCGAGACGCCGGCGCAGTCTACGGCGGCTCCGGGGTGCCCAACCACGAGGCGCTCGAGGCGCTCGTATGCTCGCTGCACGCGGCCGAAGCGGCCATCGTGACGACCGCAGGCATGTCGGCGTTCACCTTGGTGTTGCTGGCGCTGTTGGATTCGGGTTCGCGGATCGTGGCTGCTCACGATCTCTACGGCAACACGACGCGAGTCTTAGAAGATCTTCGCAAGTTCGGCGTGCACACCGATTACGTCGATGCCGGTGATCCACCCGCGGTGAGCGCCGCGCTTTCGAAACCCGCGCGGCTGCTCATCGTCGAAACGATCTCGAACCCCCGCGTCCGGGTCGCTGACCTTTCGGCCCTGGCAGCGGCCGCCCACGAGCGCGGCACGCTGCTGCTCGTCGACAACAGCCTTGCCTCACCCTATCATTGCCGGCCGCTAGAAATCGGCGCCGATCTCGTCATCGAGAGCATCGCGAAATTCCTTGGAGGTCACCACGACCTCGTGCTCGGCTGTGTCGCGGGTTCGCGCAAGCTCCTCAACCCGATGCGCCTGCTCGCCGCACGTTTGGGCCTCATCTCAGCCGTCCTCGAGACGTGGCTCGCCGTCCGTTCCATCGCCACGCTGGACGTGCGCCTAGCCCGTTCGAGCGCCAACGCACTGCGCGTGGCGCAGTTTCTCGCGCGTCACCCGAAGGTCGCAGCGACGCACTATCCCGGGCTGGAGGCGGACTCATCGCACGCGATCGCCCTCAGGACGCTGGTCGAAGGATATGGATCGGTGCTGTCGTTTGAGATCCAACCCGACCGGGACGCGGTGGACCGCTTGCTCGCCGCGCTAGAGCACGTCACGCTCGTGCTATCGTTCGGAGGAGTCGCGACCACCCTCTCCCACCCGGCCACGTCCTCGCACCGCTCGCTAACGCCGACGGCGCGTGGCGAGCTCGGGATCCATGACGGGTTTTTGCGGCTGTCGGTGGGTATCGAAGACGCAAGCGATATCATCGCCGATCTCGAGCGGGGCCTTGCGGCGGTCTAGGCGTGGCGCAGTCAGCGTTCGTCTAGGAGAGGCGGCTGCTCACGTCTTGCGTTGGTGCAGGCCGAAGCGGTTCCCGTCTGGATCGGTGACAAAGCAGCTGGAGCACACCGGCGACTCCATGATATCGGTCACCTCAATGCCGCGGTCTTTGAGGCTCTTTCTTATCGCGGAGACGTCGTCGACCTCGAACACAGCGCTGAATTGAGAACCCGGCTCGATGCCGATGCTCGTACCGTTGCCGATGCCGAATGCGACCCCATCAACATCGAACTCGGCCCACTGGTCGCCGAACATGTCACCGGGAGTGAGCCCAATGACGTCGCGATAGAACTCCTTGGCCTTCGGCACGTCCTTGACCGAGTATGCGATGAATGCCATGCCCTTGATCATGCCGCTATCTTACCCCGACGACGCCGCCGTAACACCGCAGACCAATCGCGCTCAAGCGTCGCGAGTGCGCCGCTGCTCACGGTGCTTGCGCGCTTTGTACCGGTTGCCGCAGACGGACATGAGGCACCAGCTGCCCGAGCGGTTCTTTGAGCGGTCGTAAAACGCCCATCGGCAGGTGTCGTCGCGACAAGCCTTGAGCCGCTGCCACGTGCCTTCGAGCATAGCGCGAAAGGCGATCGCCAGGATCTTCCCCAGGGCGGCGTCCACGCCCGATGCGGCGGGCTCGAGTTTGGCGTTGCCGCCGGGCTCGAACTGGACGTGGAGCTGCGCGCTGCGAGCCGCCCGGCTCAACGTCTCGACGGCATCCTTCGGAACGTCTGCGCCATCATTCGCGGCCAGCAGGTCGCGCAAAGCCTCGCGCACTTCGATGGCATGCCGCAGATCGGCTTCGGTGACCCTTCCCTTATCCTTGAGAAGCCGGTGCTCGCCGAGCCACTGTTCTAGGGAGACGGGCTTGGACAGGCGATCCACGCCCTGCAGGTCCCAAGCGTTGATGAACTCTTGCACGATGGCCAGGTCGCCGGGGGCGAGCTCGCGCTTTGGGGGAGGCTGCAGCGGCGTTGTGGGCTTGGTGTGCGTTGCCATTTCGAGAACCATTATAGCTCTTAAGCAGGTTATCCGCAAGATGGATAGTCCCGCAATATGGCATGTTGATAACTATCGTAGCATCTTGACAGGTTATGCTAACTGGTGTATGCTAGACGCAGGTTAGCAAGCAAACTAGGCCGCCCCGAGGACGGGCGGCGCAGAAAGTGGAGAACGATGATGATGTTAGTAGAGCGAGCGGCAGTGGTGAGCAACGGATCCTCTGGGGACCTCCTCGCGCAGTCGCGCACAACCTTAGTGCACGTGCCGCAGGGCGTGGCTTCGGAGCTGTTCGGCGGCTGGGGCGTTCGCATCTAGCCGTGGTGGACGTCGGGATATACGACCATATCGACCTGCGCGTGCGGGACTTGCGAAGACTGCGTCCATTCTACGACGCGCTGATGCAGGCGCTCGGGATGGGCGTGGTCCGAGGCGGGGAACGCAACCGGGAATACTATCAAAAGGATAGGCGGCTGCCGTTTTTTGGGTTGAACCAATCGGCCAAACACATTCCGGGGCTTACCCGCGTCGCGTTCGGCGCAGGCACACGCAAGGATGTCGATCGCATCGCCGCAGTCGCTCGTCGCGTTGGTGGTAAGGCGATCAGCGGACCGGAGGTTTGCGCCAGCTACCGGCAGCCATATTATGCGGTCTTCTTCGAAGATCCTGAAGGCAACCGGTTCGAGGTCTGCTGCAGGCGATAACAGCCCGCTGCCCAAGCTTGCGCTCGATGTCTCATGTCATCTGGCGCCTTTTTCTTTTCTGCGCGATCGTCGCCGGTTTGCTAGCCTCGCTGTGGTCCGGCACTCGAGCGCGGACGCTCGATCTGCTCGACCTGCGCAAAGAGGTGACGCTGACCGATCCGCAGATATCGCCCGACGGCAAGCGTATAGCACTGCTGGTGGGGCGCAATGACTTCGACCACGACGTCATCGCGGTTCAGCTCGTCATGGTCGATGCCGCCAGCGGTACCGGGCATGCGCTTCCGATCCGCCAGGCTGACGTCTCGTCCGTGCGCTGGTCGCCGCGTGGTGAGAGCATCGCTTTCTTAGCGATGAGATCGAGCGGCGCCAAACAGCTCTACGTGGCGTCGCCGAACGGTTCGAATCTTGTCCAGCTCACCCATGCTCCCAACGGCGTTGAGAACTTCGCCTGGCGGCCGGACGGACGCGCCATCGGCTACGTGACCGAGAACAGCGCGCCGATCCGCCATGGCAGTGAGAAATTCAACACTGCCTTTGAGGTCGGCGACAACGACTATCTCACCACTGCCAAGCCGCTGTCGTCGCACCTGTGGCTAGTTTCCATCGGCGGTGGCGCAGCGCGGCGGTTGACGAACGGCGCCTGGAGCATACCAAGAGCCCTGATCGAGCCCCAGCATTTCCCGAATCAGTTCTTCTGCTGGTATGCGGATGGCCGCACGGTCGCGTACACGCGCGCACCCGACGCATACGAGACGCATGCCATCCACGCCGTGATGATGGTCCGCGATCTTGGGACGGGCGCGGAATACCCGCTCACCGACCGTAGCGGTCTTGAAGCCGGTTGCGACACGTCGCCCGATGGACGCAAGATCGCCTATTGGTACCCGCGTGATGGCAACCCGCTCGACGCGAGTTCGATTTTTGTAACCCGCAGCGACGCGCGCGGCACCAATGGCGTTGACGTAACGCATTCGCTCGACCGTTCGCCGTGGAAAGTCATGTGGATGCACGACAGCTCGAGCTTGCTTGTCCTCGCGCACGACGGCACGCGCGAAGGCATATGGCGGGTGGGAACGGACGGCTCGACACATCGGTTGGACATCGGCGATCTCAGCGCGAGTGGCGCGAGCACGAGCCACACGGGCTCCATCGCTTTTGTCGCGTCTGGTCCGCAGGTGCCCAGCGAGCTGTACGTCAGCGCGAGCGCCGGCGCCGTGCCACGGCGACTCACGAACTTCAATGGCTTCGCGCGTTCGTTGCAGCTGGGCGCCGTGCGCCAGATCTCGTGGCGCAACGACGGCTTCAGCGAGAACGGCGTGCTCACGTATCCGCCGGGTTTCATCGCCGGCAAGAAGTACCCGCTTGTGCTGCAAATCCACGGCTGGCCGCAGTATGCATCCCAGCAGGCGTTCGACACGGATTATCCCGGACTGACGCAGCTCTTCGCCGCGCACGGCTTCCTCACGTTCGAGCCCAACTATCGCGGCAGCGACAACATGGGCAACGCGTTTGAGTCGGCCATCATCGGCGATTCCGACGCGGGGCCAGGCAGAGACATCATGGCGGGCATCGGCGCGGTCGAGAGGCTCGGCATCGTGGATACGGCGCGCATCGGGGTGTCCGGGTGGTCCTACGGTGGCCAGATGACGGTATGGCTCATCGGCCACGAGACGATCTGGAAGGCGGCGATGGCGGGCGCCGCGCCCACCGACCTCTCCGTCGATTATGCCATCGGCGAGTATAACGTGCTCGGGGGGTATTTCACCGGCGGGCCGCTGTGGGAGTCGCGGGCGATGCACCAGACATACATCGATCAGTCCCCGCTCAGCTATGCCTGGAATATGAAAACGCCCACACTCATCATGTCGACCATTTATGACACGACAGTGCCAGTCGTGCATAGCTACGAACTTTATCACGCGTTGCGCGGTCGCGGCGTACCGGTGGAGTTCGTCGCCTACGTCTCAGATGAACATTATCCAACAGACCCGGTTCAAGTCGAAGATATCTACAGGCGCTGGGTCGGTTGGTTCGACCGCTATTTACGCTAGCCGGGGGCAAGGCTTTTCCAATCGACAGACACAATTATAAGGCGATTAAACACCTCTTAACGTGATGAAGAGGACGCGGATGGTTACACGAATCGGGCAGCGCTTATCGGTGGCGCTTATGTGCGTTGGCCTAGCGGTGTTGGGTACGCTACCGGCAGCCGCTGGGACGACCGGGGCGATCCAAGGCTACCTGACCGACGATGCAGGCCATGTGCTCTCCGGCGTGACGGTCACAGCGGCGTCACCGTCGGGCCACTTCACCACGACGTCGGGGTCCAGCGGTTTTTACTCATTCAACGGGTTGCCACTGGATTCGTACACCCTCACGTTCACGAAGGACGGCTACCAAAGCGCTTCGGTCGCGGGAGTCACCACGGTCCAAGACCAGCCGTACCGCGTCAACATGCACCTTTCGCCAACCGTCAAATCCCTCGGAAAGGTGACCGTTCGCGGCCAGACATCGCTCGTCCAGCCGACGGTCACCGCAAACACCTATGTCATCAACCAGCAGCGGCTCTCGGATCTCAACGGCACGCCGCAAGACCTCAACGGCTTCAACGCGTTCAATTCGCTGCCTGGCGTGACCCCGGACAGCTTTGGATTTCCGACCATCCGCGCCGGCGCGGAGAATGACGTCGGCTATCAGATCGACGGCGTTGACAACACCGAGATCGGCACGGGAGAATACCTCAACGCATTGACCCTCAACGGCGCGCGCAGCGTGCAGATCTCAACCGGCGGTTATGACGTCAGCAACGGTAACACCAACTCCGGCGTCATCAACGAGGTCATCAAGCGCGGTACATATCCCGGTGAAGGGCAAGCGACGTTCCGGATAGGCAGCCCGGTGTTCAACCACGAGCTGTCCTTTGACTACGGCAACGCGACTCCCAACAACCGCTTCAGCTACTACATCTCGTTCGGCGGGTCGCGGACCGCGAGCGGTTACGGCGATCGCTCGACGCTGCTGCCACTGGACATCGGGCAGAGCGAGTTCAGTTCGATCAACGACAACATCTTCAACGTCTTCTATCACTTCGGGGACCAGAACAAGAACGAGCTGCAGTTCCTCACCAACCTGAGCGGCCAGACGATCAACTTCAATTATCTGGCGTTTCCGCCGGTCGCGCCGTATGCGTCCAATAACGGCAACGTCGAGGCGTCAAGCGACCCCTTCGGTTTCTCGTCCGGCGGCCTCGCTGTGCCACCGGGCTTCACGCTGCCGCAGATGTTCCAAAGCAACTATATCACTCTATTTCCGGGCCAAGCCGTATACCAGCAAAACACCAACGTCGCGGACACGCAAACGTTCAATTCGATCATTGACAAGCTGAACTTCAAGCGCCAGCTCACCTCGTCGAGCTTCGCGGAAGTGCGGCTCATCAAGACGTACCTGAACTGGGTCGACTGGTATCCCTGGGATCTAGGCTCATTCACCGATACCTACTTCAACGAGAATGCCACAGCGCTCGGAGGGGCTTTCGACTACACGAATCAGTTGAGCAGCAAAAATGAGGTCAGTGCCGGCGGCGACGGGACGTACTATAAGACCCAGTACTGGCAGAACTTTCCCAGCTTCGAGCCATTCGAAGAGCCACTTGAAGATCTGGGCTGTCCCAATGCGTTTGCCTATGGTGGTGGCTGCTACATCGCGCCATTCAACGCGGCATTGAACGCGGCGAACGCGGCCAACGGAGGCACGCTTTTGTCGGGACCCTTGCCCACCGATCCGGGCCATGCACCGCTCAACTCGTACGTGGACGACGCATCGTATGCGAACGACCCCGTGCACCGCTGGGACCTGTGGGTGAAGGATCGCTGGCAGCCAAACCAGCGCCTGACCGTGACGCTCGGCCTGCGCTGGGATAAAGAGTCGATCGGTCTGCCCTCTAACGTCGCCCAACTGAACACTACCTACTTCTTCGATGACGCCGGCAACGTCGTGACCGTGCCGGGCCAGCCCGATCGGGAGCGACGTGACGCAGCCCTCCCAGATCAGCCCGCGCATCGCCGCAAGCTACCAAGCCTCGCCGCGCGACACGCTGCGCTTCTCGTACGGCAAGAACATCGAATTCGCGCCGCTAGCGGCGCTTGAGAACACCTATCAAATTCCCACCTCGCTCCAGAGCTGCAACATTGCCAGCGGTTGCTTCTTACCGTTGCCGGGGTTCGGCGTGACCAATCATGTGACCAATCTGTATCAACAAGTCATGCTGGATCTCACGACGAACAACTTCGCGCAATATACGCCGCTTTTGCCGCAGACCGCCGTCAATTACGACTTCTCCTACGAGCACGAGTTCGGGCAGGGCATCGAGATGCGGATCACGCCCTACTACCGCAAAGGCTCGAATTATTTCGTGGGCAACCAGCCGCTGCTGTTCTTGCTGCCAAGCGGAACGCCCGTGTTCGGCCCGCTCAAGCAACAGAACGCCGGCATCAACGAGAACACCGGTGTGGAGTTCGCCCTGCAGCGCAACGCGACGTACGGCTTCTCTGGATTGCTGGACGCCACGTACGACAACACGCTGGCGAACTACGACAGCGATTTCTTCCCGACCGTCAACGCCGCGGCGCTAGCAGCCGACCATTTCTACCACGTGACGTACGTGGCGCCGGTCTCGGGCACGTTCAACTTGGTGTATAACACCCCCGGCGGTTTCCACGCCTCGACGACGATGTCGTACGTGTCGGGCTATCGTTATGGCGTGGGCAAGAAGACCTTTGTTTTTGGAGCCAACGGTCAGCCCGAGCAAGTGCTCAACACCGACCTCGCCTCCACCCCGTCGCAAGCCTACTACTTCACCGACTTGACCAATCCCGGAACGATTGAAAACCCCAACATCACCGCATCGCGCGGGACTCCGGAGGGGGACGATCCGGGAACGCTTATTCGGTCCGTCGATCGCGATCTGGAACTTCACCGTGTCGCACGATCTTGGCAAGACGCAGACCGGCACCGAGGTGGGGATCCGCGTGCAGAATCTGTTCGGGAACTACTCGCCGCAAGGCGCGGCCGGCGCGACGATCCCGGCAAATCTCTATTACGTGCCGCAGGGGATCGGCAGCTACGGACCAGGCTCAGGCTTCAACGGCAATCAGTGCGCACCCGGTCAGACGCTGGCCTGCGAGCCATTCCAGTACAACTATAGCCCGTTCGCTTACGAGGCAGAGCCCACCGGGCCACCTCGTCTCTACACGTTCTTTCTCAGCGTCAAGTACTAGGCACTTTGGGTGAAGCGCGAAGCGCCCGCGACGCTTGAGACCCCGCGTCTCAAGCTGCGCGGCTTCACGCTCGACGATGTCGACGGCGCTTGGGCGCATCTTCTCGGATCCACTGGTGACCCGCTATCTTCCCCGCGGGCCGTATCCCGCCGAACAAGCGCCCGAGATCGCGACAACGAGCCGTCGCGTACTTCATCGGAGCATTGGGAAAGACTCGGCTTCGGCGTGTGGGCCGTGACCGATGGTCGCAACGGCGCGCTCATCGGTCAGTGCGGGCTTAACCATCTAGGCGGCCAGCGATGAGATCGAGGTGCTTTATCTGCTCGATCGTCCGTATTGGGGTATCGGTCTTGCGACCGAAGCGGCGCGAGCAGGCTTGACGTGGGCTTCGATCAGTTGGGCTTGGAGCGCATCATCGGGCTCACGCGCCCGAGAACGTGCGTCGCAGCGCGTGTTGCAGAAGATCGGGCTCCGTTACGAGGACGATGCGCAGTACTTCGGGATGCAGGTAAAGTACTTCGCGCTCGATCGCGCAGCGCGCGGCGCTGTGACGGAAATCGCACGTGCGAGCACGAATCCCGGCTTGCCTGAAACCAAAGCAGGCTCAGACGGGTAAGTGCTTTCATGGACGCAACCGGACAATACGCGCTCGCGTACGCGCTGACGACCACCGCCGGCCTACGCGGATTTCTCACCCTCTTCGCGGCCTCTGTGGCCGCGCATTATCACTGGATCCATCCGACCGGGGCGTTCGCCTGGCTCGCCTCCGACACGGCCACGATCGTCTTGGGCGTCTTCGCATTGCTCGAACTCGTCGCCGACAAGCTGCCTGTCGTGGACCACGCGCTGCACGCCATCTCCTTCGCCGTGCGGCCCGTCGCGGCGGCGATCCTGGTCGGCGGTACGGTGCACACCGCCAACCCGAACACGCTCTACACCATGATGGCGCTCGGCGCGCTCAACGCTTTCATCGTGCATAGTTCGTCTGCCACGGCGCGGGCAGCCTCGACCCTCTCGACGCTCGGCGCGGCCAATGCGCCGATCAGCGCCGGCGAAGATGCCACCGCGATCTTCGGCATCATCCTCGCTTTCTTGCACCCTTATATCGCCGCCATACTCGCGGCCGTGCTCGTGCTGGTGCTCATCATGGTCGCCGTCACGATCCTCGCCTGGAAGAGCGGCCGCCGCGGCGCTACTCGCGAGTGACGCGTACGGCGTTGAAGTCGTACGGCTTGTTGTTCGTGTCGTAGAAAGTCCCGGTGATCTTGTCTTCGGCGATGGTGCCTTTGACCGACATACGACCCATCGTGCCGAAGTTGATACGGATGAAGTCGCCGGAAAGACCTCCGCTCACAGTTATGATGGATCCATGGAAAGGATCCGGGCGTATCGAGTTGCTGCGGTATTGGCCGCTCACGATGTTGCTGTCGCTTATCTTGATCGACAGATCGCCCGTCCATGGCGAGGACATCTTGAAGCGCTGGGTTATCTCGACCGCATAGATGAGCGTCTGATTCTTGGGCACCTCATAGGCCGACAGCGCGGGCCCCAGACACACGACGAGCAAAGCGACGGCGAGCAGTCCTTGGCGTAGGGTGTGCATGATCGGAGCCTCCTGGCAGACCCTACAATAACACCTCCGGCGGCGTGCATCCTTTTGAAGGGACCTTCATGCGGCGCGAGAACGGATGCGTCCCTTACGCAGAGCCGTGTTTTAGAAAGCTGGTGCATCCCAATGGCTAGAGTCGTACATTTCGAGGTCGCCGCAGACGATCCTGAACGCGCTTCCAAATTCTACTCAGATGCGTTCGGATGGAAGATCCAAAAATGGGGCGGACCTGAGTCCTATTGGATGATCGAGACCGGCGAGGGCGAGCCGGGCATCAACGGTGGGATCGCCAAGCGCACCAAGCCGGGCGAGGGCACGAACACCGTGATCGGCGTCGAGTCGCTCGATGCAGCGCTCGTCAAAGGTCAAGTCGGCCGGCGGCACGATGGTCGATCCCAAGCACGCGGTGCCGGGAGTCGGGTGGCTCGCGTATTGCACCGACACCGAGGGCAACGAGTTCGGGATCATGCAGCCCGACGAATCCGCGAAATAAGGTCAGGCGCGGAAGCGAACTAAGGTCCGTCGATCGTCACCGAGGGCCCGGATAGGGGATGTCTTGACCCTTGGTGCCGATCCACAGGATGCGATTGAAGGCCTCGCTGTCGATGGCGTCGGGCTGATGGAAATCAAAACCGCTGGTCACGTGCGCCCACCACGCCCCGTTTCGCAGCGGGGTGACGACGGCGGTCTTCGCCGCACTGCGATCCGTGCAGGCAGGCACGAGGCCTCGATGCACCGGCGGCCGGCAAAGTATTCCGGGGATGACCGGATCGTAGGGCCCGAGGTTTTGCTGCGTTGTGAAGACGTCGGACATCGGCTGCGCGTTGGCGTCGTACAGCCCAAGGTGATCGACACCCAGGATGTCCTCGATGGTGCGCAGCAGCGCAACCGTCGTGTAGAAAGTCGAGATCACCTCGTGCCGTCTTGTGTAGGCGGAGATGACGTGCGCGACCGCGCGGTGCGAGTCGACGTGATCCGGACCGTCTTGGGCATCGTCCTCGACCACGAAGATCGCGGTGTCCTTCCAGTACGGTGACGCGCTCAGCGCCGCCACCATCTCGCCAAGCGCGTAGTCGTTCATCGCGATCTGCGATTCGGGCGTGTTCAAGCCTCCGACGTTGCTGGCGAAGTTGCCGAAATGGTCGTTCATGAGGTCGACGACTTCAAGGCTGGGCAGGTCGCCGCGTCTCACGTAACCGTCGAACTCGCGCTTCCACTCTTCATAGCGGTACTGATCCGGCACGTCGAGGTCCCAGCCCCGGTAGTACAGATCGGTTCGGCCCCACAGCTCGCGCTGCACCGGTATCGCTTGCACCATGCCTGAAGCATACGCGGTGCGTGAGATCGGCAGATACTGCGGCGCGCCGATCTTGTAGAACATGAGGCTCGTATAGATGCCATAGTGCCGATGCGTGAGCCCGGCGCGCAGCACGGAGTCCCAGATGAAACCGCCACGCGCGGATGGCCGAAGATCGCCCGTGCCTTCGGTCGCGCCGATGTCCTTTGATCCGGGCAAGATCGTCGATGCGCCGCTGGGATCGAAGAGCGTCGTGATCCGCTCGCCATACGGCGTCGCCGTGCCGAAGACCGGAAGCGAGAGATTCACGTTGCGTGGTTCGCCCTGCCAATCATAGGCGAAGCCCCCGTTGCCATAATCGAAGGGCACCGATTTGGCGTCGTAATCATTCGCGCGGCCTTGGAAGGTCCAGCTCCAGCCGTCCGCGCTGACGTCACCGCTCACATAGAAGTTGTCGAGCGCCACGAACTGCGACGCGAGCTTGTGGTTGTTCGGCGTGAGCGTTTGGCCGAACTGGACGAGATGCGGATCGCCGTTTGCCTGAGAAAGGTCGCCCAGCACCTGATCGTACGTGCGATTCTCTTTCATGATGTAGATGATGTGTTTGATCCGGCGGTGCAAGAAGGCCATCATCTGATCGTCATGCCGTGGCTCAAATCCGTTATTGCGATCGACATCGGCCGACAGCGTCTGCAAAACCTCCGGATCGGGGACGGGGAAGCTGAGCAGTCCGGCCTTTTCGAGGTTGTACACGAACCCGGCCACGCCATCGGCGAGCGGTAAAGCGTTATCACCCTTGTCGATCTTGAAACTCGTCGGACCCGAGGGCGATTTCGTGTTGACGACATAGAGCATGCGCCCATCGGCGCTGCGGCTGACGTCACTTGGATACCAGCCGGTAGGTACGCGGCCACTCACGAGGCCGTGCGGGAGGTCGACGACGGCGAGAGCGTTCTCGCCGCCCAAGGTGACGTAAAGCACCATGCCGTCAGGGCTGAGCGCGAGCGCGTTGGGATTGGCACCGAGGTATGGATAGCCGGCGCGCAGCAAAGATATCACGCGCGCGAGTTTATCAGTCCGCGTGTCGATCACATCCACCGCGTCGAGATCCCCGTTGGCGACGTATAGCGTGTTACCATCAGGTGCGAGCAGCATCTTGTTCGGTTCGCCCCCTACGACGATCTCGTGCAAGCCGCCGGGCGTCCACACGACGATCTCGCCGTCTCGTAAGCTGCTCGTGTATATCTTCGTCGCCTTGCCGCTCGCGTCGCATTTGGCGACCACCCAGAACGGGTATTCACCGCGACCGAGCTTTGCGCCGGGTGTGAAGAAATGCACCTCCTTCACGACCTTCCGCTTGACGATGTCGACAAACGAGAGCGAATCGTTCTCGAGATTCGCCACGTATAGCATCGCGCCGTCGGCGCTCGTGGCCACGCCCGCCGCCACCGCGGGGAACGGCAGCCCCTGCGCCTGCGCAGCGGGTCCGCCTGCCTTTACGTGTTTGAGCAGTCCGCCATCTTGCGTCGAGAGCGGAGCGTTGGGATTTGCGTTGTGGCCGAGCGCGATGAATGGAGGGTCTGGCAGCCAATGTTGACCGGCGGCAACCGCTGGCCCATTGGCTGCCTTATAGATGTAGACGCGATCGTCTGGCCCCGCCGACACATAGAAGCGCAGGCCCTGCGGGTCCCATGCGATGCCGTTGTACGTCAGCGGCAACATGATGCGTTGCACGACGCGCGGCACCGGCTGGCGTATGTCGTAGACGAAGATCCACTGCGCCGCCGGCGTCGTCGTCTTGCTGGGCGCGCCGGTCAGCGGGTCGAGCACGCGATGGACGATGGGCGTCCCGGCCGGGGTGTAGTAGGTCGTGTCATAGCCGGTTGTCAGTACGAGCATGGCCGTGCCATCGGGGCTGACCAGGTCCGCAACCGCCCCGTCAGCGTCGGCACCGCCATCGGCGCGCAGCAGTGTGCGAAGGCGCTGGAACGTGGACCCCGGCGCAGCGGTCGGCGTGAGGTATTGGCCAGTGGGCAGACGCGCCGCAGCGGCAGCTGGGCGCGGCGCGACCGACGCCAAAATGACGAGTGCCGCGGCGTATGCGGCGGCCCGGCGCGGCGATCGAACGGTCAGCGTGGTCGCGATCATCGAACAAGCGCAAGATACCGGAGACGACCGAAAGAACCATTCTCGCTCATGGCTGAGCCGAAACGATGTTCGTGGGCGCAAAGCGACGCGGCGATGCAGCGCTATCACGATAAGGAATGGGGCGTTCCCGAACACCGCGACCGGCGGCTGTTCGAGTTCCTCGTCTTGGAGGGTGCGCAAGCCGGCCTGAGCTGGTCGACGATCTTGCGCAAGCGATCGGCGTATCGCCAGGCGTTTGCCGGCTTCAATATCGCACGGCTGGCGCGGTTCACCGCGAGCGATGCCCGAGCGCTGCTCAAGAACCCTGGCATCGTGCGCAACCGCCTGAAGATCCAGTCCGCGATCCATAACGCGAAGGCGGCGCTAGCGATCCAGCAAGAGTGGGGATCGCTCGATCGCTTTCTGTGGCGCTTCGTCGAGGACCGACCGGTGCAAAATGCCCGGGTTCGCGGACGACCCATTCCTGCGCGAACTCGCCAGTCGGATGCTCTCAGCGCGGCTTTGCGCGATGCCGGCTTCTCGTTTGTGGGGTCGACGATCTGCTACGCGTTTATGCAGGCGGTCGGCATGGTGAACGACCACGCCAAGGACTGCTTCCGCTGGCGTCAGGTTCGCAAGCTTGCGCTTTAGCCCACTTGGCGGTCAGGTAATCTCAATCGGAGCGGATTGTTTTCCTAGAGTGGTGCCGCGCGCGCATCGCCGCTCGTGTGAAGAACCCTATCGCGAACGCAAGCAGAACCGCTGATCCAACCAATCGTTGCGTCCTCACCTTAGTCGCCACGTCTGGATCCTCGTCGGTGGATTCGACGCGCCCGTCGACCGATATCGCAGCCACGTTGCCCTCGTACATCAACGCCGGAATCGCCTGGCCCGCGATCAATCGGTCGTATACCCGACCTTGCGCCTTGCCCTCGAACAGCAGCCGGGGGCGATGGCCATCTTCGGTCAGCACGGTCACCCAGTACCATGTCGAGTTGCCGCCCATGGCTCCGTTCATCTCGACATCTTTGCCCTGCACGATCACCGTTTGGACGGCACATCGTCCCCAGGTCCGGCGATCGCGCGGTTCGCCATCTGCAGCCTGCTGCAGTTGCTGAGACCTTACAGGTCGGGTCTGCGTCGAAGGCCGTCTGGTCTAAGGGCTGGTGTGCGCGCGCGAGCCAAAAAATCACCAGCGCCAGTCCAAGACAGAAGAACCCGTACGGCACTTCGTTTCTGCGCACGTCGTAGGTATCGGCAACGTCGAGCACGCGGGCGGAACGAGCTGAAACCTTGCCGCGCGCTGCAGTCTTCTCAAATGTCCCGCAATATAAGCCCGATAGTGGCCGGCTTGCCGCTTATCTCCTAACCCCAGCATGATTTGACCCGCCGTTCTTCCATTTGATATACTACCTGGGCGCCAAAACAGGGCTGTCCATCCACACCAGGAGTGTTTCATCGTGTCGTTCATCATCGATCTGCAGCGATTCGCTCATAAGAAGGGGCTCGGCTCCTCCCGCAATGGCCGTGATTCCCAGAGCAAACGACTGGGCGTGAAGAAGTTCGGGGGCGAGCGCGTGAGCGCCGGGAACATCATCCTCCGTCAGCGTGGCACCCAGTACTACCCCGGCACGAACGTCGGCATGGGGAAGGACAACACGCTTTTCGCCCTCATCGACGGCACGGTCGAATTCGCACGCCGCGGCCGCGATCAGCAGACCGTCAAGGTCGTCGCGGCTGAGCTCGTCGGCGCGAAGTCCTAGACCAGTCACGCCAAACCACGACGCATCGTTTATCGGGCCGACGCTAGCGTCGGTCCGTTTGCTTTTCGCGCCGGCGCGGACCCGCACCAAGCTGTCATGTTCATAGACCAAGCACACATCACGGTCAGCGGCGGCGACGGCGGTAACGGCGTCGTCTCATTTCGGCGCGAGAAGTACGTACCGCGCGGAGGTCCCGACGGCGGCGACGGCGGACGAGGCGGTTCCGTCTTCTTGCAAGCTGATCCGCAACGCACCACGCTCAATGATTTCCGGCACAAGAAGCGCTTTGCGGCGGCACGCGGCGGCAATGGCGCGGGCAAGAACTGCCACGGCAAGACGGGCGACGACATCATCATCCCTGTGCCCTGCGGCACGCTCGTCTATGAGGACGGCAAGTTGCTGGCCGATCTCGACGACGCTGGGGAGCAAGTATGCATCGCGCGCGGCGGACGCGGGGGGCTAGGCAACCAGCATTTCGCGACCGCCGTCAAGCAGGCTCCACGCTTCGCGCAGCGCGGCGAACCAGGCGAGGAGCGCGAGCTCGACCTACAGCTCAAACTGCTGGCAGATGCGGGAATCGTCGGCGCGCCTAACGCCGGCAAGTCCACCTTGCTCGCCGCGGTCTCAGCTGCGCGCCCGAAGATCGCCGATTACCCCTTCACCACGCTCGAGCCGCAATTGGGGGTCGTCAATGTGGACGTCGACGCGAGCTTCGTGCTCGTCGACGTTCCGGGCCTCATCGAAGGCGCGAGTAAAGGCGCAGGGCTGGGAGACCGCTTTCTCGCGCACGTCGAGCGCACGCGCGTGTTGGTCCATCTGATCGACGGCGGCGCTGCGCCGGCGCAGGCAGTGAAGCAGTTGAAGATGATCGAGCGCGAACTGCGCGCTTGGAATCCGCGGCTGCTGCGCGTGCGTCGGATCATCGCGGTCTCAAAGCAAGATCTGCCAGGCGCACAGAAGACGCTGGCAGCGGTGCAAAAAGCGGTCAAGGAACCGGTGTTCGGCATATCAGCCGCGACCGGCGCCGGCGTGAGAGAGCTGATCGGCGTCGTCTTCAACGCCGTGCAGAGGGCTCGCGCGAAACACGAGGTCGCAGCCGAAGAGGTTGTGTTGCGGCCGAGTCCCAAACCGGCGAGCGCCACGGTCTTGGTGCGCAAAGAAGGTCGCGCTTTTCGCGTGAGCGGCAAGACCATCGAGCGCGTCGCGGCGATGACCGACCTTTCGACCGACGAAGGTCAGGTCTATTTCCAGCGTGCGCTCGGGCGCACCGGCGCGCGCCGCAAACTGGAAAAGGCCGGCGCAAAGCCGGGCGATCGGATACGCGTTGGCGAGGACGAAATCGTCCTGTGATGAAGGCCCATCCGTTTGGCGATCTTCGGAGGCGCGTTCGATCCAGTCCACATCGGCCATCTCTTCGTGGCCAGCGCTGTCGCCGCGCACGCGGCCTCGATCGCGTGCTCTTCGTGCCGGTGGGCGACCCGCGCACCGCAGACCCAGCGCCTCGGCCGCGGATCGCGAAGCTATGGTGGCCCTAGCGATCGCCGACGACGAGCGTTTCTCGCTCGACGACACCGCGCTGCGTCAAGACGGACCCGTGTACACGGCCGACACCATGCCGCTGCTCCGCGCCGCATATCCGCAGGCCGAGTTCTGCTTCATCGCCGGCGCGGATTCGCTTATCGATACGCCGTGGCGCCGGCTCGACGAAGTGGCGAGCGCCCTGCACCGGTTCTACGTTGTGGCCCGAGAGGGAGCGGATCCAAGCCGCCTCACACCCACGCTCGCCACGCTTTCGCCCGAGTTGGGCGAGCGCTTCGAGCTCCTGCGGTTACCGTTGGTCGACGTCTCGGCGACCGTGATCCGCCGGCGGGTCGCGCAGGGGCTGCCCATACGGTACTTGTGCCGGACGTCGTCGCCAGTTATATCCAGCGAAAGTCGCTCTACATAAGCGACCCCAGCTGACGTTCGCCAGGCCAACCAGGCTCGAACTCGAATCCCCGCACGGGCGTTCAAACCCAGCCGCGCGCATGCTGCGCGGATCGTCAGAACAACGTCTCACGGAGATTGTCGAACATGAAGATAGCGGATACCATCGTGCGCATCGTTGCCGGCGCGTCCGTTCTGGGGCTCGTCGCGACGATCGCGCTGGCCCCCGCCCCGGCTCGCTCGGCTGAATCGCCAAGCGTCACCGCGCAAGTCAAAGCGATCGACACCGACTGCAGCGCGATCCAGGATGCGATCATGGCTTTGAAGCCGATCCATCTCATCTATTCCTCAAGCACCTGGAAGATCGCGTCTGACGCCGACGTGACCGTCGCCGAGCAGTCAAAGGCAGCGGTGACGATCGCCGATGTGTGGAAACAGGGCCAGAGCTATGCGTGGGTCCATACCCACTCCGTCGACCAGAGCGGCAAGCAGCTCGCCACGCAGCTCTGTTTCCGTCAAAAGGACGGCTCGCTCGAACGCGCGACACAGGCTGCGACGGTGCCCAACCTCAATGCCGCTGGGGCCGAGCGCGCGTACTACGCGCCCGACGGGACGGTGATCATGAAGACCGAGCTGTTTGAGGCCAACGATCCCGCGATCGCGAAGAAGATCACGGCGTTGCCGTTCTACAAACAACTGCCATGATCGCAACGCTCGCACCGAGCGAGCGTTGAAGGATCGGCGACGAAGAGGATCTACGAGAAGCGGTGAGGCGGCGCGAGACGCGCCGCCTTGCTAGTTCGAGCCGAAGGCGGGATACGAGAACGTTCCCGTCGCAACCGGACGAGTCAGCCTGCGTACGCCGGGCCGGCCCGGCAGCGCGAGCAAGAGGATGCGGATGTTCCCCGCGGCGCGCACGAGCCGACGGAGGCGCGGGCCGGACGCAAGCGCTTCGTGTAAATCGCGAGAAAAAGAATCGTCAGATCGAAAATTGGGCATAGAAGACAGCGACGTCATCAGGTGGTCGCCATGACCAACTATAGCCGATTGCGAGATGGACCACAATTCCGAACAGGCGGTCGATAGCATCGAGACAGCTCCCAAGCAAGCTCACGGCGGTCCAAGTGACCTAGCGCATATAGCCCGCACCTTCGGCACGCCATTGCTGGTCATCGATGAGGAGCGTCTGCGTACCACGCTGCGGCGCTTTCGAGACGCGTTCGTCCACTCGGCTTGGCCGTGTGAGATCGTCTACGCCGCCAAGGCACTGGCGCTCAAGGCGATCTTCGCGATCGTCCATTCCGAGGGCGTCGCCCTCGACGTCTGCTCCGAGGGAGAGCTTGAAACCGCCCTGCGCGCCGGCGTGCCCGCGGCCCGCTGTCTGCTGCATGGTTGCGCCAAGACCGCGCGGGAGCTTGAGGACGCGGTCCGATCGGGCGTCGGATACGTCGTGATCGACCATCACGGCGAGATCGCGGCATTGGCGCATGCGGCACGGCGGGCATCGGCTCGCATGCCGGTGCTCGTTCGGGTCAATCCCAGCGTGGCCGCTGCGACGAAGGCGCAAGTGCAGACCGCCGCTGCGGAATCCAAGTTCGGTTTTCCGATCGTGGATGGTCAAGCGCTGCGCGCCGTGCGCGCGGTCGTCGAGAACCTGGAGCTTGACTTTCGTGGGATCCATTGCCACATCGGCTCGCAGATCACCGACCTGGCCGCGTACGCAATTGAGATCGAGCGTCTGGTCGCTTTTGCGTTGCAGATCCAGCGCGACGTCGCCGTACCATGCTCGCTGATCAATCTGGGCGGCGGCCTGGGTATTCCCCAGGGCGACGATGACGTTGACACCATCTCGCCAGAGGCGTGGGCACAGGTCATCTTTTCGCAGCTCGAGCGTTGCCGCAGCGATCATCCTGTGTTCCAGGCGCGGCTCATGGTCGAGCCCGGCCGCGCGGTGATCGCCCGCGCCGGCACGACGTTGTACACGATCGCCGTGCGCAAGATCCTCGCGAATGGCACGGTTGCGCTCATCGTCGATGGAGGGATGTCGGACAATCCGCGACCCGCGCTGTATGAGGCCACATATCCCGTGAGCGTCGCTTCGCGCCGTCACGAACCGCCGGATGGACGCTATACGATTTTCGGCAGGCACTGCGAAACCGATCTGCTCTTCCGTGACGTCGCGCTGCCGGATCCGCAACCGGGCGATGTCTTAGAGGTCCGCAACACCGGCGCGTACACCTACTCGATGGCAAGCAACTACAACCGCTTTCCCAGACCGGCGGTCGCCTTGGCGCATGGTGCCGGCGCCCGGCTCATCGCTCGGCGAGAACCGCTGGAGCATCTTCTCGATCTCGACGCGATGGACGATCAACACACAGGCCAGGCCACGGCGTGAGGACGTGGTTCGCGCTCGCGTGCGCTGCCGGGCTCGCGACGATCTCGTGCTCCACCGCACCGCCCCCGGCTGACAACGCCCGCGCCATCGCTGATATCAACGCCCACCGCGCAGGCAGTGAAGAAGTCGTCGAAGGCGACGTCGTCCGTGTCATGCCCAACAGTCATGGCCCCAGCGGCTTGCACGAACGCTTCGTCGTCGACGTGCGCGCGGCAACGACGGACATGGCGCTCTATGTGACCGACAACATCTCGGTGGGAGCGACCGCGCCCTTGCGGCGCGGCGATCATGTCGTCGTCAAAGGTGAGCTCGCGTTCAACGACTATGGGCCGCTCTTGCACTGGACGCACCGCGATCCACGCATGCGCCACGCGCCAGGCTTCGTGGAGGTCGGCGGCCACCTCTATGAATGAGCGTGTGCTTGCGGTCGGCTTGGCGTCGCAATCACCACGGCGTAAATCGTTGCTTGAGAGCATCGGTCTGGCGGTCACCGTCGTGCCGAGCGCCTACCGCGAGGAAGATAACGCCGATGCCAACGCGCGACCCGACGAGTTAGCCTTGCGTCACGCGTTGGGCAAGGCCGAAGAGGCGGCGGCCTCGGGGCCGCCCGTGCTCATCGCCGCCGACACCGTGGTGGAAATCGCAGGCGAGCTGCTCGGCAAGCCGCGCGATCCATCGGACGCGCGGGCGATGTTGCGCAAGCTTTCCGGGCGAGAGCACCGTGTCTACACGGGCTTTGTCGTGTTGGACCGCACGAGCGGAAGCAGCCGCAGCGGCGTCGAGTCGACGGCGGTACGGTTCATGCCCCTCGACGATGTCGCCATCGACGCGTACGTCGCCAGCGGCGATCCGCTGGACAAAGCAGGCGCGTATGGCATCCAAGGCCGGGGCGGCCTGCTCGTGTCGTCCATCGCCGGTGATTTCTACACCGTTATGGGCCTCCCGCTCGCTCGCGTCGGTACCGCGCTGCGCGAGCTGGGTCATGACGTGCTCGCGTGATGAATCTGTTCGAGCGCCTGTATGCGAGCGTCGCACCGGAGATCAGCATCGATCTCGGCACGGCGAACACGCCCGTGCACGTGCGCGGTCATGGCATCCGCTTCGTCGAACCCACGATGGTCGCCATCGATACGGATTCAGGGAACGTCGTCACGGTCGGCGAGGGTGCCAAGCAGATGCTCGGGCGCACGCCGCGTTCGATTACCGTGGTGCGTCCACTCCGTAACGGCGTCATCTCCAACTACCGCTACACCGAAGCGCTGGTGAACCAGCTCATCGAGCGCGCCATGCGTGGACGTTCGCTCGTGCCGCCGCGGGTCATCGTCGGCGTTCCAGGAGCGGCCACCGAGGTCGAAAAGAAGGCCGTCCGAGAGGCCGCACGGGGGGCCGGAGCAGGCAGGGTGTACTTCGTGCCGCAGTCGATGGCGTCGGCGGTGGGCGCAGGGCTGCCGATCATGGAGCCGCGCGGCAGCATGATCGTGGACATCGGCGGCGGCACGACCGAGCTGGCCGTGATCTCGCTCGGCGGCATGGTCGCGGCGCGCTCGCTCAAGCTCGGGGGCGACCGCATCGATGAGGCGATCATCGCCTACATCCGCGCGACTCGCGGCTTCCACATCGGCGAGCGCACCGCCGAGACGCTCAAGATCGCGCTGGGCTATTATGGCCGCCCGATGGGCCGTGCGCCGCGCAAGGTGATGGGCCAGGACGCTCGTGCGCTGCGGCCGGGAACGCTTGAGGTTCGCGAGGAAGATGTGGGAGCCGCGATGGCGGAGCCGCTCGGTCAGGTCGTCGATGTCGTCCGCTCGATCTTAGAGCAGACGCCGCCCGAATTGGTCCGCGATCTCTCCGAGAACGGCATCGTGTTGGCAGGCGGCGGCGCCGGAATCGCGGGGCTCGCGGAAACGCTCCAGCTCATCACGGGCATTCCCGTCCGCATCGCCGACCGGCCCATGCTGTGCGTCGCGCTCGGAGCCGCGGAGATCTTGCACGACCACAAGCTCTTCGCCGCGCTGTTCCCAACTCCGCAATCTCTGATCGGTAGGTGGTGGCGATCACTTCGTTTTGGGATGAGAGAAAGCTCTTCGTCTTCGTCACGCTGATCATCGTGGCATCCGTCGCCATGCTGATCGAGATCAACGCGGCGCGGCGTGGCGAGCGCAGTGTTTCCGATCAGATCGTCAACACCATCGTCGTGCCGGTGGAGAACGCCACAGCGCAGACGATATCGGCCATCGCCGGCACGTTCGGCACTCTGGCACACGCCGGTTCGATGTCGGCGCGCAACGCCGCGCTCGAGCGCAAAGTACAAGAGCTCGCCGCTGCGAACGAGCGGCTGCGCGATCACGCTGCGGAGAACATCCAATTGCGACGAATGCTCGCCCTCGCGCAAACCCGGCCCGAGCAGACCCTCGCTGCCGACGTCGTCGGTTATGCGCCCGAGGGCTCGCGCAAGATCATCTCGATCGATCGCGGGTGGCGCGACGGGGTCCGTCGCGACTCCGTCGTCGTCAGCGACGACGGACTGGTCGGCCACGTCATCGACGCGGGCGCGCACGACGCGCACGTCTTGCTCGTCATCGATCCGACGAGCAACGTGCCGGCCTATCTGCGCCAGACCCGCTCGTGGGGCATCGTCACCGGGACCTGGCAGCACATCCGCATGAAGTACATCGGACAGGACGTCAAAGTCCAGACAGGCGATACCGTCATCACGGGCCGAGGTGAGATCTATCCGAGCGGCATCGTCATCGGTCACGTACGCGAGGTGGATCGAAAGGACAATGCGCTCTATCAGAGCGCCGTGATCGATCCGGCGGTCGATTTCAACGGACTCACCCACGTCTTGGTGCTGATCAAATGAGCTCCCTGACGCCGGGCTTGGCGCTCGACCGTCTGCGGCCAGAGGGCGCAGGCCGGCGGCCGCGCGTCAGGCCGGAGGAGGCAGAGGTCTCTGTTCCGCCGCGCTTTTGGGTCCTCGTGTTGCTGGCGGTCGCGGCGATCGTCGTGCAATCGACGCTTTTGCGGCCGCTGGTCGTGCACGGTGCCCACATCAGCCTCGTGACGGTGCTGCTCGTCTGGACGGGGCTGCGCTGCGGGGTGAGCACGGGTGGCGCGCTTGGTTTCATCGCCGGTCTTATCGAGGATGCGCTCGGCGGCGGGGGTGCGAACGTGCTCGCCACGTCGCTCGTGGGATTTTGTGCCGGTCTGCTCAACGTGCGCTTCTTCTCCGACTCGCTGCCGGTTTTTGTCTCAGCCGTGGCGTTCGCGACGGTGCTACGCGGCATGGTCACCTATCTCGTGATGGAGATCGGCCTTTTCGAGCGCGGAACCTTTCACCGCGTCTCGCACGAGCTGGTCTGGCAGGTCGTGCTCAACTCCGTCACTGCAGCGGTGACGCTGCTCGCGCTGCGCGCGGTCGCGCACGCGCGCCGTTAGCTTCGATGGCCGCTCCGCTCCCCATCCACCCCCAGCAACGCGACGAGGCGCCGCAGCAACGCGTCCGGCGCGTCGTGGCGCTCGTCGTGCTGATCGTCATCGCCTTCGGCATCCTCTTCGCGCGCTTGGCGTACGTGCAGCTGACCCGCGGCGCATACTTCGAACGGTTGGCGGATCTCAACCAACTACGCACCATCCCGGTCACCGCGCCTCGCGGCGTGATGTTCGATCGTCGCGGCGTCGTGATCGCGCGCAACCGGCCATCGTTTGTGGTGCAGATCGTGCCCATGCAGATCCAAGATCCGCAGTCCGAGATCGCGCGATCTGGCGCAGCTGCTCGGCATCAGTCCCGACGCCGTCTGGCGCCGGCTGCTTCATCAAAACGGTGTCACCTATCGCGATTTCGCCTCGCTCGCGACGAGCATCCCGCTCGGCCCGATCAACATCGCTGACGATCTCACGCCCGCGGCGGTGGGGAAATTCTCGGAGCGCTCCGACCGCTTCCCCGGCATGTCGGTCGAACTCGTGCCGGTGCGCGACTATCCGCACCGCACCTTGGGTTCGCATTTCGTCGGCTACGTCGGACAGATCACCGAGAGCGAATACAAGAGCCGCAAGAACCACGGCTACGGCGCCAACGACATCGTCGGCGAAGGAGGGATTGGAGTACACCTACGATCAGTGGCTGCGCGGCCGCAGCGGCGGCAGGCGTATCAAGGTCAACTCGGCCGGCGAGGCGGTTGCGTCGGTGGGTGATTTCGCCGCGACACCGGGCGACGATCTCGTGCTTAGCATCGATTGGCGCCTGCAGAAAGATGCCGAGACCGCGATGGCGGCCCAGATTCGCGAAATCGCCAAACGCATCGGCCATCGCATCGGCGGCTCGGCCATCGTCGAGGACCCCAATACCGGCGCCATTCTCGCTCTCGTCAGCCAGCCCAACATCGATCCGAACGATTTCGCCGCCGGGATCAGCGAGAAGAAATATGCGGCATACTTGGACGACCCTCTGCGCTCGCTCTTCAATCGCGCCATCTCGGGCGCGTATCCGACCGGGTCGACGTTCAAGATGGTCACCTCTTCCGCGGCGCTTGCCAGTGGCGTGCTCACCGTCGATTCCACGCGTTACTGCGGCGGCGCGTTCGATCTGAATGGCTACATCTTCAACGACGATCGTGCCGGCGGCCATGGCACGTTGACCGTCACCCAGGCGATCACAGAATCCTGCGACGTCTTCTTCTACCAGGTCGGACATCAGCTCGGCATCGACCGCATCGACAAGTACGCGGGCGCGTACGGCGTCGGCCAGCTGACCGGCATCGATCTGCCGGGCGAGACAACCGGCACGCTGCCGTCGCCCAAATGGAAGGAACGCGTCTACAAAGACGTCTGGTACTCCGGCGACACGGTGAGCGTCGCGATCGGCCAGGGGTATCTGGAAGCATCCCCCATCCAAATGATGCGCATCACGAGCGCGGTCGCCATTGGCGGCACGCTCTACCAACCGCATCTCGTCGATGAGATCCGCGACCCACACGGACGCGTGATCAAGAGCTTCGGGCCCGTCGTGCAGCGCCAGGTCCCTGTGTCGGCGGAGGATCTGGCCATCGTCCGGCGCGGCATGCTCGGCGCGATCGAGAGCGATTACGGCACGGCGCACAACGTCTACATCCCGGGCTTCCATTACGCCGGCAAGACCGGTACCGCCGAGAACGTGCCGACCGTCGACAACCCGTCGGGCCGCAATCATGCCTGGTTCGTCTGCTTCGCGCCGTATGAGAATCCGAAGATCGCCGTCGTCGTCTTCATGGATCAAAGCGGCGGCTTCGGCGCGGTCAACGCCGCGCCGGTGGCGCAGGCGATCGTCAAGTCGTACTTTCACATCAAGACTGCGGGACCCAACGGTAACGGCATCCGCGACTAAAGGCGGCGCACCCGAGCCTCGCGCTCCAGGGAGGCTTTGGGAAACCCGCGAATGGCGCGTGACTTCCCTCATTGTAGGAGCATACTGATGCAGGCAACGACCTTTGCCCTCGCCGACTCCATGCGTCGCCTCGGCACGGAGAGCGCCTTCGTCACGCTGGCGCGGGCGCGCGCGCTTGAGGCCCAAGGCCGCAGCATCATCCACCTAGAGATCGGCGAGCCCGACTTCGACACGCCGGAGCACATCAAAGAGTCGGCCATCGCATCGCTGCGCGGCAATCGCACCCACTACACGCCGGCCGCCGGCACCATGGAGCTGCGCACCGCGATCGCCGAATACGTCAAGCGCACGCGCGGTATCGCGGTGACGCCCGACAACGTCGTCGTCAGCCCCGGCGCCAAGCCCATCATCGCCGCCGTGCTCATGGCGTTGCTCAACCCAGACGACCAAGTCATCATCCCGGATCCGGCGTACCCGGCCTATCGCTCCATCACGACCTACGTCGGGGCCAAGCCGGTCTCGCTCCCGTTGCTCGAATCGCGCGATTTCCGTTTCGAGATCGCAGCCTTGGAAGCGGCGATCACGCCTAAGACGAAGATCCTGGTGCTCAACTCACCGCACAATCCTACGGGTGGGATCTTGACGCCCGAGGACATCGCCGCCATCGCGGCGGTTGTGCGCAAGCACGACATGTTGGTGATCAGCGACGAGATCTACAGCCGCCACGCGTACGACCGCGCATTCGCGTCGTACTACGGTCTGGCCGGCATGCCGGAGCGCACGATCCTGATCGACGGCTGTTCGAAGGCATGGGCCATGACCGGTTGGCGCTTGGGATTCGGCGTCATGCCCACGTATATCGCCGAAGCAGTCACCGCGCTCATCCTCAACACGGTTTCGTGCACCGCCACGTTCGTGCAAGACGCCGCGATCGCTGCGCTCAATGGCCCGGATCAGCCGGTCGAGGCGATGCGCGCTGAGTTCTTGCGCCGGCGCGATCTCCTGGTGGATGGCCTCAACAAAATCCCGGGCGTCAGCTGCCGGATGCCCGGCGGCGCGTTCTACGTCTTCCCCAACATCTCCAAGATCGAGCCGGACGATATCGCGCTTGCTAACTACCTCCTCAACGACGCGGGGGTCGCGGTGCTCGGCGGCTCTACCTTCGGCCCGCAGGGCAAAGGCTTTTTACGCCTGTCCTACGCCAACTCGGAAGAGAACCTGCGCGAGGCGCTCAAGCGCATCGAAAAGGCGCTGGCGGCCTACCAGCGGGCATCCTAAGCTCCTCTTAGTTCGACGACACGGAAATGCGAGCCGGAGGCGACTTTGCCGCCTGCGCCGGCGCATTCTCTTCCAGCACCAGGTCGCAACGGAGCAGCCACTGGCCGAACACGAGCCGGATGTGGCACCCGAACATCTCCATCACCGCACTTGGGCGCTGTGCGCGGTGACAAGCGTCGAAGTGCGCCGCTGGAACCGGAGCACGTTGGCCACGATCATCACCGCGCAGATCAGCGCAAAGCACATCAGACCGATGAAGACCAAGCCATTGAGCGCGGTCGCAGCATGCGCGTACTGCTCGGGATGCGCAGCGTGGGCTCAGACCGTGACGAAGGTATGCTCCCTGATCACGCGGGCCAGCGCGACGAGCAAAAAACCGTGTGTCATCGTCATCGTGCCTGCACGCAGACGGCTCCAATCGGGGCGGAAGAGATTCACGCAGTTGACTGTCGCGTGCACTAGCGTCGACCCCCGCAAGCGCTGGGAGCAGCGCTTGCCACCACGGGCCCACCGTGAATGGCAGCGCCGAGCTGGGCCCGTCAGCACCGATCGAGAGCGCGCGCACGTTGGGCACATCGAGCACCCATGCCGCGAACAGTAGATTGAAGAAGAGCTCGACCGCCGAGGTGGACCTCGCGACACGCGGTTCATCCACCCGAGGCAGCGAGCCGGGGATCCCACCGTATGGCGTAGCGCGCGGGCCCAAGCCGTTCGATCGCGGCGAAGATCGACGTGACGATCCCGACGATGACGAAGATCGTTCCCCATATCGCGCCCCAGAAATGCGCGAAGGCGGCAAGCGCGTCGTTAGTCGCCACCCAAAACATCAAGGTGATGGCAACGATAACGCCGAGCACTACGGACATCATGATCTTCAGCGTATTCACGTAGAACGGGAACAGCGTGGGGCCGATGAGCTGTTGATGGGCGGTAGCGGCTCGCGGCCATGATGGGGTGGCCGTATGTCTTGATGATCGCGCTTTCCTCGTCGACGGAAAGCGGGCGTCCCAAGCGTGGCTTCTGCTCTTCCACCGTCGATTGGATGCTGTCGGACAGTTCAGCGACGACGTCGGCCTGTTGCGCGCGCGGCAAGTATCGCTCCACGGCGTTCAGATAGCGGTCGAGAAGTTCCATGAGGCTACGCCTCCTCCAGGATTCGATCGAGTGATGTGTTGATGCGCCGCCACTCGCCGAGCAGCTGCCGCAGGATCATGCGGCCGTCCGGTGATAGCTTGTAGAAGCGTTTCTTGCGCTTGTCTTCCTCACGCCATTGGCTGACCAGCAGACCTTGGCTCTCGAGGCGGCGCAGCAGCGGGTATAGCGTGCCTTCGTCGATGTCGATGCCTTGCTCGACGAGCGCTTTGCGCAACGTGTAGCCGTAGTGCTCGGTGCCCAGATTCGCGAGCACCGCCACCACGAGGCATCCGCGTCGCAGCTCGAGCCGCAGATTCTCGAAGAGCTCGGGATTCATCGTCGTGAGCCTACAGCTTCGGACCCCAGCCGGCGAAGAGTGGCGAACCGCCGCCCGGCGCGTGGATGAACGAATGCTCAGGATCGGTGCGTTCGGAGCTGGGCAGGACGTGTGCGCTGGTGGTCATTGATCTTCTCCCTCATATCGTTGGCACTACTGTGTAGCGCCTACGATGTAGCACATACTATATATCACACAGTACGACCGCGTGTCAACCCTCCCGCAACGACCATTTGACGGGGTTTATGGAAAGATGCTAGCCTAGCCCTATCGCTGCTCTGACGGAGGCGAGGGTTGCGGCCGCGACCTCGCGCGCTCGGCGCGTGCCCTCGTGGACGATCTCTTCGACCATTTTGGGCGTCGCGTCGAGCGCGCGGCGACGCTCGCGGATGGGCGCAAGCGCGGCGTTGAGGTGCCGCGCCATATCGGCCTTGTCTTCGACGCAGCCGAGTTGCCCCATGCGGCAGCGCTGCGCGATGCTGTCCGCCTCGGCACCGTTGAACACGCGATGGAAAAAGAACACCGGACACGTCTCGGGGTGACCTGGATCGGACTTGCGGATCTTCTCGGGATCGGTGAACATCGTCTTCACTTTGGCGATCGTCTGCTCGTCGGTGTCCGCCAGCAAGATGCTGTTGTCGTAGGATTTGGACATCTTGCGGCCGTCGGTGCCCGGCACGTACGGCGTCTGCGGAGAGCATCGGTTCCGGCTCGACGAGCACCGGGCCGTACAGGTGATTGAAACGGCGGATGATCTCGCGCGACAGTTCGAGATGCGGCACCTGATCCTGGCCGACCGGCACGCGCTCGCCGCGCATGATGGCGATGTCGACCGTCTGCAGGATGGGATAGCCCAAAAACCCGTGCGTCGCGATCTCGGGCCCGAGCGCGTTGATCTGGTCTTTGTAGGTGGGCACGCGTTCCAGCCACGAGACCGGCGTGATCATCGAGAGCAGCACGAACATCTCGCTGATCTCGGGGATGCGCGATTGGACGTAGATGGTGCAGCGCTCGGGGTCAAGGCCGGCCGCCAGCCAGTCGATCACCATCTCGCGCACGTCGTCGGCGATCTCCGCGCTGCGATCGAATTTCGTCGTCAGCGCGTGCAGGTCGGCGATCTCGTAGAAACAGTCGTGCGCGCTCGGAGAGCGCGACGAAGTTCTGCAACGCGCCGAGCAGATGGCCGACGTGCAGCTGCCCGGTCGGACGCATGCCCGCCATGACGCGTGCGCGCTTGTGAAGCGCTTCGACGACAGCGGCCTTAGGTTGCGCGACCACGAGACCTCCTTGGGCAAGAATCGTTCACTTGAGCGCAGGTGACGCGCATATCCTGCGTCACACGCCGGTGAACTGCGGTTTCCCCGAACCGATCGCTCGCGCTGCACGATGTGCGCGTCGCACGAAGCTTCGCGCGAACGCGATCGCGCGCACGAGCGTCAAGCCTCGCGCCAGACCTACCGCCAGCGCCGCCGCGAGGACGCCACCCGCACCGCGCAAGCTCCCCGGCAGTCGTCGCGAGACGAACCGGCGCACACCGGAGCGCGCTGCCAGCACGTCGACACACTCGGGTCCGCTGAGATGACCACCGGTCACGAGCACGGCGCAGCCTTGACGCGCCAGCGCGATCGCCGCCGTCTCGGCTTGCGCTGCGGTCGCGACCCGCATGCGAGGTCATCGCCGCGATCTCGAGCAGATTCGGCGTCACAATGGTCGCGATCGTAGCAACGTCTGTAGCGCTTTAGGTCCGACCGGCGTGAGGAAACGCCGTCCGCTGCTGGCGGTGATCACCGGATCGACGACGATCGGTGGACGGCGACGCAGACCGCCCAAAAATCGCGTCACGGCTCGGATGACGGCCGCATCCGGCAGCAGTCCGATGCACACGGCGTCGGGCTGCACCTGCTTGCCAGATCGATTCGAGTTGCTGACGGATAAGACGCGCAGGCTGCGGCTGCACCGCGTTCACGCTCGGCTGTTCTGGGCGGTCACGGCGGCCACCGCGACGACGCCGTCGGCTGAAAGACGTTGGTACACGCGCATGTCAGCGATGAGCCCGGCTGCTCCGCTCGGATCGATGCTGCCGATGCTGCAGATGACCGGGCGTCGCGTACGGCTCATGGGGCCTGCTCGCGTTTTCCACAGGGCCTGTGGATATGTGGAGAACAGCTGTTTGGTCGGTCCGCTATATGGATCGTCAACTACCGGAGGTGCCCACCGGTGCTGGCGCATCGAGTCTGACGGGTGCGATGTTCGTCGGGACGGGATGGCCTGCCGCGCGGTAGATGTCCGCGATGAGGAGCCGGAATCGCACCATTGACTGTCGGTCAGGTAGCGTGGCTGAGGCAGCGCGAGCGTGAGATACCACAACCCGGATTCGGCTCGAAGCAACGAATCGCGTAGGGCGGCGTTGGCGACTGCCGCATCGCCGCCGGCTGCCTTGCGTGCATCGGCCAAGTGCGTTCCAGAGGCTCAGCTGGTTCGCCGATCCCATCCAGAGGTCGAACCCGCCGACATCTGTGCCCGGTTCGTAGCCGTATGTCTGTGCCGTCGGCGGATACTGACGAAGGTATTGCTTGGGCGTCGCAGCGCGGATGCCGCGACCCGGAGGCCAGTGTCGCGGTGAGGTCGTCGAGCAGTTGCGCACGGTCGGCGCGGCGCAGCGTCGGACCGACTGCGTTCAGGCACAGCACGACGACGGCCGGTGTGTCTTGCGGCGCTATGCTGAGCGCCGCATTGACTGAATCCACCAGACGATCGGCGATCGCCTGGGTGGCGCGGTCGGCGGTTGTGAATCGAGGGTCGCGCTCATCGCGTCACTGCAGAAGAATATCGGCAGCTTCTCGGTCTTGCTCGTCTCGAGCAGATAGGCGCGAAAGGCGGCGGAGTGCACGTCGGACACGGCTTGGGCTGAGGCGCCCGAGTTCGCTTTGACGACCCGCTCCGCGAAGATCCCGTACGCGGCGTGATGCTCTTGCAGCATCACCGCGGATTCGTCGTCGTACGCGCCGCTGGGCGACAACACGCCGGGCCATCCATGCGCCGGATCGAGCGAGCGGACAGTGCTCAGACCTCGATCGACCGCGTACGTGACATCGGCGATCCCACCGAGACTGACCGTGTAGGGCGCGTGCGGCCGGCGTCCACCGGCATTGATGATGAGGGGCATGATCGGCTCGTACGCCGGCATGGCTGCGAGCTCGAGCGTGCCGCCGGCCGTCGCCTTCTTGGTCCGTTCCAGCACGTCGCGGCAAGCGCGTGCGAAGACCGGCGCGAGGTCTGCAGGTCGGCGCTCGTCAGCGTCGTCTTCGCGAGCAGTGCGGATTGCTCGCGCGCATAGCCGCTCGAAACGAGCGAGACGAGCACCGCCGCGGCGGCAAAATCAACATCGTCGCTTTGCGAAAAGCGCGCTGCCTGATCGCCTATGAGCGCTAGTCGAGCCGTCGAGGCGTCTGAGATGAAACGCTTGCCCACGGCGGTCGTCGCGACGTTCGACGCCGGCGCCACGTCGGTCGAGAGGACGTCGAGCACGTCTGTCGCGCGCGCGTCGGCTGCACCTACCTGACCCGCCGCCATCGCGGTTAACGCCGATCTTCCCGAGCGCTGCGTTATTGAGCGCGTCGACGAAGATGGGATCGAGCGCGACCGTCACTCGCGCTCCCGGATGGCGCGAGAGCGCGATGAGCTGCGGGGCCAGGAAGTTGATCGCGATGACGCCCGCCTCGAACCGATTGCACGGACGGATCACCGGCGAGCGGAGCCGGGACGCGCCAGACCACGATCACCGACGCGCTGCGGTTCGGCGCGGCCGCAGCGCACACCGCACACAGCAACAGATTGACGATCGCGCTCGCGGCGACCCAGCGACGTTTCATGGAATCCTTTCCGCTAATGCTCTTGCGGCGCGATGCGATCCAGAGATACGCGTCAGTTCTCCGTCGTCGGCATACTGTATCTCGATCGCGCCCGAGCCGGCAGCACGCGGATGCAGCGCGACGCGGGTCGCCAGGGCGAAACGCAAGCGGTTCTCAGCCTCGGACATCTCAGGTGAGAGCCTCGTGTGGGAGTGGCGACGTGGAGGGACGACCAGGCCGCTTGTCGTCGCGGGCTGTGCTCTTGCGCTCGAGCTCGCGCACGCTCAGTCCGTGGCGGACCGCTTCTTCGGCCAATTGCAGCGCGCGCCCAGGCGAGAGCGTCGCGCAGCGTCCGCGCGTGCCCGGCGGAAAGCTTGCCGTCGCGGACCATGGCTTGGATGGCGTCGGGCAGCGTGAGCAGCCGCAACGCGTTCGGCCACCGCGGGCCGGCTTTTGCCGATGCGTTGCGCGAGCGCTTCCTGCGTGTAGGCGTGCTCTTCGATGAGCTGGCGATAGCCAGCCGCCTCTTCGATGGCGTTGAGGTCCGCGCGCTGCACGTTCTCGAGGATGGCGAGCTCGATCGCCTCGCCCGCCTGAGCCTCGCGCACGATGGCAGCGATCGTGCGTCGGCCGGCCAGACGCGCAGCGCGCCAGCGCCGCTCGCCGGTGATGATCTGGTAGTTGCCCGGCTCGTCTGGAAGATGGCGCACCATGATGGGCGCGAGCAGGCCATGCGCGCTGATGGATTGGGCCAGCTGCGGTCAAAGAGTCTTCATCGAAATGCCGCCGTGGTTGCTGCGGGTTCGGGCGAGATCCGCTCGATCGCTATCTCGGCCAATCCGGGCTCGTCGGCAGGTCGTACGTGCGCCGCCGTCGCGGTCGCACCCGGGAAGAGCGCCCCAAGCCCTCGACCCAGTCCGCGCGGTTTATTCACGAGCGAGCACCTCCTCGGCCAGCGCTGCGTAGGCCGCAGCGCCCTTTCCTTTGGGATCGAAAACGCCGATGGGCGCGCCGTGTGACGGCGCTTCCGACAGCCGTATGCTGCGCGGGATGCGCGTGGCGAAGACCAAACCGGGGAAGTACTTCTCCACCTCATCGACCACTTGCGCGGCCAGAGTTCGTGCGACCATCGAACATCGTGATCAGGACGCCCGCGATGCGCACCTGCGGGTTCAAGTGGCTGCGCACGAGGTCGATGACGTGGGTCAGCTGCCCGAGCCCTTCAAGCGCGAAGTACTCCGCCTGGATCGGCACGATCAAACAGTCCGCTGCGCTCATGGCGTTGAGCGTCAGCAAGCCTAATGACGGCGGGCAATCGATGAAGACGTGGTCGTAGCGCTCGAGACTCGCCGCCAGCGCCGTCCGCAGGCGCGACTCGCGCGACATCGCTGTAGACCAGCTCGATCTCCGCTCCGGCCAGATTCAGGGTTGAGGGAGCGATGTGCAAGCCTGCGACCGCCGTTTCGCGCACGACGTCCTCTATCGGCGTTGACTTGATGAGGACGTCGTACATGCAGTGCGCGATGCCTGCCTTCTCGATCCCCAGGCCTGTGGTGGCGTTTCCTTGCGGATCGATGTCGACCAACAGCACCCGTTTGCCACGGCGTGCCAGCTCGGCGCTCAGGTTGATCGCGGTCGTCGTCTTGCCGACGCCACCTTTTTGATTGGCCACAGCCATGACGCGAGCCCGCCCTTGGAGCCGCGGGCTTTGTGCGTCTGGGCTGCTCGACTACGGCCGTACCGCCTTGCTGCGTCATGTGGCTTTCCTATCCTCGTCCTGCAAATACCCGCGCGCGATAGAGCGCAGCTTCTCTGGCGTATTCTTCTGCGGGTCTTCCAAGACGCACTCCAGACAATAGCGCAGTACGGCGCCCACGCGGCCATCACCCTTGAAGTCGTGCGCCACGAGCTTGAGCTCCACCATGATCGCGATGACCGTGGCGCCGTCGATCGCCAGATCGCCGATGCCGAAAACGCTCGGACCCGCGAGCTCCTGGTGCACGCGTCTGGCGAAGCGGTCCAGTTCGTCAGGATTGCGCTCGGCGAGGCCCGACGCTTTGATATCCGCGCGCCGCAGCGCGAAGAGCGATTCGACGCTCTCCGCGCCCACGCGATTGATGAAACGGCGCACCGCGGCATCGGTGAGCGAGTCGTCCGAGGCGAACATGTGGTGCCGGACGAGCCGCGTGACCCGTTCGATGACCTCGCCGCTGAAGCGCAAACGCGTCAGCATCATCTTGGCCATCTCCTCACCGACATGTTCGTGCCGGTAGAAATGCGGCCCGGACTTCGTGCGCGGCTTGCCGATGTCGTGCAGCAGCGCGGCCAGGCGCAACACCAGGTCTGGCGGCGCTTCATCGCAACTGCGCAACGCATGATAGTAGACGGTATAGCGATGGAACTCGTTCTGCTCGATGCCCCAACCCTCGAGCAGTTCGGGCATGATCTGCGAAAGCGCGCCGACGCCGCGTAACAACTCGAAGCCCACGCTCGGGCGTTGCGATCGAGTGAGCAGCTTGGTCAGCTCGTCTGCCACGCGCTCCGGGGCGACGGTGTGCACGAGATCTGCGGCGGCCCGCATGGCGCCTAACGCCTTGGCGGTCGGCTCAAGGTCGAAACGCGCCGCGAACTGCGCGCCACGCAAGATCCGCAGCGGGATCCTCTGCGAAGACCTCGTCTTTGAGGATGTCCAGCCGCGCGTCGCGCAAGTCTTGCTCGCCGCCGAAGGGATCGATGAGCGCACCTGTCGCGAGATCGCGTGCCATCATGTTGATGCGAAAATCACGCCGGCTGAGATCGTCTTCAAGCGGGATGTCCGGCGCGGATTCGATGGTAAAGTCTCTGTGGTGCGTCCCCGTCGACCGCTCGCGGCGAGGGAGCGCAATGTCCACGGTCTGCCCGTCACGAGTGAACTTGATAACGCCGAATGACGCCCCGACCAGCTCTACGGATCCCAATGGCGATAATTTCTGTACTAGTTCGTCGTACGGGACACCAGTAATAAGGTAGTCGGCATCTACTCTGTCAACACCGCCAGCTGCTGTTCCGTGGATTATATTGCGAAGCTCGTCTCTGACCCGGCCGCCCACGCTGAAGACGTGACCGCTCGCCCCGATGGTATCGACGATAACCTCATCGAGCGGAAAGATCTGGCTCAAGCTGTTCGCGCGCTAGGAGTATTGAAGATGTTTACGTAGAAACAGTTTCCCGTGGAACAATCGCTCAATCCTTGGTTCGTCACGGGGTTCATCGAGGGTAGTGGTAGCTTCACGTACAGCCGCTCCGGCGATTCAGTGATTCCCTATTTCGCTCTCAAGGTTGGCGCCCAAGACCGCTCCCTACTGCAAGCGCTGCAGGCGTTTTTTGGCGGCGCCGGGCGCCTCTACGATGTCAGCGGGCGCAACGAAGCGGCGTCGACGAGGACGACCGGAGCCGTGTATTTCCGGATCACGCGCGTGGCTGAGTTAGCGATTGTCGTCGCACATTTCAACCGCTACCCATTGGTGGGCGCTAAGGCGGCGGCCTTTTCTTTGTGGAGGCGTTTGGTGGAAGCAAAGCAACGCTTTCGCAGACCTGACAGGACGGGGATCTCCCAGGTGACCCAAGCGCTATCGGGTGTCTCCGGCCGGCGCAGGCGGACGGGTCCCTAGGCCCTCTTCTTAATTTGCCTTGGCATGTCGCGCCTGACTACCCAAGCGTGACGCGTGGCCTCGAGCGCCGGCACATGCGTCGGCCGCACCTTGATGTCACCACCGCCATGACGAGCGGCCGCCTTTTTGTGGTCGGTTGTCGGCCGTGCGGATCTTCCCTCATAAAGAAGCAGTTCGCCACCTGGCCGCAGGAGCGGCAAGCCAAGCGCAAAGGCTTGGGCCGGCTCCGCGACTGCGCGAACGAGCACCGCACCAGCCTTACCAGCCAGGTCCCTGGCAGAGGGTCCGAGCGCCGATCCTTTGACGACGGACGCATTATCGAGTCGCAACTGCTCGATCGCCGATCGGAGAAATTCGACGCGCTTCGCCCTGGGCTCGAGTAGGACGAACTGGTGCCCCGGATAGGCGATAGCGGCTGGGATGCCGGGGAAACCCGCACCGCTGCCTAGGTCCACGACTGGGTCTGCAAGCTTTATGAAGCCGAGCGGCGCCAGGCTGTCGAGGAAATGGTTGACCACCAAGCCGCGCAAGTCGCGCGCACCGGTGAGATTGGTGCGGGTATTCTCGTCAAGGATCAGTCTTGCGTACTCTATCAGCTTCGCGCTGACTGCCTGCGGATGAGGGATGCCGAGAGAACGCAGGCCCTCCGCCAAAATCTCAGCCGGGTCCCGGGTCACGATGGACGGCCGGCTAGCTCTGCCCCTTGCTGTCTGCGCACGTAGACGGACAGTACCGCGATGTCGGCCGGCGTGACGCCGGGCATCCGGCTAGCATGTCCGAGCGTGGGAGGCTGGCCCGATTCGAGCTTCTCTTGCGCCTCTCGTGAGAGCCCGTGGCATCGCCCAAAATCAAAGCCCGCTGGGATCTTCACGAGGTCCGTCTTGCCAAGGCGCTCCACAGCCGCGGCTTGGCGCTTGATGTATCCCTCGTATTTCAGCTGCGTGGCGACGCGATCGCCCAATTCAGTGGGGAACGAATCTCGGGCGATGTCCGCATACTCCACGCCCGGCCTGCGAAGAACGTCTGCGATCGGCGTGCCGGCCGGCGCCCCTAACCGCGCAGCTTCCACGTTACTGAGTCGCGTGTGCAACAGCCTCTCGCGTTCGCGCTCGATCAGCGCGAGGCGGGTTTCGAAGGCGCGGTAGCTCTCGTCGTCCACCAGGCCCACCGACCTGCCGATCGGGGCCAGGCGTTCGTCCGCGTTATCGTGGCGCAGCAGCAATCGGTGCTCCGCGCGCGAGGTGAGCATGCGGTATGGCTCGGCGGTGCCTTTCGTCGTCAGGTCATCGACCAGCGTTCCGATGTATGACGAGGAGCGCCCGAGCGACAGCTGCTCGCGACCTAGCGAGCGCAGGGCGGCGTTGATGCCGGCCAGGATTCCCTGAGCGGCCGCCTCTTCGTATCCCGACGTTCCATTGATCTGGCCCGCATGGAACAAGCCGCCGATCGCTTTTGTCTCCAACGTCGGCGAAAGCTCGGTCGGCACGACGAAGTCGTACTCCACTGCATAACCCGGGCGCAGCATCTCCGCTTGCTCGAGACCCGGCAACGTCCGCAACATCTCCAGCTGCACGACCTCGGGGAGCGACGTTGAAAAGCCACCCACATATATCTCGCGGGTGTGCCAACCTTCGGGTTCCAGGAAGATCTGGTGGCTCGGGTTATGAGCGAATTTCATCACCTTGTCCTCTATGGAGGGACAGTACCGCGGCCCCTTTCCTTCGATCAGATGCAGTCCGTACATCGGTGAACGGTGCAAGTTCGCCCGAATGATCTCGTGAGTCTGAGCGTTCGTGTTGGTGATGAAGCACGAAAGCTGCGGACCGGGAAACGCGGCCTCACTGCGATACGAGAACATGAGCGGGATTGGGCTGGGTGGCTGCTCCAGCGTCTTTGAGAAATCGATGCTGTCGCGGTGGATGCGGGGTGGCGTTCCGGTCTTCAGTCGGCCCATCGAAAAACCTAGACGCGCAAGGGCCATGCCTAAGCCGAGCGCCGGCTGTTCTCCGGCGCGCCCGCCTGGTGTGCCTGTCTCGCCGGCGAACATCTTCGCGCCGAGAAAGGTCCCCGTGGCGATGATGATTTGGCGACTGCGGATCTCGGCGCCGGACGCCAAGCGCACGCCTTCGATGCCGGCAGCATCGGTGATGAGGTCGACGACGAGACCTTGGCGTAGCGACAAGCCGCGTTGCGATTCAAGGGTCGCCTTCATCCGTTGTGCGTAGGCGCGCTTGTCCGCTTGAGCTCGCAGGGTGCGCACCGCGGGGCCGCGACTTTCGTTCAGCCAGCGCGTGTGCAGGAACGTGGCGTCGATGCAGTGCGCCATCTCGCCGCCCAATGCGTCGACCTCACGCACCAGCTGCCCTTTGGCTGGACCGCCGATCGATGGGTTGCAGGGCATGAGGCCGATGGTGTCCAGATTGCCGCTCAGCAAGAGCGTGCGCACGCCGATGCGCGCCGCTGCCAGCGCCGCCTCGCAGCCCGCGTGTCCACCGCCGATGACGATGACGTCAAAATTGGCGTCCATATCCCGCGCTGGTTTCGTCTTATGATGTGCGCGCTCTTGCGCGCATCACCTCATAACCCGGGATCGGCTGCTACTTGCCGACGCAGAATCGCGCGAAGATGCCGTCGAGCACTTCCTCGGTCACGGTGTCACCCGTGACTTCGCCGTAGGCACCCACCGCGTCGCGGAGATCGGTCGACACCAAGTCGATAGGCAGCGCCGTTTCGATCGTCACGCGCGCATGCCCGAGCGATTCTCGCGCACGGGTCAGCACCTGGATCTGGCGCATGTTCGCGACGAGCGCGCGGTTGGCGTCGACCGCTCCACCCCAGCCGAGCCGGGCGATGGCGGTGCGTACTTCCCCGATGGTGTCCGGCCATATGACGCTGCCCGCGACGAGCGCACCCGCGCGCTGGTGGCTGTCACCTGCGGTTGACGCGGCGCGCAATTCGTCCAAACCTCGCCGACCGAGATCCATCTTGTTGCCCAGCACGATGCGTGGCGTGGCTGTCGTGTGTTCGAGCGCCGCGCGCTCGCGCTCACCGAGCGGTTGCGAGGCGTCCACCACCAGGATCACAAGTTCGGCGTCGCCGATGGCGCGCCGTGCGCGCTCGACGCCTTCGGCTTCGATCGCATCGCTCGTCTCGCGCAGACCGGCGGTGTCGCGCAGGCGCAGCACGACGCCGTCAACCGCAACACGATCCTCGATGATGTCGCGCGTCGTGCCGGGGACGGGCGACACGATGGCACGCTCGGCTCGCAACAAGGCGTTGAGTAGCGAGGATTTACCGGCATTGGGCGGACCGGCGATGACGCAATCGATGCCGTCGCGCAAGACCCGCGCTGCGCCTGAGCCGGCCAACACGGCGTCGACTCGCAGCGCCTGCGCGCGCAGGGTCTGCGCAAGCGCTTGCGCGTCTGGCGCAGGGACCTCATCTGGGTAATCCAGATGCGCTTCGATCTCAACCAGGCGCTCGAGCAGCTCCGCGCGCAAGGCGCGCAGCTCTTCGCCCAGGCCCCCTTCCAAGCGGTGAGCCGCCGCTTTGGCCGCGCGCTCGCTTTCGGCGTTGATCAGGTCCGCCACGGCCTCGGCTTGCGCCAGATCGAGCCGGCCATTGAGAAAGGCGCGCTTGGTGAATTCTCCCGAGGTGGCCAGCCGTGCGCCCAGCCGCAGCACGAGCGCGAGACACGCTGCGACCACGCCGGCCCCACCATGGACGTGGAGTTCGAGCAGATCTTCTCCCGTGTAGCTCTTCGGACCGCGAAAACGCACGACTAGGGCTTGGTCGATCCGGGCGCCATTGTCCGGATCTGCGATCCACCCGTGGCGCAACCGCCCCAGCGCATCGGGTGTGGATGGATGCGACGCGGCGAAACAAGCTTGGACGATAGGCCAAGCCTGGTTGCCGGAGATGCGGATGATCGCGACGGCTGAGACGCCCGGCGGCGTCGCTACCGCTGCGATTGTGTCGGCGTCGCTCATGGATTGGACCGCGCGCGGGCGGGCCTAGCGCAGGTCGTCCTCTTCCTCGTCCAAGGGAGGCAGCGAGCTGCCTCGCGGCATGATGATGACGCGGCGCTGACTGCCCACACCGGTGCTCTCGGTCGCGACGTCGCGATGCGCTGCCAGCGTGACGTGGATGATGCGTCGCTCCGAAGGCGGCATGGGTTCGAGCTCGACCGCGACGCCCTCTTGCAGCACGCGCGTCGCGCAGCGCTGCGCGATGGATCGCAAGGTGGCGATGCGGCGTTGCCGGTAGCCCTCGACGTCGATCGCGAAGAACAGATCGCGCGAACCTGCGCGATGCATCGCCGCGTTCGTCACCGCCGACAAGGCGTCGAGCGTCGCGCCGTGCTTGCCGATGAGGATGGCCAGACCGTCATCTTCATGTTCGTCGTCGCGGCGGTTGTAGGTGGCGTTGCCGCTCTCGGGCAGACCGCGGACCTCGATGGTCAGCTGCTGGCCATCGCGCGCCGGATCGACGCCGCCGAAAGAAAGCCGCGCCGGCAGTCCCAGCGCCGCGATCAGTCCCGCCAGAAAATCTCTCGCTTCGACGAACGAGTCACGCAGTTCGGGTGGGCAGGCCTGCTTGTGAGCCCGCGCATCCGGTCGTCTGCCGCCATCGCCGTAACCGCGGCGCGGTCCGGACGATCGCCTGCGAAACGGGCGGCCGTAGCCTGGTCCTCGATCGCCATATCCGTTCATGAATTTCCCTTTGCGCCTTTGCCGTCGGACTTCCCGCCCGCGTCATCCGCGAGCGCGGCGTTTGATTGGCCGGGCCGAGCGCCGTTGTCGGAGGGTTTGAGTTTGCGGACCTTGGTGCCGCAGTTCTCGCATTTGCTGCCCTTCACGACGGTGAGGACCTGATTGCATTGCGGACAATCGCGCGGGTAACCGGCGAGCGTCGCCGGCGTGTCTTCGACCGGTTTGGGGATACGCGACGGCAGCTTCATGACGTAAACTCGCTCGACCATGCTGATGACGTTGAAGCTGAACCAGTAGAGCACAAATGCCGCCGACCAGTGGTACAAGTGCCCCAAGAAGAAGAGCATCGCCGGCATCGCAAACGCCTGCGTCTTCATCATCTGCTGCTGCGCTGCGTCCATCGACATCGTCGGTGTCAGCTTCATCGAGAAATACATCGACACGGCATACAGGCCGAGCAGCAGCTGATCGGGCTGCAAGAGGCTGGTCGCCAAGATCGCCGGGAACGTATGCGAGAGCGAGGACCCGATCCATAACCACGAAGAGTTCTGGAACGCGGCGTCATGCATCTTGATCGCGTTGTACACGGCGATGAGGAACGGGTATTGCGCGAGCATGGGCAGGCAGCCGCCAAGCGGATTCACGCCGTGCTCGCGATAGAGCTTCATCTGCTCCTCGCCCAGTTTCTGCTTATCGTTCTTGTACTTCTGTTGCAGCCGTTTGATGTAAGGCGCCAGCGCTTGCGCCTCTTGCATGGACTTGAGCGCCTGCAGCGAGAGCGGCAGGAGCAACGTCGAGACGCCGAGCGCCAACAGGATCATCGACCAGCCGTAGTTGTGCGTGACCTTGTAGATCGAATCAAGGCCCCAGGACGCGAGCGACCCTAAGGTGGCGATGAACTGGCTGAACGGATTGACCAGTGCGGCGATGATTATCGGGCTGTGGCTGTGCAGCGCGACAGCCACGGCGCCCAAGAGATGGAACAAGACTTGGGGTGTTCCTTTCCTGCCCTAATGAGGCGCGGATAGGCAGACGGAGGTAGGCCTGGATGATTCCTTATGGTACGGGGTCGATGCCTCCGGGATGCCAGGGCCCGCAGCGTAAAAGTCGCAGGGCGGCAAGCTTCAATCCGCGCATCGCGCCATAGCGTTCGAGGGCTTGCGCCGCATATTCCGAGCAGCTCGGCGTGAAACGGCATGCCGGCGGCAGCATCTTCGAAAGCGTGCGCTGGTAAAGCCGGATCGCCCCGACGAGCAGGCTCACCGCTGCACCGTCGCGCGCTTGAAAGCGGCCCCGATCGTTCGCGTACTGGCGGCGAAGGCTCCCGCGAGCATTTCGCGCAACTGGAGGTAGGGTATCGTCGCAGCCGCTGGACGGAACTGGACGACATACCAGATGCCGCTGTCCACCGCAGCAGCCCCGTCCAAGATCGCCTTGCAGCGGCGGCGGAGCCGATTGCGCTCTACCGCTTTGCCGACTTTTTTTGTGATCACGATGCCGATGCGCGTCGAACGCGTCGCTGGCGTGCGCGGGGAGAATGCGATGACGACGAGATGCTTTGCGGGGACGGCGCGGCCCTTTCTCAGGACGAGCGCGAACTCGCGACGGCCGCGCAGGCTCTGGTACGGCCGCATGCGAGCCGATCAGTCGGGCGTGAGCCGCTTACGCCCTTTGCGGCGTCTGCTCGCCAGCACGCGTCGTCCTCCCTTGGAAGCCATGCGCGCTTTGAAGCCGTGATTGCGTTTGCGCCGGCGGTTGTGCGGTTGGTAGGTGCGTTTCAAGACTGAACTCCTGACGATGCTGCGAGAAAAAAAGTGCGCGGACTTGTCGCCGGCGCAAAAGCAGTTGCTGATTATAGCCCTACGGCCCGGTGGAGTCAACAACTTCACGATTCCACGGGGTTTTGCCGCTCGCGGGTCACCGAGCAGGTGTCCCCTGCGCGCCGAAAAGGCCCTCCGGCTCGGCTGCTTAGCTTGCGACCAAGCCAACGCTTTGAACCGCTCGGGCGCTGTCTGCGCGGCAGTGGACAGGCGGTGTATGAAGAGACGTTTGCGTCGCGCCGTTTTTGCGCCGCAAATCCTCACCACACAAGGGATTGATGACTTTTTCGCAGGGGGCAAAAGCGTTTATTCACACCTGTGCATAAGACTGTGCATAGTGCTGGCGCACCATCGATCCTGTCCGCGCACCCAGGCTGCAAGCCGCTCGCGCCGCGCACGTGATATTTTTCACGAGGACATGTGGCGCGCGCGGGAATCGCAGCCGCAAGCAAGCTGCTCGTAACGCAGAGCTCGCTGCCGCGGGCACTTGCGCGAACGTGCTCGCGAACTATGCACAGAAGCCACGTGCAAGCTGTGCATATGTGCATAAATAAAGTTGGCAAACACTGAAGGAATAAGGTTTTTCCGGCGATAACGCCCGACGCCCTATCCCGAATCCGCCATGATGACGGAGCGAAATCTTTTTGCGCCACCTATCTCTGGAATAGAAGGATGCCCATGGAAACTGCGACCGTACTGCCCACCAACGAAGAGTATTTGTGGCAGAGCTGTTTGGGCGAGCTGGAAAGCCGCTTCACAAAGCCCATCTTCGAGATGTGGATCAGGCCGATGCGCGTCGAGCGCCTGGCCACCGACGAGGTGACGCTGACCGTGCAGAACGCGTTCGCCAAAGATTGGGCCGAAAACCGCCTCAAGAGCACGATCGTCGCCACGCTGGCGGAGATCATCGGCTCGCCGATCTCCGTGCGCTTCGTCGTCGACGAGTCGGCGCAAGCGCTCGACGATGCTGCTAATCCCGACGTCGCCGATCGCTCGCTGCCGTCACCCTCTGAAGCAGCCAGCGCGGCGCCCGCGACCGGCGCGGCGCAGTCGGATGATTTCCGCCACACCGGACTCAACGAACGCTATACTTTCGAGCAGTTCGTGGTCGGCGCGACGAACCGTTTCGCCCACGCGGCGGCACAAGCCGTGGCCGAAGCGCCGGCGCGCGCCTACAATCCGCTCTTCATCTATGGCGCGGTCGGGCTGGGCAAGACCCATCTGATGCACGCCATCGGCCACCGCGTCTGCCTGAGCGATCCACGCGCCCGCGTCGTCTACGTGTCCTCGGAGACGTTCACCAACGAGTTCATCACCGCCATCAAGAACAATCAGACCGTCGAATTCCGCAACCGCTACCGCACGGTCGACGTGCTCCTCATCGACGACATCCAGTTCCTCGAAGGCAAGGAGCAGACGCAAGAAGAGTTCTTCCACACTTTCAACACGCTGCACGAGGCCTCCAAGCAGCTCGTCATCTCAAGCGATCGCCCTCCCAAAGACATCCAGACATTGGAGAACCGCCTGCGTTCGCGCTTCGAGTGGGGCCTGCTCACGGACATCCAGTCGCCGGACCTTGAGACGCGCGAAGCCATCCTGCGCAAGAAGGCCGAAAGCGACGGCATCGACGTGCCGCACGAGGTCACCTCGTACATCGCCAAGATCATCCCGTCGAACATACGCCAGCTTGAAGGCGCACTCATCAAACTGACCGCGTATGCCTCGCTCTACAAACAGCCGCTGACCGTCGAGCTGGCGGCCGACGTGCTGCGCAACGAGATCAACGAGATGCCGCTGCGCAAAGTCACGATATCCCTCATCAAGGAGAAGGTGGCGCGCTTCCACGGCATCAGCCAAAAGGAACTCGAGGGCCAGCGTCGCGACCAGCGCCTGACCGTGCCGCGCCAGATCGCCATGTACCTGGCCTGCGACCTGACTAACGCCTCGCTGCCGCAGATCGCCCGCGAGTTCGGCAAGAAGGACCACACCACGGTCATGTACGCGAGGGATAAGGTGAAGAAGCAGATGGAGCACGATCCCGAGTTCCGCAGCAAAGTCCGCTCCGTGCTTTCGACCATCTCACAAGACGGTTGATCCGGCTGACTCAACAACGTGACCCGGCTACCCGTGGATGAGTTGCGGATGAGGTGGATGAAATCGGTCCGCGCGCGCGGTATGCTCGTGCGATGTGGGCAAGGTGGATAAGCCCCGGCGCCTGGTCCACATGCAGACGCGGAGCCAAAGCCATGCCCGCTGCGCGATAGCGGCGCCGTCCACGTCATTCACCGTCCTATGACGACGACGACGAGACATACATTATATATATCACGTAGGTAACGCTAGACCGCCGTGTGGACAACGCTGAAGGGAACTGGATGAAATTCACGTGTAACGCCAAGGACATCGCCGCGGCCGTCACCACCGCGAGCAAGGTCGTCAACGCCCACACGACGGTGCCGATCCTGAGCAACGTGCTGGTCGCAGCCCGCAGCGGCCGCGTCAGCGTGCGCGCCACCGACCTCGAGCTGACGCTGGAGAACTCGATCTCGGCGGAGATCCAGGAAGAAGGCTCGTGCACGGTGCCGGCGCGGCTGTTCAGCGGTTATCTGGCGAATCTTCCGGCCGCCAAACTGCAGGTGCAAGGCACGGCCAGCCGCGCCACGCTGAAGTGCGAGCGCTCGAACTACGAGTTCTTCACGCTGCCTGCCGAGGAGTATCCGCCTCTCCCTGAGGGCACGAGCAGCGGGCAGTTCCGCGTCGAGGCGAAAGCGTTTCGCGAGGCGGCCAATGCGGTGACGTTCGCTGCCAGCAGCGAAGAAGCACGCGGCGCGGTGCTCATGGGCACGCTGCTCGAGCTCGAAGGCAGCGCCGCCACGCTGGTCGCGACCGACGGGTACCGCCTCGCGCGTCATCGGCTGGAGCTTGCCGAGCCCGTGAAGGCGGCGGCAAAGCTGATCGTGCCGGCGCGAGCCCTCGGCGAAGTCGTGCGCTCGAGCGGTGAAGGACAGATCGAAGCCAATGTCATCGGCGGTCAGGCCAACCAGCTCGTCTTCCACACGGGCGACGCAAAGATCAGCGCGCGATTGGTCGACGGCCAGTACCCCAATTACCAGCAAGTCATCCCCAAAGAATTCGACAAGAAGGTCGTGGCCAGCACGGCACAATTGCTCGCCGCGCTGCGCCGCGCCGGCGTCGTGGCCGGAGACCGCGCCAGCATGGTCAAGCTCGCCATGGACGGAACGAGCCTGGTGATCACCGCGAGCTCGGACACCGCAGGCAACGCGTACGAGGAGATCGACGTCGAGCGGACCGGCGATCCGCTGACCATCGCGTTCAATGCAAAGTTCTTGGTGGAGATCCTCAACCACATCGAGTCGGACACGGTGACGATGGATTTCGTCGGCGCGCTGAACCCGGCCGCCATCCATCCAAGTTCCGGTGCTGCGGCCGAGCGACAGCTCTACATCCTCATGCCGCTACGTCAGTGATGCGTGGTGCGCGTCACCAGCCTCGACCTCGCCAACTTCCGTAACTACGCCGCTCTGCATTTCGAACCGCCGGGCGGCGTCTGCATCTTCATCGGCCAGAACGCGCAGGGCAAGTCCAACCTGCTCGAGGCGATCTCGTTGCTCGCGACCGGGAAGTCGTTCCGCGCCGCGCGCGAGTCCGACCTGGTCCGCGCCGGCACGCCGCTAGCGCGCGTCGCGGCCAGGGTGCGCACCCGGGCAGGCGACGTGCAGGCCGCCTGTATCATCACTCGCGGTCGGCGAGGGCGCGCGCAAGCGATTCTTGCGCAACGGTCGCACCGTGCCGTACGCGCAGTTCCTGGGCGGCATCGCAGCGGTGACCTTCATGCCCTACGACCTGCAGCTCGTCTCCGGCGCGCCCGCGCTGCGACGCCGATTTCTCAACGCCGCCCTCTCGCAATCGGATCGCAGCTATTACCGCCAGCACGCCGAGTACACGCAGATCGTCATGCAGAAGAACGCATCGCTGCGCGCACCCAGCGGCGCCGATCGGAAACTGCTGGCGACCTACAACGAACAGCTGGCGGCCGTGGGATCGCAGCTCGTCTGCGCCCGCGCCGGTTTCGTGCGCCGCCTCGCTCGCGAAGCGGCGAGCGTTCACGCGCGTTGGGTCGGCCCGATGCCGGAGCTCCAGCTCGCTTATACACCTTCACCGCCGTTGCCGGACGGCGACGAATCGCCCGGCGCCGTGCTGCACGCGTTGCAGAACGCGCTCGTCGCCATGAGCGCAGCCGAACTGGCACGAAAGACCTCGCTGGTCGGGCCGCATCGCGACGACATGGCCTTTGGGCTCGGCGGGCAAGCGCTGGCGCGGTTCGGCTCGCAAGGGCAGCAGCGCACCGCCGTGCTCGCGACCAAGGCGGCCGAGTACGCATTGCTCGCCCAGGCGGCCGGCGAGCCACCGCTGTTCTTGCTCGACGACGTGCTCTCCGAACTCGATGCGGAGCGGCGGCGCTCGTTCATGAGCAGCATCGAAGATTGCGAGCAAGCCTTCGTCACGTCGACCGACGCGCCGGATCTGCCGGCGCAGACGCAGGTCAGCGTCTTTTCGATCCACGAGGGGCAGGTGCGCCAGTCGGCCGGCTCTGGGGCGCGCACGCAATGAGCGGGCCGCGCAGTCTCAAGTCGCTGCTTGCCGGGTGGAATCCGCGCCCGGCGCCACGGCAGCGCGCCAAACGCGGACCAAGCAACCGCCGCTTTCGCCGTCGCGTGGGAGCAGGCGGTCGGCTCGGAGATCGCGCGTCGCAGCCGCCCGACGAGATTTGCGAACGGCACGCTCAACGTCCTCACCGCGAGCAGCGCGTGGAGCGACGAGTTGAGCCTGCACGCACCACGCATCATCCAAGCGCTGCAGCGCGCTTTCCCGGGCGAGCATATCCGCAGGCTGCGCTTCATGGTGGCGAGCGGCCGCACGAGGTTGTTGCTCGACGGCGAACGGTACCGCGCACGAGATGGCGTGAGTCCGCGGCCATCCGAACGCGCGGTGACAGCGCCGCCGCCACGCCCGGCAGACCGCATCGACAGCCAGGAAGACATCGCCGCGGCAGTCGCGCGCTTAGCCGCGTCGCAGCACGCGCTTGATGCCGAGCGCGATCGCGCGGGATGGCATACCTGTCGATCGTGCGGACGGCGTTTCATGGCGCAGGCCCCCAGCAATGCCCAATGCGCGCCCTGTGCTGAAAACGCGCGCCGCGCCGCGCAAGCCACGATCGAACGTGCCCTCATGCAAGCGCCGTGGCTATCTGTCGCCGCCGCCCAACAGATGTTCGCAGGCACGACGGCTGCGGCGTACGAGCGCACGAGACAGCGACTGTTGGCGCGCTGGCAATCTGAGATCGAAGCAGCGCAGCGGCGTTTGCGCCGCGGGGCCACGTCCGCCGAGGACCGGGTCGTCGCCTGGAGCTATCTCATGCTCTTGAGCGGGTTGCCGCAGCGCGACATCGGTCGCGCGGTGGTCAGCGAGGTTCTCGGTCGTGAATGGGTCGGTGTGCTATTCGGCGAGGCCGTCGTGCAAAACCAAGAGGCTCGCCGGACGCAACGCGAGAACCACAAGCGATAGCTGATAGAGTGCGCTTTTCACGAGACGCGGGTGCGTTTGCCGTGCGCATCGATATGAGGAAGAGACCAGGACGTTGACCCCAGCCAAGGAAGCGAAAGCCGCGATCCGCAAGCCGAACGACGGTTACGGCGCGGAGAACATCAAGGTCCTCAAGGGCTTGGAGGGCGTGCGCAAACGGCCCGGCATGTACGTCGGCGACACGAGCACGCGCGGGCTGCATCAGATCGCGTTCGAGGCGGTGGACAACGCCGTTGACGAAGCGCTGGCGGGCTACTGCAAGAACATCGACGTCACCGTCCACACGGACGGGTCGTTGTCGGTCGAAGACGACGGCCGCGGCATCCCGGTCGACATCATCGCCTCGGAAGGCAAGCCCGCTATCGAAGTGGTCATGACCGTGCTGCATGCCGGCGGTAAATTCGATCAACTGGGCTACAAGGTCTCGGGCGGTCTCCACGGCGTCGGCATCTCCGTGACGAATGCGCTCTCGGAGTGGATGGTCACCCGGGTCAAGCGCGACGGCAAGCTGTACGAGCAGAAATTTGCTCGCGGCATCCCCGTCAGCAAGCTCAAGGTCGTCGGACCGGCGGAAGGCACCGGCACGCTCCAACATTTCAAGCCGGATCCGCAGATCTTCTCGACGCTCGACTATTCCATCGACATCTTGCAACAACGGTTGCGCGAGCTGGCCTTCCTCAACCGCGGTCTGCGCATCAATCTGTCGGACGAGCGCGCTGACAAGAAGCAGACCTTCCAATACGAAGGCGGCATCAAGAGCTTCGTCGAGCACCTCAACAAGAACAAAGGCCCGCTGCACGACGTGCGCTACATCGTCGGCGAGCGCGGCCTGATCGCGGTCGAAGTGGCCCTGCAATACAACGAGGGCTACATCGAGAACATGCTCGCCTACGCCAACAACATCCACACCGTCGACGGCGGTACGCACGTCGCCGGGTTCCGTTCGGCGCTCACCCGCGTCCTCAACAACTACGCCAAGAAAAACGGCATCCTCAAGGAATCAGAGGCGAACCTTTCCGGCGAGGACGTGCGCGAAGGTCTGACGGTCGTCATCTCGGTGAAGATCCCTAACCCCGAGTTCGAAGGCCAGACCAAAGCAAAGCTCGGCAGCACGGAAGCGCGCGGTGCGGTCGACGAGGTCGTCGCCGAATCCTTGAGCTACTACTTGGAAGAGAATCCCGGCGCGGCGCGCAAGCTGGTCGAAAAGTGTGCGAACGCTGCGCGCGCCCGCGAGGCCGCGCGCAAGGCGCGCGATCTGGCACGGCGCAAGAACGCGCTGGACGGCGGATCGCTGCCCGGCAAGCTGGCGGATTGTTCCGAGCGGGACCCTGCGCGCAGCGAGGTCTTCTTGGTCGAGGGCGAGTCGGCGGGCGGCAGCGCAAAGTTGGGCCGCGACCGCCATTTCCAAGCCATCCTGCCGCTGCGCGGCAAGATCCTCAACGTGGAGAAGGCGCGCTTGGACAAGATCGTCGGCCACGAGGAGATCCGCACGCTCATCACCGCGTTGGGCGCCGGATTCCAATCCGACTTCGACATCTCAAAGCTGCGCTATCACCGCATCTACATCATGACCGACGCGGACGTCGATGGAGCGCACATCCGCACCCTGCTGCTGACCTTTTTCTTCCGCTACATGCCCAAGCTCATCGAACAGGGTCATCTCTTCATCGCCCAACCGCCGCTGTACCAAGTGCGTAAGGGCAAGAAGATGATCTACTGCTATCGCGAGGAGGACCGCGACCGCGCGCTGACCGAGGTGGGCGAGGGCGCGACCATCCAGCAGTACAAGGGCTTGGGCGAGATGGACCCCGAGCAGCTGTGGGAGACGACGATGGATCCGGATCGCCGGATCGTGCGCAAGGTGCTGCTCGACGACGCGGTCGCAGCGGATGAGATGTTCACCATCTTGATGGGCGAGAAGGTCGAGCCGCGCAAGCAGTTCATCGCGGAGAATGCCCGCGACGTGGTCAACCTCGACGTGTGATGCGGCGCTCGTGGCGCGGGTGCGTCCGGTCTCGCAGATCAAGGGGCGTATGAGCGCGAGCTCGCGAGCGCGAATCCGAGCGGCGAAGCTTAGAATTACATGAGATTCGCCGCGTCCCCGGATCGCGAGACCGGGCGCAGACGCGCTGCGAAACAACGGAGCAACCTCGCAGCCTGGGTTTTCGTTGCCATAACCGGGAATAAGCCGGACACATGCGCAGTTTCAAAAGGGCCGCCATCATCGGAGGCGCCGTCGTCGTCGCACTGGCGGCGCTTCTCGCTTTGATGCTGGCATTGCCAGCCGGCCGCACTGCGCTGGTTTCGCTCGGCCTGCGCTTCGTCATCTGGCAGCGCGGCTTTCATCTGGCGGGTGGCGACGTGGCGCTTGACGGCGGCACCGTCACGATCCGCAATCTGCGGATCACGGATGGCCACGGCGAGCTCTTCCTCATCGTGAAGCGCGTGGCGGTCGGGGTGGACTTCGCCGGCCTGGGCGGCCACGGCGACCGGCAGTTCGGCTTGCGCTCGATCGTGCTCGAGCAGCCTCGAGTTCTGCTGATTCGTCACGACGACGGCAGCTGGAACTTTGCGCCGCTGCTTCCGAAGCCGCAGCAAGCACCGGCGCCGCGAGGTCCCCCATGGCGCTTGCGCTTCGCATTGACGCAGGGCGACATCGACGTCATCGATCCGCAGGCCTTGGTGCCCATCGGCAAGACGTTTTCCATCGCCGACATGAACGGCGCATTCGACATCGACGAAGGCGCGCGCAGCTCAGGGGCGCTGAACGCGACGTTGCAAACGCTGCGCGGCAGCGCCGGCATCCACACAAAGCTTTTCGAGGACGATAAGGTTTCGCTCGGCCGCGCGACGATCGACGTGGTTGGCGTGCCGATCGCACCGCTCATGGACGATCTTTCGCCGTCGACGTCGATCGTCGCCGAAAGCGGCTTCGCCGACGTGCACATGCAAGCGTACACGCTGGGTTATGCGCCGGGCGCTTCCCACGCCTGGCATTTGAGCGGCGACGCCATGGTGCGGCTCGCCCGGCTCCGACTGACGCCGCTGGTCGCGCCGGTGCGCGACATCGCCTGCCGCCTGCACTACCAAGATGGGCTGCTGTCCACGCAAGCGCTGACCGGCGACGCGTCGGACGTGCCGCTGCGCGCATCCGGTGCGATCTCGCTCATCGGGCAGATGCGCATCGCGTTCGCGGCCACACAGCACGGCAGGCTCGAGCGCGAGCGCTCGCTTTTCGCATTCTCGCGTCATCAGCCGGTACGCGGGCCATTCACCGTCTCTATCCGTGTCGACGGTCCGCCCAATGACATCCACATCGCTGGGACGTTCGACCTGCGCGACGTGTCGTACGCTCGGGCATCGATCCCTTCGCTGCGCGGATCGCTCTACTTCGCCGGTGGTCATCTGACCGTCTCCGCGCTCGATCTCGCGTACGGTGGCGGACGCTTGTGGGCCGGCGGCGATTTCGATCTGCGCTCGCCCGGGACCGATATGATGCTGTCGCTGCTGGCGCGCGCGCCGGCGGCAGCCATACCGCTGGTGTCCAACGTGAATCCGACCGGCACGGTCGGCGCGCTGGCCACGGTGCAAGGCCCGATCTCCACGCTGCACTCGAGCGGCTACGCGCAGGTGTCAGGCGGCGTTGGAGCTGGGATTCGGACATATTTCAGCACCGAGCCTCAAACGCTATCGGTCGGGCCGTTGCTCTATGACAGCGGAGACGGCCAAATATGGCTAGGAGCGACTCGGACGCAGCGACAGGGCGCGCAACCCGTCCTGGCGGCTGAGCTCATCGCCACGCACGCCGGGCTGCACGTGCGCGGCGGGCGCGTGACGCTGGCCGACATCAGCGGCGTATCCGCGTCGCTGCCATCATTAGATACCACGATCGATGGCGAGGCGTTCATCGGCGGCGATCAGCAGCAACCCGACGTCGCCGTGAACGCCAGGGCATCGCGACTATTCTATAGGAGCGCGCGGCTCGGTGACGCAGTGCTCGTCGCGGCTGGGCGCAACGGTCGTGTGCGTATCGCGCGCGCGACGCTCGACGGCCCCGACGCGCACGCATCAGTGCTCGGCGACGTCGCGATCGCGCCGAACGCGTCCATCAGCGGCGCTTCGTTGCGGGGCACGGCTACTGCAAATCTCACGGCGCTCAGCGCCGCGTTCCCAGGCATGAAAGCGCGCGGCTCATCGAGCGGCAGCTTTGCGGCTGCGATGTCGGGCGGCGAATGGATCGCTGCGGGGCACGCGCACAGCGCGGATGCGTCGATCGCCGGCATCCCTGTGCGCAGCGGCTCGGCGCTGCTCGAAGGAGGAGCGCACGCGACCGGCGTTCTCGCCAACGTCGAGGCCCATGGTTCGGACGTCTGGGCGGTGGGCGATCTCTCAAGCGCAGGTCCGGGTGGTGTGGGACCCGATCGCATGCTGGCCTTCGCGCCGCAGATCGACCTAAGTGCGCTGCGGGGATTGGGGTTGCCGCTGCGCGGCGGATCGGCGGTCGGCATCGCGACGCTGCGGGGAGGTCTGGCGGCGCCGGATGTCAGCGCAGCGGCGGCAGTGAGCAGCAATTACGACAATGCGCCGATCAGCGGCGATCTCGACGTCGACTACCGCGCGGGCCGGCTTTCCTCCAACGCGAGCCGCGTCGATTATCTGGGCAACCGGGCGACGATATCCGGCGACGTGACCGGCGTGACCCCGACGCGAGCGGCGGCGAGCGGCATCGCGCTGGACGTGAGCATCAACCACGGAGACCTGGCGTCGCTGAGCCGCATCGGCGGTCAGCGCGCCCCTCTGACAGGATCCTTCAACGCTAGGGCTCGCGTCGGAGGATCTTCTTCGGCACCGCAAGTCGATGGCAACATCGACGCCAGCCTTGGGACGATACGAGGCGTCACGTTCGACGGACTGCGCGGGCAGATGCATGCGCGCTCCGGCAGCGTGTCGATCGACGCAGCGTCGGTCGGGCTGGGCAGCTCGCGCTTCGTGCTCGGCGGCTCCGTGTCGGGCCGCTCTTTCGCCGTGCGTGCCGGCAGTCCGCACGTGGACATGACCGACTTCAACGACTTCTTCGGCGGTGCGGATGTGCTGGCCGGCACGGGCGCGTTCAACGTGGACATGTCTTCGAGCGGCGGCGACATGAGCTGGGGCGGCGATTTTCTCTTGGACGACGCGGCGCTGCGCGATTATCCGCTCGGCCATATCGAGGCGGACTTCTTCAGCCGGCGCGGAGCGTTGCGCGCCGTCGTGCGCCAGCAGGGTCCGGTCGGCGCGGCGCGGCTGTCGGGCACCGCGCGTTTTCATCCCACGGCATCGGGCCTGCCCGACCTCTCTCGCGCCAACTACCGGCTGCGCGCTCGGCTCAGCAACGTCGCGCTCGATGCTGCGCTCCCGCTGATCCATCATGAGGACCTCGGTCTGACGGGGACCCTTGATGCCGACGGTCAGATGTCGGGAACGCTGCGCAACCCGATCGGCAGCGCGACCGTCTCCCTGCGCAACGGGCACCTACGCCGCACGCGCATCGATGCGTTCTCGGCAACGATCGCAAGCGATGCGCGCGGCGTCACGCTCAAACAGGGGAGCTTGGCTTTGCCGTATCTGTCGGCCGTCGGCGAAGGACGTTATGATTTCGCCGGTCAGCGCATCGCCGCCAACGTCTCCTTGCGCGCGGACGACTTGGCCAAAGCGGCGAACGCGCTGCGCGCACCCGGCACGCTGGGTGGTAGCGCGACCGCCGATATCAGCGTGGCCGGAACGCTCAATCGCCCGACTGCTTCGGTCGCCGTCGATGCCGGGCATGCGACGATCTACGGCATCGCGTTCGATGAAGCCAACGTGCGCGCCAAGTATTCTCCCGGCGAGGTGAGTCTGGGAGACACATCGCTCACCTTCGCAGGCAAGCGTGGACAATTGACTTTCGCCGGTTATCTACCCGTGCAGCTCCAGCCGTTAGCTTTGGGGCCGAAGGACCGTCCGGTCGACATCACCATGCGCGCCGAGAAGATCGACCTGACGGTGCTCAATCCCATCGTGAGCCGTTGGGTATCCTTGACCGGCAACCTCAACGCCGCCGCGGCGATCTCGGGCGAGGCGGGCAATCCGTTGGGCAAGGGCGTCGCCCAGATCCGTTACGCGACCGTCCAGTCGCCGATCGAGACAGTGCCGCTGACGAACCTCAACGCCGACCTCAAATTCGATCGCGACGCGATCACCTTGCAGAGCTTGCGAGGCAAGGTCGGCTCCGGCTCCGTCGACGCACAGGGCGCTGCGCACATCGTGCCCGCTGCCGGCTTGCGAGCCAACGCCGGTCTGCAGTTCTGGTCGCGCATCGGTCTGCACAGCGCGCAGGTGGACGTTCCCGGTTGGATCCGCGGAACGCTCGACGGCAATCTCAGCATGACGCGTTCCGGCGTGACGCCGTACGTGGAAGGCACGATCGGGGTCTCAAGCGCCATCGTGCCGTTCTCCGCGATCTACGACCTCGCAACCGGAGGCGCTGCGGCCGTCGCGCAAGCACCCGAGCAACCGCCGGGCGTGCCCCCCTTGCGGCCGGGCCACACCATCGTCTACGGTGGCGCCGCGTGGGGCAAGACGCTGGGGAACCAGACGCTCACCACGATTGGCGCGCCCACACCGGCGCCGACCGGCATCGTCCTGCCGCCGGTGGACGTGAAGCTCGCGGTGACCGCGGGCAAAGACGTACGCGTGCGCGGCGGTAGCGCGATCGATCTCACCACAGCCGGCGGCGTCGTCATTGCCGGCAACCTTCGCGCCCCGACGCTAGACGGCGAGTTCAGCGCGGTGCGCGGCCAAGTCGGCTACTTCGACACGACTTTCCGTCTGGTGTCAGGGACCGTCACCTTCGATCCCACCGCCGGGCTTTTGCCGACCATGGACGTCACCGCGGTGACCAACATCAGCGGCACGCAGATCACGCTGAACATCGCGGGCCGAGTCGACAATCTTAACACGACGCTGTCCTCGGATCCGTCGATGTCGCGCGACCAGATCATCGCCACGTTGCTGCACGCGCCACAGCTGACCGCCCTCACCAACGCGACGCCGGAGAAGCAACAGGCCGCGCTCGTCCAGACGGCGCAGAGCTATTTCAACGCGCAGCTGTCGCGCAGTCTGTTGTATCCGTTCGAGTCGGCGCTCGCGCAGCAGCTCAACATCGAATCGGTCGCGTTCGTCTTTGATGCCCAGGGCAATCTGGCAGTCGAAGTGCGCACGCGTTTCTCGCCGACGATCTCAGCAGTGTACCAGACGACGCTGGCGGTGCCGGTGACGCAATCGTACGGCGTCTCCTACCGTCTGCGGGATTATCTCTCACTCGACCTGATCGAGGCGCAGCCCAACGCCGGCTTCGGCGTGCTGCCGAATTCAGGTCTGACCGACACGACGCTCAACCTTCGTTATGCTTTTCACTAGTAGGAGATGCAGCAGTTGCGGGCAGGAATCACTTCGGGAGCATCGGAACTGAATGTCCCGTTCCCCAGCCATATGACGCATCTGCAGAGCTCCCTCGGGCGGGGGAGAACCCCCGACGCCATTCTGATGAGGAGCAAATCCGTCGTTGCCTAACCTGTCACGATTCGCCCTAGCGGTGATCGTCATCGGCATGCTTGCCCTGGCCTCGGGCCTCGCGACCCCTGCGGCACCTCAGCCGATCGTCACCGCGGTCAACGTGCGCGGCAATAGTCACGTCCCGACCGACAAGATCGCTCGCGGTCATCCGCACGCAGCCCGGCGTGCCGCTTGACAACAAGCGCGTGGCGGCGGACCAGCAGGCCATCCTGGCGTTGGGCTATTTCACCGATGTCAAGACCGACATCCATGCCACGCCCGGCGGCGTCGCCGTGTCGTACATCGTCGTCGAGAACCCGGTCGTGAGCAAGCTCGTCTTCACCGGCAACAAACAAGTCACGGGTGACGTGTTGCTGGCGCTGATGGACACCACCATCGGCACGGTGCTGAACACGAACACCTTGCGCGACGACATCCAAAAGATCAATTCGTATTACGACAAGCTCGGGTTCATCGGCACGCGTCACGTCCAAGACATCAAGATCGACGCCAACGGCACGATCAACATCGCCATCAAAGAAGGCGTCACCGTCACCAAAGTCAATGTCACCGGCAACACCGTTTTCCCCACACCGGTGATCCTGGCCGTCATGAAGACCAAAGCGGGCGTCACGTTTTCCGGCCAGCAGTTCAACGACGACCTCAACTCCATCCAGAACCTGTACAAGGATGCCGGCCTTTCCGCCGTGCTCGACGGCGCGCCGGACGTCGACAATCCCGGCGTGGTCAACGTGACGATCTGCGAGGCCAAGGTCGGCGCGATCGAGATCGCGGGCAACAGCATCACCAAGGACTACGTCATCCGCCGCTTGCTGCGGCTGCACCCCGGATCGCTCGTCTCCGACGCCGGGCTGCGCCAGGACTACGAGGCGATCAACAACACGCAGTTCTTCAAGTCGGTCGACCTTGGCACCAAGCCGTTCGGCTCCAAGTGCGGCTATCTCACGCTCGTCTGGACCGTGGTCGAGCAGCGCACCGGCACCGCCGGCGTCAACCTGAGCTACGGCGGCGGCGGCCAGTACGGGCAGGGCTTCGGCGTCGGCGTCTCGTTCGCGCAGAACAACGTCGCGGGCACGGGCGACAGCGCGTCCATCAACCTGCAGAAAGGCCAGCACTTCAGCAACGTCAACTTCAGCGTCGGCGTGCCGTACATCCAGAAGTTCAAGGCCAACTCGGTGAGCTTCAGCATCTTCAACAATCTGCAGAACGACCAGCCCCGGCCGGTCTACAAAGTCCCGGGCAACAACCCGTTCTATTCGACGACGCCGGTGACGAGCCTCGGTCACGACGACGAACCTGAACAACGCTTTGACGGGACAGACGGTGGTGACATCGGGTCCGTGCCAAGCCAACGGTCAGCCCTGCTCGAGCCAATTCGCGAATTTCACCTCTCGCAATTCGGGCGTCGCGGTGACCTTCGGCCACCCGGTCGCGACGTACACGCGCTTGAGCTTCGGCCTCACCGCCACGCAGCTGTTCCAAGAGGTCAGTGCGTCGGGCTTCCCGCAGGCGTTCCTCAGCCTGGGCTCGGCCAACATCTCGCCCGGCACGACCGGCGCGTCACAGACCCAGAACGGCTCGACCACGCTGCGCAGCTTCATCCCGGCCATCTTCAAAGACAACCGCGACGACATCGCCAACCCGCGTCACGGCGGCACGTCGGGCTTCTCCGAGGAGATTTCGCTCCCAGCCTTCGGCTCGGACTACGACTTCGGCAAGGGCGACTTCGACTGGACGCACTTCTGGCCGTTCCGCAAGCATTCAACGCTGGCGCTGCATTTCAACGTGGGGCTTCTCGAACGGCGGTCCCACGGCGCTGCCCTACAACGACCTCTTCAGCCTGTCAGACCAGCAGCTGCGAGGCACCAAATACATCTATTACGGCAATCGCGAGCTGCTCGCGCAGGCCGAGGTGCGGGTGCCGGTGACGAGCGACAAGAAGTTCGGATTGGCGTTCTTCGCGGACGCCGGTGACGCGCCGTACATCTACCCCGTCCTCGCGGCGACGCCGCCGCCGACGCCAACGCCCCCGGCCGGTCCGCACGCGCCGTTCTTCACGCCGCGCGCCGGGACTGGTCAACGTATGTCAACGCACCGTTCGTCTTCGAGCGCGACATCGGCGTCGGTATCCGGGTGCAGACGCCATTGCTGCCCCAGGTCATCCGGATCGACTTCGCGGTGGGCAACCAAGGGTCGCACACGTCGTTCGGCATCGGTCAGTCCTTCTAAGACAATGAAAGGCAACCACATGGTCTCGTTGTATCGCACGCCGGCGCTGGCTGCGCTGGTCCTCATGCTGATCTTGGGCTTCACGCCCCAGGTGTTGGCGACCGATATCTCCGACATCGGCTTGGTCGACCAATCGGCGCTGGGGCAGCTCGGGCCGTTCGTCGCTGCGCAACAGGAGTTCGCTCAGTTCCAGCGCGGTCTGGCTGCGCAGTTCCAAGCCGCCACCAAGGGCAAGAGCCAAGCCGATCAGCAACGCATCTACCAGAACTTCAACAATCGCGCAGCCGCCAAGCAGCGCGAGCTGTTCGGGCCGCTGCTCGGGCGCGCGCAAGCGGCCATCGCCTCGGTCGCCGCCAATAAGGGCCTAGGCGTCGTCGTCGACAAGACGGTGATCATCTACGGCGGGTTGGACATCACCAAAGACGTCATCGACATGCTCAACCAGCCAGGCCCCGTGCTGCCGCCCATCAATTCGCCGCCGCCGTCTGAGGTCGGCTACGTCGACCAGCAACAGCTCGATGCGCTGCCTAAGCTCAAGAAAGCCAATGACGACTATCTGCAGGCGCGCCAGGGCCTGCAGGCGCAGCTCAACGCACAGCTCAAGGGCAAGAACGCAGATCAGCGCCAGGCGGTGGTCACGAGCTTCAACAATCAGCTGGCCGACGAGCAGAAGAAAGTCGTGCAGCCGGTCATCGATAGCACGACCAATGCCATCGCGGACATCGCCAAGAAAAAGGGATTGCTGCTCGTCATCGACGCCACCAATCGCGTCTACGGGGGCACCGACGTGACCCCGGACGTGCTGAAAGCGCTGCAGTAAGCATACAGCATGGTTTCTCGGCGGGGGCAGATCTTCGGCACCGATGCTAGCGGCGTCCATCGCCGTCTGGCTGGCGAGCTGCGGCCATCGGCAAAGCGATGAGGGGACGGGCGGATTCTTGGGCCTGTCATCGCCCGGGGCGCTGTCGGCCGGCTCGGTCGGCTACGTCGATATGCAGGCCGTCATCGCCAACCATCCGTTGCATAGCCAGCTGGATGCGATGCAGGACCAGATCGGCGTCCTCCAACAGGAGTCGGCCATCGTGCCGACGGGTATGAACCCGCAGCAAGCCGGCGCCTACGATCAAATGCAGCGCGAGCTCTCGGCCGCCGCAGACAAGTTCCAGCAAGACCTGGCGCAACGGCGTTCCTACTACGAGAAACGCGAGGCGGACGCCATCGCGCAGCTGCAAGCCGCAGCGCTGGGCACGGGTGGCGGTCCGGGCGGCGTGCTGGGCGGCCTGCAACAGCAATATGGCAATCAAGCCAAAGCGCTGCAGAAGGGCGCGTTCGACACCCTTAACAAATATCGCGACGAGCTGTTCCGGCAAGACGGCGCACATCTCAAGCACGTGCAGGACCTGATCGCGGCAGGCGTGCGCACCAAGCTTCGCGAGCGTGAATCGGCGCTGTCCAGCGCCGAGACGAAGTATCAGATCCAGCTGGTGCGCGCGGACCAGGAGCAGCGCCTTAATCTGCAGGCCAAGCTGCAGGATCTCGCGCTCTCGGATAAAGACCGCGCCGCCTATCAAGCCCAGCTGCAAGCCATCGACGCGCGGCAGCAGAGCAAGATCAACGCGCTCAAGGCGCGCGACAACGCCGAACTCGCGACGTTGGAGAAACAGCTGCGCGCACAAGCCGCCGCGCAATACGAAACGGAGCGCAAGACCGCGCAGTCAGCGACCCAAGCCAAGCTCATCGCGAGACAGCGAGAGATGCAGGTCGCCATGACGCCGCAGATGCAAGCGCTGAGCGGGAAGTTCCAAGCCCAGCTCAACGACGTCAACGCGCGTCTGGCGCAAAACGGCAAGTATCGCGCGCAGGCCCAAAGCGTCCACGACCAGATGCAGTCGGGCTACATGACCGAGGCGGGCAAAGCTGAGGCCTCGTATCGTCAGGTGAGGAGCGCGCTCATCAGCAAGTACAGCGCCATCGCGCACATGCAGTTCCAAGACAACGATGCGATCGCTGCCCAAGCGCAAAAGCTCGCCGCCGACCGGCGCGATCTCTATCAGAAGATCGCGGATCAGGTCCAGACGCAAGTCCAGCAGATCGCCCAAAAAGACGGCATCGCCGTGGTCTTCGATTCGATCCGCGGCGCGGGCAACGCCATCAACCTGACGGATCAGGTCGAAAAAGCTATCAACTCCATGCCCGGCGCCGGCAGCGCCGCACCGACCACCTCGGGGGGATCATGAACAGATTTCGTTTCGCTAGTGTGCTGGCGGTCTTCGCCGGTCTGCTGACCGGCTGCGCGCACCAACACTCGTCCGTCGCGGTGGTCAACGTCAACACCATCGAGCAGCGCTGGCCGAAGTTCATCAACTACTATCGCCAGATCCAAGCCAACTATGTCGCGATCAACGAGAGCAAGATCAGCCCGGCGGAGAAGCAGAAGGCGTTTCGCCAGTGGCAGCAGCAAAGCCAGCGCTGGCAGGACGAGGTATCCGGCAACGTCCGCGACGCGGTGAAGCAGATCGCGACCGACAAGCACTACACCCTCGTCGTCACCCGCCAAGGTGTCGCCTACGGTGGCGACGACATAACCCTCGACGTCGAGAAGGCGCTGAAGATCGACACCTCAGCCTCGCCCGTGCCGGGCCAGTAGCCAGGCACATGCGCACCTCCGGCCGCCGCCTCGGCGATCTTGCGGCGCTTGCCCAGGGCAAGGTCGTGGGCGATGCCGATGCGATGATCGACCGGGTGGCGGCGGTCGACGACGCCGACGCGAGCTCGCTGACGTTCGCGGTCGACGAGCGCTGGCTCGACAAGGCGCTGGACTCGCGCGCGGGTTGCGTGTTGGCGCCGGCGAGCGCATCCGGTATCGAACGCAACGGCAAATCGCTCATCCTGGTCGACAACGTGCGCGCCGCGCTGGCGGCGGTGCTGTCCTCGTTTGCGCCTCCGCTGCCCGCGGGCGCTTTCACCCACCCGAGTGCGGTGATCGAAGCCGGCGTCAACCGCGCCGCCGACGTGTGGATCGGCCCAGGCGTGATCGTGCGCGAGGGAGCGACGCTGGGCAAAGGCTGCAAGCTGCTGGGGGGTGCCTATGTGGGCGCGGGGGCGTCGATAGGCGCGGGCACGCTCATCCACCCGAGCGCCATCGTCTTGGATGAGTGCGTTATCGGCGACGAATGCGTGCTGCAGTCGGGCTGCATCATCGGCAGCGATGGGTTTGGATTCGTCCGCGTTGGCCCCGAACAGATCAAGATCCCGCAGATCGGCAACGTGGTCCTCGGGGATCGCGTCGAGATCGGCGCGTGCACGACCATCGACCGAGCCGTCACCGGTTCCACCGTTATCGGCGCAGGTACCAAGATCGACAATCAAGTGCAGATCGCGCATAATGTGCACGTCGGCGAGGACAGCACGATCTGCGCGCAGACCGGCATCGCGGGCAGTACCCGCCTCGGCAAGCGTGTCATCGTCGGCGGCCAGGTCGGGATGATCGGGCACATAGAGATCGGCGACGGGGTCATCATCGGTGCAGGCTCGAGCGTCATACGCTCGTGGCCGCCCAACTCGTACATCTCCGGTGACTACGCGATGCCGCACCGCGAACACATGCAACAGAAGGTCCTACTGCGTAAATTGCCTAAGCTGTTCGAGCAAGTGCGCATGCTGATGAACGCGCTCGATGAGGCGCGCAAATCGCAGTAGCTCCCGCGCTTGTGGTGAAAGTGGAATACCAGCACACACTAGCCCGTGAGGTAGCCCTCTCCGGCGTCGGCTTGCACACCGGTTGCAAAGCGACGGTCACGTTAGCCCAAGCGCCGGCGAATGCCGGTTTTTCGTTCGTGCTCGCAGACGGGTCGCGCATCGCGGCCACGCCTGAGGCCGTACGTTCCACCGTTCGATGCACGACGCTCGGCTCCGGCACCGCCGAGGTCAACACCGTCGAGCACGTGCTGGCCAGCCTGGTCGGCATGGACGTCGACAACGCGCTCATCCACATCGACGGCGAAGAGATCCCCATCATGGACGGCAGCGCGCTGCCGTTCGCGCTCGCGATCGAAGAAGCTGGCTTGGCCGAGCAACGCGTGCCGCGCCGGGTTATGAACCTGCGCTCCCCGTTTTGGCATCGCGACGGCGACAAGCTACTCGTCTGCGTGCCCGCCGAGCGCTTCAAGATCAACTTCTTCGTCGCGTTTCCGGAACCGGTCGGCAATCAGTTCTTGGAGACGCCGGCGATCACGCCTGAATACTTCTTGCGCGAGATCGCGCCCAACCGGACCTTCGGGTTCCGCGCTGAGATCGAGGCGCTCTACTCGCAAGGGCTGGCGCTCGGCGGATCGCTCGACAACGCCGTGGTCATCGATCGCGACGACTACATGGGCCCCCTGCGTTTCAACAACGAGATCGTGCGCCACAAGGTGCTCGACCTCATCGGCGATTTCGCGTTGCTCGGCATGTATCCGCGCTGCGAGGTGATCGCGCTCAAATCAGGACATGCGCTACACGTCGCAGCCGCGCGCGAGTTGCGCGCGCCGCTGGCGGCCGCGTCCGGCGCCCGCTAGACGGCTTAAGGCGCGTAGCCCCGTGCGAACCATCCATCACCGCGGCGCGGTGCCGTTGCATCGCCTAGACACCGGAGACAAACAAGTGGCTTACGTCGATGTCCGCTCCATCATGGAGATCCTGCCGCATCGCTATCCGTTCTTGCTCATCGACCGCATCACCGAGCTGGTGCCGCAAAAGCGCGCGGCCGGTTACAAAAACGTCACCGTCAACGAGTGGTTCTTCGCCGGCCACTTCCCCAACAACCCAGTCATGCCGGGCGTGCTGATCATCGAGGCCATGGCGCAGCTCGGCGGCACCGCGATCCTCGAGCCGAGCACCCTGGCCACCACCGTGCCTTACCTCGCCGGCGTGGACAAGCTCAAGTTCAGACGCCCCGTCGTGCCCGGTGACAAGCTGGTGATGGAAGCCGACGTCATGTGGGTGCGCATGAACATCGGACGGTTGCATGCCGAGGCGCGGGTCGACGATCAGGTCGTCTGCTCCGGCGAGCTGGCATTCTCCATCGTCTCGGACACGCGGCTCTTCCGGCTCGATGCGTCCGTGCTGCACATGTGATGCGACCTTTCCAGAAACGCGACTCGGTCGCGACCCAAGCGTCCCTTTTCATCCATCCGCTCGCCGTCGTCCACCCGGACGCCCAGCTCGGCCGCGGGGTGGAGATCGGTCCGTTTTGCCTCGTAGGCGAAAACGCCAGGATCGGCGACGGCACAAAGCTCCTCTCGAACGTCGTGGTGAACGGCCACACCGTCATCGGTCGAGACAACGAGATCCACTCGTTCACCGTGATCGGCGCCTCGTCGCAGGACAAGAAGTACCGCGGCGAGGTCTCGTACGTGCGCATCGGCGATCGCAATGTCATCCGCGAGTTCGTCACCATCAACCGCGGCACCGGCGTGGATTCGGACACCGTCATCGGCGACGACAATCATCTGCTCGCCTACGTCCACATCGCGCACAACTGCCGCATCGGCAACCGCGTGGTCATGTCCAATCTCGCACAGCTGGCAGGTCACGTCACCGTCGGGGACAACGCCAACATCGGCGGCATGGTCGGCGTGCACCAATTCGTGCGCATCGGGCGCATGGCCATGGTCGGCGGCATGAGCAAGGTGGTCAAGGATATCCCACCATTCATGCTGGTGGAAGGCAACCCGACCACCGCCTACGGTCTGAACATGGTTGGGCTCAAGCGCAACAACCTCTCGGCGGAGTCCTTGGCGGAGCTCAAAGAGGCGCACCGCGTGCTGTATCGCTCTAACCACAACCTGTCGACGGCGCTCGAACGGTTGCGCGAGATGATGCGCAGCGACGAAGGGCGAGAGCTCATCGCGTTTCTGCAGGAAGAGACCGATCGCGGCATCCTCAAGCATTGAGGTATGACCCTGCCGATATCTTCTTCGTCGCGGGCGAAGCGTCAGGAGATCTGCAGGCGTCGCTCCTAGCCCGGGCCGCGCGCGATCTGCGGCCAGACCTGCATATGGCCGCCATCGGCGGCGACCGCCTGAAAGAATCCGACGTCTCCATCGTGTACGATTCATCCGAGCTTGCGAGCATCGGTCCCATCTCGGTCATACCGCGCATCCCGTTGCTCTACTACATCCTGCGCTGGCTGGATGCGTCGCTGCGCAAGCGCCCGTCGCGCCTGCTCGTGACCGTCGACGCCGGCGCGTTCAACCTGCGGCTCATCGGCCGGCTTCGCGCGGGCGGGTATCGGCAGCCGATCGTGTACTATTTCCCTCCGGGCGCCTGGCTCGACGACGCGACCCAGGCGCGTCGCGTCGCGGATCACACGGTGGCGCTCACCCCGTTCGCCCATCAGCGCGACTTCTATCGCGGCCTGGGCCTCCCGGTCGAGTACTTCGGCCATCCATTGGTCTCGGTCATCGCGACGCGTCCGCCCCGCGCGCTCGGGCTGCGGCCGCTGATCGCCGTGCTGCCCGGCAGCCGGCGCGAGGAAACCGCACGGCACCTCCCGGTGCTTGCGCAGGCGGCTGCGCAACTGGCAAAGACGACGTCGCCGACCTTCGTCGCGGTCGCCTCCTCGGACAAACGCGCCTCGCAGATCGCAACGCTGTGGGAACGCAGCGGCGGCCCGGCGGTCACCATCGTGCGCGAGAGCGCGGTCGCGGTGCTCGGCCGTGCCGATCTCGCCTGGGTGGCGTCCGGCACGGCGGTGCTCGAGGCTGCCCTCGTGGGAGTGCCGCAGATCATGTTCTACGTCGTGTCGCAGGCGCAGTATCGCGTCGCGCAGCGCAGGCTTACCCCCAAGCTGCTGACGAGCATCGCGCTGCCCAACCTCGTCTTAGACCGTACCATCGTGCCGGAGCTCTTGCAGGATGAGTTCGACGCGGCGCGGCTAACGGAGCTGTCCGTGAAGCTTCTCGACCACGATAGCGAACGCGAACGGATGCTGGCCGGATATCTCGACCTGCGCAGCGCGCTTGGACCGCCGGACTCGTTGCAGCGCATCGCCGCGTTCGTCGTCGACCGATTAGCGTCGCAGGCCGCCGCGTCATGAACGGGCGCAAGCGAATCGTCATCTACCACACGTCCGACATCCACGCGCGTGAGGACTTCGGCGAGCGCTTGGCGGCGATTGTCGAGCCCGGCGCGCTGCTCGTTGACTGCGGCGATGCGCTCGCCGGGTCGTCGGTGTTCTACACAAACCAAGAGCCGGTGATCGAGGAATTGGCGCGCGCCCCGTACGCGGCCATGGCGGTGGGCAATCGCGAGTTCCACTACCTGCACCGCCTGTTCTTGGCGCGCGCACGGCGCCTGCCGGCGCCGCTGATCTGTTCCAATCTCATCGACCTGCGGGGGCGCGAGCCGGTCTTCGCGCGCGCGCTCACTCTCGACGCAGGCGGCACGCCCGTGCGGTTCCTCGCGTTGCTCGTGCCCCAATACCGGACGGGAAGCGGCTGGGAGAAGATCTTCGGCTGGCGCTTTCTCTCGCCCGATGCCGCATTAGCAGAATTCATGACTTCAGGCGGCGACCCGGCCGTGCCCACCGTCATCTTGTCGCACCTCGGCTTGCCGGCGGACCGGGAGGTCGCGATGCGCTGGCCGGGCATCGCCGCGATCCTGGGCGGTCACACCCACGAGGCGCTGTGGCAGCCGGATCTCATCAACGGCATCCCCATCGCCAACGCCGGCGCGTTCGCCGCTCACGTCGGCCGCATGGAGCTCTCGGTGGCGGGCGGCGACGTCCGCTTCGAAGCGTATACGTTGCTGCCGTTGTTGCGCAATGAATCGGAAGAGGCAAGGGAGCGGCTGCGAGACGACGTTCCGCGATGAGCGCGCTCGCCCCGGACCGGCCGGTGAACATCTTGCTGGTCAGCAACGGCTTTGGGGAGTTCGCCATCGCGACGTACATCGCACAGGCTCTACGAACGCTCGCGCCGGCAGCCCGCATCGAGCACCTTCCGCTGGTCGGGAGGGCGCCTGAAGATGCCTGGCCGCCACCGGTCGGCCCGCAACGCGAGATGCCATCGGGGGGGCTCGTCACCTATTGGAACGTGCGCAATCTCATGGCTGATCTTGCCGCAGGCCTAGGCGGTCTCACCGTACGCCAATACAGATTCCTGCTCGAGCAGCGCCAGCGTGATGTCGTGATCGCCGTCGGCGACGTCTATTGCTTGAGCCTATGTCTGCTCGCCGCTCGCCGTCCGACGGTCTTCGTGGCGACGGCGAAATCCGACCATGTCGCGCCGCATTCCGCGCTGGAACGAGCCATCGCCCGCCGAGCAGTGATCACCTTCGCACGTGATGCCGCGACGGCACGCTCGCTTGGTACCGCCGGCGTGCGTGCGAGGTATGCAGGCAATGTGATGATGGACGGGCTGCGCCCGACCGGTTTGGATCTCGGCGTCCGCGACCGCGCGCTCGTCATCGCCGCGTTACCGGGAAGCCGCGCGGACGCGCCGCAAGCGGCGGCGGATATCACGCGGCGCCTAGAGTCGATAGCGCAGCTCATGAGCGCGCGCGGACGTGACGTGCAAGCGTTCTTCTCGATCGCCCCGAGCGTCGACGCTGCACAGGTCGCCGCCGCAATACGCGGTGCCGGGATCGCGCTGACCGAACCTGCACCGGGCGAAGGCATCATCGCGACCGGGCTGCGCCGCGACCTCGACGTCGTGCTCGTACGCGGGGCGTTCGGCGATCTGCTCGAGGTGGCCGAAGTCGTGCTCGGCCAAGCGGGCACTGCCAACGAGCAGGCCGCCGGTTTTGGCAGGCCCGTGGTCGCCGCGGCGCAGCCTGGCGAGGCTCCGGACAAGATGCACTGGTATCGCATGCGCCAAAAGCGTCTGCTTGAAGATGCACTGCTCGTCTTGCCGGCAGACCCTGCGAGCTTCGCTCAGGAGGTCGTCCGCTTGGTCGACGACTCGCAACGCATGCGCCATATGGCAGACGTCGGCCGCGAACGCATGGGTTCGCCCGGCGCTGCGCAACAGGTCGCGCTGCAAGCACTTGCGATCGCGCAGGGGACGGCTTCATGATCGAGCGGGCGCAGCGCCAGGAAAACGGCGCCGCCGAGTGGGCGCTCGCGGCCGCACCGCTGGCGGTTGCCACGCTCGGGCCGCTGCTGCCGCTGCTCATCATCTTCGCGGGCACCCTGCCGGCGAGCGCGCCGCACGTCGACCCCGGATTTGTGTTGGCGATCGCCGCCCTCATGGCGCTCGCCATGGCGGTCACGCTTGTCGGAATCGCAAGCGTGGGCGTCCATCATTTCCCGGCGCAGCTGTGGCCACCGCTGGGAGCGCTCGTCGCCTCGCAGCTGCTCGCGCTTGCGTTCGCCGTCAATCCGGTCGCCGGCATGTTCGGCGTCGCCACGACCGTGGGTGGCGCGGTCGTGCTCATCGCCTCGAACGAAGTGCTCTCACGCACGCGCATGCGACGCGCGTTTCTGGCATGTTACTTCATCTCCGGCACCGCAGCCGCGCTCTTCGCGCTTGCGCTCTCGATCATGCGCCTGCCGCCTGCGATGTTCGCCTACGAGCACGGCCGCGCGTCGGGCACATTCTTGCAGCCCAATGAATTCGCCGGCTATCTGCTGTTCCTCATACCGCTAGGCCTCGCACAGCTGGGCACTCCGCGCTGGCTGCTCATCACCGGCCTGTCGGCCGCCGCGACCGGCATCGCGGGCCTCATCGCGTCTGTGTCGCGCGCCGCGCTCGCGAGCTTGGCGCTGGCGTTGCCCATCTTGGTGCGCCGTTTCGGCAGGGTGACGATGTGGGCATATGTCGTCGCCGCGGTGATCGGTCTGGGCGCGATGCTGACGGTCTTCCGCGACGTCGCGCACGATCCGAGCGAGAACGCCTCGCGCATCGCTGTTTGGGGCGGGTCGCTGCGCATGGCGCAACGTTTTGCCCTGACCGGTGTCGGGCCGTTCGGTTTTCATCTCGCCTACCCGGCCTTCAGGCGCCCGGAGGTTAACGTCGACGAGCTTCACGCGCATGCTCTGCCGTTGCACATCCTCATCGAAGATGGGATTCTTGGGTTCGCGGCGCTGGCTTGGTTCGTGATCGCCGCGATCCGCCAAGCGGCGCGCACCGGTGCAGCCATCCCACCCGGCGACCGCGAGCGCGTCTTGCTCTATTGCGCGCTTTCGGCGGGTTTCGCAGCATCGGCATTGCAGAATCTGGTGGATGTCGTCACGACGTTCTTGCTCATCGTCGCTTGGCCCATGCTGGGGTTGATGTTAGCGCTCGGCCGAGACGAGGGCGCCGGCGCGTGAGAACAAGCAAAGCCGCGTGTCTAGGCGCCTTGATCGTGCTCGCAAGCGCGAGCTGTTCGCACGCTCCGCCGCCACCTGTCGCCAGTCCGCGTGCGCAGACGAGCCCGATTGGGCCCGTCTATCACATCAGCGCGCACGGCACGTTAGGCCATCCTGTGACGATCAGCAACATCGTGCATGGCGCCCCGGAGTACACCTTAGAAGCCCAGAGCGTCATCTACGCCACCAACCTGCAGCTGGGCAGATTCAAAGAGAATGTGCTCATCTTCTATAAAGGAAGGATGCCGAGGCTGACGGTAACGGCCCCGACAGCCGTCCTGGATGAGGTGAGCCACAACGTCGCGCTTTCCGGCGGCGTCCGAGCCACGACCAGAGCGGGAGTGACCCTGACCTCGGACACGATGACGTACGATGAGAAGAGCAGATTGTTGACGGCGCAGGGCCACGTCGTCGCGCTGGAGCCGGGTGGCAACATGCTCACCGGACGCCGTGCGATCGCGGATCTCGACCTGCAGCAGATCCGCCTTTTCGGCGAGAGGATGAAGTGATCGAAACATCAGCGCCGCAGACGATCGACGTCCAATCGCTCACCAAGTCATACGGCGCCCGCAAGGTGGTCGATGCGGTCAGTCTCACCGTCCGCGCGGGTGAGGTGGTGGGGCTGCTCGGACCCAACGGCGCGGGCAAGACAACGACGTTCTACATGGTCGTCGGTCTCGTGCGGCCCAACAGCGGCACGGTCGTGTTGACGACGAAAGACGGATCTGCAACCGATATCACCCACCAACCTATCCACGTGCGCGCCCGCGAGGGCTTGGGCTATCTGGCGCAAGAGACGTCGGTGTTCCGCAGGCTCTCCGTCGCCGATAACTTGCGGCTCATCTGGGAGCAGCGCGGGGTGGATCCGAGCGAGCAAGAGCGCCGCCTGCCATTGCTCCTCGAAGAGTTCGGCCTAAGCCCGCTGGCTGGCGCGACCGCCGAGACGCTCTCGGGTGGCGAAAGGCGGCGCGTGGAGATCGCCCGCGCTATCGCCACCGATCCGGCGTTCTTGCTGCTCGACGAGCCCTTCACCGGCATCGACCCGATCGCGGTCGCCGACATCCAGGAGATCATCCGCCTGTTGCGCGCCAAGGGTTTGGGCGTTCTCATCACCGACCATGCGGTTCGCGAGACGCTCGCTATCGTCGACCGCGCGTACATCCTCAACCACGGCCGCATCGAGGTCTCCGGCACGGCGTCCGAAGTCGCCGAGTCGCCGGTGGCGCGACAGTTCTACCTGGGCGAAAGCTTCAGGCTGTGAAGATCCTCGACCGTTACATGGTGACCGCCTTGGGCGGTCCCTTCCTTTTCGGTCTGGCGGCTTTCACCTTGCTGTTCGTGGCAGGCGAACTGCTCAACATCGCGCGCCTGGTCTCAGAGGAACACGCCAGCCTCATCGCGGCAGGCAAATATTTCCTGTACACGCTGCCGGGCACGCTCGTGCTGACCTTCCCCATGTCCATGCTGCTGGCCGTGCTGCTCGCCATGAGCCGCCTTTCCGGGGATTCTGAGATCACCGCCATGCGCGCGGGAGGGATCAGCCTGTATCGCATCGCCGCGCCGCTCATCGGCGTCGGGATCGTCGCCTCGCTCGTCGGTCTCATGTTCCAAGAACTCATCGTGCCCAGCGCGAGCGCCACCGCGGCGGACATCCTGCGCCGGGAGATCCAGTCGGGCGGCACCAACATCCTCTCCAACCAGCTCATCAACACCGTGCTCCCCAACGGCGACCGGCAGCTGACCCTGGCCCAGGGCTTCGATCCGAAGAAGGACGAATTGCAGGACACGACGATCGAGGTCTTCCGTGGCTCTACCCCGATGTCGCTGCTCTTCGCGCCTCGCGGCGCGTACCACGGCGATTCATGGAAGTTCTACGACGCCACGGAGTTCGTGCTGACGCCGTGCTGCGAGAAGATAGACAATCCGGAACTGGCGATCGATATCGGCGCGGACCCAAGTCAGATCGTGGAGCAGACACGGCAGCCGGAGGATATGAGTCGAACCGAGATCAGCCGCCTGCTCAAAAGCGGCGTCAAGACCACCGACACGACGCGCTATGCGCGCCTGCTCGTGACCTATCACAGCAAACTGGCGCGCCCCTGGGCAAGCTTGGTCTTCGCATTGCTCGCCATTCCTTTGGGCATCCGGCCCCAGCGCTCGTCGTCGGGCGCCGGCTTCGGCATCAGCATCGCGATCGTCTTCGGGTTCTACGTCGTCACCACGATCTGTCTTGCCGTCGGCCAGTCCTACCCGGGCAGTAGCCTGGTCATGGCCTGGCTGCCGAACATCATCTTCAGCGCGACCGGCCTGTGGCTGCTGCGCCAAGCGGCGAAGGTCTAGCGATGTTCGCATCAGCGTTTGCGGCGCTGGCCGCGGTCGACTTCAGCGGCGTCTTCAAGGTCCTGATCATCACCGCGATCGCAGGCGTGATCGCCTACGTCGGCGATCGAGTCGGCCATCTCGTGGGACGGCGGCGCATGACGCTTTTCAGCCTGCGCCCGCGCTACACGAGCACGATCTTCGCGATCGGCTTCGGCATGCTCATCGCCTTGCTCGTCATCGCGGTCACGTCGCTCATCTCGGCAGAGGCGCGCCAAGCCATCTTCTCGATCAACAAGCTCCACGATCAGATAAAGACGCTGACCGACGAGCGAGACAATCTGCTGCAGGACCCCGTGGTCCTGCGGGCGGGGGAACCGCTGACGCCTGCGTTCATCGTGCGTTCGACTGACTCGCAGGACGAGATCGAGAAACGCATCGCACTGCTGTATCAAGGCGTGGCCAATTTGTCGCACAACTACCCGGTGCTGCCCTATCCGACCAACGTACGCAGCCCCGACGCCAAGGCCAAGATCGCGCAGACCGCACGCTACATCAAATCGCTGGCGCCACTGTCGGCGATCGTCGTGCCGGTGGCAGGTGAGAACATCTTCCGTGGCGGACCGTGGCGCTTCTCGCTCAACGTCTATAAGAACGGTTTGATCTATCGCAAAGGCGAGATCATCGCATCGGTGATGGTGCCGCAGGGCAAGGACATCAGCGGCGATCAGGCTGCGCTCATCAGTCTGAACAGCGCCATCAGCCGCAGCGCCGTCGACCATGGCATGCCTCCGATGCTCGCCGACAACCCGACGACCGCGCCGGACGTTTTCAATCGAGCCGTCGAGCGTTTGACGGCGACGAGCGGCGGCGCGATCGTCAAAGCGGTCGCAGCCAACGATATCTACGCCGAAGGGCCGCTGACCGCCGAGCTGACCGTCGCGGCCAAGTGATCCGGGCGTGAATGCGATGCGCACGTACGTCGGCATCGACCCCGGACTTGTGAAATGCGGCTACGCCGTCGTCTCGACGAGCGGGCAGCGCATGGCTCTCGAGATCGTGCCGACCGGAGATCTGGTCGAGCGCCTCGCCGTCGATGTGTCGCGCGGCTCGATCGACATGGTCTGCGTGGGCAACGCGACGCGCTCGGAGGCCGTCGTGGCCATGTTGCGGTCTCGCTGGCCTGTGCTGCCCATCACCGTGGTTGACGAGCGCAACACAAGCCTCGAGGCGCGGCGTCGCTTCTACGAGGACCACCCGCCGCGTGGCATCATGCGGCTCGTCCCCCGCGGTCTGCTCGTCCCCAAAGAGCCGCTTGACGGGTATGCCGCCCTGCTCATCGTCGAAAGATACCGGGAAAGCCTGGCCCGCAAAGCCAGTGCTGGTAAGGCTTAGTGCCGAACCCCTCAACGGGGAGAGGAAAGCGCGTTCGGAACTGCCGAAAACCGTAGCATATAGCGGAAGCCGGGACGACAGACATGCGTATCCATGGAGGGTCTTCTTGAAGCGGAGCGTTTTCAAAACTGCTTGCGCGCTGCTGGGAGCGGCATTGTTCTCGTTGTCCGCGCTTGCGGCTGGCGCGGTCGAGCCGAGCGCCGCTGGATTGACCGTCGGGCGCATCCTCGACAGCAACACGCGCGGCGACGTCGTCACGTTCGAGAACGCGAGTGCGGACACGTCGACTGTCGCCGGCTCCATCTTCGGAACAGGATTCACCTCAGCGCTCGCCCCGAGTGCGGGAACGTCAACGACGACGTTCGCGGAGTTCACCACCGACGCGACGCCGCCGGCCGCTCCGGCGTTCGCGGGTAGCAGCATCGCATCGGAGCAAGCCGCCTCAGTGCAGTTCAACCTGCTCGGCGCGAGCGGCAGCATGACGCTGCTCAGCAGTGGACCAAGTTTTGGATCGGGTTCGTATGCGCAGTACGCGAGCCAAGGGCCCGCGGTCTTCGCCTTCTATAATTTCCCGCAAGCGCCCGCGAAATTCGGCTTCGGTTTGGCCGGCTCGTCCGGCGGTGCGCTCGCTGCCGATCTGGCTCCGGCCCAACTCCAGACCGGTGACGCGCTGACGGCGAGTGCGCTTTCTTCTCCACTCGTCAGCCGCTTGAGCGCGCAAGGGCCGTATTGGTCTAACGCGTACTCACCCGCGACACGAGGATCGTCGATCCAGCTGAGCGTCCCCTTCAAGCTCGCACGCATCCCCGTCAAGTTGCGGCTAGGCGAGCAGTCCATGACCGGTGTGCAGTCGAGCTCGCTCGCGACGCAGATCCTCAGCCCCACTTTCGCATCCTCGGCGGCCACCAAATACAACTCGCTCAGCGGCGGGGTGACGCTCGCGCTGCCGCTGCTCAACCGGCGCGCCACGGTCAGCCTTGATGGTTTATACGAGACTCTGCAAAACGGTAAGACGCCGTTCGGTCTCGCGCCTTACGACCCGCAAGCCGCGGCCGCGCTGACGTCCGGGCAAGGCGGACCCGTCGTCTACTATCCGAATTTCGCCGACCTGCAGCAGTACGTGGGCGCAGCGTCGGTCGCGGTCCCAGTCACGCGAAGCCTGACCGTCAACGGCAGCTTCTCCGAGCAGCTGTCCGGGGGCGTTGCGCTCGATACGTTGACCGAAAGCCTCACCCAGCACAAGACCGCGTTCGGCGGTGGCGTCGCGTATAACATCCCGAAGACGAATTCGTCGATCAACCTGTTCTTCAACAAGAACGTGTACACCGACGACAACGTGCCCACGTACAACTTCACGCAGAACCAGCAGAACCTCTACTTCAGCGTCAAGTTCTAACGCTGACCTCTCGCCATAGGGTCTGGGTCCGGTCGAGCGCCGCCATTGGCGCGCTGCTCATCGTGCTCGTCATCGTTGGTTGGCATCCGCTTGCAGCGTGGTGGTCTGATGACGCCGGCAATCGTGAATTGCTGCGCGGACACGACGCCGCTGGGCTGCGCTGGTTCGACGCCGGCCTGCGACACGAGCCCGGTTGGGCGTTATTGCACGAAGATCGCGGCCGGGCGCTGCTCGAGAGCGATCCTGCTATGGCTCTTGCCGAATTCCGCCGCGCTGCTTGCGGCGCGCCCTGCCTCGCAGAAGAAGGCGATGCGCTAGTACGGCTTGGCGACCCCGAGGCTGCGGTCGACCGCTACGTCAGCGCGAAAGCGGTGGCGCGCATCTCCGACATCGCCTTGTCGCTCGCCGGCCGCGGACGCTATGACGATGCCCTGGCGCTGGAACGCGAGCTCATCCGGCGCCTGGGCGACGGCTTCGTGGACCGCGCCGATCTGGCGAGCTCGTACTGGACGGTTGGCAAGATCCACACCACTGCCGCAGGCGCCGGCCGGATATCGGACTCGCAGGAGCGCGCACACCATGCCGCGGCCATAGCCGCCTATGGGGAAGCTTCGCGACTGGCGCCGTACAACGAAGGCTTCTTGCTCTCATACGCTTTCGCCCAAGCGCAGTGGGGAGACGCCCACGCCGCACGCGCCGCCTTCGAGCGATTGCTCGCGATCCACCCGCATCAAGGTGACGCCGAGGCGGCGTTGGCGCGACTGAACACAGGCCAAGCGCCCGCCGGCTCACCGTGACGCCGCTGCGCGTCGCCCTCGAGACGCAGTTCGTCTCGGGGACGTCCACCGGGCTAGGCGTCTACGCGGCAAACCTCGCTGCAGCGCTGCGCGCCCGCTCGGACGTCGACGTCATCGAGTTGCGAGATCCGGGTTACGATGTCTGGCGATTCGACCGTCGCGTGTACTGGGATCAAATGCGCGCGCCGCTGCTCGCGCGGCGCTGCCACCCGGACGTGGTGCATTTCACCGGCGGCACGCTGCCGCTATGGACACCCCACCCTTGCGTGCTGACGCTCCACGATCTTGCCTGGCTGCACGGAGCCGTCACGGCGCCGCCGCACGCCCATCTCTACTTCGGCAAGCTGCAAGGCGGCTTGTCGCGGCACGCCGACCGCATCGCAACTGACACCATGGTCGCACTGGATCAAATAACGGAACGCCTGGGCATCGAGCCTTCGAAGGTCGCCGTCACCGGCGCCGGCGTTGACGCATCATGGTTCGAACTCACGCCCGCGCCGGCCGAGCCGGCGTACGTGCTCAGCGTCGGCACGGTGGAAGAACGCAAGGACCTCATCACGGCGGTTCGAGCGCTGTCTGCCTTCCCGATGCTGCGGCTCATCAGCGTCGGACCGCACACAAGCTACGCGGCGCGCGTCCGTCAGGCCGCCGCCGACGCCGGCATCGGAGAACGGGTCGAGTTGCGCGGCTACGTGGACGAAGCCACGTTGCGCACGCTGTATGCCGGCTCTAGCGCGCTGGTCTTCCCGTCGCGCTACGAAGGTTTCGGATTACCCCCGCTGCAGGCGCTGGCGGCGGGAGTGCCGGTGGTGGCTGCGGACATCGCGGTGCTACGCGAGGTGCTCGGTGATTGCGCGTTCTTCGCTCCGGTGGGCGATGCGCAGGGCTTCGCGGAGCGCCTGCGATCGGTTTTGGCTGGCGGCGCGGGGGTACGTGAGCTGGTGGAGCGGGGCCGCCTGCACGCGCGCGCGCATTCGTGGGCGGCCGTCGCGGAGCGCACGGTGCGCCTCTACTACTCTTTGATGGAGCTCGGCGAGAAAACGCAACCGCGAAGGAGTCGACGGTGACGACGGACGGCGAACTGCACGTGGTCTTCGGCGCAGGCCAGGTTGGCTCACGCCTAGCGGCGCAACTGCTGCACGACGGCAAGCGGGTGAGAATCGCAAAACGCACCCCGGCAGGCGTGCCACCCGCAGCCGAGGTCACCTTAGGCGACGCGGCGGACAAAGCTTTTTGCATCGCAGCCGCAGAGGGAGCGGCGTCGGTCTACAATTGCATGAATCCGCCGTATAGCGCGCAGGCCTGGGCTTCGCTCTTGCCGCTCTATGGCGACAACCTCATCGCAGCCGCCGGCAAGGCCGGCGCTCGCCTCATCGTCTTGAACAACCTATACATGCTCGGGCGCACCAGTGGTCGTTTGATGGATGAGGACACGCCGATCAACCCGTGCAGCAAGAAAGGCGAAGTGCGTGCGCGGGTCAGCAAGAGACTATTCGCGGCGCACCACCGCGGCGAGGTGCGCGCGGCGGAAGGGCGCGCGTCAGATTTCTATGGGCCGGGCGCGAACCAAAGCTACATCGGCGACTATTTCTGGAAGCCGGCGCTTGCCGGTAAAACCGTGCAGCTGCCGATCGATCCAGATGCGGTGCATACCTATCATTACGTGCCGGACGTCGCGGCCGGCCTCGCGCTGCTCGGACAGGCGGACGATGCGTCGCTCGGACGCGCCTGGATGCTGCCGTGTCAACCTGCCGGCACGCTGCGCGAGCTTGCCGGGCGTTTATCCGACGCCTTGGGAAGCACGATCCGCCTCGCCAACATCCCGCCCTGGGTCATCAAGGCGGGCGCCATCTTCGTGCCCTTGTTGCGGGAGTTGGATGAGATGCGCTATCAATGGGACGAGCCGTTCATCGTCGACGACCGGCGTTTTCGCGAGCGCTTCAGCGCCCAGCCGGCCGATCCGCGCGACGCTGCGCGCGCGACCGCCGACTGGGCGAAGCAGCGCTACGGTCGCGATCAGTAGCGCAGCACCACGATGCGGTTCGCGTAGAAGACGCCGCCGGACCAGTAGCCCGCTGCATGGACGACCATTGACGGCGTGAGCGTGATGCCAGTGGGCTTGATGATCGTGCCCTGATGCAACGTCACCGGATATGCCCGGTCGTGAATGCGAACGGTCATATGGAAGGGTTCTGAGAACGTGACCACTCCCTGCATGTCGTTCGGGCCGGTGAAACGGTCATCCGGATCGTAGGCGACCTCGGCCGGCGCGGGAGCCGGCTCATAGATCACCGCCGGCGCAGGTGCCGGTGCATAGATCACGGCGGGAGCAGGTTGGTAGTGGTAGATGTAGATGCGCTCGAAGGCGTCTGCGCGTCCGGCAAGCCCGATCGCGAGTCCGGCGATGATGATCAACGAAAGCAATGTGCGCTGCATGATGGATGTCCTCTCTAGCTTGTCACCTAGTCATCACTATAACCGCCGCCGCGTCGGGGTCCATGAGAAGGCCCTTGGGGTTGCCTTAAACGACGGTGAGAATGGGCTTGCTGCGCAGCGCGGGAAAGCCCATCCGGTTGCGGAAGAGCCAGTGCATCGGATTCGCAGCGCCGGGATAAGCCCGCGCCGCTGCTACATGTCGTCCGCACCGATGAGGGAGTGTTGAATGTCACGATCGAGAACCCGCGCCGTCGTCCTTGGTCTCGCACTCGGCGCAGGCGTTATGACGCTTGCGATGCACGACGGGCGCATGGCCCTGGCCGCCGGAGCGCAGGCGCAGAGCAAGGTCACCGAGATCAAACAAGCCTTGGCCAAGAACCAGCAGGCGCTGGCGCACTATACCTGGCAGCAGCAAGAGACGGTCGCCGTCAACGGGGACGTCAAGAAGACGTCGCTCTATCAGGTCGAACTGGGGCCCAATGGCAAGCCGGTTAAGGTGGATATCAGCCAGAGCGCACCGTCAAGCGGACGCAAGTTCGGCATCAGGCACCACATCACGCAAGGGTACCAAGAGTACGGCCAGCAGATCGCGGCCTTAGCGCAGAGCTACGCCCAACCGGATCCGGGCAAACTGCAGCAGCTCTACGCCCAAGGCAACGTCGCCCTCAAGTCCGGCGGCGCGCCCGGCGTCGCGGCCATCGTGATCTCGAACTACGTCAAGCAAGGTGACTCGGTGACGCTCACCTTTAGCGAGACGCAAAAGGCGGTCTTGGGCATCTCGGTCGCGACCTATCTGAGCGGTCCGTCCGACGCCGTGACCATGACGGCCCAGTTCGCCACGTTGCCCGACGGCACGAACCACGTGTCGACGGCGACCATCAACGGACAAAGCAAGAACATGACCGTCACCGAGGTCAACTCGAACTACCAAAAACGAACCCAGTAGGTCAGTAGACGGCGGACGAGGTGTTCCAGCCGGCGTTCGGGGGCGGTTGCGATGCGAAGAGCACGCGCACCGGATACGACGAGCCGCCCTCGGGCATGGTGACGATGGATAGACCTGGCGGTAGCCGTTGGCCGGCACGGTAAACGTGCGCACGAGCGCCGGATGGCCGATATCGACCGGGTGCAGTTGCAGCGAGTTGACCGTCGATCAAGAACGTGCCGGTCGCGCGACCGCCGCGCGGATCGAACCACATGCCGACCTTGCGCCACATTCGCCGACGAGTTGAGCAGCGTGACGGTCGCGGATTGCTTCACGCCGTAGTCGCCGCCCGAGCACTTCGCCTTGCACCATATTCGGCAGCGGCAGCTTGCCGATCGTGACCAGGTGGCCGGGTCTCGCCGATCGTGTACGTCTGTCGTAGACGAAGTCGGGCACCGTGTAGACGCCGCGCGCGTGCTTGACCGCGCTCTGCAGCAGCGTGTCGGAGATCGGGCCCACCGGGATATCCGCCGCATCCTGGACGACGACCGCCACGCGCACGCCGTCACCGGACACGACGCGCAGCTGCATGAACCCGCTGACAAGCGTGCCCGGCGGCAGCATTTGATCCGAGATATTGACGGTCGCGTGCGGCGGCACCTCAAAGACCTGGCCTTGGCTCGTGGCTTCGTGCACGAGGAACCGTTTGGTGGACTCGTGGCCGACGAACAGCACGTTGGGACTCGGACCGGCGATCCCAGCGATCAGCTCCAGAAAGCTCGACTCGACGCCGTTGTTCTGCAGCCTTCACCACGACTCGGCGCGGTGCGGATGAGCGAAGCGTTGTAGTGATAGTAGAGCAGCCGCGCCGGCTCTGAGAACGACACATCCGCGAAGAACAGCGTGCCGTTCTCGAGTGATGCGTCTCCGGAAAGTCGGAGACGAGCAGATTCTTCGGTGGAACGGCGGGCTGCGCTAGATTGGTGACGGCGACGGTGACGTCTTGGTGGTAAGGCGCATAGCCGGCACCGGTGATGGACAGCGGCACGGCCGACCGTCACCGCTTGGTCTGGCGCAAGCTCGTGATTGCCGCGCACGGCCTCGGGGAGCGCCTTCACCTGTGCGCCCGGCTCGGGGTAGGCCACGAGCTTGGCCGCGTCCGCCGCCGCTTCGGCGACGTAATTCGAAGACGCCGGATTGCCCGTGATGGTCACCGCGGTCGAGGCGTATGCCTTGCCGGCGTAGGCTTGGATCGTCACCGGCAACGTCGCGGTCAGCCCGAACTGGTCGGTCGCTGTGATGGTGGTCGAGCCGGTGCGCAGCCCCGTCAGATCGATGGTGCGGTCGATGGGGTTGAAGATCGGCGCGCACGATCGCCGGATCGAAGCCGGACAGGATCACGATACCGCTAGGGGGTGACTGGACGTGCACGGAGAGGCTGCGACCCAGGATGAGGTAGGCGGAGGCCTGGTCGAGCTGCACGGGCACGGGCGAGGGCGGGATGACGATCGTGGGCGTCGGCGATTCGCCCGGCTGCGCAGACTCGCCGGCTTGCGGCGACGCAGATGGCGCGGATGACTCGGGCTGCGGCGACGGCGATTGGTCGGGCTGAGGCGCGGGCGTGGGCGATGACGCGGTGGCGTCTGCATGCGAAGGAAGAACAAAGCCCCGGGCATCACCCGGGGCCGCGGCTATCGCACTGGCGCAGACAAAGATGCCGAGCAGCGCAAACGCTCGCGCCGACCGCTCAAGCACCCGCACCATCAGGCGATTTGCTGCTCTTGCCGGCTGACCGCGCTGGCCAGAAGCGTCTTGTAGCCGTGCGCGGGGAAGAGCACCGTCACGAGGTCGCGCTCCGTGCGCTCGACCGTTCCTTGCCCGAACTTCGGGATGATGCACGACGTCGCCGATGTGGTACTCGCCCAAGTCTCGGCGGTTCGCCGGGCGTCCGACGGATCGGCCGGATGTCGATCGCCGCGCGCCAAGGCGAGCGCGGCAGTTATCGCATGCGCCGCAATTCGGCTGGTCGAATTCCTCGCCGAAGTAGTTGAGGATGAACTTGCGCCGGCAGCTGCGCGTCTCGCAATACTGCAGCATCATCGCGAGCTTGCTCTGATCGTAGAACTTCTTGGTCTCGTAGCTGGCCAGGTTGAGCGAGCGCTCGACTGCTTTTTGAGCGCGGCGGCATACCGTACGTGCCTTTCGTGACGTTCTGGATGAAGCCGCCTTTTTTGAGCAGCGCCAGGATGACTTTGAGCTTGGTCAGCGGCAGCTGCGAGATCTTGCGCAGATCGGTGAGCGAGACGCCGTTGTCCTGCCGCTCGAAGTATTGCAGCGTGCCGAACACTTTTTGCACTTCTTCGACGTCGGGATATTTTCCGGTGAGGAAGTAGTTCTGCACGCGCGTGTCGCTCTGACGGTAGAGCAGCAGGCAGAGCGACTCCACGCCGTCGCGGCCAGCGCGGCCGGCTTCCTGCGTGTACGCTTCGACGCTGCCCGGCAGATCGTAGTGGATCACAAAGCGGATGTTCGGCTTGTCGATGCCGAGGCCAAAGGCGTTCGTGGCGACGACCACCTCGACGTTTTCGCTCATGAAGTGGTCGTGGACGCGATCGCGGTCGGCTTTTTGCAGCTTGCTAGTGGTAGACGTCGGCCTCGATGCCCGAGCTCGCTCGCGCAGGTATTCCGACACGCGCGTACGTGTTCTTGATCGTGGCGGTGTAGACGATGCCCAAGCTGTCGCGACAGCGAACCGTGGAACTTGCTGCGCAGCACGCGCAGCTTTTCGTCGTCGCTGCTGGCGCGCGCACGACTTCGTAGACGAGATTCGGCCGGTCGAATCCGCGCACGATCGGCTTGGCGTGCGGAATGCCCAGCTGCGTGACGATGTCTTCGCGCACCGCCGGCGTGGCGGTGGCCGTCAAGCGCCAAGCACGGTGGGATGGCCGAGCGCCGCGATCACGCGGCCTAGATTCGAGATACGCGGGGCGGAAGTCGTGCCCCCACTGCGAGATGCAATGCGCCTCGTCCACGACGAACAGCGGGATGTGCAGGCGCTTGAGCACGTCGACGAAGCTCTCGTCTTCCAGCCGCTCGGGCGTCACGTAGATGAGCTTGAGATTGCCGCGCGCGATGCGTTCGAGGTGCGAGACCTCCTCTTCGTCGGTCAGCGTGCTGTTGAGCGCGATGCTGCCGCTGATGCCGGCCTCGGCCAGCATGTCCAGCTGGTCCTTCATCAGGGCGATGAGCGGCGACACGACGACGGTCGTGCCCGGCAAGAGCAGCGCGGGCAGCTGATAGCACAGCGATTTGCCGGCGCCGGTCGCCAAAATCGCGAGCGTGTCCTTGCCGTCCATGACGCGGCGGATGACGTCTTCTTGACCCGGATAGAACTCCTCGTATCCGAAGTGTCGTCGCAGCGCTTCGTTAAGGTCGATGTCGAGTGACATGACGGTTGTTTTGGTGAGCCTTCCTGTGGTGTGGGTCCGCGCTCACGGCGCCAACGCCGTAAAGCCGGCAGTCTATACGTACCGTGAGCCGCGATGATTACGGGTTTACGTTTTCTTCCTACCCAGTTCGCCTCGCTTTAAACCTACGGTTTCGCGCCTAAAGGTCCTGCCGTCTAGGAAAGCATTCTGGGCCGACCGAACCACGCGGTTTGTGGCCGTTTCTGACCGTTCCAATTCCAGTCTGACCCTCTATCGCAAGCACCGTCCGATGGCGTTCGACGAACTCGTCGGCCAGCCGGCGGTCGTCACAGGTTTGCAGGCTGCGGTCAAGAGCTCTAGAGTAGCTCACGCCTATCTGTTCGCCGGTCCGCGCGGCACTGGCAAGACCTCCGCCGCGCGCATCCTGGCGAAATGTCTCAACTGCTTGCGTGGCGGCCCGCGTCCGGACCCGTGCGGCGAGTGCGAAGCGTGCGTCTCCATCGCCGCTGGCACGGCCTTCGACGTCATCGAGATCGACGCGGCGAGCAACCGCGGCATCAATGAGATCCGCGAGCTGCGCGAGCGCGTCAAGTTCGCCCCCGCGCAGTTCCGCACGAAGGTCTACATCGTCGACGAAGTCCACATGCTCACCGCCGAAGCGTTCAACGCGCTGCTCAAGACGCTGGAGGAACCGCCCGACAACGTGGTCTTCGTGCTGGCCACCACGGAAGCGCACAAAGTTCCGCCGACGATCTTGTCGCGCGTCCAGCGCTACGAGTTCCGCCGCATGCAGCCTGCCGATATCCTGGGCCGCCTCGCCGATGTGGCGAAACAAGAGAAGATCGCAGTCGAACCGAGTGCGCTGCAACGCCTGGCGTTTCTCGCCGACGGCGCCATGCGCGATGCTCTCGTGCTGCTCGAGCAGGCCCGCGGTTTCGCAGGCGGTGGCAAGATCGATGACGACGTGCTCGACCAAGCCTTTGGCGCGCCGGTCTACGACCTCGTGGAGCAGATCGCCCAAGCGGTCTGCGCATCGGATGCGGGTGCGGTGCTCGCCGGCGTCGCCGAAGCGGTCGATCGCGGCACCGATCCCGCCTGGCTCGCCCGCGAGCTGCTGCGCTGGTTCCGTCTGACCTTGCTCGCGCAGGTGAGCCCCGACGTGCTGGCAGTCGAGGCTCCGCCAGAGACCGCTGACCGCGTCGCGGCGAAGGCGGCATCCATGCCTCGAAGCAGGATCTTGGCCACCTTGCGGAACCTGTCGGAAGCTATTTCACAGCGCTACTCGGCGCAGCCGCGCATCGATCTGGAGCTCGCACTCATCCGCGTCGTCCTGCCCAGCGATGATCTCAGCTTGCAGACGATCTCAGACCGCTTGCGCGCGCTCGAGGAGCGGACCGGTACGGCATCACCGCCGCCGGCCGCGTCTGCACCATCCTCACCACCTGCAGCCCCCAAGCGCGCCGGCGCGTCGCCTGCGCGGCGCGGCCAACGGGCCGCGGGCGCCGCATCCCAGGCGTCTTCGAGCGACGACGCACCAGGCGGAGCGGCCCGCGCCGAAACAGACGAGTCTGAAGGTCCAAGGCCCGTCGCCCAGATGCCAGCCGCGGCCGTGTTGGAAGAGGACGTGCTGGTCGTTTCCGCCGATGGTTTGAGCCTCTCCAAACTGCGCGCGCTATGGCCGCATGTCGTCAGCGCGGTCAAGGAACGTTCCAAACCCTGTTACGGCCATCTCGAGCACGCGTCGATCGTCGATGCGACCGCTCAGACGGTCACGCTTGGCGTGCCCAGCAAGTTCAATCGCGACCTGCTGGCGGAGCCGGCGATGGTGGGCGTCATCACGGCGGCGATCGGCGAAGTCGCCGGGACGCGACCCGCGATCGAATGCATCGTCGTCGCCGAGCTCGCTTCCGCGCGCTCCTCGCAAAGCGCCGATGCGGGCGCATTCTCTTCGCCGAGTCAGTGCTCGGCGCAGACCTCTTCTGAAAGACCGGCCATGAACCAGCAACAACTGATGCAGCAAGCCCGCAAACTGCAAGCGCAGCTCGCCAAGATCCAGGAAGACCTGGGCAAGGAGACCGTGGTGGGTACGGCAGGTTCGGGCGCCGTTGAGGTCACCTTGAACGGCCATGGTGGCGTCGAACGGATCAAGCTGACGCAGGCGGCCGTCGATCCAAACGACGTGGAGACGCTCGAAGATCTGCTCAGCATCGCCTTCAAAGATGCGCAGGCGAAAGTCGCCGAGCTTTCCCAAGCGCGCATGGGTCCGCTGGCCGGCGGCCTTGGCCTCCCCGGATTGTAATCGGGATTGGATTATCTCGCAGCCCCGCTGTCGGCGCTGATCGGCGAACTTGAAAAGCTCCCCACCGTCGGACCCAAGACCGCTGCGCGCTTGGCTTTTTACTTGCTCTCGGCCAGCAAGGAAGACGCCGAGGCGCTGAGCCGCGCGATCATCGACGTCAAGGAGAAAGTCCGCTTTTGCACGCGCTGCTTCTCGTTGACCGAAGGCGAACTGTGTCCCATCTGCCTTGACTCGCGTCGCGACGCGACGCTCATCTGCGTGGTGGGAGAGCCCAAGGACGTGTACGCCGTGGAGCGCACGATGAGCTACCGCGGCCGCTATCACGTGCTCGGCGGTCTTATCTCGCCCATCGAGGGCATCGGCGTCGGGCAGCTCAAGATCAAAGAATTGGTGGATCGGGTGGGCACGGAGCACGTGAAGGAAGTCATCATCGCGACCAACCCCAATGCAGAGGGCGAATCCACCGCGCTCTACTTAGCGAGGTTGCTGGCGCCGCTCGGCGTGCAGGTGACGCGTCTGGCATACGGTCTGCCCATCGGCGGCGATCTCGACTACGCGGATGAGGTCACGCTGACGCGAGCGCTCGAGGGCCGGCGCTCGCTCTAGCCGCTAGCGCCGAACGCGCTTGGGCCTTGTCGTGAAATGGCGCACGAAGCCTTTCGCGCGTTCCGCCGCCTCGCGGTAGAGCGCTCCCACCGCGCCGCGCGACATGTGCAATCCAGTCTCGTAATAATGCGAAGCCGCTTGACCCACCACGAGGGTGCCTGCGTAGGCGATGCCGGCTTTGATGGGGATGCCGGCCACAGGAATGAAGCCCGAAGCCTCGCGCGCCAGGGCACGCCAACCATATCCGCCCCCGACCACGGGGAGAAGCTCGAGGATGCGCGCGAACTCAGGCTTCTTGCCATACGCCGCCGCGATGCGCAAAAGCATGTGCATCTGCAGCGCGGTGATGGCGATTGTGTCACCGGCAGAGGCGATGCCTCCGGTGATGAGCCCGAGCACGGGGATGTGGTCGGCGATCGCGGAAGCGGCCGCCACTTTGAGGCTGTTCATCGCGCAGTCCATGGTAAGTTTGGCGGCGACGATCGGCCGGAACGCGGGTATGGCCGCGGCAAGCGCGACCTCATGGCCGTGATACGCGTGGACGATGTCGGGCAACAGATGCTTGCGACATTCCGCTAGCGACATCGCGCTGACGAAGTAGACGGCCGCTGTTCCGGGCGCCGGCTTGGTAGCAGGCGCAGTCGTCGCCAGGCGCGCCTCGTCGACCACATCCGCTTCGCCCGTGCGCACCACGAATACCGCAAGCGGCATCGCCGCGACGTCGGAAAGCGCCCCGTTCTGTGCGCCGGCATCCGGGCAATACACCGCAGCCCGCGCGCTGACGTCCTCTTGCGCCAGCGCCGTCGACAAGCCGTCCACCGAGACGATGGCGCCTTCGCTATGATCACCGGCCAAGCGCAGCGCCTCGAGAAACTCGTGACGGCGCGGACCGGCGACGATGAGCGTGACGCGCTTGCGCGCTTCAGCGTCGACTTGGCTGAGATTGACCCGTTTGCGGACGTGCTCTATCCACTTGCTCGCGCTCGATCCACCGCGCGGACCGGGCGAGCTCAACATAGCCAGAAGAAGTGCGGTCTAGTCGAGTGGTTTTTCAGAGTAGCCCTCGTAGACCAAACCCATGATGACCTCGAGCGATTCCTGCGACAGGTTCTTCTCGACCGCCATGTCGATGATGCTCTTCCCGGTGGCGCGCTGCTCGTTGATGATCGTGCTCACCGGAACCTTCTCCTCAGCCGCCAGCCACGTTGCTGCCGTTATGTCGCCGGCTGAGAGTCCGAGGCGTACCGTCTGCTCGTAGGTGGGTGCATCGACGCCGAGACGCCGCTGCAGCACGTTGGTCAAGGTCGAATAACGACCCTCAGACACGCCGACGCCGAGCATGGTGATGCCGGAGATCAGCTGACGCGCCTGGGCGTTGAAGTAGAACGTCTGCGCGGTCTCGGCGCCGTTAGCGGCCGCGTCGAGCGCGTTCATGGCCTTGATGGCGAGCACTTTGAGGTCCTGTGCCGTGCGCGGCGACAGATCGCCGCCGAAATCCAGCTGCGCTTTGTCGAGTTCGCGGAAGTAATCGTCGAGCGGCGGCATGGCTTGCCAGGCCAGCGCGATCGATCCGCGTGCCGCTGTGACGCCGGCGACGAGTTCGGTCTGCGACGTGTCCATCTGCTTGAGGAGGTCGGGATAGAACGGCAACAGCTCGAGATCGGTCGCGGTCATCGTCTTGCGATGCAGCGGCGCGTTCATCTCGTTGAGCACGCTAATGTCGTCTTTGAGCATGCCTGGTGAATTCTCCATCAGGGCTTCCGACTTGTCGAAGACGATATTGATGTCTTTGGCCATGTGCGAGAGGTCGTTGATGACGCCCTCGATACGGCTCCCCGGCCGCACGTTGACGTTGCTGAGATTGGGGATCTCATAGGACAGGGCCTCAAGCCGCGCATTGAAGCGGTGGACATCGTCCGTGCCCAGCTTGATGCGGTCGTCGAGCTCCGCCTGTGTGGTCTTGGTGTTGGTGGTAGCAGCCGTGACCTGTTCGATCAGCGGGCCGAGATTGGGGTTGAGCAGCCGGTTTCCCGGGCTATTCGATTTGGGCAACATCGCGAGTTCGTGTTGGGCTGCGCTTTCGGCGGCGGCCGAAGCGCCGGGCGCATGTTCTACCTTGTTGAGCGCGGCGGCGCTTTCGTTGTAATCGCCGAGCGCAAGGTCGACTTGACCCTCGTGCAGCAGCGCGAGCTGGTTATTCGGATCCTTGGCGAGGACGCCGTCGATCTTGTGCTGGGCGTATGCGTAACGGCCCTCGGTCTCGTCGTGGATCGCCCACGCCATGATCTGGTCGGGCGTCGCTTGCGTGAACTCGGGGTACCCTCGCAGGTGAGCGACGCGCGCCGGTGACTCAGGATGGCTCTCAAAGTACTTGTTGAGCAGATCGGAGTCTGGCGCGCCCTGTTGGCCGAGGCGCGTCATGAACGAGACCATCGCGTTGGGGTCGTAGCCGGCGCGGGTCATGAGCAGCAGGCCGTACTGGTCTGCCTGGAGTTCGTCGACGCGCGACATCTTCTCTAGCGAGAGTCCTTGGATAAGGCTGCCGAAGCGCCACACGAACGGCGACACCATGGAGAGCACGCCCAAGATCATGTTGAGGACCTGGGCCTTGGCTTCCATCGTTATCTGGTTGCGCCGTTCCACGTGCCCTATCTCGTGACCGAGCACGCCGGCTAGCTCGTCGTCGGAGTTGACGAAGTTGAGCAGGCCGTAGTTGACGTACACGAAGCCGCCGGGCAGCGAGAACGCATTGATCTCGTTGGTGTCGATGATCTTGAAAGTGTAGTTGATGTCCGGCCGGGCTCTGTACTGCGCTAGGTTCGAACCGATGCTGTTGACCCAGTTATTGAGGATCGGGTCCGAGACGATGGGGTTCTCGCGGTCCACCTCAGCCGCGGCCTGCTGGCCGATGCGGATTTCGGATGCGGTCGAAACAGCCCTCGCGGGCAAGGGTACGCTGCTCATGATGAGGCAGGCGAGCAGCGTGAGGGCGATGCCGCGGCGGAACGAAGTCTTCATGGTGGGCGCTCCCCCCGTTCCCGCAAGCTAGAGGCCTTGGCCTTAAGAGGGGACGGTACCGAGAACTTTGCGACGCAACGCATGCTGGTCCCTGCGCACTTGGCCACATGTTATTCAGTAATTGCACAGGTTTGTCCACAGCGTATTCGCCGCCGCCTCCACAAGGGAAAACAGGGCCGCCCGCAAAGGCGAGGGATGAGGCTTTCAGTGCAGATAAAAGGTACCAAATCCGGCCTCTTGCTCCACATGCACGAGCGGCCGTTGACTCCGATTGTGAGCAAGTTGCGCGAGCGGCTCGCGGCGCTGCCGAATTTCTACCGTGGCGGCAGAGCGGTGCTCATGCTCGGCGACCAACCGTTGGAAGCAAGCGACCTAGCCGGGATCATCGCGACCCTGCAAGAGTTCGGCATCGCCGCTGACGGTGCCGTGTGCGACGCTGACGACGTCGCCGCGGCCGCACGGGCCGCCGGGTTGCATATCGTCGCTGCCAGCGTCGCCGCCGCGCCCCGGGTGCATGACGACCGGACCGAGCCGGCCGCCGTGCGCAAGGCGTGGCACGAAGGCGGTGATGCCGCTGCTCGCGACGCGGCGCGCCGGGGTAACGGCGCGGCCAAAGCAGCGCCTTCGGACAAAAGCGCGGCCGCCCAGAATTGCTACTATAAAGGAAACCTGCGCTCGGGGCAGTCCTTGAGCGCCTTTGGCAGCATCATCGTCGTCGGGGACGTGAACGCCGGCGCCGAGCTCATCGCGACCGGCGACATCATGGTCTGGGGCACGCTGCGCGGGGTGGCCCATGCGGGCGCCGAGGGCGACGACAAGGCCGCCGTCTACGCGCTGCGTTTGGAACCGACGCAACTGCGGATCGCGCGCGCCATGGCATCTGCCCCGGCCGAGGGCGACGGATCTCGCGGGATGGGCGCGCCCGAGGTCGCTCGCATCGTCGAAGGCAAAATCGCCATTACCGCGGCGCTTCCCACACGTGATAAGGCGCGGACGCGATGAAAGGTAACATCTTTGTCGTCACCTCGGGCAAGGGTGGTGTCGGCAAGACGACGACCACGGCGAACCTCGGCGTGGCGCTTGCCCGCTTGGGCAAGCAAGTCGCGTTGGTCGACGCGGACATCGGCCTGCGCAATCTCGATCTCGTGCTGGGCCTGGAGAAGCGCATCGTCTACGACGTGGTGGACCTCGCCGAAGGGCGCTGCCAGCCACGCCAAGCGCTCATCAAAGACAAGCGCCTGTCCGGTCTCTATCTGATGCCCGCTGCGCAGACCAAGGATAAAGAGTCCGTCAGCGAGGCCCAGATGGCACGCGTCGTGCACGCGCTCGGTGCGGATTTCGACGTCGTCCTCATCGATTGCCCGGCCGGCATCGAGCATGGCTTTCGCAATGCCGTGGCGGGCGCGGATGAGGCGGTGGTCGTGACCATGCCCGAAGTCTCGGCCATCCGCGACGCCGACCGCATCATCGGCATGCTCGGGTCGCGCCGCGTGCGAATCGTCGTCAATCGCGTGCGCCCAGAGATGGTCAAGACCGGCGATATGCTCAGCGTGGACGACGTCGCGGAGATCTTGGGGCGTGAGATATTGGGCGTGGTGCCCGACGACGAAGAGGTGATCGACACGACGAACCGCGGCCAGCCGGTCGCGCTGGACGGCAGCCGCAGGCTGGCGGCGATCTACACGACGATGGCCCGTAGGCTGCTCGGCGAAGACGTTCCGGCGCTCGAGCTACAAGACGATGGACTGTGGAACCGCATCCGCCGCATCATGGTAGGTCAACGATGAGCAATGAGGTCCGCGAGCACGCCGAGGCGCCGCTCGCCTTGCAAGCGCCCCAGGGAGACGCGCCAGCTCCGGCCGCGCCGACGGACACCGCGGGGGCGCAGGCGACGCAACCAATCCCGGCCGAGCAAACCGCTCAGGCCGATGCTGCCGCCCCGGCCGCAGCAGCCGAACCTGCGCCGGCAACACCGCAGCGGCCTGCTCCGCGCGCGGTCAAGACGGAGCGCAAGGCGGTCGGCGGGCGCGCCATCGTCGTGACCTCGGGCAAAGGTGGCGTCGGCAAGACGACGGTGACCGCAAATCTCGGCGCTGCGCTGGCAGACGCCGGCAAGCGCGTCGTCGTCGTGGATGCGGACGTCGGCTTGCGCAACCTCGACGTCGTCATGGGGCTTGAGAACCGGGTCCGCATGCATTCGCTCGACGTCATCGAGGAGCGCTGCACGTTGGATGAGGCGCTCGTGCGCGACCGGGTGCGCCGCTCGCTCATGCTCTTGCCGGCGGCGCAGAACCGTGACAAGGACGAGATCGATCCGGAAGACATGACCGATCTCGTGGAAGAGCTGCAAGAGAAGTTCGACATCGTGCTCATCGACTGTCCGGCGGGCATCGAGCAGGGCTTCCGCAACGCGGTTGTGGGCGCGCAAGAAGCGATCGTCGTGACGACGCCTGAGGTGTCGGCTGTGCGCGATGCGGATCGCGTCGCGGGCCTTTTGCCCAACGACATGCCGGCGCGACTCATCATCAACCGCATCCGCCCGGGACTTGTCCGCAAGGGCACCATGATGAGCGTGGACGACGTGCTTGAGATCCTGCGCTTGGAGCTCATCGGCGTCGTGCCCGACGACAAAGAGGTCATCGTCGCGACCAACCGCGGCAACTCCGTCGTCGACATCTCGGGATCGCCCACCGGCGCCGCGATCCGGCGCATCGCGTCGCGGCTACTGGGCGAGCAGGTCCCCATTCCCGACATGACCGAGCAGCAAGCGTGGTTCTCTCGCGTGCTCTCGAAATTGAGCGGCACGCGTTCGTCAGCGGCGAAAGGATAAGACGATGTTGGATTTTCTCACCAAGATATTCCGCCGCGAAGAGTCGAGCAAGAGCTTGGCCAAAGAGCGCTTGCGCCTCGTGCTCATGTCGGATCGCGTCGCGCTCGCGCCGGAGACCTTCGATATGATGAAGGGCGAGATGCTCAACGTCTTGCAGCGCTATCTCGACATCGACGAGCACGGCATGGACGTGCATTTTGAGAACGCGGAGCGGCGCTTCACGCTGTACGCGAACATCCCGGTCACCAACATCAAGTCGAGCGAGGCGATCGAGCAAGAACGACAGCGCCTAGCCGTAGGGGCCAGCGCCAATGGGAACGGGGTGCACGCTCCCGCCGGTACGGCTGTTCGCCGCCGGCGCCGGCGGCGACGTAACCGCAGCACCGCGGTGACCAACGGTGAGACCGCGCAGCCCGAAGCGACGGCGCAGCCCTATGCATCCCAGAGCAACGGCTTCATGGCGCCCGAGGCCGAACCAGACGAACCAAGCAGCGCAGACTAAGCAGCCACAACGGCAACTCCGGGGTCTTTTCTATGCTTGAACGACCCTGGTATCTCTCGCTCAACTACCCGCTCGCGTTCGTCGCGATCGCTTTATCGGTGTTCGGCCTGGTCATCATCAAGAGCGCGACCCTGCACACCGCCGACGGGTCGGCCGATTTCGCCCGCCAAGCCATCTACCTGATCATCGGCATCATTGCGATGGCGCTCTTCGCCTTCATCGATTATCATCTGTGGCAGCGTTGGGCGTGGCCCGTCTACATCATCAACATCATCATGCTTGGTGCGGTGGCGGTCGCCGGTCATTCCGCGCTCGGTGCGCAACGCTGGATCGGCGTTGGGCACATCATCTTCCAGCCATCGGAGCCGGCGAAGCTGCTCACCACGCTCTCGGTCGCTGCGATCCTCGCCGATCCCAAGCGCAGCTTTACGCGCGCTAAGGACCTGTGGATTCCGCTCGCCGCGATCGTGCCCCCGACGCTCTTGGTCCTCAAGCAGCCCGATCTCGGAACGGCGCTTGATCTTCGTGGTCATCCTCACCGCGATGCTGTTCTTTGCGCTCCCGAATCTCTTCCATTTCGCGGCCTACGCCGCCGGTCTCGCGCTGCTCGGCGCGTTCACGGTGCTCTCGCCGTTCGTGCTCAAGGGCTACCAGCGGCAGCGCTTGCTCGTGTTCTTGCACCCGCAATACGATCCGCAAGGCGCGGGCTGGAGTTTGATGCAGTCGAAGATCGCCATCGGCTCGGGGCAGCTGACCGGCAAGGGGCTGTATCACGGCACGCAGACGCAGCTCGGCTTCGTGCCCGAACATCAGACCGACTTCATCTTCACTGTGGTGGGCGAGGAGCTGGGGTTCATCGGCGCGGCGCTGTTGCTCGTGCTCTACGGAGCGCTGCTCGGCCTCTCGATGGTTGCGGTGACGGCTGCGCGCGACCGCTATGGGCTGCTCGTCGCCGTCGGCATCGTCGCGATGCTCATGTTCCAAGTGCTGATCAACATCGGGATGACGGTCGGCATCATGCCCATCACCGGCATTCCGCTGCCCTTCATCTCATACGGCGGATCCAGCCTCGTGACGTGTTTCATGGCAGTCGGCGTGCTGCTCAACATCCACGTGCAGCGCTATAAGATGCGCTTTGGTGACGTCTAAAGGCGAACAATCGCAGCCGGCGGCAATAGAATGCTGGTTGCCGGAAGCAGCAACCCGAGCGTCCACGGCCCTCACCTGCGAAAGGCGGCCCGCCGCATAATGCCGAAAAGATAGTAAGAGCCTGACAGTCACAAGGGTTTCTCCGGGTCGCAAAGCGATGCCGATGTATGAGCGGTGCAGCATGTGAATTGAGACGCGCATCGCCGGAGATTGACATTCAAGATTTTGCAAGGGCGCACAAGGTCGCCCATAGTTTCGCAAACCGGTTACCCAGGACTATCTGGCCAGTATCGCCCCTCCGCCTCGGCTCCCGGCGTGACTAGCGCCGCACGGATCCAGCGGACCGCGGTACCTTATCCTAAGGGGATAGAGGCTGATCGATAACACGAGAGTTTCGAGCGCGACCGCCCGGCTTATGGCCGCATGGCGGTATTGCGCTATGCCCCGCTTTCAAGCAAAGGTGTACGGTATTGAAGACCGAGATTTTGATTTCATGCGACGATTGGGAGAACCGCGTCGCCGTCCTTGAAGAAGGCTCACTAGCGGAGATCTATTTCGAGCGCGAAGAAAAAGTAATAGGTTCCATCTACAAAGGCCGGGTCGAAAACGTCCTCCCCGGCATGGGCGCGTGCTTCGTCAACATCGGGCTCGGGCGCAACGCCTTCCTCTACGTCGACGACATCATGCGCGATCCCATCAACATCGGCGAGACTGAGATCACCGACCGGCGGCGCGGCCACACGGTCAACGAGCTGCTCAAGGTCGGCTCGGACGTGCTCGTGCAGATCGTCAAAGAACCGCGCGGTCTCAAAGGTGCGCGCGTCTCCACGAATGTCTCCCTGCCGGGCCGTTACCTGGTCCTCATGCCGACCGGCCGTTACTCCGGCGTGTCATCGCGCATAGAAGATGCCCACGAGCGCGAGCGCCTCAAGCAGATCATGCGACGCGTGCGTCCCGAAGGCATGGCGACGATCGTGCGCACGGCGGCCCAAGGCGTCAGCGAAGCTGAGCTCATCGCCGACCTCGGCGTGCAACTGCGTCTGTGGCACGGCATCCTCGAGAGCTACAAACGCTCCACCGCCCCGGCGTTGCTGCATAAGGATCTCAACCTCGTCTTCAAGGCGGTGCGCGACTTCTTGACCAGCGACGTCACCTCGGTCTATCATCGACTCCAAAGAGCAGTACGATGAGATCCGCTCGACCATGTCGCTGCTAGGCCCGCAGTACATAGACCGCCTCAAGCTCGTGGAAGGTCCCGGCACGCTCTTCGCGCAGCGCGGCATCGATGAGGAGCTCCAAAAACTGCTCAAGCCGAAGATCCCGCTGCCCTCGGGCGGCCATCTCGTGCTCGAGCACACCGAAGCGCTGACGGTCATCGACGTCAACACCGGCAAGTTCACCGGCGGACGCAATCTCGAAGACACGATCGTGCGCACGAACATCGAAGCGGCGGCTGAGATCGCCCGCCAGGTCCGCCTGCGCGATATCGGCGGCATCATCGTCGTCGACTTCATCGACATGACGCACGAGCGCAGCCGCGAACAGGTCATCTCGACCCTCACCGACGCGCTGCGCCGCGATCGTACGCGCAGCACCATCCAGGTCTTCTCCAATCTCGGCCTGCTCGAGTTCACCCGCAAGCGTGTGGGCAAGGATCTCGCCGGTCAGCTGCGCTCCGACTGCCCGTATTGCACGGGCTTGGGCAGCGTCATGTCGAGCGAGACCGTCGCCATCGGCGTGCTCCGCCAGATCCGCGAACGCATCGGCCGCAACGGCGGCATCAAGAAGCTCGATGTCGTGGCGGATCCCGGTGTCGCGACGCAGCTGGAGGGCTGGTATCGCGACGAGTTCGAGAAACTCGCGCGCGATCATGATTTGGACGTCGCGCTGTTCGTCGAACCCCAGCGCCACCGCGAGCACGTCATCGTCGAAGAGTCGCGCCGCATGCGCGCCAACCCCGTCGTCGGCAGCGTCGTCGAAGCCGAACTGCTGGCGGTCCGTCTGCCCAACCCCGCCTCGGGCGTGGCTGAGGTCAACGGCTATCTCATCGAAGTCAAGGATGCGGCCAACGCCACCGGACAGACCGTCAAGCTGCGGATCACCGCGGTGGAAGGCAATATGGTGCGCGCCGAACTCGCCGAACCGCTGCCGAGCGCCGGCCGTCGCCGTCGCGGTCAGCGCGGCCGCGGCAAGGATATAGCGACTGACGGATGCGCCGATCGCTCCGCCGGCACCGTCGCTGCGCGACGTGCAAGTCGCTGAAGAAAGCCGTCGACACGCCGCTCAAGAAACAGAACGCCGGCCGAGCCGGTTACGCAGACCTGATGCCGTTGCATTCTCCGTGGCCGATGACGATGATGAAGCACCGCGCGTCGCTACGCCGGCGGCGCGAGGCGGCCAACCCGCGGCGCGAGGCGGCCAACCCGTGGCTCGAGCGCCCAAGAGCAGAACCGAGAGCGGGCGCGGCGATGGTCGTGGTGACGGTCGTGGCGGCAGGCGACGACCCGGCGCACGCCGCGGCGCATCGTCCTCTCATCCACCCGCGCTCGTCGTCGGTGGCGAGGGCGATATCGACTATGACGACGGAGACGACGACGCCGTGATCACGACGCCGTCCACATCCGTCGTGCGACAGCCGCGCCCGATCGAGGCCGACGCCGATGGCGCCGATGGATTGGCCAGCCGTCGCCGTCGCCGCCGTGGTCGCGGCGGTAAGGGTCGTGTTGGCGAGCGTCCGCTCGGCGCGCCAGCGCCTGCAGACGGCGATGCTGAGGCGAGCTATGAGGAAGACGACGCAGTCGTCACGCCGCGCAGATCGGCGGCGCCGATCGCGGGCCGAGACCGAACCCCGGCAGCGCGTTCGCGCGCACCGTACGATGAGGACGAGTCGGAAGACGATATGGGCGCCGTCGTTGATCCACGTCAGCCCGGCGCGGGTCAGCGGCCGGCCAAGAGGTTTGGACCTGTGCGACAGATCTATGGCCGCCCAGTCTCGCTCGACGAAACTCGAACCCGTGAAGAGCGACCGCCACGCGAAGAGCGCTTCGCGCGCGAAGGCCGCCCGAGAGACGAACGGCCGGCGCGAGATGACCGACCGCTACGAGAGGAACGATCGCAGCGAGGCGAGCGGCCGGCGCGAGACGAGCGTCGCCTCGTCGACGCACGATCGGCCCGCGATGAGCGGCCTCTGCGCGAGGAACGCGGTCGCGAGGATTTACGCGGCCGGCGTCCCCAGCGGCTCAGCTGGGCAAGGAAGGCCGCAGCGCCCGCCACTCGAGCGGCGACCGGAAGACGACGAAGAGCTCGACATCGTCATCACGCCAAAGGGTCCCGCGGCGATCCACGTCGACATCCGCGATGACGTCACGTTAAGGCGCCGGCCCGCCTATGAGGATCGCGATCGCGACGAACGCGAACCGCGCGACGGCGATGTTCACGACCGGCCGGAGCGAGGCGTACGTCCTGGCCGCGGCGATCGTGGCGAACGCTCCGAACGGGGTCCTCGCTCGGACCGGGGCGATCGGCCGGAACGCTCTGAACGCGGCCCGCGCCCCGAACGTGGCGAGCGCGGCGAACGCCGCGGCCCACGAGAAGGCGGTTCGCGCTTCGGCGGACCGTCACGCGGAAGAGCGCCAGCGCCAAAGCGCGAGGGGCCAACCGTGAAGCAGCTCTATCCGCCGCCACAAGAACCCGGACTTGATGCGCTCGGCCAGGAGCGCCCCGATGACGGTATCCCCGCTCCCAAGAAGCCCGGCTTCGGTCGCCAACCCCGGGGCCCGCTGATGCGGCCTACGGACGCGCCGCCGGTCCCCAAGGGCAAAGTGCGTCAGCTCTATCCACCGCCGCCAGAACCGGCAGCGGCTGAGGTTTCGCGGCAGGAAGCGCCGGCGTTCGACCGAGTCGTGTATGACGAAGCGGGCGACGAGACGAATGGCTCCGTGTTCGTCAGCGACACGGATGATATGGATGATCGCCGCCGCAGGGCTCGCGAACGCGCTGATGCGCGCCGCCGTTCGATCGAGGGCGGCGCTGAGGCGAGTCCCGAGGGCGCCTCTGCCAAGCCGTTCGATCCGGCCACAAACGAAAGCGATGAATGGCCTGTATTCTGACCCTCAACGGCAAGACGCCGAAGATAGGGAAGGATGTCTTCATCGCGCCAACCGCAGCCGTCATCGGCGATGTCGAACTCGCCGATGGCGCGAGCGTGTGGTTTGGTGCAGTTCTGCGCGGCGATGAGGCCGCCATCAAGATCGGCGCCAACACCTCCGTGCAAGACAACGCGGTCATTCATGTCTACGAAGGGCACGACACGATCATCGAAGATCACGTCACGATCGGCCACGGTGCTATCCTCGAAGCCTGCCACGTCAAGACGGGCGCGCTCATCGGGATGAATGCGGTCGTGCTCGATCGGGCGACGATCGGACGTCAAGCCCTCGTGGCCGCCGGTTCAGTCGTGCTCGAGGGGCAAGAGGTCCCCGACGGCATGCTCGTGGCGGGCGCACCTGCGAAGGTGAAACGCGCGCTCGAAGGCAGCTCGAAGGAATGGGTCGCGATCGGTGCGTCGGCATACATCAGATTGACGAAGACCTATCGCGAACAAGGCATCGGTCGTCCCGAAGACATCCGTCAAGGTGTGCTCGACAAGGCGTAACACCTGACGATCTAGGCGCCTATCCTAGGACGCGTCATCCGCCGGCGATAATCGCTTCGACTGCGCGCAGGTCCTCGACCCGATCGACGTTGACCGCCAACTCGGCGTCGGGGCACATGATGCCGCGACACACGACCCCAGTCAACTCGCTGGCGCGGCGTTCGAGTTCAGCCACCCCGAGCTGCCCCGCGAGCACCTTCAGCACTAGCGCAGGCGAGAACAGCGACGCGAGCTTGACGGGCGACTTGCGCGCCGCCGTGAAGTCGCGCAGAACCCTCTCTAACTGCCCGGTCTTTCCGGCCCGGATCAGACTCATGCCCGCACCGCAAAACGTCCCTTCGCGCAGGCGCACCCAGGTGTGGCGCACTTGCGGGTACGTGCGATCGTGCAGTTTGCGTTCGACGAAGCCGTAACCGACGTCGCACGGCGTTTGCGCTCCCAGCGCAGCGAAACGGTCGACTGCTTGCGAGGTCAAAAGCGGCATGTCGGTCGCCACGATCATCACCCGCTCGTCCGGGTGCAACCCCGCAAAGCCAACGAGCACGCTCGCGATGAGATCGGGTCCCTGTTCGATGACCACATCGCAAAGTCTCATCACTTCAGGCTCGCGCTGCGCTGCCGACGTTTGCGTCACCAGGCGGATCTCGCCCACAGCGGACGATCCGCGCAGCGCACGCAGGACCCGGACCAGCATGAGCTCGCCATCCACCGGCAGGTAGGCCTTGTTCGGCACGTCATAGCCGGCTTGCCGGAAATCCGTCTCAAGCTCGCCTCCAGCCAGCGCCACGGCCGTGAATCGCGTCTCAGCCATGCTGTGCGAAGCCGGTGACCGCCACCCACTCATGTGCGCGAAGCTGAAGGAACTGCAACGCAGCGAGCGCGGCAGCGCGATCGTCGAAGAGGCCGGCGACGCACGAACCGCTGCCGCACAATATGGTCGCCTGCGAACCCGCTCGTTCCAGACGCTCGCGGGCATCTGCGACTTGCGGAAGCGCGCGTTCGATCGTCTCGGAGAAATCATTATGAAGCAATCCGAGAAAACGGTCGAGGTCTGCGGTTGCGAAGGCATCGCACATCGCTTCGGCTGCATCGAAGGCGCGTCTCGAAAGCACGTGACGCACACCTGCACCGTCGAGTAGCTGATACGCCCGCGCGGTCGAGCTGCCCGCGCTAGGATGCAACAGGACGATTCCCCAGGGCGGCGCATCGGCGTAGCGCAGCGCTACGCAGTCGCCCACGCCCGAGACGATCTTCAGCCCAGGCGCAAGCAGGGCGGGAACGTCAGAACCAGCGCTCAATGCCGCTTTTGTCAGACCCTCTTGTGGCACCGCCACGCCGCTCTCACGCAAGATCTTTACAAGCGCCACCAACGCGGCCGCCGCGTCTGCGCTCCCGCCACCCAGCCCGGCTTGCGTTGGGATGCGCTTGGCGATGGCGACGCAGACGTCGGGCAGCGCCACCCCAAGCGCCTGCGCCGCGCGCCATACGACATTGTCGCGCCCGCTCAGTTCATCGAGGTCGCAGGTGACGCAAAAGCCGTCGGATGACGGGCGCAGTTCAAGCTCGTCGGCCAGCTCTAGTTCGGTGATGACGGAGAGGATCGAGTGGAGGTCGCCAGTCTTTGGCCCGACCTCAAGACGCAGGTTCAGCTTGGCATGCGCAGGCACAGAAAAGGCCGAAGCCACCGTCTTCACTGCGTTCCCCGGTTGGACTGCCTCGTCGCTGCGATGTCCCGCGGCACATGGGCTCCAGGCATCGGTCTAAATGCCGATAATCATAGGTGAAGTATAGCCACGAGCAACGTTTAGGTCTGCGCTGCAGCGGACCTCTAGGCCGCACGGGATGCCGGCCACCATCATCGTCATAGTTAAGGAGCCTCAACGCGTGGACAGCATGGTCGCTCGCGACGTTCAAAAGCCCCCTGAATTGGACAGCCTGCTTCGGCAGATGCTGGCGCTGGGCGCTTCCGACTTGCATCTCAAGGCTGCTGCGCCGCCGATGGCGCGCGCCCACGGCGTCCTCAAGCCGCTCTCCGAGCGGCCGCTGTCGCTGCCCGAGTGCGAAAACCTCATCTTCTCCTCGATGACGCACGCGCAGCAGCAAGAGTTCATGGAGACCAAGGAGCTCGACTACGCATACGGCCTGCACGGACATGGTCGTTTTCGCGTCAACGCCTATTTCCAACGTGGCACGGTGAGCGCCGCGTTCCGATCCGTCCGTCTCGACATCCCGAGCTTCGAGGAGCTGCGCTTACCGGCTTCGCTGCGCACGCTGTGCGAATATCGCGATGGCATCGTCTTGCTCACCGGCGCGACCGGCACCGGTAAGTCGACCACGCTAGCGGCAATGATCGACCACATAAACGCCACGCAACGCCGTCACGTGGTGACGATCGAGGATCCGATCGAGTATATCCATGTCGACAAGATGTCCATCATCTCGCAGCGCGAGGTCGGCATCGACACGGAATCGTTCACCGTCGCGCTGCGTCAAGCGCTGCGCCAGGATCCCGACGTCATCCTCATCGGTGAGATGCGCGACCCCGAAACGATCATCACCGCGTTGACCGCCGCCGAGACCGGCCACTTGGTGCTCTCGACGCTGCACACCCAGAACACCACGCAGGCCGTCGAGCGAATCATGGATGCCTTGCCCGAAGCGAACAGGAAGATGTTCATGGTCCAGCTGGCGACGAGTTTGCGCGGCATCGTCTCGCAACGGCTGCTGACGCGCCTCGACGGATCGGGCGTCGTGCCGTCGGTCGAGGTCATGATGGCCACGCCGACCATCAAGAGCTTGGTCATGGAAGGCAAGTTCAGCGAGATGTACCAGTACATCTCAAGCGGCCGCTTCGACGGCATGCAGACCTTCACGCAGTCGCTCATCGATCTCTACCAGAGCGGCTTAGTCACCGAAAAAGAAGCGTATTCTAAGGCGGATCGGCCGACCGAGTTCCGGCTCGCCATCGAAGGCCATATCACGAGCGGTTCCGACATGCAAGAGATGGGTACGTATCAATGACCGGCGCTAAGCGCCCGTCCAACGACTGGTACTCACCGTATTTCGCACCGACGACCGTCCTCATCGCCGCGACGGTTCTCTTCGTCTCTTGGGAGGCCGGCAAGTACGCTGGCAATCTTTCCGTAGCTCACGATCGCAACGCGTTTGTCCCCACGACGGTCACGGACTCGCTACCCGTCCACCTCGCGCCGACAAAAGCGGCAGTCCACGTCCCTTCCGTCAAAGCGAGCGGCAAGACCTCAGGCAAGAGGCCGCACTAGCGGTCGCCAACCTAACAGAACGCCGCCAGCGCGCCGCCACACCTGGGGATCGCCGAAGATTCGTCGTCGCGTCCCGCCGCCGTCGCATGGAAGCGGGTCCAGCGGGGGTACACAGAGCGCGCGGATTTTGCTAGCATAGTAGAGACAAGAGGGACGATTGTGAAACAAAAAGGCACGGACAAAGTCAAGCGCGGTCTGGCGCAGATGCTCAAAGCCGGCGTCATCATGGACGTGACGACGCCCGAGCAAGCCATCATAGCCCAAGAAGCCGGCGCGGTCGCGGTCATGGCGCTCGAGCGCGTGCCGGCCGACATCCGCAAAGAAGGCGGTGTCGCACGCATGGCCGCCATCGAGATCATCCAGCGGATCATGGACGTGGTGACCATCCCCGTCATGGCCAAAGCGCGCATCGGCCATTTCGTCGAAGCGCAGGTGCTCGAAGCGCTGGGCGTCGACTTCATCGACGAGAGCGAAGTGCTCACCCCGGCCGACGAAGCGTACCATATCGACAAGCGTCCCTACACCGTGCCGTTCGTCTGCGGCGCGCGCAATCTCGGCGAAGCCCTACGCCGCATCGCCGAAGGCGCCGCGATGATCCGCACCAAGGGCGAAGCCGGCTCGGGCAACATCGTCGAGGCGATCCGCCACCTGCGTCAGGTCTCGGACGACATCCGCCGGCTCACGGTCCTTCCGGAAGAAGAGCTGGTCAGCGTGTCGCGCGATCTTGGGCGCACCGGTCGAGCTCGTGCGTGAAGTGGCGCAGAACGGCCGGCTCCCGGTCGTCATGTTCGTCGCCGGCGGCATCGCAACACCCGCCGACGCGGCGCTGTGCATGCAGCTCGGCTCCGAGGGCGTGTTCGTCGGGTCGGGCATCTTCAAGAGCGCGAATCCGGGCAAGACCGCGAAAGCCATCGTCGAGGCGACGCACTACTTCGACGACCCCAAGGTCGTGCTCGAGGTCAGCAAGGAGTTGGGCGCTCCGATGGCCGGTCTCGAGATCAGCCAGATCCCCAAGGATCAACTGCTCGCCGGGCGCGGCTGGTAAGAGTCCATGCCTTCGAGCAAGACCGCCAAGGCCCCGGACTCCGCGGCTAAGTCGAACTTGCGCGTCGGCGTGCTCGGCTTGCAGGGCGACATCGAAGAGCATCTCGCCGCGCTACGCGCTTGCAAAGCTGAGGCCGTACGCGTCAAGACGCCCGAGGAGCTCAAGTCGATCGACGGCTTGATCATCCCTGGCGGCGAGTCCACGACGGTCGCGAACCTGCTCGAGCACTTCAAGTTGGCCAAGCCCCTGCTCGACCGCGCCAAGGCAGGCATGCCGATCTGGGGCACGTGTATGGGCATGATCGTGATGGCCGAGAAGATCGCCGGCTCCAAACAACCTTCGCTCGGGTTGCTGCACATCGAAGTCAAACGCAACGCTTTTGGGCGTCAGATCGAAAGCTCGGAAGAGCCGCTGCAGATCGAGGGATTCGACGGCAAACCCTTCCCCGGCGTCTTTATCCGCGCTCCCTGGATCGAATCCGCATGGGGCGGCGCGCACATCATCGCATCGCTCGACGGCAAGGGCGTGATGGTCTGGCAGAACAACCTGCTCGGCACCTCGTTCCATCCCGAGCTGACCGACGACTTGCGCATCCATAAGTATTTTCTCGAGATGGTCGAGGCGGCCAAGCACAGCTGACCGCGCAGGACCATGGATAGCACGCCCGAGTCATCCGATCAGCGCGAATACGCCCACATGCAGCGGAAGCTGCGCAAGTTCCAAGAAGGCAGCCAGACCTTGCGCGATCTGATCGAGGGTCTGCAAGACGCGTTCGACCATCTGCAGGTGGCCGAGCAATCCTGGAAGGACGAATTCCACGCTTACTGGTCGGACCTCGAGTTCATCTTTTCGGACTGCCTTGAACGACAATCATTTCTTTCCAGCGTTGAGCACGACCGCGTCGTGGCCGTCGTCAAGACCCTGGACGAGATGGTGACGAAAGCGCGCCGGTGGTCCGACCTGGAGTTGGAAGCATTGCGCGCCATCGTCGACCATCAACGGCCCGATCTGTCGAGCGATCTGGAATCGGGGTTGCGCTCCGGCTTCAGCGCGCAACAAGTCCGCGATATACGCAGCGCCATAGGCGATGAGATTCTGGAGAACGGCAAGACCGCCGGCGAGCTCAATGCATGGGGTGAAGCCTGCGAGGACTTCATTTGGAGAATCGAGCTTGGCCGGCCGCCGGTGGCGCCCTCGTAGCAGGGGCAGCCACCCCCACACGCTTAACTTGAAGCGTGGGGGATAGACCATATCATGAGCCGGGAGCGGCACAAGAGGGATGAAGGAGATGTGACGGTCCGCGACGTCCCGCCGATGCGGGACCTCGCTTTTAGCATGCTCTCGGTCCTCGTCGAAGCCGCGGCCAGCCAGCTGCGGGTCGACCTTCCCGCCACCGATGTGGCCAAGGCCCCCGATACCGGGGCCAGTGCCGATCTCAATGAGGCTCGTGCCGCGATCGATGCCGCCAACGCGCTGCTCGGCTCCGTGCGCGGCGTCATGGAGAACGACGCGCTGTTGGCTATCGAGGGTACCTCTCACGCAGCTGCAGATCGAATACGTGCACCGCGTGAGCCGTCGCGCATGACCGACGTGCTCGTCCTCAACGCCACCTACGAGGCGCTCAACGTCACGTCGATCCAGCGTGCCGTCAAGCTCGTCTTCTCGGGCAAGGCGGAGGTGCTCCACCACAACGAGCGGCTGCTGCGCTCGGCGACGATCGAGATGCGCATGCCATCCATCATCCGCATGCTGTATTACATCCGCCGACCGCGCCAGAAGGTGGCGCTCACCAAGAAGAACGTGCTCTTGCGCGACGACTACATGTGCCAGTATTGCGGCCGCAAGGGCGAGGGGCAGATGACGGTGGATCACATCGTGCCGCGTTCGGCGGGCGGGCCGTCCACGTGGGAGAACCTCGTCTGCGCGTGCTTGATCTGCAACAACCGCAAGAACAACCGCACGCCGCACGACGCCAACATGTCGCTCAAGCGCAAGCCGCGCACGCCCAAGTACATCCCCTGGATCCAGATCAAACGGCACACCGTGCCGGGCGAATGGTATAAGTTCCTCTTCCTCTACGACGTCTCCATCGAGGAACGCATCGAGGCTCGATGACCCATGCAGCGTAAGACCGTCGGCATCCTCATCTTTGAAGATGTCGAGGTCTTGGACTTTTGCGGTCCTTTCGAGGTGTTCTCGGTGACTCGCCTCGATGCGCAGTCTCGCCGCGAGCAGCCGTCGCCGTTCGACGTGCGCCTCGTGGCCAAGACAATGGATGCGGTGACGACCGCGGGAGGCATGAGGGTCATGCCGGATCATTCCTTTGCGGATTGTCCGGCACTTGATATCCTCGTCGTGCCGGGTGGCTGGGGAGCGCGAGCAGCGATGAACGACGACGCGGTGCTCGATTTTATCCGTGCGCGATCGCGCCAGGTCGAGACGCTGGCCTCGGTCTGCACCGGCGCGCTGCTGCTGGGGAAAGCCGGCTTGCTCGATGGCTTGCGCGCGACCACGCACTGGCGCTCGCTGGACTACATGCAAGAGCTCCTGCCCAACGTGATGGTCGACCGGGAATCGCATGTCGTCGAACACGGTAGCGTCATCACCTCAGCCGGGATCGCGGCCGGCATCGACATGGCGCTCAGGATCGTGGCTAACCAGCTGGGCGAGGACGTCGCTCGCGAGACCGCGCGACACATGGAATACCCGTACTCCGAGTCAAACGCTCGTCGCGTCAGTTTCTAAGGAAGCCGGCACCGCGCCATGCGACACAAGCCGCGGTTCGTCAGCGAGCGCGTCGCTCCCGATGCTGGGGCCTTCGATATCACCGCGATGGCGCGTGGCGAGCCAAGCGTGCCGAAGGCATTCACCTGGCGCGAGCACCGCTACGAGGTGGCTCGCACGCTCGACAGCCGCCGCACCATGGGCGAGGATCGCGGCGACAGCTACGTGCGCCGCCACTACTACGATGTCGAAACGACTGACGCTTTGCGCATGTCGTTGTATTTCGAGCGCAATCCAAGCGACCGCGGCAAGCGCAAGGACTGGTGGCTCTACACGCTGACGCTCCCCGATCCCGTCATCGAAACGGCGCGCTTGTGGCTGCGCCGCTGGACCCACGCAGATCGCGACGGTTTCCGGCTCATGACCGCCGACCCCAAAGTGATGAGCTTCCTGCCTGACAACGCACCGCTTTCCGCTTCGAGGTCTGACGAGGCGCTGAAAAGGACGATCCAGCGTTACGACGTCGGCTTTGGCGACTGGGCCATCGAAGACCGGCCGAGCGGCGAGGTAATTGGCGAGAGCGGGTTAACCGTGCTCGGCGACGCGGGGAAGTCGAGATCGGCTGGATGTTACGCTCGCAGTTCTGGGGCCATGGGTTCGCACTTGAGGCGGCGACGGCCGTCAGGGACTACGCGTTTACCACCGCCGGGCTCGATCGCTGGTCGCGCTCATCGATCCTCGCAACGAGCGTTCCATCCACCTCGCACTTAAGTTGGGCATGGCTCACGCAGGAACGGGCAATCACCACGGTGTCGAGATGCTCAAGTACGAGCTGGCGCGTGGGGCGCGTTAAGTAAACTAGCGGGGGGACTCTATCATGATTCGGTCCATTGCGTCGTGAGCACGATCTTACCGAAGTTCTGATTCGCCTCCATATAGTCGTAGGCCGCGGTCGCCGCTCGAGCGGGAACGTCTTGTCGATGACGACCTTGAGCTTGCCCGCAGCGAGCTCGGGCAAGACATCGCGCTCGAAGGCGCGGGTCGCGGCTGCTTTCTCTTCGATCGTAGCGGCTGCGCAGCATGCTGCCGAAGATGCGCAGGCGCTTGCGCATGAGCACCGGCAACGCCAGGCGTGGCCGTGCGTGCCGCCCATCGTCGCGATGATCACGAGCCTCCCGCGCAGCGCGAGGACGCGTAGGTCGGGTTCGAAATACGGCGCGCCGACGGGATCGAGGATGACGTCCATCCCTTGGTCGCGCGTGAAGCTGAGGATCGCCTCGTCAAATGCGTCGGGCGGGCACACGAACGTCGCGCCGAGCGAGCGGCCCGCTCGAGCTTGTCCGCGCTGCGAGCGGTCCCGAAGACCTCGCAGCCCATAACGCTGCCGATCTGTAGCGCGGCGATGCCGACGCCCGATCCGATGGCGTGGACGAGCACCCGCTCGCCACGCTTCAGCCCCGCTTGCGTCACGAGCGCATCGTGAGCGGTGACGTACGCTTCGGGGATGCACCTGCTTCGATGTCGGCTGAGCCGCTCGGGCACCACCATGAGTAGCGCTTGCGGGCTGACGATATACTCGGCGTGCGCTCCGCCGCTACAGAGACCGAACACGCGTTGACCGACCTTGACGCGCGACACGTCGCCGCCGAGCGACTCGACGATGCCCGCGAACTCAAGCCCGGGGATGTCCGCCGGCGCATCGTGCGGAGGCGGATATAGGCCGCGGCGCTGCAGCAGATCGGCTCGGTTGAGGCCTGCGGCAGATGACGCGGACGAGCACCTGTCCGGCGGCAGGCTCGGGTTTGGGGAGATCGACGATCGCCAGGTCGTGGTGGATCGCCGGCAACGACGCTGACTGCCTTCACCCGAGTCAAATGGACGACCGAAGGTAACTCCACCTGCCTGCAAAACTAGCCCGGAACATGAATGATCTGTATGTTTGCGAATAGCCAGCACGCTATTGCCCGACCCACGCCAAGAGAAGACCCCGTATCTGGATGCCCTTTTAGACTACGTGCGCGCGCAGCACCGTGTCGTTTCACACGCCCGGTCACAAGCACGGCGTCGGCATGCATCCGCGCCTGCGCGACTTCATCGGCGACAACGTGCTCAAGATTGATCTGACCCAGGTCCGCGGCCTCGACGATCTCAACGCCCGCAAGGCGCGATCCTCGAGGCCGACGCGCTCGCCGCCCACGCGTACGGCGCCGACTATTCCTACTTCCTGATCAACGGTTCGACCGCCGGCAACCAGGCGATGCTGATGACCGCGCTGCGCCCCGGTGACGCGGTGCTGCTCCCGCGCAACAGCCATAAGTCCGCGATGAGCGCGCTGATCATGAGCGCGAGCGAGACCCGTCTACATGCAGCCCGAGGTGGACCACGAGCTGCACATCGACCATGCCGTCACGCTCGAGACCGTCGAGCACGGCGCTCGACGCAGCACCCGGAGGCGCAGGGCCGTCTTTATGACGAGCCCTACGTATTACGGTTCGGCCGCCGACCTTCGCGGCGATCGAACGGCTCGTCGCACGCGCGCGGCAAGCTGCTGCTCGTGGACGAGGCGTGGGGGCCGCATCTCCATTTCCACCCCGAGCTGCCGCCATCGGCGACGTCCGCCGAGCGCCGACGCGTGCGTCAACTCCACCCACAAGCTGGTCGCGGCCATGAGCCAGTCCGCGATGCTGCACACGGTCGGCGACCGCATCGACCACGACCGGCTGCGCAGCACGCTGCGCATCTTTCAGAGCACGAGCCCCCAGCTCGTCATGCTGGCGTCGCTCGATGTCGCGCGCATGCAGATGGCCACGCGAGGGCGAAGGCGCTGCTCACTCATGCGCTTGCGCTCGCCCGCGACGCGCGCGCGCGCCTCAACGCCATCCCGGGCATCTTCTGCATGGGGCCGAGCACGTCGGGCGAGCCCGGCATCGCCGCCTACGACGAGACGCGGCTCGTGATCACGGTCAAAGATCTCGGCTACACGGGTTATCAAGCCGCCGAAGCGTCCTGCGCATGCGCTACCGACGTCCAGATCGAACTGGCGGATCTCTTCAACGTCGTCGCGCTGGTGACGTTCGGCGACCGAACGAGTCGACTCGATCGGCTCGTCGACGCGGTCGCAGCGGCTCGCGCAGACGAAAGGACCGCAGCCATGATCGGAGTCGCCGGCGGGCGTTCTCGAGCACGCGGCTCGAACGTGGCAGCCTACGAAATCATTGCCACGATTCCCGAACATGGTCGTCACACCGCGGGAGGCCTTTCTCGCCGACCACGTCGAAATTCCATTTCGCGAATAGCGCAGGCACGAAGTTTGCGCGGAGGTGGTGACGCCGTATCCCCCGGGAATCCCATCATTGTGCCCGGGCGAACGAATAACGCAAGAAACGATCGACTATCTCCTGCTTCGAACTTGCAGCAGGGGTCCACATCCAAGGCCCGGTCGACACGAAGCTGCGAACGATCGCGTGCTGCGATCCAAGCGTCCATGAGGTGACGTTATTTTGAAAGAGGACCTCGCCCACAGTCCGTCCAGCGACTGGGAACTGGCTGCTCTCCTCGACATCTTCCCCGCCAACCATCCGACAAGCGCTCGTCCGTCTTCCCGAACCTCGATCAGATCTCATCGAAGTGATCCTGGACTTGGGCCGGCTTGCCCGAAGCGCGCTTTCCGCACGACTACTGCTACCTCTCGCGAGACGCCGGTCACGACCGGACGACATCGCCGCGGTCGACCGCAAGGTCGGCGAGTTCGGCAAAGACAATCGCGCCGGCATCGAGCAGACGCTGCACCGCATCTCGTGTCTGCGCAACCGCAGCGGCAAGATCATCGGTCTGACCTGCCGGGTCGGCCGCGCCGTCTACGGCACGATCGACATCATCTTCGACGTCGTGCGCTCGGGCAAGTCCCTGCTCTTGCTCGGCAAGCCGGGCGTCGGCAAGACCACCATGTTGCGCGAGGTGGCGCGCGTGCTTGTCGGGCGACTTGCGCAAGCGCGTCGTCGTCGTGGACACGAGCAATGAGATCGCAGGCGACGGCGACGTGCCGCATGCCGGCATCGGCCACGCTCGCCGGATGCAAGTCGACGTGCCCGCTCAACCAGCACGCGGTCATGATCGAGGCGGTCGAGAACCACATGCCCGAGGTCGTCGTCATCGACGAGATCGGCACCGAGGCCGAGGCGCTTGCGGCGCGCACCATCGCCGAACGCGGCGTGCAGCTCATCGGTACCGCGCACGGCATCGACCTCGAGAACATCCTCATGAACCCGACGCTGTCCGACTTGGTCGGCGGCATCGGCGCCGTGACGCTGTCGGACGAGGAAGCCAGGCGTCGCGGCACGCGCAAGACCGTGCTCGAGCGCAAAGCCTCGCCGACGTTCGATGTCGTCATCGAGATCCAGGATCGCAACCGCTTGGCGCATCCACGCGCCGGTCGCCGAAGTCGTCGACGCCATGCTGCGCGGTCACGAGCCGCGGCCCGAAGATGCGCGTGCGCAACGACAAGGGCGGCGTGGAGGTGGTGCAAGAGGCGGAAACGCAGACGGTGCAGTCGCGCTACGCGCCGCGCCTCGCACGCCCGCTCGAGGATTCGAGACGCGCCGGCAGCGCTCTCGGTCGATGCCGACGAGGACGGACGAATCCGCCGCCGACGTCGTGCGCATCTTCCCGTATGGCGTGAGCCGCGCGAAGATCGAGCGCGCGATCGGCAATCTGCGGGTGCCGGCGCTCATCGCGCGCAAATGGGATGATGCCGACGTCGTGCTCACGCTCAAGGCGCTCGAACGCACGAGATAACGGCAAGCTGCGCGAGATCGCCGCGCAGAACGTCCCCATCTACGCGATGAAGACGAACACGACCGCGCAGATCCAGAACTGCCTCAAGGATCTGTACGACTTGCCGTCGGTCGACGACGAAGAGGTCGCGCTGCGCGAGGCCGAGGAAGCGATCTATCAAGTGATGCTGCACCACAAACCGGTCGAGCTATCGCCGCAATCGTCGTACGTCCGGCGCCTGCAGCACCAGCTCGTGGAGAAGTACCATCTCCAATCGCGGTCGACCGGCATCGAGCCCAACCGTCGCGTCCGCGTCTACAAGGAGGCCGCTCAATAGCAGGCGGGCTCTTCGTCACCTTCGAAGGCGTCGAAGGCGCCGGCAAATCGACGCCAGATCCGGCTGCTCCACGAGTGCGCTTTCGGACACGACGATCCCGTTCGTCTTCACGCGCGAGCCCGGCGGCACGCCGCTCGGCGAGAAGATCCGCGCAACTGCTGATCGATCCGCTGGGCCAGATGTCGCGTGAGACCGAGAGCGCTGCTGCTCAGCGCGTCGCGCGCGGAACTCGTGGACAAAGTCATCGAGCCCGGCGCTGCGCGAGGGCAGGCTCGTCGTGTGCGACCGCTTTTGGGATGCGACGATCGCCTACCAAGGATACGGCCGCGGTCTTCCCATAGAAACGCTCATGTCCATCACGATGTTCGCAGCGCGCCGTCTCGAGACCGGATCTCACGTTTTTGCTCGACATCCCGCTCGCCGTGTCGCGCGAGCGGCTGCGCGGACCGCACCGCCGATCGCCTCGAGCGCGAATCGGCGGCGTTTCACGAGCGGGTCGCGCAGGGCTACCGCCGGCTCGCTGCGGCCGAGCCACAGCGTTTCATGGTGCTGGACGGGACGCGTGCCGGAGACAGAGCTGGCCGTGCAGATCCGCACCGCTGTGCTTGAGCGCTGGCATGGCTAGGACCAAACAACCGGAGCAGGTCGAGCCGCCCAAGCCCAGAGTTTTGCATCCGTTCGTCGGTCAGCAGCACGTGCTGGAATATTTCCGCCGCCTCGGCCCGACGGATCTCTCGCATGCGTATTTGCTGCACGGACAGCGTGGCGTGGGCAAGCGCACCTTCGCCACCATGCTCGCGATGACGCTGCACTGCGAGCGCCCCTCCAGCTTCCCGACCGGCTACTGCGGGACGTGCGGCGCATGCCGTCGCGCGATCGCCGGCTCCTCCGGCGACACGATCGTCATCAGCGAAGAGTTCATCCGCGAAGCGGACCGGCTCGCGGGCAAGAGCATCGAGCGCAAGACCGACGTCATGGGCATCGAAACGTCGCGGCGCATCATCCAGCTCATGCAGATGCACAGCTACGAAGGTGGGCGCTTGGTGTGCATCGTCCCCGATTTCGATTTCGTCACCAACGATGCGGTGTACAACGCGTTGCTCAAGGAGTTAGAGGAGCCCAATCCGGGCAGATTGTTCCTCCTCACGGCTGAGCGGCCCGACCGCGTGCTGCCGACAATCCGGTCGCGCACCACCAGTCTGCGCTTCGGTCCATTGTCCGAAGCGGAGATCGCAACGCAGCTGCAATCCTATTACGGCGTTCCGAAGGCACGCGCCGAGCTGCTCGGGACGGCGCGCTCAAGGTAGTCTCGGCGATGCCATCGCCGAATTGGACGAGGACGGCGGGGATCTTCGCAGCGATGCCCGCGCTTGGGCGCTGGCCTGCGTCAGCAAGCCACGCCAGATCTCGAGCACGCCGCAGTTGGCCAAAGATACGGCGCGCGATGACATCGTCGAGGTCTTGCGGGATGCGCGTCTGGCGATTCGCGATGCGCTCATGGTCGCGCTCGGCACGCCGGATCACGTGCTGGATCGCGAAGCCATTGAAGAATATCGCACGGCGGCAGCCGCGCTGGGGCCGCAGGCGCCCAACCGCTTGACAGCTGCCCTGGGCTCTATCAATGAGGCGGCCCGTATCGCAGATGAGACGAACATCCCGCCGGCTAACGTGCTCGGCTGGCTCCAGGTCCAACTCCGTTCTATCTAAGCTTGGTTTCGCATCGGAGTCAGAAGCTGATATCGCGCACCGGCTCGAAAGATCGGCAGTGATCGAAAAATCCGCCTAGTGCGGGCAAACGGAAGCGAACGCTTTTCGTTTGATTTGGATAGATCGCAAAGAACGCGTAGCAGAGGTCATATCCTTGCTGCGAGGCGCTCACGAAATACTGTCCAGGTAGGACCGCCAAGAAGAGAAAGCGCCCATTGGAACTGGTGCTGCGGAAAGACGTTGGAATGCCCGAAGAACTAAGCACCACTCGTGCGTTCCTGAGCGGATGATTGGCCTGATCTGTGACGACGCCGCTGATCACCCCGCCGATGTCGTCGGCGTAGCTTCTCAACGGGCCGCTCAACGCAACCGCGAGAAGCACCGATAAAGCTGTTCTTCGGATCACATGCGTGCACATTGAGTCGCTCCCGGACATCCCTACGTCCGCAAGTTGAGAAGCCACCACGCCACCAGGCCGCCAGATACACCCAAGACCACACCCAGCAGGATGGCCCCCACGATCGTTCCGGTCGAATGAGGACCGATTGAATCGGGGCGGTCGCGCCGGGCCTCCGCAAAGCCGACCATCGCGATGATGACGGCGCTGACGAACACAAACGCAAAATCTAGGTAGTCGACATGAAGGTAGGCGCTGCGTAGCGACAGCGCGACGTATGTCAGGGATTCGCTGATGAGGAAGAACCCGACGGTGAGCAATAGGCGCGGCACGTATCCGCCGCCGTAGGCATCTTTTTGCATGCCCTCACCTCCGACCGTTCAGCGATCAGTCGCTATAGACGCGCTCCTTGCAATGCCGAACCGCAGGCGCATTCGCGCTTGTCCGGCATCCGCTCGATCATCGTGTGGATGACCTGCTTGACGCGTGCGTTGTTGGCCTGAAGACTTGGATCACGCCCTCATGCGTCACCGGCTCGATGCCCGCTTGGCCCTCGAGGCCGACGTCGTAATCCGTGATCAGCGAGATGTTGACGTAGCATATCTCCAGCTCGCGCGCCAAGTACGCCTCGGGGTACTGCGTCATGTTGATGACCTCCCAGCCATGTGAGGAATACCAGCGGCTCTCCGCGACCGTGGAGAAGCGCGGGCCTTGGATCGTCACAACCGTGCCGCGCTCGTGGCAGGTGATGCCTGCGTCCTTGATCGCCTTGATCGCGATCGGTCGCAGCTGCGCGCAATACGGATAGGCGAAGGAGACGTGCGTCGTGACCGGGCCGTCGTAAAACGTGTCCTTGCGCGCATTCGTGCGGTCCACCAGCTGATCGCAAACCGCGAAGTGACCCGGCTTCACCTCCGCTTTGAGCGATCCGGCAGCGCACGGCCCGATGATGCGTTTTACCCCCAGCTCTTTCATCGCCCATAAGTTCGCACGATAGTTGATGATGTGCGGCGGGAGATCGTGCGTGCGGCCGTGGCGGGGCAAAAAGGCGACTCGCCGCCCGGCGATCTCGCCGAGCGCCAGCACGTCGCTCGGCGCGCCGTAGGGCGTTTCGACTTTGACGTCGCGTTGGTTCTCGAGCAATGCGTACAGGCCCGAGCCTCCGAAGACACCGATCTCGGCTTGTTCGTTCATCTGTTCTCCAGGGTCTACGATTCTTTGAAATCGCTCGGCTTGAGGTTCTCGATGTACTTGCGAAAGCGCTGCATCTCTTCTTCCTCGGTCTTCTTATCGTAGACCGATTCCTCAAGCGCGATCTTGTCCGTGACGAAGATCGGCGCGTTGGCGCGCAGCGCCAGCGCGATGCAATCGCTGGGCCGAGCGTCGATCTCCTGGTCCTCGCCGCCGGCCTCTACCACAAGCTTGGCATAAAATGTGCTGTCCTTGATATCATGGATGATGATCTTGGTCAGCTTGGCGTTGAGGTTGTCCAGGATCGACTTCATCAGGTCGTGCGATAGCGGCCGCGGCACGGTCTGCGCCTCGAGCGCGAGCATGATCGCCGTGGCTTCGAACGGTCCGATGAGAATGGGCAAGTAGCGCTTACCCTCGAGATCCTTGAGGATCACCACCGGGTCGTGCGTCAGCAGGTCGATGCCGAGCTTGTCCACTTTCATCTGCCGCATGTAGGCTACCGCCTCATAAGGGAATTGTCGCAGCCCTTCGCTTCAAAAAATTGTGGTTCCTATGCAGCTCGACTGCGCGCGAGAGGACCGTCACAGTTTGAGGTGAAAGCGGCGACAGTGGAGCAGTTCGACGTCATATTAGCCTCCGGTTGGTTCAAATCGCTCATCGCTATCCTTATCGCGATCGTCGTTTGGCGGCTTGCCGAAGCAGGGATTACCAAGTTCTATGCGCGGCGCTTCGTCAGCCGCTTTATACCGCGCGTTCCGACCTACGCGACCCTCACCAAGAAGCTCAGCAGTGCGCTCATCTTCTTCCTCCTCGCGCTCGAGCTGCTCAATATTTGGAAGGTGAACGTCGCGCCGGCGATATGGTCTGCCGGCGCGCTCAGCATCGTCATCGGTATCGGCGCCCAGGCGATCGTCCGCGACATGCTCACCGGCATGTTCTTCCTCTTCGAGGACACCTTCGACGTGGGCGATGCCGTGGAGGTGACGACCGCGAATGGCGTGCTCAAGGGTCTGGTGGAGGTCGTCGGGCTGCGCGAGACGCGAATCGTCGATCACCCGCGGCTATATCGTGTCCATCCCCAACGGCAGCATCGTCTTCGTGGCCAACATGACGCGCTTGCCGACCCGCATGAACATGAACGTGGCCGTGCCGCTGCGGGCCAACGTCGTCACGCTGCGAGAGCGCATCACCGCGATCGTGGACAAGGCGGCGCAGTCCGCCGAGTTCGAGGTGGAAGGCATCATCGTTCGCCTGGTCGACGTCACGGCGGATACTGCATCGTTCAGCATCGACTTCCAGGTCAGCCGCAAACACGTATTCGCCGCCGAGTCTGCATTGCGCGAGTCGATCGTGACCAAGCTGCAAGGTGACGGCCTGTTGCCTGGCGGCGCTGCGAAAGGCATGTCGACCGATGCGGTGGGTGCTGTTACGCCCGGTGCCGCGAGCGCAGGCGCACCAGGCGTTTCCGGCTCAACGAGCAGCGGCTAGGCGTGTCGCTCGCCTGCGGTATCGTCGGTCTGCCCAACGTCGGTAAATCGACCCTGTTCAATGCGATGACGCGCAGCAGTGTCGTCGCCGAGAATTATCCTTTTGCCACCATCGACCCGAACGTCGGCGTCGTTCCCGTCCCCGATCCGCGGCTCGATGTGTTGGGCGAGATCTTCGCCAGTAAGCAGATCGTGCCGGCGACGACGAGCTTCATCGACATCGCCGGACTCGTGCGCGGCGCCTCCAAAGGTGAAGGCTTGGGCAATGCGTTCCTCTCGCACATCCGTGAGGTCGACGCCGTCGCGATGGTGGTGCGCTGTTTTGAGGATCACAACGTCATCCACGTCGAGGGCAGACCCGATCCGCTGCGCGACGTCGACATCCTCACCACCGAGCTCGCACTGGCCGACCTCGCGACGGTCGAGCGCCGGCTCGACAAGTCGCGCGCGCGCGCCAAGGCGGAACCTAAGCTCGCGGATGAGGTTGCTGCACTCGAACGCATCGCAACGGCGCTGAACGAGGGGAAGCCGGCACGCAGCGTCGCCGGCGAGCGTGAAGCCTCGCTTGCAAAGGAACTGTCGTTGCTCACCGCAAAGCCGCTGCTCTACGTCGCGAACGTCGACGAGTCCGACACCGCAGCGTCAACGCGCGGTGTTGAGCAGCTCCAGCAACGCGCGCGCGCCGAAGGTTCAGAAGTCGTCGCTTTGAGCGCAAAACTCGAAGCAGAACTGTCCGCCCTGTCGCCACACGATGCCGAGGCATTCTCGCGCGAGCTTGGCATCGAGACGCGAGGTCTCGACCGCCTGATCCTCGCCGGCTACCGCCTGCTGCGCCTGATGACGTTCTTGACCGCAGGTGAGAAAGAGACTCGAGCCTGGACCATCACGCAGGGAACGAAGGCCCCCGAGGCCGCCGGCAAGATCCACAGCGACATCGAGCGGGGTTTCATCCGCGCCGAGATCGCGTCGTTTGAGGATCTGGCGCGCCTGCGAAGCCTGAACGCTGTGAAAGAGGCAGGGCTGCTGCGCAGCGAAGGCCGCGACTACGTGATGCAGGAAGGCGACGTCGTCAACTTCCGTTTCAACGTCTGAGGTGGAGAACGAGCATGACACCCACCGGTAATAGCCCGAGCGGAACCACGACCGCCAATCCGCACAAGGCGGCACTCGAGGTCTCCGTCTTCGGCGAAGCGATGGATTACTTCAACGAGGCGGCAGCCAACCTCGATCTCGACCCGAACATCAAGCTCATCCTCACGCACCCGTCACGCCAAGTCATCATCTCCATCCCCTTCCAGCGCGACAACGGCTCGTTCGAGGTCTACACCGGCTATCGCGTGCAGTACAGCTTCGCTCGTGGGCCAGCCAAAGGCGGCGTGCGCTACCATCCCAATGTCACCCTCGACGAGGTCACCGCCTTGGCGTTTTGGATGACCTGGAAGTGCGCGGTCGTCGATCTGCCGTTCGGCGGCGGCAAGGGTGGCGTGACTTGCGATCCTTCGAAGCTCTCGCGCGGCGAGCTGGAGCGCCTTACCCGCCGCTACGCGGCGGACATCATCGAGGTCATCGGACCAGACAAAGACGTGCCAGCGCCGGATGTGGGTACCAATCCGCAGACGATGGCCTGGATCATGGACACCATATCCATGCATAACCGCTGCCATACGCCGGGCGTTGTCACCGGCAAACCGCTCAACATCGGCGGATCGCGCGGGCGTGTGGAAGCCACCGGCCGCGGCGTGATGATCACCATAGAATGCGCGCTCGAGAAGATGGGCAAATCGCTCGCAGGCCAGCGCGTCGTCGTCCAAGGCTTTGGTAACGTCGGCTCGATCACTGCGAAACTGTTGCACGAACGCGGTGCCATCATCGTCGGCATCAGCGATCAATTCGTCGGACTCCACAACAAATCGGGGATTGATGTGGTCAAGGCCCTCGCGCACGTCAATGATCCAAAGAATGAGCGCAAGTCGCTCGAGGGCTTCGCCGGCGGCGATCGCGTCAGCAACACCGAGCTGCTCGAGCTCCCCTGCGACATCCTCGTGCCGGCGGCGATCGAGAATCAGCTCACCGCCGAGAACGCGTCAAAGATCAAGGCGCACCTTATCGCCGAGGGAGCGAATGGACCGACGACGCCCGCGGCCGACGGCATGTTCAGCCAGGCGGGCGTGACTGTGATACCCGACATCCTCGCCAATGCCGGCGGCGTGACCGTCTCGTATTTCGAATGGGCTCAGGACCGCATGGGCTATTATTGGAAGGAAAGCGAAGTCAACGAGCGCCTCAAGGATGTGCTCAGCGAGAACTTCGCGGCGGTGTGGGATATCGCTGAGAACCACAAAGTCACGCTACGCACGGCGGCTTACATGTTAGCCATCCGCCGGGTGGTCGACAGCCTTATGACGCGCGGGATCTACGCCTAGCGTTTTGACCCGTAGTGTTTCTCAAGGTACGGGATGATGACGTCGTCGTCTTCGATGACGTTCGCGCCGTCGACGAGGACGGGCACGCTCGATTGGCCCGAGATCTTGATGACGTCGGTGCGCTGGCTATGGCGCACTGGGACCTCTATGATGTCATACGCCAGACCGAGTTCGTCGAGCTTGTCGCGCACGCGCTTGCAATACCAGCACCAGTCGGCGTTATAAAGCGTCATCCGTGACTCGGGTGGTACCATCGCAACGTACGTGCGGCGCCAGGGCGCGCGCGCCCTGGTGCGGAAGCGACAATCCATGCCATCAGAGAGCGTTCAAGCCGTTAAGCTCGACCGCACGCAGGTCGCCGCAAAGATCGACGAGCTGGTTCGCCCATCGACCTTCCCGGTCGCGGTGAAATTTCTGCGCAAGGGCGAAGAGGCGCCGGCGAAAGCGCGCCGGCCGCTCGCCGACATGCAGCGGCACGTCACTGTCTGCCAAGGCTGGGCCATCGCGCGACGCTATGGTTGGACCACCGTGTTGCGCGCTGAAGATATGAAATGTCCGTTGGGCGCGCTTGTGGCCGGCTTTGCCATCCCCAACACGTTCTACGATGAAGGCAACTTGTGCGCCGGCATGTACACGGCCGATGCCGCAGCAGGCGCGCGCACGGAAGCGGCGGTCGAGAAGTTCGCACCCGGTGAGATCGACGGCATCGTGTTCGGGCCGCTGGCACGCGTTGACTTCGATCCCGCGATCCTCATCATCTATGGAAACGCCGCTCAGGTCATGCGCTTGGTCGCCGCTGCCTTATACAAGCGCGGCGGCCGGATCCAATCGTCCTTTGCGGCCCGCATGGACTGCTCGGATCACCTCGTCGTGCCGCTGCGCAGCGACGAACCCCAGGTCATCCTGCCATGCAACGGTGACCGGATCTTCGCCGGGGCGCAAGATGAAGAGATGGCCTATACGACGCCCTGGAGCAGGGTGGCCGAGCTCATGGAGGGGTTGGACGGGACCCAAAAGGGCGGTATTCGCTACCCGATTCCCTCCTTTTTGACCTATGAGCCCGGGATGCCGCGCAAATATGAGGAGCTGCTGGCCATGCAGCTTGAGGACCGGTCGAAGGCAGGTCCCTAAGGCCGGTTGAATTCTCCCAAACCGCAGGGAAGCTGAGGGCGCCGATGCGCAAAGAGGTCCGACGTCTAGCAGTATTGGGAGCGATCGCATTCGTCGCCATCTCGGCGGCAGTGCACTTCACCGTGGGCTCCACCGTCGCAACCTTCTTCCCGAGCTGGCGCTACGAACCGGCCCCCGACCAGGCTATCTCGATCATCTCTTTGTCGCGCAATGTCCGCGAGAGCAAACCGGATCCGACGCCTGTCCCCACTCCACCACCAAAGATCGTCATGCGGACCTCGACGCATATCGTGCCGGTCAAATATCGCGAGATGACCCGCTTCGACACGATCGCCTTGAGCCATATCCACGCGCCCGCGCGCCGCAAAACGAACCTCATGATCGCCAATGCACGGCTGACCACGCCCGGCAAGTTGGATGCGCCCGGAGCAAGCAACGAAGCTCAACCCACCCCATCGCCTGGATCGGCTGGAGCCAAGCGCGATAGCGGCGGTTCAAGTGACGAGCTGAGCGCGAGCGAATGGGGCGACGACAATCCGCCACGCGTGCTCCATCTCGCGCCACTCGTGCTTGCAACGCCCCCGCCGCAAGTGGTGCGCATCGAGGTGGAAGTTGGACCTGACGGCGATGTGATCAGTGTGAAGCTCGTGCAGTCATCGGGAGATCCAACGCTTGACGCCGCGGCGCTCGACGCTGCGCGCAAGACCGTTTTCGCGCCGGCGACGGCGAACGGCTTACCGGTCCACGGCACGATCGTCTTGGAGTACCCCGCTACCAGCGGCAGCACGTGATCGGACAGGCGCCGGCTCGCGCGAGCGATGCCAAAGCGCGCATCGTCGACCGAGCACGAGCGATCGGCTTCGACCTCGTCGGCATCGCCAGCGCAGCTCCGTTCGTGGATGCGGAATCGGTCCTCACCAAGCGGCGCAACCTCGGGTATCTGGAACGCTGGCACTACCCGGATGACGTCATCCACACGCATTGCCGGCCGGCGCTGTCGCTGAGCGACGCGAAGTCCATCATCTGCACCGCGACCTCATACTACTGTTCCGAACAGCCGCACGACCCGCAGGCACCCGGCTTGCGCGGCGCGGTTTCGAACTATTCGTGGGGCCAGGACTACCACCGCGTCATCCGGCGCATGATGAACGAGCTCATAGGGTTCATCGCGGGTGAGTTCCCGAATGCGCGGTGCGTGTCGTGCATCGACACGGGGCCGCTCGTGGATCGCGCGGCCGCCGTTCGCGCCGGGATCGGCTGGTTTGGCAAGAGCGGGAACGTCTTGACCAAGGAGTTCGGCTCGTACGTTTTTCTCGCCGAGCTCATCACGGACATCGAGCTTGCGCCGGACGAGCCGATGCGCACCAACTGTGGGCAGTGCGTGGACTGCATTTCACAATGCCCGACCGGTGCCATCCTCGAGGATGGCGCAGTGGATGCGCGTCGTTGCATCTCCGACCTCACCCAGACCAAGGGTCCAATCCCGATCGAACTGCGCAAGGCTATCGGGAATAGGCTGTGGGGCTGCGATGTCTGTCAAACGATCTGCCCCGTCAACGAGCGTAAGGCGACGCGCGTCCATCCCGAGTTTGCGCCGCTTGGGCACATCGGCACCGCGATGGATCTGCCGTCTGTGCTGGCCATGACGAAATCGCAGTTCCGCAGCTGGTTCGGACCAACGGCAATGGCGTGGCGCGGCAAGGCGGTTCTCCAACGCAACGCCGCGGTGGCGCTCGGCAACTCGCGAGACCAGCGTGCGGTCCCATATCTGGTTGCTGCGCTGCGGGATCGCAAGCCGCTGGTGCGCGGACACGCAGCCTGGGCGCTGGGCGAGTTGGGCGGCTCACAAGCCCGGCGCGCGCTTGAATCGCTCCTCGCGGTCGAGGCGGACGGCTGGGTGCGCCAAGAGGCTGAGCAGGCCTTGTCGCACTTCGAGACAGAACCACAGCGCCCACAACACGCAGCGGAGGGCTGATATGAACCTAGGGTCTGCCGAACTCACCTTTTGCGGTCACGCATGCTTCGCGCTTAAGACCCAGACCGGTAAGCACTGGATGTTCGATCCGTGGCTCGAGCAAAACCCAGCGTGCCCGCCCCGTCTGAAGAACCCGGAAAAGCTGGACACGATGCTCATCAGCCACGCCCACTTCGACCATATCGGCGATGCATTGCGTCTGGCCACCAAGCACGACGCGACCGCGATCGGCATCGCCGAGACGGTTCGCTGGCTGGAGAGAAAAGGCGTCAAGAAGATCGTCGGGTTCAATAAGGGCGGCACGGTAGAGCATGATGGCATTAAGGTCACGATGACGCATGCCGTGCACAGTTGCGGTATCACGGACGGCGACCAGATCCTATACGGTGGTGAGGCTTGCGGCTACATTGTGACCCTTGAAAATGGGCTCCGTATTTATCACGCAGGCGATACGGCCGTCTTCTCAGACATGAAGATCATCGGCGAACTCTACAAACCCGATATCGCGCTGTTGCCGATCGGCGATTTCTATACGATGGACCCGTTGCAAGGAGCCTACGCGACGCGCTTGTTGGGCACGAAAGTGATCGTGCCGATGCACTACGGGACGTTTCCGGTGCTCAGCGGCACTCCGCAGCGTCTACGAGAGCTGACCGCCGATATCAACGGATTGCAGATCATCGACCTCAAGCCAGGTGAGACCCTGACCGGCGAACTCAAGCGGCTCGTCCCAGCCTGAGGCGATGCACTCTAAGGCTGACCAAGACGCTCAAAACAAGGCCTGGATAGCGAGCATCCCCCAGGCGGTTCGCACGGTCAATCTTTCGGTCGTCATCTCCTTGATCTCGCTCGTCATCTCTTTATTCACGCTTTTTTGGAGCGTGCGCCCGGCCCGTGTGGAGGCCGCGATGAGCGCGGTCTTCGCCTCGCGTGAGGGTGGCATCCATATCAGCATACCGCTGAGCATCGTCAACAATGGCGCGCGTTCGACGGCGGTGTTAGCCGCCAAACTGATCGAATCAGAGGGCGGTCACGAATCGACTTGGGGTGCGGACTTCACCGCTGACCCGGATCGTTCGATTTCGGCCATAACCGGTTCGATCACGCCCAGCAACGCCACCCTGTGGGTGCCGTTCATCGTGCCTGGGAACGGTCAGATCGAACGCGTCTTCATCTTTGAACCGCTTAACGAAGGCACGCCGAATGCCATCATCTCTCGACGCAAGGCCTCTTATCGTGTTGTGCTGTTGCTATCGGGGGACAAAGAGGTCGACGCGAGCGCGAACGTCACGTGGCCCGATCTGACGGACAAGGTGATGACCCAAAAGAAGGGTGGCGTCGGCTCGATGGGTGCCGATCTGGATCGCTGGATCTCCGGGGCTTCTCGCTAAAGGTCGAATAGGGCGCCATGCCGATCTACATTGCGATGCTCCGCGGGATTAACGTGAGCGGGCATAAAGTCATCAAGATGGAAGCGCTCCGCGCGTCGTTTGCGGCACTTGGATTCCGTCGCGTTGAAACATATGTTCAGAGTGGGAACGTCGTTTTTGAGACGGCCGAAACATCCTTAACGACGTTGTCCAGAAACCTTGGACGGAGAATACTGCATGATTTCGGTTTCCCGATTTCGATTGTCTTAAGAACGTCGAAAGATCTCGAGACAATCATCCGGCGCAACCCGTTCGCGAAGAAGAAGGCGCTCGACGCAACTAAGCTGCATGTCACCTTTCTGTCAGCGCCGCCGACGACCGCGCTAAAGAGCCTGCAGGCGCTGTCTGCGGAGCCCGACCAGTTTCGCATTGGCCGCCAGGAGATCTATCTTTACTGCCCCGCTGGCTATGGAAGAACAAAGCTCTCCAACAATGCCATTGAGAGGATGCTTTCCGTCTCGGCTACCACTCGGAACTGGAAAACGCTCAACAAACTCGCTGAGATGGCCTCAACATAACCCTACGTCGTCTTGACCACGATCTTGCCGATCAACCGGCCGATGCTGTCGGCTCTGTCGGCGCTATTGCTCAGATGCCGATAGATCTCGCGCAGCTTGAAGATCAAGGACATGTCCTGGCCGTTGAACAGCTCAGCCAGCGCTTTGCGATAGCGATCCTCGACAAGATTCTCGGCATGTTGTGCCTCGATCGCGTGTGCCCAGGCGGCTTGTGGATCGCTCTTTAGCGAGCGTACGGCGGCTGCAATCGCGTCCGCAGCATCCTGGAGCATCTTGGCGATGGCGCGCATGGGCTCGGTCGCTGAGACTCCAAAGAGCTGAATCTCACGCGTGGCGTTGTTGAGATAGTCGATCATATCGTCGATGCTCTCGGCGAGGCCATAGATATCTTGGCGATCGATCGGCGTGACAAACGCGTCACGCAATGCATTTGTGAGTTCGGCGAGCATCTTATCGCCTTCTTTTTCGAGGCGGTCGATCTCGTCCGGAGTCGACGCCGTTCCCGAGGCGAGATAGTCGTTGAAACCATGCGCGACCCGGCATAGTATGTCTGCGTGCCCCTGCAGCAACGAGATGAAGCGATCCGCGCGGGCGGGTAAGAACAGATCAGCCAGCCACATGACTTATCGTGCTCCGTGAACGATGGTGCGAAGGAGTATGGTCGCCAGCGCCCCGCAGAGCGCTCCGATGGGTGCAGTCAGAAGCCAGGCTGCCACGAGTTCGCGCGCCACCTGCCAGCGCAGCGCGTGTGGGTTGGCCGCAGCGCCCACGCCCATAATCGCGCTGGCGGTGGTCTCGGTCGTGCTCAGCGGACCTCCCAGCGCGGAGGCCGTCAAAACGGTCGCGGCCGCGGCAACCTGAAAGGACAACGCGTGCAACGGCCGGATGCGGAAAAGCTTGCCCCCCACCGTCTTGGCCACGCGCATGCCGCCCAAGGCGGTGCCGGCTGCGAACGCGAGCACCGAAGCCGCTATCGCCCATAGCGGCACGATGAACGGAGCGTTCGGAGAACCGATCATGGTGGCGGCGACGATCAATCCCATCATCTTTTCGGCGTCATTAGATCCATACCCGATGGCTTGCATCGCGACGCTGAGATATTGCAATCGCATGAGCTTACGTCCGGTGTCGAATGTGACCTTGAGGAGCGCGAGCACGGCAACCGTGTAGATCGCAGCGCCCGCCACAAAACCTACGACGATCGAGCCCAGGAGACTGAAAGCAACTTTTTCGACACCGGACCACAAAACGTCCTGAAGCTGGGCCGTCACCCACAACGAGCCGATGGTCGCGCTCACGAGCGCCACAGAAGCGGAGACGGGCACCCGGGCCGTATAGGCGAGCAGCAGTGCCGCGATGCCACCGGCGAGGCCGGCCATGAGCGGCACCGATCCGACCACATGGTAGTCCACGATGCCTCGCCCGATGGTCTGTGCCACCGCTGTGCCGGCGATCAGTGGTCCGGCAAACGCTCCCGCCACGATGATGAGAAAGGCGGTCCCCGGTGGGATGATGCGGCTGGATGCTGCTGCGGCGAGCAGATTGCCGCCATCATTGAAGCCCGCGATGACGTTGAACGCGATCGCAAGGGAGATGGCGATGACGATGGCCCCGTCGTGCGTTCGTGCCGCCTCGCTGGTTACAAGATGCTCTTGCCGAGCGCAGAGCAGATCAGCTCGGTTGCCAGCCGCGCCGTCATGTTGTGATCGTCGAGCAGCGGATTGACCTCTGAAAGCTCGAGCGAATTGGCGATGCCGCTGCGCCAGATCAATTCCATCGCGAGATGCGCCTCCCGATAGGTGATGCCCCCGCGAACGGGCGTCCCTGTTCCCGGCGCGAGCGACGGGTCCAAGCTGTCGATATCAAAGCTCACGTGGACGCTGCCAGGGCCTTGCCCTGCTATTTCGATCGAACGCTCGACCACCTCGGCCATCCCGAGCCGGTCGATATCGCTCATCGTGAAGCACTGGATATTCCGATCGAAGATAAGCCTGCGCTCGCCCGGATCGACATCGCGCAGGGCGATGAAGACCAGGCGTTTGACGTCCGCCGAAGGCGTTGGAAATTCGGACACTGGGAACAGGTCGCTCATGGCTCCCAGCGCGGCTGCCATGGACATACCATGCACGTTGCCGGTCGGGCTGGTCGCAGGCGTGTTGAGATCGGGGTGAGCGTCGATCCAGATGACGCCCTGCGGGCCATTGACGCGGGCGACGCCAGCGATCGCACCAATCGCCATGGAGTGATCGCCGCCGATGACCACCGGATAGGCGCCGTCGCGCAGCGTCTTTTCCACCGCGTCGGCGATCCCACGGCTGACCTCTCGGATCGCCGGAACGTTCTTGGGCTTGCCGGGACCCCCATCGGTGCTCCGCGGCGTCGAGGGGATCGAGATGTCGCCGGCATCGGACACGACATACGCAAGCTGCTCGAGCTGCTGGACGAGACCGGCCGTGCGCAAGACCTGCGGACCAAGACGAGCGCCACGCCGGCTGGCGCCGAGCTCTAATGGAACGCCGATGATGGTTGCGGTTCGGCCCTTACCGGGTTCGCCGCTGTTATGGTCTGCCGTCGTCTGTGACCCGTCATGCGCGCAAAGAGAAAAGTTGCCGCGTCAATGCGGCGGGCCTCGTTTCGTCGGCTTTACGAGCGTGCCCTGTTGCAGGAGCAAGCGGCGACGCGACAGGCCATGCGTGATGGCGTGGCCAACCAAACCGCCATGAAGACGCCGTTGATCATCCGCGTTCTGCTTGTCATCATGCTCGCGGCAGTCTCTCTTGTCAACGCGCCGCAGCTGGCTCGCTCGTACGCATTCAACGGACTCTGGGTGGGGACCATCAAGAATTTCGCGGCCAACCACACCGAGATCAACGTCTACAGCAATGAAAACCGGCGCGCTCTTCTTTTCGTCATCCCGCCAGGGTTCAATCGGGTTTTGAGCGCAGACGGAACTCACGCCTATAAACTCTCGGACCTCAAGGTGGGAGAGCTCGTGCGCGTGCACGTGGATATGCCGTACGACTTTGGTTACTACGGTTATGGGGTGACGATCGGGGCAAAGTATGTGACCCGTATCGATATCCTAAGCGGCGCCGCGATCCACAGTTCGATCCAACATTCACTGCGACAGACGCTGCCCTCACCATCGCCGAGGCCTTCACCCACCTCACCCCCGCCCGTTCCCATCATCTTCGTCTCACCGACGCCGGGCTAAATCACTTTCCCACAAAGACCTCATAATCCGTAGCCGAACACCGATACCTGAATGCAAGAGCCATCTTGCCTATGCGTTTTTTCATTTTTGTCATCGTTGCAGTCGTCTTCATCATGCCGGCGTATTCATCTGTGGCACCCGCAGCCACCAAGCCGGCGGTGATAGCGCTTGCCGAATCGGACTCGCTTGACGGTCTGGCTCCCAAGCTCGAACATTTAGCCAACACAACGCCAGGCATGGTCGCGATCTCAGTCGTGGATCTCACCAAAGGCTATGCCATCTCGATCAACGGTGACACGAACCTGCCAGCTGCCAGTACTATCAAGGTCCCGGTCATGGTCGAGGTGATGCGCCAGATCGCGCTCGGCAAGTTCGGCTTTCAGAGAACGGTCTCGCTCCAGGATGGCGACCGTGATTGCGGATACGGCGCGCTGTGCGATGCACGATGGGGCTCCAAGTACACGGTGTGGCAGCTATTGTGGTCCATGATCACGGTGAGCGACAATACCGCCGCCAACATGCTGATCCGCCTCGTCGGCAGGCAGAACATCAATACGACGATGCAGAGCCTTGGCCTGACGCAGACCTGGCTTGGTGATAAGATCCACAGCGACGGCGACGTCCGCGAGTTGCGCACGAGCGCCAACGACATGATGAAGCTGCTGGGGATGATGGCCGAGCGCCGTCTCATCAATGCTCAGGCCAGCAATGCGATGATCGAGATCTTGGCAGGACAACGGCACAATACGATGCTGCCGGCATGGCTGCCCAAAGGCGTCACCGTCGCCCACAAGACCGGTACGCTGCATGACACGCTCAATGACGTGGGGATCGTCGAGCTCAACGGCTCGCCTTATGTCATATGCGTTTTCACCACGCACCTATCCGATCTGGACATCGGTGAGCGGTTCATCAGGCAGGTATCCCTTCTTACCTTTCGCGCGTTCACCCGGCGGAGCGCGGCGCCCGTAAACTAGGGCTTAGCAGGCGCTCGTTCGAACAGTTGTGCGTGACGATGCGCACGACCGACCGCTAAGCGTAATATGCGCTGCCTCACATACGTCAGATAGACGATACATTTAGTACGGCTGCGCGAATGCGTTGTACCAACCGGGCGTGTTGGGGGACACAACGCCTGCTCGGGAAAGGCGTCTAAGACTAAGTGGCTTTGGCAGGAGACCACACACACCGAGACACTGAAAACTGGCGTCAGCTTGCGACGCAAGCCTACCTGTATGGGCTTGCGGGCCTTGCGATTATCTTACTCATCTTCTTTCCGCCCAAGTTCGATCTGCGTTTAGGTACCATAGCCTCGGTTGCACTCGTTGGCGTCTTTCTTGTGTTAATGGAACGCCCAATGCAAACGGCTGCCGTCAAGACTATGGCCCCGATGACTGCGATTACTACGGCATCGGCGGTCGTCTTCGGCTCCTGGGTCATTCCATTGGCAGCGATAGCGTGGCTTGCTGTCCGCTTTCGGCTGGGTAGTGGGCGTGAGAGGTGGAGATACGCGTTTAGTCCAGAGACAGCCGGTCAAATAGGCGTTGCTGTCATAGCGGCGTACTGTGTGCTTGCCTTATGGGTCGAAGTGTCACGGGCTATAAACGCGGCCCCCCACTTCCTCCACGATCCCTTGACGCTGATCGGCATTGTGTTGGTTGGACTCTGTTGGCAAACCGTTAGCAATCTATTGGCGACACTGTGGTACTTGATAAAGGGTCAGACCGTTAGCGTGGCCCAGATGCTTCGTACCGGAATCGTTGCGTCCATCTACGCATATCTTCTCGTGGCCATGTACAAGTTTGGGGGACTCCTTGCCACCACCGTTTTTTACACCGTCGTAGCTCAGATTCGAGTAGTCCAAGACGTGCTCGGTATTACGGCACAGTTGCACAAACTAGAGAAATCGCGTGATCAAGCACAAGGACTCGTACGCGACCTTATTCATTTGACGGATGCGGAAAATGTTGAGTTCTCTAAGGAGGTGCAAAACATCGCGCAGATGATGGGGCGCCGACTTGGGATGCCTAAGAAAGACATCGAGCTGCTTGGCCTAGCGGCGGAACTCCATGAGATGGGCAAGTCTAGGCTACCAGTACGGGTGCGATCAGCCTCGAGCCTAAACCCTAAAGAACTCGCTCAGCGCCAGACCTACACGCGTTGGGGTGGACTTATGGTGAGAGCGGCGGATGCCTTACTCCCCAGTCAGATCGCCGACTGGATTGAATTTCATGGAGAACACTTTGACGGTACCGGCTACCCGCGTGGCCTGAAAGGAGAAGATATTCCTGCGGCGTCGCGCATAATCGCTGTGGCGCGCGAATATGTACGTCTGCTCACCGGTTATGATGGGGCGCCGGTCCTGGAAAAAGAAAAAGCGCTCGGACTGCTTCGCGATAGCAGCGGAACGCTTTATGATCCTCGGATGGTTAAGCTTCTAAATGATATCGTAGCCTAGCTTTGCGTCTAATGAAAAATACTTTTGCCTATACCCAGTGTATCAAGCGTGTGGAAAAAATTACCCGCGCTTGCCAGCACGCCACCCAAGCTGTGGAAAATACCAAGAACGCCACCAAGTAGAACTTGCATTAGAAGGCTCCTTCTTCGACTGCTCGTTGACTCGGAAAGCGTTCGGTCCACACGAGTAGGTGTCTTGAGATCACCGCTAGCGCGGTTCTCGTGTCGCGAGACGGCTGCCACCGTCACGGACATCGGTCTCCAGGCACCTGCTCGATCCCCTTCCCGTCCGTCCCCTCTCGCGTCGCGTGTACTTGGCGGCGCTTTATTTTTGGGCGATCCGGGTCGCTTCTCGAGTTCTAAATGACATTACCGACGGGCGGAAATGTGATTCCCGTCACAGCTATTATAGATGAGGTCATACGACGAAATCAAGAAAAAAAAGGCCTAATCCGCGTCCCAGGCCCAAGGACGACCTAGGAAGCGGTAGCCTTCTGGCCCTTTATCCTTGGGCTTGCGACTGGAAAGCACGGCGTCAGCCAGCGATTGTACTGGCTCAGCCGACCAAGTGTGATGTCATCGTAGAGCTGGACGAGCGCCGAGCTCACCTTGCCGATCGCGCCGTCGCCGATTGGCCGATGGTCGACCTCGATGACCGGGGAGACGCCCACTGCCGTCCCCGTGAAGAAGACCTCATCGGCTTGGTATAGCTCGCTGCGATCGATGCTGCGCTCGACCACCCGTAGGCCTAACTCGGCCTCTGCGAGTTCGATGACGGTCGCGCGCGTGATGCCTTCGAGGATATTATCAGTGACCGAAGGGGTCACAAGCATGCCATCGCGCACGATGAAGATGTTCTCGGCGCTACCTTCCGCCACGTGGCCATCGGCCGTGAGAAGGATCGCCTCGTCAAAGCCGCTCTTGACTGCGTCGGTCTTGGCCAGGGCCGAGCTTACGTAGATGCCGGTGAGCTTCGCCCGTGCCGGCGCACTGTTGTCGTCCATACGGCGCCATGAGGAGATGCAGGTACGCAGGCCCTTGGACGCATCGATATACGATTTGTGCGGCAGCGCTACGATGCTGATATCATGGGCGACCCCGTGCAGCCGGACGCCGATCTCTTCGGCAGATTTGAACACGATGGGCCGGACATAGACACTCCCGCGCAGATTATTGCGCTTGACGAGCTCGATGGTGTGTGCGCTCAGCTGGGCTACCGACTCCTCGAGGGAGACGAGCAAAAGACTAGCGGAGCGCCGTAGCCGTTCATAGTGGTCTTGCAGCCGGAAAAGGTACAGCTGTTCCTGAGGCTGATTCCAGTAGCCGCGAATGCCTTCAAAGCAGCCGGTACCATAGTTGAGGCCGTGGGCGAGGAGGCCGATCTTGGCATCGCCGTAGCGGGCGTATTTCCCGTTGTGGTAAACTTGGAGGTCGGCTAATTCCATCGTTTTCTGCTCCTTGTTCGGCCGGGGACGGCTGCCTATCCCGCGGGCTGTTCCGCACTTCAATCACTATACCATCGTGGGGCGCGATTCGGACCTGCCACTAGGCCAAAGAGACGCAGTCCCAAGGGGCCATCCGGCAGGACTCAGGTCGCGTTTTTCGTCGCTCTTACCCTCTTGGTCACGTTGCAATCTCGCCCACTTTGTGGTACAAAGTAAGGTATGGAAGTGGAGCGCGCGATCGCCGACCTGGCCGAGGTGCGCGATCGCCTCGCCAGCGTACAGGAATTCCGCGGTTACTCCGGGTTCGCGGCTGCGCTGAGCGGCTTGATCGCCATCATAGCCGGCCTGATGCAATGGTTGCTCGCACCGGCGCCGCAGTCGCCGGCCGACATCGGGCGTTATCTGCAGATATGGTTCGTGTGCTTGGCGGTCGCGTTGGCCATCAACTACGGCGCGCTGCTCATCTGGTACGTCCACAGCGCGGGCACGCACGAGCGGCGTCAGACCCGCACCGTTGGCATCGCCATCATCCCGGCGATCGCGCTCGGCGCTGTGTTGAGCCTCGCGATGCTGGCGCACGGTATGCCGTGGCTCCTACCCGGCGTTTGGTACGCGTCATACGGGATCGGCTTGTTCTCGTCGCGCGCGATGTTGCCGCGCGGCGTCATCCTGGTGGCGAGTGCGTTCGGCCTGGCAGGCGCAGCCTTGATGTTGACACCGGACACCTCACTACCACTGCACTTTTGGGTCATGCCCATAGGGTTCGGCTTCGGCCAGATGTTCATCGGATATCTGTTAGCCCAAGATAGAAAAGCGGAGAGCATGTCATGACGATGAGAAAGGCCGGCAAACGGCCACAGCGGACGCGAACGGATGCGCCTTTCGCATATTCGGGTCTCGAGCGCATCTTCCACGAGCGCGGTCGGCTAGCGGTCTGCACCTGCCTTGTCACCCATCCTGAGGGCATGAGCTTCACCGAGCTACAGGAAGCCTGCGGTCTGACCGATGGCAATCTTAGCCGGCATCTTTCCGCACTGGCCGAGATGGAGATCGTCTCCGTGTCCAAAGAATCCAATGGCGGCAGACCCACGACGATATGCCGCATCACCAAAGGCGGTCGCACCCGCTTCCTCGCGTACATCGACGAGCTGGAATCGGTCGTGCGCGACGTCCACGATCGTTCCGACGTGCTGGCGCGTCAGGCCGACCGGCGATCCGTTCCGCGGCTCGCGACCACATGAACCCAATGCAGCACAGCAGCGAAAGGTCGACGGGCACGCGATGATTTCGAGAAACGTAGAACAGCATCAACTCCTGGATCCGGCTGGACCACTGCCCAAGCACGTGGCCATCATCATGGACGGCAATCGGCGTTGGGCGCGCGAGCGTAACCTCCCGATCGTCGAAGGCTACCGTCGCGGCATGACCACGCTGCGCGAGACCACGCGCGCCTGCCGCGATTTCGACGTTCCCATCTTGACCGTCTACGGTTTTTCGGAAGAGAACTGGAAACGTCAGGAATCCGAGGTCTCCCTGCTGTTCGAACTGTGCTGCGCATTCGCGCGCAACGAACTGGATATGCTGCGCCGCGAGAATGTCAGCGTCCGCGTCATCGGACGCATCGAAGGCTTGCCTCGCGCACCGCGTCAGGCGCTGGAAGACCTCGTGCGCAAGACGTCGGACAACGACGGCACAATCCTTAACCTGGCGGTCAACTACAGCGCTCGCACCGAGATGCGTGACGCGATGACGGCGCTCGCCGAGGACGTGCGCGCGGGCACCCTGCGCGTCGAAGCGATCGACGACGCGACGCTCGGCTCATATCTGTACACCAAGGGCCTGCCCGATCCTGACCTGCTCATCCGGCCGGGCGGTGAGTTCCGGCTATCGAACTTCTTGCTCTATCAGATCGCTTATACGGAGCTGTGGGTCACCGACGTCTTCTGGCCTGAGTTCACCCGGGCTCACTTCGCCGAGGCGATCGTTGAATTCCAGCGCCGCCAGCGGCGCATGGGTGCCTAGCCGGCCGCCTGCGCCGGTGCATTGAGATCGCGCGTGCTGGGCGATTTCCATCTCCACAGCCGGCATAGCGATGGTCGCCTCGACCCCGCTGCGCTCATCGACCTGGTCGCAGATGCGGGGGTGAGCGTGGCCGCGCTGACCGATCATGACACGACGGACGGTCACGCCGCCGCAGCGCTGCGCGCGCGCGAGCGCGGCATCCGTTTCATACCCGGCATTGAGATGACCACCTACGCGCACTGCCAGGTGATACACGTGCTCGGCCTAGGCGTACACAGCGCGAGCAATGAGTTGCGGGCCGTCAACGATGTCGCTCGCGCCACGTGGGATTCGAACCAACGCGTTTGGGTCGAAGCGCTCGCTCGCGACGGAGCCAAGGTGGATTTCGAGCGCGACTTCCCAGATCACCCTGTGCGTCTACCGCTGCTCATCGAGCGCCTGTGCCTGCGCGGCGTCGACGACGGCGATCCCGTCACCGTGCATAAGCGCTTCCGCTCGTTCTTTGCCGCCTTACCGGCGGCAGCGTACCAACAGTTGCCGTCGCCCTCGGACGCGGCAGCGACCATCCACAAAGCGGGGGGTGTAGCGCTGCTCGCGCATCCGGACGGCCTGCGCGAAGCCGGCTTGATCGAATCGCTGCTCGATGGATGTGATGGCCTGGAGGCGATGTATCTGCCGTATTCCGACGCCCAGCGATCGGCGTTGCGCGCGATCGCAGCTGCGCGCGGCAAGCTCTTTTCATGCGGCTCCGATTATCATGGCTATTTCACGACGGCATATCGCCCGCCCACTTGGGACGCGCCAGGCGAGCTTTTGGAGCGGTTGGGCGTCTCCTAACCCGCGAGGGCGCGCTTTCGGCGCACGAAGGCGAGCACGTCCTCGAGCGAACGGGTATTGAGCACGTCCTCAGGTGTGATGCCCGCTTTGCGCGCGGTCGCCACGCCGAAAAGCATATTGTCCATGTCTTCGATGTGGTGCGCGTCCGTATCGATAGAGATCGTGCAGTCCAGCTCGCGCGCGCGCCGGGCAAGATCGGCCGATAGGTCTAAGCGCGCCGGGTTGGCGTTGATCTCAAGCGCCGTACCCGTTCGCGCTGCGGCGCGGAAGACGGCATCGACGTCGAACTCATATCCCTCGCGCTCTTCGATGAGCGTGCCGGTAGGATGCCCGATGATGCTGACGTAGGGGTTTTCGATCGCGCCCAACAGACGCTTGGTCTGCTGCTCCTTCGTGGCGCGAAACGATGAATGGATGGAAGCGACGACGATATCAAGATCCGCGAGGACGTCGTCTGGGAGATCCAGCGTGCCGTCGGCACGGATGTCCACCTCGGAGCTGGTGAGCAGATGCACGCCGTACTTCTTGCGCACGGATGCGACAATGCCGATCTGCTCGCGCAGCCGCTCGATGGAGAGGCCGTTGGCCACGGCGCGGCCTGGGGAGTGATCTGATATGGAGAGATACTCGCGCTTGCGCTGCGCCGCCGCGCGAGCCAGCACCTCGATGCTGCAAACACCATCGCTCCAATCGGTATGGTCATGCAGATCGCCGCGGATGTCGGCGAGCTCCACCAGCACCGGGATCGCGTCGCGCCGCGCAAGGTCGATCTCGTCAAGGCCCAGGCGTATCTCCGGTGGGATGAACGAAAGACCCAGCGCCGCATAGACCTGCGCTTCATCGGTGCAGGTGGTCACGTGACCGCTCGCATCCTCCAAGCCGTATTCGCTGACTTTGATGCCCTTGCGTTTGGCGAATTCACGCAGCAAGACGTTGTGCTCCTTATTGCCCGTGAAATGCTGCAGCAGATTGCCGAAGCACTCGTGAGGCACCACGCGGCAATCGATGGAGATGCCAGGCGAGGCCCAGATGGTAGCCTTGGTCGTGCCACGTGCGCCGATGCGTTCGGCTATGGGTAGTGCGGTGAACGCGTCCAGCACCTTGTCCGGCTTTGCGCTGGTGCAGATGACGTCGAGATCGCGCACGCTGCGTTCCATGCGGCGCAGGCTCCCTGCCACGACGACGTTCTTCGCGTAGGGCAGAGCGCACAGCGCATCCACCACCCCCTGAGCTATCGGCCATGCGTCACCCAGCCGCATGCGCTTGGGTCGGTCGGATAGGCGCGCGAGGTGGGTGGTCAGGTTCTCGATCGTCTTGCGTCCTAAGCGCGGCACCTTGGCGATGCTGCCGTCGGCGATCGCCTTGCGTAGGTCATCCAAGCCGCTCACGCCCAGCTCGCCATACAACGCGACCGCGGTTTTTGCGCCGATGCCGGGGACGCTCAAGAGCTCTAAGATCGTCGGTGGAAATTTGGCGCGCAGCTCTTCGAGGTACTTGCACGTCCCTGTCGCGACGATATCGGCGATCTTCTGCGAGATAGCCTTGCCGACGCCCGGCAGCTCTGCCAGCTCGCCGCTCTTCATAAGCGCTTCAACCGGGGTCTGGCTGTCCTCGAGGCTGCGCGCGGCCCGCTCGTACGCCTTGATCTTGAAGAACGGCTCGCCATCGAACTCCATGAGCGAGGCGATCTCGTTGAGCCGTTGCGCCACCTGGCTATTCGTCATCGGATGGAACCGCCTACACGCGCCTCAGGGCATCGATGGATTGTCGGTCTCGGTCAACCCATCCGGATTGGGCAGCCAGGCCCAGATGATGATGGCTCGAGTGTTTGGGTGCACAAAGGCGAACTTCAAGGTCGCACCTGGCGGCATGAGCTTTTTAGCGATGAGCACGGCCGCGGTCGGCTGCTCGTCCGTATTCCAGGCCTGCTGTGCGTAATATTCAGTGCCGCTGACGACGATATTATAATGAACATGTTTAGGGATGTCGTACCAGCCGCTCAGCGTCGTGGCATTCAACGGCGAGAAGATCGCCGACCGGTTGAGGAATTGATAGCCACAGGCGACGAGCCGGCCAGCCTCGTCGTACACGAGAACCGTCGGCGCCGTCAGATCCTTGGGGTCGAAGCGCGTATGGTTGGTGTACATCGTTCCAAAGGACGCGATGTACTGGGTCGTCTGCACGTAACCGTCTTGCTGCGCCCACAGGACCAGGCGATAGCGCTCTGTGGCACTGCGCACAGCTTGCGCCAGACCCGAATCAAAACCATCGTTTGCGGCAGCATCCGCAAGCGTAGGCGCGAATACAGACAACGTCAGGAAAAGCGCAGCGACCAGCTTCACAAGAGCGAAGGGTTTATTTGCAATCGCTGCCAAACCTGCCCACGTTCTCTCGTGAACATCGTTCGTCGGGTGGAGGGCACGAGTTGAGAAGTCTTGCGACAGTCGCGATGCCTTTCGTCCTCGCGTCGTTCGTCATTCTGGCGATGGTCGGCTCGAAGGCCGACTCAGGTGCCGGCTCGCGGCTCGCGGTCGGCGATCAGCTGATCTACGAGATCACGGTCGAGCTGCAGCAGCATCATGTCAGTGCAGGGGCGCAAAGCATAAGGACATCTCCGTCGAGACGGCTGCGCGGGGGACGGAGACGTTCACCATCTACGCCATCGGCCAGGATGGCACGGCCTACGCGAACGCCCGAACCGAATTTCAAGGCAACGATGCCGGCATACCATTCGACTCCCAGACGACATCGACGGCCAAGGTGATGCCCGATGGCCGCTTGCAGATGAAGGACCAGCCGGGTCTGGGCGTCTCCGAGGCAGTGGGTTTTGCCAACACCACCACCGCCGAAATCATGCAGCATCCGCTGCGCCCGGGAAGCGCGTGGACTAGCGCGGCGGACAACTCCTACGTGCACCTCACGGTCTCGCGCAAAGTGACCGGTCAGAAGGCCTACCAAGGTTTTACCGTATACGAAGTGCAGTCGATCGGCAATGGGGCATTGCTCAAGACCAGTGACGGTCTTCCAGCGACGGGGACGATCGCGATCAGCGGCACGTCGTACTACGACAACGCCGATCATCTGCTGCTCGGCGAGGCACTACGCACGCTCACGGTGGTGGAGAAGACGGACAATCGTTCGGCGCACGACAACTATTCCGCCACGATGAACGTGGTGCTCAGCTCGTGGACCCACACCTCACCGTCTCCACAAACCGCAGGTGCCTCGCCGCAGACGCCGGTCGAGGGTTCATCCGAGCCCGCGGCGGCCTCGCCTTCGCCCGTGCCGACCATCGCGGGACCGACGCCGGTGCCGACGGTGACGCCTCGGTTGGGCTATTGAAGTCAAACCCGCGCGCCAAACTCGCCATCGCCGCCGCGGTCGCGGCAAGCATGGCGGCCATCGCGATGGGCGTCGCAGCGCCACCCGGAACGAGCGCTGACGATAAAGCCTACTTCTTCGTCGCTGGGCACACGTTCGGCATCGGCGAACAACAAGTCTATCTCGTCGACCGTGAGACGCAGCTCATCGTGCGGTATCGTGATGCGACCGGCGAACTTGCGTCGAAGACGTTCCATCAGCACGTCCACAGCAGCGTCGCCTGGACGATCGAAGGAATCGCGTCCGGCGGAGGTCCCGTGCTCGGGGTGGCGACAGCGGCGCCGGCGCCGACCGTAGCTGGATCGGCGACGCCCGCACCTGCACCGAGCCCGTCGGCAACTCCCTCACCGGCGTCGCCACCGCCAAGCCCCATGCTCGACGACCAAGGAGCGATAGCACCCAACAGCGCGATGAGCGAGGTCGCTCCGGCTTCCATCATCTTGTCAGGTCTCACAACCGATCTACCCCAGCTCGGGCGCCCGTGGAAGAGCACGGGCGATCTGCAGCTGCCCTACGGACGATTGACGGTCGATTTGGACAACGTCATCACCACCGGTACCGGCGACCAGGATCCCACGGTCGCGCAGATCGCATCCACCGGCAAGACCGGTTTCACGGCGAAGATGAGGGTCGCCGGCTTCGGCACGACAACGCTGCGCGGTGCGGGCGCAGCCACGAGCACGTCGTTCCTTGAGACGCAGAACAGGTTGCTCTTAGGAATGACTCTGGCCGCGACCAGCCACGGCAACGCCACGGCGAAAGAGCGCCACGGCAATTACGATCTGAGCGTCAAGATCGCGATCAAGCTCGTCAAATACGTGCCCGGCATACCGCCGTACAATGGCTCACCGGGATTTGTCGTCGCATCCGCATATCTCGGGGGAACGACGGCACCGGATACCGGTCTCTACGCGACGGCCGTTCCCGATAAGGTCACGATTCCGGCTCCCACCGACACCGGGTTCATACCCCCGCCTGCCCCGCCGATGACGCCGTTCGCGAGCGCGTTGCCAGCCACGAGTTTGCCCGCGATACCACTGCCCATGGCAAGCGACGTGCCCGAAGCATCGCCACCTGCTGGACCCACGCCCACGCCGCAGCCGACACATTACTGAGCTCGCGTTCGACAGAGAACAACGCCGTGTCCGAGTTCCCCAGGCCTGCTTGCGAAGACGATATGGTCTTGGAGTTCATCAGATCGGAAGTCGATTCGCCCCGATTCGGTAGGCACTACCCAGCGGAGGTCAAGGAGGGTGGTGCAGAGCGCGCTCGCCTCATTGAGAACGCTGACACCAGCTCCGAACCGGACAACGCTTCTCGCCGGAAGCTGTTAGCCTACCGCGGCTACGAGGCACGCGCTGATCTCTTTGCGGGTTTTCCCTCAGCGGTGACGTGGCAGTGGGAGCGCCTCACGCCCGCCGAGCTTGAGAAGCTGAAGTACGCCAACGTGAGCGACACGACGGTGTGGACCCATCTGAGCTCATCCACCCGCCTCGTCAGCGTCGCGGCGAGCAACCTCGAACCGCGCGCACTGGATCGTCTGCTGGCGAACGCAGAAATACCGGCCTCAGTCAGCACTAGAATGCGGGAAATCGCGGCGCTGATCCGCTCGGTCGGCGCACGGTACGAGCGAGACCAAAAGCTGCCGAGAGCGATCGCCGTCACGGACGGCCACGAACTCGTCTTACTCGAGGGACATGTACGGATGACCGCTCTCCTCCTAGCTCGCGCCGAGCGGCCGATCGAGATGCTCGTCGGGCATTGCGCCGACATGCGTCGCTGGCAATCGTTCTAAGAGAGCTCAGTACCTGCGCAGGGAGGCAACCAAGCAAAACGGTAGGCTTGTCCGTGCCCCACACGTCCGATCTTATCTTCGGCCATGGTCACCGCACCGGAATCGTGGCAGTCGAACCCGACACAGTCTCGGGGACCGCCGTTCTGTATCGTCGCGTCGCGGGCACGACCCAGCGCGATATCGTGCCGCTTCAGAACTGGCTGCTCGCGCGCAAGCCGCAGACGGGCACGATAGAACTTAGCGGCCGCCACGTGCTGCGCCACCTGATGCTCAGCTCAGACGTCGCCGCGGTGAACGACCGCGCTCGCTCGCTCGCGCCCGACCAGCGGCTGGTCTATCTCGATCCAATCACCTCGCATCTGGTCGCTAGTGGCGACACCTTCTACGCGGGCATGCGCTTTCCGGAATTGCGCCGGTTGCAATTCGACCTCGAGACGCTGGACGTCAATCCCGATCGCGATGACGGTCAGATCGTCGTCATCGGCGTTCGCGACAGCACCGGCTTCGAGCGCATCCTCGCTTTGGATGAATTCCCCAACGAAGCCACGCTCATCCAGGCGTTCGTCGAAACGGTGCAGGCACGAGATCCCGACATCATCGAGGGCCACAACGTCTTCAATTTCGATCTGTGGTACTTAGCGGAGCGCGCCAAACGGTTTGCCGTCACGCTGCGCCTGGGACGCGACGGACGAACGGCGATGTGGCAGGACGAGAACATCCGTCGCAGCACGCACAGCGGCATGGCGGTGAAGTATTACCGCATCGAAGGGCGTCAGATCGTCGACACGTTCATCGGGGCGGTCCGCTGGGATGTGAGCCGCAAGCTGCCGAACTACAAGCTCAAACATATCGTTCGCCATCTCGGCATCGGCGACGATGCGCGCGCCATGGTCGACGCAGCGAACATGCGCGCGCTGTGGTCCGACCCGGATATGCGGGCAAAGATCAAGGCGTATTGCCTGGACGACGCGCGCGACACCGACCGCTTGTCCGCGCTCGTCACCCCCAACGAGTTCTACCAGGCGCAGATGGTCCCTGAAACCTTACAAGGCATCGCGTGCGTGGGCATCGGCAGCCGCATCGAACGCCTCATGGTACGCGCCTACCTGCGCGAGCGCCATTCCATCCCGCGACCCCGTCCGATGGCGCCGATCGAAGGCGCCTTCAGCGAAGCGTTTCTCACCGGCGTCTTCCGCGACGTCATGAAATGCGACGTCGAAAGCCTCTACCCGTCGCTCATGCTCGCCCGCGGCATTGCGCCGTGGGATGACGACCTGGGGGTGTTCTTGCCGATGCTCTCCGGCTTGCGCGACATGCGCCTGGCGGTCAAACGCGACGCTGAGAACGCGGCAGCCCAGGGCCGCAGCGACGACCAGCTTGGCGCCGACGGCCTCCAGAACGCCTTCAAGATCCTCATCAATTCGTTCTTCGGATTCTTGGGCACGAATGGGTTGCATTTCAACGACCCGGTCGCCGCCGGACGCGTGACCGAAGCAGGCCGTGAGGTCATGTCACAGATCGTCAACGGCTTGCGCGAACGCGGCTGCACGGTGATCGAGGCCGACACGGACGGCGCATACTTCGTCGCCCCCAATGGCGCACCCGAGTCGGTTGTGGCGTCGCTCGGGCAAACGCTGGGCGACGGTCTGAACCTCGTGGCAGAAGAGCGATTCCCAGCGATGCTATCGCTCAAGGCGAAGAACTACGTGCTCAAGCGATCGAGCGGCGACCTCATCATGCGCGGCTCGGCCGTGCGCTCCAATCGAGACGAACCGTTCGGAAGGACGCTCGTGCACGCGATCGCGGCGTTGCTCATCGAAGGACGGGATGGGGAGATCGCCGAGCTCGTGCGCGAGACGGTGGACAAGATCCAAGACCGCAAGCTCACTCCGGACGAGTTCTCGCGCCGCGAATCCATCACGTCGAAGACGTTCAACTCACCGGGCAACCGCCGCCTCGCGACGGTGCTCGCCGAGAGGGGCTTGACCGTTGGCGACAAAGTGCGCGTGTATCAGCGCACTGGCGGCGAGCTCTCGCTGCTCGAAGATTATGCGGCTGACGAAGATCGCGACTATCTTCTGCGCCGCGTCGCGGATTTCGTCGCTCGATTCGGTGACCTCGTGCCGGCGGATGCGCGCCTGGCCGCAGGTGAGGACCGCGATCAGCTTTCGTTCCTATGATTCCCAACGGAGATCAACCGTGCGAGTAGACGTCCGTACCCATGCCCACGATCTCAACGGCGCGCTTGGCGCGATCCTTGCCACCGCGGATCTGGCCGCCACGCGTAAGGATGACGGCGTCGCGGCGCAAACCGCGTTTGCGAACATCGTGACGTCGGCGCGAAAGGCGGGCGGACTCGTCGAGAGCTTGGTCCGCGCCGCCACGGTCAGCGACCAGGGCACGGACTCGGCCTGCGAGCGCGACCTCGAATATCTCGAACGAATCCACCCACCCATCGATGATGTCATGGCCGATTTGGAACGCGAGGGCCGTAGTGCTGGCATTCCTATCGTCGACCGTGAGACGGGGCGCTTTCTCTCCGTGCTGGTCAGCGCGACTGGTGCGAAGAACATCCTGGAGATCGGCACCGCGTTTGGGCATTCGACCTTGTGGATGGCGCGTGCGCAGGGCGGCGGCGGCAGGGTCGTCACAATCGACCCGGACAAAGAACGAACCGCCATCGCCGCCGGCTTCTTCAAGCGGGCGGGCGTGGCCGAGCGGATCACGATCGTCAATCAACCGGCGCTGGACGTGCTGCCCACGCTTGCTAAAGACTCTTTCGACATGGTCTTCATCGATGCGCTCAAAGAGGAATACCCGCAGTATCTTCAGGCCAGTTTGCCACTGCTGAAAAAGTCGGGGACGATCGTCGCAGACAACCTGTTGTGGGGCCATGCGGCATCGCTGGGGCCGGACGCCAAAGACCCCGACACCACCAAGGCCATCCGCCGGTTCAATGAAGAATTGCTAGGGCACCCCCAGCTCAATGCGACCGTCGTGCCGATCGGTGACGGCCTCGGATTCGCCGTCAAGATAGCGTAGGTGAGTCAGATGAAGCGTCTTCCTTTGATGCTGGCGACGGCCGTTGCGCTTGCAGGCATTGCGCTTGCCAACGCATCATCCGGCGCGGATGCGCCTGCGCTCACCCCACAGACGCCGATCATGCTCCCACGCGTCCCAGGATCGTTCGACTACATGGAGACCGATGATAAGTACCGGCGCCTGCTCGTGGCGCACAGCGGCAGCCGGACACTCGACATCATCGATCTCAACAACGACTCGATCCTGCGCCAAGAGGCTGTCGGTGAAGGCCACGGCGTCGCGGTGGACATCAAAGATGGCAAGTACTTCGTCGGCACGTCGCGTCCGCCGTACGTGGTCGTGATCGGGCGCAAGTTCATGGTGAAAGACGACCAGATATCGGTGGGCGGCCCGGTAGACGCCATCGCCTTCGATCCGAAGAACGATATGCTGTACGCCGACCGGTTCGACAATCAGCAGGTAGTCGTGATCAACGCCAAGAGCAACAAGGTGTACACCAGCATTCCGATAGGCGGCGCTTTGGAGTACATCATCTACGATCCCGCATCGGATCGCATCTACCAGAACGTGGAGTCGACCAACTCGATCGCGGTCATCGATCCGAACCTCAACCGCGTGGTCGCGACCTGGCCGATCGCACCGGCGACCGAACCGCACGGGCTGGCGGTCGACAGTGTCACGCATCGTCTTTTCTCAGCCGGCGCCAACGGCAAGCTCGCAGTCGTCGACACGACCACCGGCGCCGTCATCGATACAGTCGACATCGCGCAAGAGGTTGACCAGATCGCGTTCGATCCGGGTAGGCGGCGCGTGTATTGCGCGAGCAGCATCGGTCTGCTCTCGGTCGTCCAAGAGACCGACACCGGCGCTCGGCATCTGGCCGACATCACGGTGCCTCGTCGCACGCATTCGGTAGCGGTGGATCCCACGACGCACAACGTCTGGATCGCGTACGGCGCCGACGACAACGACTACGTGCTCAAGCTCATCCCAGCCCCGTAAGCCGCGCCCAGCGAGCGCGTCCGCGTCGTGCGCGGCGGCGCTATTCCTCGCCCAGGTATGCCTTGCGCACGTCGTCGTCTGCGAGCAAGGCAGGAGCAGGTCCGCTCTTGACGATCGTTCCCGTCTCCATGACGTAGCCGCGCGCCGCGACTTGCAACGCCATGCGCGCGTTCTGTTCGATCAGCAAGATAGGCACGCCACGCCGGTTGACGTCAGCGATGACCGAGAAGATCGTCTCCACCAAGATCGGTGACAGGCCCAACGACGGCTCGTCGAGCAGCAGCACCTTGGGCCGGGCCATGAGCGCGCGCGCGATGGCCAGCATCTGCTGCTCGCCGCCAGAGAGCGTGCCGCCCTTTTGCTTGAGGCGCTCCTTCAGCCGCGGGAACAGCATGAGGACGCGATCCAGATCCTGATCCTTCTCTGCATCCTTGCGCGCGTATGCGCCAAGCTGCAAATTCTCCCACACCGTCAATCGCGGGAAGATACGTCGACCCTCGGGCGATTGCACGACGCCGTGGCGCACAATGGCATCCGGCCGCATGCCCACGATGCTCTGACCGCGCAACGTGATCGCGCCACGCGCCGGTTTGAGCAGCCCGGAGATGGTGCGCAGCGTCGTCGTCTTGCCGGCGCCGTTGGCGCCGATGAGTGCCACGATCTCGCTTTCGCCTACGTCGAGCGAGATGCCGTGCAGCGCTTGGATGCGTCCGTAGTAGGTCTCGACGCCTGACAAAGAGAGGACGACGCCGCTCATGCGCCCTTGCCGAGATATGCTTCGATGACGCGGGGATCGCGCCGCACAGCCTCAGGAGTGCCCGCCGCGATCTGCTCGCCGTAGTCGAGCACGTGCACCTCATCCGAGATGCCCATCACCAGCCGCATGTCGTGCTCTATGAGCAGCACGGTCACGCCGCGATCGCGGATGGATTGCACCAAGCGCATGAGCGCTTGCTTCTCGGCCGGGTTTGTGCCGGCGGCGGGCTCGTCCAACAGCAGGAGACGAGGTTCGCTCGCCAGCGCGCGCGCGATCTCCAGCCGCCGCTGCATGCCGTAAGGCAGATTGCGCGCCCACTCGCCGGCGTATTTGGTCAGTCCGAAGAACTCGAGCAGTTCGCTCGCCGCCTGCTCAACAGCCCGGTCCTCGCGCCGCGCGCGCGGCGTGCGCAGCGCGCTATCCACGAGCGTGGCGTGCATGCGCACGTTGCGTCCGACCATGACGTTTTCGAGCACGGTCATGAACGAGAAAAGCCGGATGTTCTGGAAGGTGCGGGTGATGCCGGCGGCGGCCACGCTATCCGGACGCAGCCCGTTGATGGCGCGGTCCTCGAATTCGATGATGCCGCCCGTGGGCGTATAGATGCCGGTGATGAGGTTGAAGATCGTCGACTTGCCGGCGCCGTTCGGGCCGATGAGGCTGACGATCGATCCGCTTTCGACCGAGAGGGTCACGTCCTTCACGGCGGTGAGTCCGCCGAAGCTCTTGGTGAGGGACCGTAGGCAGAGCAGCGCCATCAGAAAGCTGCCTCCGGCAAAGCGGACTCGCTTTGCTCTGCGTGCAGCTCTGCTCGCCGGGTCGCGCTCGGGATCAGGCCTTCGGGGCGGAACAACATGACGAGCACGAGGATGATGCCGTAGAGCATGAAGCGGTACTGATTCAGATCGAGATTCGCAAGCGCGCCCAGATGCAGGTATTGCCCCAGGCTTTGCATCCAGTTCGTCGCTTGCGGCAGGATCAAGAAGTTGAGCAGGCCGATGATGACCGCTCCCGTGATCACGCCGGCGAGATCGCCCATGCCGCCCAAGACGATGGCCGCCAGGATCATGACCGAGGTGTTGAAGTCAAAGCCGCTGGGGCTCACCGTGCTCAGCTTAGCCGCGAAGAGCACGCCCGCCACACCCGCCAGCGCCGCGCCCAGGGAGAACGCGGCCAGCTTCGCGCCGGTGGTGTTGATGCCCGAATGCGCGGCGGCCAGCTCATCCTCGCGGATCGCCATCCAAGCCCGGCCCAGTCGCGAATAGCGCAGGTTGGTGAGCAACGCGAACGCGATGACGATGACGACCAGATACAGATAGTAATAGGGAATGGGGTTGAATCCAAACGCGTAACCGAAGAGTCGCGGTTGGTCGATGCCGGCGATGCCGTCCGGACCGCCCGTCCACTTGTCGAGGTTCTGCAGCACTTGCGGCACGATCTCTCCGAACCCAAGCGTGACGATGGCGAGATAGTCGCCGCGTAGCCGAAGCGTCGGCGCGCCGAGCAGCAGGCCGAAAGCCGCCGCGACCGCCGCGCTGACGAAGATCATCAACCAGAAGTTCAGGTGCAGCCCCACCTGCGGCGACGCCATGAACCCGTAGGTGTACGCGCCGATCGCGAAAAACGCGGCGAATCCCAGAGCCAAACAGCCCAGTGTACCCGACGATGATGTTCAAGCCGAACGCGAGCAGCACGAGGCCCCCCGTGTCGGCATCGGCGGATATGTGCGAGGCGTTGCGGTCCAAGAGCGGGATGAGGAATAAGAAGATGGCAGCGGCGATGGCGAGCGCCTTTTTCATGTGCTCACACCTTCTCCGGCACGTGCTGGCCGAGCAGCCCGCTCGGGCGGAACACGAGGATGAGGATGAGGATCGAGAACACGACGACCGACGTCCACTGATCGGAGATGTATTGCGACGTCATCGCCTCGACGATGCCGATGAGGAATCCGCCTAGCATGGCGCCAGTGATGTTGCCGATGCCGCCGAGCACCGCGGCCGTGAACGCTTTCAGCCCGGCTTGGTAGCCGTTGAGGAAGAACGTGGTGCCGTAGTACATGCCGGAGATGAACCCAGCCACGCCGGCCAGCGCCGCGCCGATGAAGAACGTCCAGGCGATGGTCGCGTTGATGTTGATGCCCATGAGCGTGCGGCATCGCGGTCTTGCGCGGTGGCGCGCATGGCCGTGCCGAGCTTCGTCCGAAAGACGAGCAGGTTGAGGGCTACCATGAGATCGAGGCTCACCACGACGACGAGCACCGCCCGGTCGTGGAACTCGACGCCGGCGATCGTGTGGAGTGGTCGGGGAGGAACTGCGGAAACGAAACCTCCGAGTCGCCCTTCCAGATCTGCATGATGTTCTCGAGGATGAGCGACACGCCGATAGCGGTGATGAGCGGTGCGAGCCGCGGCGCGTTGCGCAGGCGCCGGTACGCCAGCCGTTCGATCAGCACGCCGACGATGCCGCACAGCAATGCCGCCAGGACGATCACCACGAATGCGATCAGCCAGCGAGCTCCGGAACCGTTGGTGAATCTGCTCAAGCGGGATGAGGGCGAGGATGCGAGAGCGAGATGTACGATCCGAGCGTGTAGACGTCACCGTGCGCGAAGTTGATCAGCTCGATGATGCCGTACACCATCGTGTAACCCAGCGCGATGAGCGCGTAGACCCCACCGAGCGCGACTCCGTTGATCAGTTGCTGGACGAACTGATGGGCGCAATTGCGGAGCTCGAACACCGTCGAGCCTACTTGTCCCCGAGCGTAGTTGCGCTGCGTCAGAAAGACCCATACGTCCTTCTGCGCGCTTCGTAGATCGAGATGATCTTGTTGGTGGTGTCGCCGTTGGGGTCGAAGGCGAACGCGCCCATGATGCTGTCGAATGCTTTGACCGAGCGCAGGTTCGTGAGCACGTCTTCGCGCGAGGGGATCTTCCCGCCGTTGCTCTTTCACCGCTTGGCGACGATCGCTTCGATGATGACCATCGCGCTCGTGTAGCCCGCGGCCGAGTACGAGCCGACCGGCTGGTTGAACTGCGCTTGGTAAGTCGGCAAGGAACGCCTTCGCTTCCGGGATCTGGTGGCGTTGACGGCTGCGACCGTTCCGTAGACCGTTGTCGGCGGTCGCGCCGGCCAGCGCAGGAACTCGGTCGTTACGGATGCCGTCGGCGCCGAAGTAGGCGATGCTCGCCAGCCGCTGAATCGCGCCATCTGCTTGCGGACGAGACCACCGCCGGTCGGACGTCGTGCCGCCGTAGAAGACACGTCGGGATTCAGGCCCGCGGCGCGCGTCAGCAGCGCGTGGAAGTCTTGCTGGCCCTTCGTGATGTGATCGTGGCCCGAGCACGGTGCCGCCGTCGTTGGTGGAACTGTGACGCCCCACGCGTCGGAGACGCCGCTGCCGTACGTCTCATTGTCGTCGAGCAGTATGCCTTGCGCAGCCGACGATCTTCGCAGGCATAGTCGGCGCCGACCGGGCCTTGGATATCGTCGGTCGTGCACACCCGGAAGTAGGTGATGGATTGCGGGTTGGTGACGCGCAACTCCGAGCGAGCACGCCCTTGGTGAGATCGGGATTCGTGTTGGATGGACTGATGAGCGCGATGCCGAGGCTGTTGGTGAGCGGGATCTTCGACTTTGGCGACGTTGCTGTTGAACGGCCCGACAATGCCGAGCACCGCCGCTGTCCGCGGCGAACGACTGGATGTTCTTCACGCCCTGGCTTCGGCGAGTGCACGCCGTTGACGGCGTCGTCGAGGATGTCCGCCTGGAACGTGAAGCCGGGGATGAGATGTTCTTTGTTGGCGTCCATGATGGCGAGTTTCACGCCGTTGGCGGTGGGCACGCCGTCCGACGCGTCACCGCCGGACAGTGGCAGGTCGGCGCCGATCTTGATGACCGTGCCGGCGGGAGTCGATCCCGCCTGCGGCGAGCCGCCGTTCTCGCCATTCTGCGTGTTCGAGCAGCCGGCGATCAGCGCGCATGCGACTGCGACAATGGCAGCAGTCGAAAGCCCTTGAGCAAAGACGAAACGACGCATGTGTGTATCGGTCTCTCAGACGACGGGCTTCGTGAGCGGTATTTGCGGTCCTTTGTGGCGAACATACGTGAGGAACGCATGAGCACTTCCATTTCGCCTGACATCACGATCAGAGAAGTCGTCGAGCAACATCCCGGCGCCGAGCAGGTCTTCGGCGCGCATGGACTGCCGTGCGCTGGATGTCACGTGTCGACGCGCGAAACCATCCGCCAAGGCGCAGGCGTGCATCATCTCGATCTTGATGCGCTGCTCGCCGATCTCAATCGCTTCATCGCCGACGGCACGATCCCGCCGCCGCGCGAACGCAAGGCGACCAGCGTCCACACCCCGCCCCCCGAGCGCCAGCGCAGGCCAGGCATCGAACACGTCGTCGCGGTCATGTCGGGGAAGGGCGGCGTGGGAAAATCGCTCGTCACCGCGCTGCTCGCGGTCGCTTTGCACAAGCGCGGCTACAGCGTCGGCATCCTCGACGCCGACATCACCGGGCCTAGCATGGCGCGGCTGTTCGGCGTCAGCGCGCGGCCTTACGAAGGCGCCGACAAGAAGCCGCATCCACCCGCGACGCGCGCCGGCATCCCCATCATGTCCATGAACCTCATCTTAGACAAAGAAGAAGACGCGGTCATCTGGCGCGGACCGATGGTCTCTCGTGCGATCCAGCAATTCTACACCGATCTCGAGTGGGGAAAGATCGATTACTTGTTCATCGATCTGCCGCCCGGCACGTCTGACGCGCCGCTCACCGTGCTGCAGGCGCTACCGGTCTCGGGCGTGGTCCTCGTGACGACACCGCAAGGGTTGACGACGATGATCGTCAGCAAAGCGGTCAAGCTCGCGCAGCAGCTCAAGGTGCCGATCGTCGGGCTGGTCGAGAACATGTCGTACTTCGTGGACAAGGAGACCGGGAAACGGTTCGATTTGTTCGGGGAATCCAAAGGCGTGCAACTGGTCGTCGAGAGCGGAGCGCCGCTGCTCGCACAGCTGCCCATCGATCCGGCGCTGACCCAGCTGTGCGATGCGGGGCGCGTCGAGGATTACGAGTCGCCTGACTACGAGACGCTGGCGCAGAACGTCATCAAGATCCTACCCGCACTCGCGACGCAGATCAAAGCGAGCTGACGAGGGGGCGATCAGGTGATGATGCCTGATCCAGGACAGGCCGGGCCGTCACGGTGCGGGTGAGACGACAGGGCGCAACGCCTCACCCGCTCTACGTAGCGTAACTCTGGGGGATGAAACGGCGCTGAAGACGAGGCTGAAAGAATCGTAAAGTTAGGGGCAGAGAACCGTGATGACGGTTCTCATTTGGGGATGCTTCGGGTTCAAAGGCAGATACTCGTAGTAATCCCCGAAATAGAACGAGCCGGCGACCGTACCCGTCATGTAGAGCGCGGAGGCCGATGCGGTCGACGGATACGCGAAGAGGTTTCCCGTCGAGAACTGCGAGTCGGTGATCGCGCTGAATGCTGGGCTCGCGGTGCCCGCACCGTTGACGTTATTGAAGGTCGGCGGCCAATTCGTGCCTGCGGCGACCCCCAAAAGGGATGCCGTATGCGCCTCTGCTCGATCCAGGTTGTAGAACTTGATGGTCTGATTGCAGTGCACGGTCACCACCTGCGAGACGACCGTGGGCACCGGCGTCGTCGTGGGTGCCGCGGTGGCTTGGCCATAGCCGTCGATCTCGCCATAGGTCGGATCCGTAGTAGGCGGCACGCTGGCGTAGTCCATGATGACGAAGTTGACCGGCGAAGGCGTCGGCGTCGGCGATGGTGACGGCGAGCGCGTCGGCGTCGGTGAAGGACTGGGTCCAGGCGAGCCGGATGGTTTGACCGACGGTTGAGGAGAAGCGACGATGATCGGCGCCGTGGACGAGTTACAGCCGCCCGTGGCTACGACGGCGAAGAGGAAGACGGCGACAGCGCACAGCGCCACCGCTTTGAGCGCGGGGGTGACCGAGAACTTGGACAATCCGCTTACCATCTTCTCTCCGTAGCGTTCTTAGCGATTATCGCTGGTCATCCGCCGGCGACCAGCCGCTGTGCTTTCTCGGACATCGTCTGATAGGTCATCTCGCCGTCAACGGCGTCTCGGACCACCCCGCGCTTGTCGACGAAGAACGAGCTTGGCAACCCGACGAGGTGTAGCATCGTGCCCATGCGCTGGTCGCGATCGAGGAAGACCGGAAAATCGACGCCGAATTGCTTCACGTACGCGCCCACCACGCGAGAATCTTCCCCTTGATCGATCGCCAGCACCGTGAGACGCGGTCCCATCGAGCGCGCCAGCTTCGCCAGCGCCGGCATCTCCCGTCGGCACGGGCCGCACCAGGTAGCCCAGACGTTGACCAGCACGTTCTTGCCGCGCAGCGCCTGCAAGCTCATGTCCGGACCCTTGAGCGCTGACAGCGTGAGCGCCGGCAGTTCGCCACCGACGACCTGAGCCGGCCCGCGATCCGGAGCATTCTCATTAGGATACAGTGCGGCGATGAGGACGATAACGGCGGCCACCACGAGGCCGCCGAGAAGCCAGCGAGTCACTCTTCGCAGCTTTGCGACGCGTTTTGGTTCACCCTGCCTTCTTCATATAAGGGGGTCGCAAGGAGGCCGATGATGGCGCCGACTAAAGTCGCGCCACTGGCTTTCACATGAGCGAGCGGGTCAATCCGCCGTCGACGCAGATGGTCTGCCCCGTGATGTATCCCGCGGGGCCGCCGGCGAGAAAGACGACCAGCGGCGCGAAATCGCTGGGCTCGCCGAGGCGCCCCATCGGTATCTGTTCGGCTGCCCGAGCCATTGCATCATCGCCGCCATAGAGCTGCATCAGCCGCTGCGTGCGGATCCTTCCCGGGCAGACGTTGTTGACCGTGATCTTCGCTGGTGCGAGTTCGCGTGCCAGCGTCCGCGCTAACCCGATGACCGCTGGCCTCAGACTGTTGCTCAGGATCAGATTGTCGATCGGTTCTTTCACCGAGGTCGACGCGAGATTGATGATGCGCCCGCGTCCGCTCGTGCGCAGATGCGGCAGCGCGGCGCGGACCAAGCGCACCACCGACATGAGCGTCTGCTGCGCGGCTCGTTCCCACGCCGCGTCGTCCACGTCGTCGAAACCACCGGCTGGTGGGCCGCCAGCGTTGGTCACCAAGACGTCCAGCCCGCCGAAGTGCTCGACACAATCGCGCACGAGGCGCTCGGGCTGTCCGGCTATCGCCACGTCGCACTCGAAGGCAGCGGTCTGGGCGCCTGTGCGCGCCGCGATACGTTCGGCGGCGGCGCTAGATTTCTCAAGCGAGCGGCTTGAGACCACGACGCGTGCGCCTTCGGCCGCTAGACCGGCCGCGACCGCTTCGCCCAATCCGCTGCTCGACGCGGCGACAAGCGCGACGCGGCCCTTGAGGTCGAGATCCATGAGCGAATGGATTCTCACAGCTTCATCAGAAGCCCGTTTCTATGACCACCAGCCTGCCGCAGTCTGCCGACGACGTCGCTCGCTTGCTGTCCGAGCATCGCTATGTCGCGGATCGCAGCCTGGCGGTGTCGATCTTTCTCGGGCTACGTTTAGGGAAACCGTTGTTTCTCGAAGGAGAAGCGGGCGTTGGAAAAACGGAGGTCGCCAAGGTGCTGGCGGCAGGTCTGGGCCGGCGTCTCATCCGTCTGCAATGCTACGAAGGCCTCGACGTCAACCATGCGGTCTACGAGTGGAACTATGCACGCCAGATCCTGCACATCCGTCTGGCTGAAGCCCGCGGCGCACAAGCCTCGCTCGACTCCACCGAGCGTGAGATCTTCGGTCCGGAATTCCTCATCAAACGGCCGCTGCTGCAGGCGATCGACGATCAAGGCGAACCGGCCGTGCTGCTCATCGATGAGATCGACCGCGCGGATGAGGAGTTCGAGGCGTTCTTGCTCGAGTTGCTCTCCGACTATGCCGTGACCGTGCCGGAGCTCGGCACGTTCGTCGCCAAGCGCCCGCCGATCGTGGTGCTCACGAGCAATCGCACGCGTGAGGTGCATGACGCGTTGAAGCGGCGCTGCCTGTATCACTGGATAGAGTATCCGGACCTGGCGCGAGAAGCGCAGATCACCGAGACCAAAGTGCCGGGCGTCAGTCACGCGCTAGCCCGCGAAGCCGCAGCCTTCGTCGCGTCGCTGCGCTCCGATTCGCTCTACAAACAGCCAGGCGTGGCCGAGACCATCGACTGGGCGGCAGCGCTCGTCGCGCTTGGCAAGGCGACGCTTGACGAAGCAGTGGTCGCCGAGACTATCGGCGCCCTGCTCAAATATCAAGAAGATGTCAAGAAGGTGCGGCACGCGGGCTTGGCCGCTCGCGTGCACGAGGCCAAGAAGGTCGCCGCCCAAGCATGAGCGGCGCGGTCAACGCTTTGGCGTTCAACCTCATCGTCTTTGGCCGAGTGCTGCGGCGCTTCGGTCTGGGTGCGCAGCCCGACCGCATCGTGCTCTTCGCGCAGGCGCTATCCGAGATAGGATTCGCCTCGCGCGAGGACGTCAAAGCAGCCGGCCGCGCGATCTTTGTGCGCAGCGCGCAAGAGGGCCATCGCTTTGACGCCGCGTTCGACGCTTTTTGGTCGGCGTTCGCGCCGTCACGCGGACCGGACTCGCCGGGCGAGCGCTCGGGTGGCGCGCCGGGGACAAAGCGAGACGAGCCTGCCGCCCGCGCCGCGCAGCGGGTCGAGCAAGGACGGCAGACCGCGAGATCGCGCTCGCAGGATGGTTCTGGTGGGGATGGGACCCCCGCGCATCTCGTGCCGGAAGGCGACCGCAGCTTCACCTACAGCTTCGCGGAGGCGCTCGGCGAGAAAGACTTCTCCCGGCTCACCCAAGCCGAGGTCGAGCTGGCATACGAGTTTGCGCGCGCGCGTCGCCTCGAGCTGGGCAAGCGCGAATCGCGGCGCAGCGGTCCGGGAAAAGGCAGCGGCGTGTTCGACGCGCGTCGGACCCTGCACGCGAGCTTGCGCCGCTTCGGCGAGCCGCTCGAGTTGCGCACCCGCAAGCCGCGCCTCACGCAACGCGACGTCGTGCTGTTATGCGACATCTCGGGATCCATGGACCGCTACTCTCGGCTGCTGTTGCAATTCATCCACGCCATGCGCCATTCGATCGGGCGCGTCGAGGCCTTCGTCTTCGGCACGCGACTGACGCGCATCACGCGGCAGATGCGCCGGCGCGATGTCGCCGAGGCGCTGGATGAGGTGGCAGCCAGCGTCGCGGACTGGGGCGGAGGCACGCGCATCGGGGAGTGCTTGCGTGAGTTCAATGTGAGCTGGGCGCGCCGGGTGCTGGCCCGCGGGGCGATCGTCATCATCATCAGCGACGGCTGGGACCGCGGCGACGTCGGCCTGCTCGCGCGTGAGATGCGCCGCCTGCAGCGTATGAGCTACCGGCTCATTTGGCTCAACCCATTGCTCGGCAGCCGCACGTACCGGCCGCAGACCATCGGCATGCAGGCGGCACTGCCCTTCGTGGATGACTTTCTGCCGGCACACAATCTCAAGAGCCTCGCGCAACTAGTCCTGGCGTTGCACGCCGTCGACACGCGCCGGCCGTCGCGCGCGCAGGTGCTGCAAAGCGAGGAGGCGGTATGAGGGCCACATGGAGATCGGCATGAACGACATCATGGACACGCTCGCACAGTGGCGGCGCGATGGCGAGAAGCTCGCGCTGGCCACCGTCATCAAGGTGGATGGGTCAGCGCCCCGCTCCGAGGGCGCCAAGATGATCGTGGCGGCCAGCGGCAAGGTTGCCGGGTCGGTCAGCGGCGGCTGCGTCGAGTCCGCGGTCGCGCAAGAAGCACAGGCGGTGCTGGCCAGTGGCAAGCCGACGATCGCGCGCTACGGCATCAATCGCGACATGATGTGGGATATAGGGCTATCGTGCGGCGGTGCGATCGACGTTTTCGTCGAGCCGGTCACGTCGGCGCTCGAGGTCGCGCCGCAGCGCGCGTTTGCCATCTGCACGATCGTGCGTGGCCCGCAAGCGGTCGGTGAGAAGGTCGTCGCGTATGCCGACGGCTCTGCCGGAGGTGAGCTGATCGATGCGCGGACGCAGGCGATCGTGCAGGACGCCGTCCGCGAGCTGATCGCCTCGGGTCAATCCAAAACCGTGACGGCTGGTGAGTACGAGGTTTTCATCGACGTGAGCATCCCCGAGCCACATCTCATCCTGGTCGGGGCGGTCCATATCGCTGTGAGCCTGTGCCAAATGGCCGTCCAGGCTGGGTTTGCGGTGTCGGTCATCGATCCACGCCCTACCTTGAACAACCGCGAGCGCTTCCCGCTGGCGACGGCGCTGATCGTCGACTGGCCCGACGACGCGCTGCCTGCGCTCACCCTGGATGAGAACACCTATGTCGCGGTGTTGACCCACGACGAAAAGTTCGACGATCCGACGCTGCTGCGCGTGCTGCCGAGCAACGCGCGCTACGTCGGAGCGATCGGTTCGAAGAAGACGCAAGCGCAACGGCGCACGCGTTTGATGGAGGCAGGCGTGCCGCGTGAGGCGATCGAGAGATTGCGCGGTCCCATCGGGCTCGACATCGGTGCGCAATCGCCCGAAGAGATCGCGGTTGCGATTCTCGCGGAGATCATCGCGACAAAATATCATCGCTCGGGAACACCGTTGCGCGATCGCATCGATCCGCGCATCCATGCGTGAGGTTGACGACCCAAAAAAAACTCCTCTTCGTGAAAAGGATTAGTCGCGCGAAAAGCACAACTAAGTCGTCCAAGCTCCATCGTGAGCGATTCACCCCATTTACTCCGCAGAATGGAGGTGTGTGATAGTGGCAAAGAAGAAGGCCAAAAAGACGGCCAAGAAAAAGAAACGCTAGAGTAACGTCTAGCGATCAAAAGAAGAAGAGCGAAGTTGTCCTTCGCTCTTTTTTCTTTATCAAGGCGGCCGGAAGGACGGCGCTAACGCTCCGAGACGACGGCGACGCCGTGGCCGCGATGCTCTTCGAGAAAGGCAAGCCCCTCGTTCATCCAGGTCTCCAAGCCCGACGACGAGTGCTCGGCGACCTCGCGGACGATGTGCTCGCGGTCGCGTAGCCAGCGGACATGGAGCATCCCCTGGCTGACCCACAGCACCTCCCCGCAATCTTCGCACGCAAGGCCGCAGCGCATCGGTTCGACGGGGTTATACGGGGGCCGCGGCCTCGGCCGGGGCCTGGGCCGAAGCGCCGGTGGGCATGGCCGGGCTGTGCCCGTCACCGGGTTCGAGCTCGACGACAAGCAAGGCCAGGTCGTCTGCGATGCGGCCGCCCGACGAACGCGTCACCTCTGCCACGATGAAATCGGCAAGCTTCTGCGGCGCCTTCGGAGCATCGCGGATGATCCTCATCGCCCCGGCGTCGTCGATCATGATTCCGGCGGTGTCGCGTGCCTCGGTGAAACCGTCGGTGGCGAGGATCAGGATATCGTGCGGTACCAGGGTCTCTTCGATCGATTGGAACTCATCTTCGCGGCGCAGCCCGATGAGCGGCCCCGTGACCGGCAATTGGCGGACATCGAGGCCGCGCCGTAGGTAGACCGGCGAGTGCCCCGCGCTGGCGTAGCGCAGCACGCGGGCCCGGCAATCGATCACGCCGGCGAATAAGCTGACGAATGATGAATCGTCACGTATCGACTTGATGAACGAGGTGTTGAACTTGCGCAAAATCGTCGTCGGATCGTCGTAGTCCTCGACGAGCGAACGCAACGAGTACTTGACGAATGCGGTGTCGACCGCGGCATCCAGACCCTTGCCGCTGACATCGGCGACGACGAGCAGGCAACGATGCTCGTCGATGCGATGGACGTCGAAGAGATCGCCCCCGACCGCGACGTCGCGCGCCGCTGAGACATATGCGGTTCCCACCTCTAATGAGGGGCAGACATCCCAGCCGCTGAGAAAGGCGCGCTGCAGCGTGTCGCCCACGATCCGCTCGCGCTCGAGCGCGGCTTGGGTGCGCGAGCGTACGAGATCGGCGATGATGGCAGAGGTGCCGAAGAGCAACATGAGCGCGGCCGTCAGCGTCGCTGCTCGCAGCAACAAGCTCTTGACCGCATCCGCGGCGGCTTCGGACTGGGCGTCGAGCAGAACGGTCAACTGGTCGACGTCTCGGCGCATCTGATCGACGAGGAGCCTGCCCTTATCGAGCCGCTCCATCTCGCCCGGCGCCGTGGGGTGAGCGATCAGCGGCTGGGCGACCTCCTTCTCCCAGAGCGCATGGCTGCGCCGCAAATCGAAGAGTATCTGGTAGCTCTCCTCGAGGTGGGCTGTTTCAAGGAAGCTCTGCAATTGATTCACGTGGACTTCGAAGTTGGGTTCTGCCTTGTAGTACGGCTTCAAGTAGAGCCGCAGACCAGAGGCGAGGAACCCGCGGATGGCGGTCTCCTCATCCAGCTGCGAGCGCAGCAGACTCTCAAGCTGGCCTTCGGCCTGGACGATCGCGTTTTGGCGTACGTAGGCGCTGTTGACGCGGGCGTACGTGACGATCGAGCCGACGACAGAGACGACGAGGGCGATGGCCAAAACTGTCGCCGCCGTGAAGGCGGGTCCGCTCAGCGCGGCGGTTCGAAGCGACGCGGAGGTGTTACGCGCGTCAGCCCCGCGCCCGAAAAGTGTTCGCATTTCTCTCGTAAATAATGGAGAGCATGGCAGCTAAATGTCTGCCAAGCCTGGGACGGCTATTTTCGTCAGGCGGGTGATAAACGCCCTCCAACAAGCCGCTCTGAGGAATCTAGATGATTGTTCGCGGAACGCCGGTCCGCTATGCGCGCGCGTCTGCGAATGCTTCGGCGATCACCTTTTCGAGTTCGCCGTTCTCCAGCATCGGGCCGAGCGTATCCGTGTCGCCATAGAATGTGCCGTTGATGAAGACCTTCGGCAACGTCGGCCAGTTGGTCATCTCGGTCAAGGCTTCGCGCTTGGCGTCGTCCCCCAGCACGTTGAGCACCTCGAACGGGAACCCGATCTGCTGGAAGAAGTCGATGGTCTCAAGCGTGAAGCCGCAGCGCGGAGCGGTCTTCGTGCCCTTGCCATAGACAAGGATCTTGTTCGCGCGGATCTCGTCCTGGATCTGTTGCTTAAGGTCGTCGGTCATTTCGCCACTTCCGTTTTGAGCTCGACGGCGTGCAGCCGTCCATCCTTGAGCGCCCCGCCGAGCGCGTCATAGATCATTCTATGCTGGTCGAGCAACGACTTCCCCGAGAACGCGGCCGAGATCACCATGACGTTGTAATGGTCGGCGGTGCCGGTGCGGTCGGTGGTCTGGACCTTTGCGTCTGGGAGCGCGTCCTGGATGAGCCGCTCGATGTCGGCATGCGTAATCATGTCCCGTATTGCTTTGCCCTCTGAGCGGTCAGGCCTGCTGCCGATAAGGTAGATGTATGGACTGGGGCAACATCTGGGAGCTCACGGAAAATATGCGCGACGTCGTCGAGCATCATCTCCCCGTGGCGCTGGCGATCATGCTTTTCGGCGGCGTGCTGAGCAGTCTCAGCCCATCGAGCGTTCCGCGCATGGTGGCGATCGTCAACTATGCGGGCAAGGAAGCGAAGACGTTCTGGGGCGCGGTAGGCCTCTCGCTTGCATTCGTCGCCGGCATCTGCACGGTGTACACCGCCGTCGGCGCGATGGCGGGCTCGTTCGGCGAGCTCTTGACCCTGACGGGCTTCCTGTATTATTTCACGTCCGCGCTGTGCTTGCTGATGGGCCTATCCATGATCCGTCTGGTCCAGATCCGTTGGGAGATCCCAGCACTCTCCGTCGCCGGGCATGGACTGATGGGCGCGTATCTACTCGGATTCGGGTTCGCCTTCCTCATCGCTCCCGATGCGACGCCATTCATGATCGGCGCACTGGCAGTGACCACGTTTCAGGGCAAACTGGCGCTTGGGGCCCTGCTCATGTTCGCCTTCGGTGTTGGGCACGGCACGCCGGTCCTGTTCGTCGGCTCACTGGCGCCCTGGTACATGCACCATCCGGCGGTCAAGAAATGGCATCTCGCGGCTGAGATGAGCGCCGGCTACGTGCTCGTCTTCTTGGCGCTCTTCTTCGCGGTGATCGCATGACCGGTAGCGTGCCGATGGGGGCGACATCCCCGGAGCGAGACGTTCGGCCATACATCATCCGCACGTACGACCGCTGGATCATCCTCGTCATCGTGCTGGTCGTCGGCTGGTTGATTTTCCGCCCGGTGATCGCGTTCACCGTGTACTATCGTGGCGTCAACTTCGAGCGCACGTTCCGGCTGTCCGACGCCGAGTACTATTACAAAAAAGCCACACGCGTCGATCCCAAGGTGCCACAGGGATGGCAGGCTTGGGGTGAGCTCGAGCGCATGAACCTAGCCGATCCGGTCGCCCGCAAGGAGACCATACGGATATTCAGCGAGGGTCTCTCCTACAGCCCGACCTATGCACCGCTGGCTTTCGACCTTGGCCGCGCCTACTTCGCCGATAAGCAGTATGCCAACGCGCGCGAAGCGTTCTTGCATAGCGCGCGCTACGCGCCAAACGATGCCTTCAGCTGGGATTTCGCCGCATGGTCGGCTTTGCACGCCGGCAACCGCGCGTCGGCGATCGAGTATTGGCACCGCGTGCTCACGATCGACCCTGGTAACGCGACCGCGCGGCGCATGCTCAATCAGCTCGGGGGCTAAGCGCGGTCCAGCCGGAAATGAAAGCATCCCCATGCCGGACTGCGGGCATGGATGAAGCGCACGCGCTCGTCGGCGAACAGCTCCGTTATAGATGACTCGGGATCCCCCGCCACTGATAGGAGCGCGGTTTCTATCGTACCGCGATCGTTGTAGGCCCGCAGGGTGAGGACGCGGTCGCGGTAGTCGCTAGGGAAAACATCGTTGGCCGCATAGCGCTCGCAGTCGCCGGCGTGCACGAAGATCGGGCCTACTTCGGCGTACGGTCCTTTGCTCGAGAACGGGGAGTATGCGAAGACGATGAGCGAAGTCCCGACCGGCGCTATACGCAGACAGTGTCTGCACGGTGCCGGGTACTCGGATTCCCAAACAGCGAGCTGGTTGCCGTAGTCGTCCACCCGTGTTTGCCGGATGCGCTGAGTCAGGTCGGTTGCGATGGGCATGACCGTGAATCGCAACAAGTGATTGGCGGAACATGGTTCGATTTTCGAGTTAATCATGCGCTCATCGTACTGCGAAGAGATGCGCCGTGCACTCCGATTTGTGCGTTCAAACTTTTCCGTGCGAGAAGGAGACAGCACGCCGAGAGCAAAGTTTGTATTAAGCTCGTGTGAGCGTTGTCCAGTGCTCTGCTGAAAACAAGGAGTGAGCATAGTGGCTAAGAGAAAAGTAAAGCGCGCAGTTAAACGCGCCGTAGTAGCTAAGGCCGTGAAGCGGCGTGTGCGAAGGAAGAAAGTGAAACGGGCGCTCGTCGGCGCGGCGGTCGTGCGGGCCGTGAAGCGGCGTGTGCGAAGGAAGAAAGTGAAACGGGCGGTTGTGGCCTCGGCAGTCATGAGGCGGCGGCGCAAGTAGAGCCTTCGAAAGGGCAAAAGAGCGAAGCGTGATTGCTTCGCTCTTTTATTTGTCCTCGGTGTCGGGGCTTCGAGGTATCAGCCGCGCCGCTGCAGTACAGGCGGGCATGCGTAGGCCCCTTCCATGGCGCGGCATGGCTATCGCCCTCACCGCCCTGTTTCTCGTATCGAACGTCACAAGCGCCCACGCAGAAGAACTGGAGCCCCGAAGCTTCTCGGCCAACCCTATCGGCACGAACTTCCTGATCTTGAATTACACCCGCACGACTGGAGGCGTATCGTTGGACCCGGTACTGCCGGTCACAGACGTGCAGGCCAGAATCAATTATGGATACATCGGCTACGACCACACCTTTGCGCTGGGGAAGCATACGGCCAGCCTATCCTTCGTGCTACCCTACGTCCAGGGTGATCTCACCGGCCAACTGAAGGGGCAAGGCGAGGAGGTCTCGCGCTCTGGGCTTGGCGATCTCGACCTTCGGTTCACTTGGAATCTGATCGGTGACCCGGCGCTTACCCCGAAAGAGTTCGCCCGTCGCAAGCCGACGACGACGTTTGGGATGAGTCTCACGATCGACGCGCCGACCGGCAGTTACAATCCTGCGCACCTCATCAACATCAGCTCCAACCGCTGGTCGTTCAGGCCTGAGCTTGGCGCCGAGCAACCGATCCAGAAGTGGTTCGTTGACGGATCCGCGGCGGCAACGCTGTACACGGACAACAACGACTTCTTCGGCGGAACGGTGCGCGCGCAGGATCCAGTATGGGATTTTCAAGCCCATGTCGGCTACAATTTCCGTCCCGGCATGTGGCTCTCAACAGGCGCGACCTATTACACAGGTGGCGAGGTCAGCATCAACGGCATCTCAACACATACATTCTTGGCGAACTCGCGCTACGGCTTCGCGTTTTCTGCCCCGATCGGCCACGGGTTGTCCGCGAAGCTGGCGTGGTCGCGATGGCTCACCGGTCAAGAGGGCTCCAAATTCAATACCGCCAGTGTGACCCTGCAATATCGCTGGTTCGACCACTAACCCGCCCAAGCTGTCGCGCGAGCATGCCGAGCATGTGTCGGCGAATGAAGCGCGAAAATGGGCCAATCAGAAGGAAGTAGCGTTTGAAGCGCCGCCACGATCCGTCATCGGTGGCGCTGACCCGGACCTCGACCGCGATTTGTGTCGTGGCATCACTGACTGCCATGCAACGAAGCTCCCAGGCGACTTTGACCCAACCCGGCTCGTCAAACGCCGCGAATCGTTCCGCGGGCACTTGCACAAATGGTATGTTGGGCTGCCAGACCTTCCCGATCGCGCCCACGGTGACAGATTCCCCAGGCCGTTCGTCGAGGATCCGAAACCCATCGGCGTTGGCCGTGATGTCGTCGATCCGCAGGCTTTCAGCCGTACTTGTCCGCCCGCGTAGTCTTTGCGGTAGCGTCCGCACAGCGAACAGCCCACGCACGACAGGGGAACGTGCCATATCGACATGGCGGACCGCGGTCCAGGCGCGATCGATCGGACAGTTCACCTCGACGTGGTCGATCTCACACAGGCGAGGTGAGGGTATGAAACGGTCGAGCAACGTCATGAGCCGTCTACTGTTTTGAGCGCAGGCGGTCAAGCCGCTGGCGTGCGTCAGCTGGGGTCAGAGTGAGCAGGGCGAAGACTTTGAGGCGCGACTTCGTGCCGCGCAGCAGCTTCAGGGCGGAAGGCGCAACCCCAATCGCCTTGGCAAGCGCCTTGCGGCATGCCTCATTGGCCTTCCCTTCTTGCGCCGGCTCCTTGACCCGAACGGTGAGCAAGCCATCGTCAAAAGAAACGAGCGTCGCGCGGGCGCTGGGTTTGACCGTGACCGCAAGCGTGGTTTGTGGCATAGCCAAGGGTGTTTCGCACGACGCACACAACCCTTGCGCGCGCTCGGTCATCGAACGACGATGACGTCGCGCATCCCGTTCGAGACATAGTGAAAAAAGCAGCCGATCATGTAGAAGCCTGGCCCGCCCGCGTAGTAGATCTTCGATTTCTGACCCGGGTTGAGCGTTCCCGTCGTGAACCCCGGCGTGCCGATAAACGTTCCTGCCGCCGACGCTGTTATACCACCCGTGAACGTCGTTGGCCATGGCGCGTGGGTGGCGGTTGCATTGCCCAAAAACGCGACGGTGTGCGGGTTGACCGTGTCGACATTCATGAATTGCACCGGATCGCCCGCAGTGAGTGAGACAAGCAAGCTCGTCATCGATGTCGTGCCATTGAAATACCCGAGGATACTACCGTAATGCGGATCGTTGGTCGACATCTCGCCACTCAGGCGCACGCCGACGGTTTGCAGCTGTTCGAAGAGGCCGATGCCGAAGGGCTGGGCCAAGCCGGTCATGCTGCCACTGATCACCAACGCTGGCGTTGAAACGCCCGTTGCGGTCGGCGCAAAGGTGTCTACCTCGTTGTGAGAAGGCGAGGTGGTAGTCGCGTTAGCGAGAGTCGTCGTCCCAGCGATGCTGCGGGCGATGCCGTTGAATTGAGAGTTAGACGCCGAGCCGGTCACTGTTCGAGCTGGTGGCATATTCCCGTTTGCGGTCGGGCCGAACACCAAGAACTTGCCCGTTCGTTCAGCGAGGTAGATATTGCCCTTCACGTTGACGGCGATCCCGACCGGAGATTGAATCGTCGTCGCAGCGCCTGCGATCCTCCGTAGCGGCGCGACATTCCCGACCGCAACGGCACCATAGACGGTGATGCTATTAGCGCCTGCGTTTGCGACATAGATCTTGTTGCTGACGTCGACCGCTATGCCTTTCGGATTGTTGAGCCCGGTGTTGGCGCCGGCGATCACCCGGATGGGCGCGGGCGAGCCGGTGGCGTTTGGCGCGTAGACATGGATAGCGTCCGTCGAAACAGCATCGTAGATGTTGCCGGTGCTATCGATGGCGATCCCGGATATGCCTGAAGGGGCGATGATGTGCTGGATCGGCGGCACGTTGCCATTCGCACTCGCGGCAAACACCAGGAGGCCGTTCGACGAGGTGCTGACGTAGATCTTACCGGTCGGGCCTACGGCGACTCCATTTGCGCCGGAAAGCCCAGTCATGCTCCCGGAAATATTTTTGCTCGGCGCGACGTTCCCGTTGGCGTTCTCTAAGAATCCGAGCACCGAGCTTGCGTTAGCCACGAAAAGCTGCGGTTTGGCGCCCGGTCCATTGACCTCAGGGGTGAGCGCGAAGTCGGACAAGGGGAGATCGTCCACGTCGAACACAGCGGGCTGCGGCGGCTGCGGCGGTGGCCCCGCCATAAGACTTGAAGTCCCATGGTGTCCGCACCCGACGATCAGCCAACTGGCGACAACGGCATAAGCGGTCCTCAGCGCCGCACGTGTACTCATCTTCAATGCCCTCCCTGACGCCGATCGCCCCGTAGGTCAAGTTGAGCACCACAACCTGAAAAATCGAAGAAAATAGACTGAAGAATGTAGGGGCATAGTAACGGAGCGTCCAGCCCAAGGGGGCGCTATCCCGCGGCCATAACCTCCCCGTATCACTCGTTTCACCGGAGTCGTTGACATGTTTGAACTTGACCGATTCGTCGCGGACTGCCGAGCAGCGGCTTTGCGGGATCCGCTTGGCGGTTCCGTCCGCGACGTGGTCGCGCGGGCGGTGTCCGACCCGGCGGCGGTCATCAGGGCCTTAGGCGAACCAAAAGCCGGTCAGATCCAAGTGCTCTATCGAGCAGACGACCTCACCATCCTCAACGTCATCTGGACGCCGCGGATGATGTTGTTACCGCACAACCATGCACGGTGGGGCGTTCATGGTATTTATGGCGGTCGCGAAGATCACATCTTCTGGCGTCGACTACCCAATAGCAAGCGGTAAGGTTGAGGCAGCGGGCGCCAAATCGCTCTGCGAAAAAGATGCCACGTTTTTGGGAAGTGATTTCATCCACTCCCTTGTGAACCCGATCGACCGATTGAGCGCCGCCATCCACGTCTATGGCGACGATTATTTCAACACGAACCGAAAAGAATGGGACCCAGAGACGCTGTTGGAGCGCCCATGCGACGTGAACAGGCTCGCCCGCCTCATCGACTCGACCGCGGTGGTCACCGAGTCGACATAAGACGAGCCGCAACCCTCGGCGAAAGACTTCAGACCTTGAGCGCTTCCGCGACCGCCTGATCTTCTGACCAGCCAGCGCCTTCATTCGTCAACGCGGTGAACATCTGCTCCCCGAGCCGCTCGCGCAATGGCTTGAGAAATGTCTCGATGTCGAACTCGACCCAGGGGTTTTGTCCGAAGAATTTGTCTGCGTGGTGTTCGGAGTACCCAAGCAAACGGGCGGCTCGCTCAAAGTTCTCTTCGTGAATCGCCACGCCGCCGAGCGTTTGTATCCCGCTCACTAACCCGAATTCGAAACGCTCCTCAGCCGCGAGGGCTACGTAACGGCGAGCGGTCGCCCGAGCGGCATCAAACTGCCCTGACAGGAAGCAGTGCCAACCGCCGGCGGCTTCCGCGATGATCTCGAGCTGGCGGTCGCGTAGCGTCTGCCCGATCTTGCGCGCTTCAAGGGTTAGCGCCAACGCGCGTTGTGGATCGCCGCTCAGTCTTTCGAGCAGCGCCATATCGATCAGTGCGATCGCGTGGTTGCGCTCAACCGAACGCGTCGCATAGTATTGATTCGCCTGGTTAAAGCGCTCGCGCGCCTCGTCGAGTCGCCTCAAGCGCACGTAAGCTTTTCCAAGGAGCTGGGTGGCAGACGTCGCGCGATACTGATCGCCGACCCGCGTCGCGTGCCCCAGCGCTTCGCTCAATGCGGCTTCGGCCTCCTCATACCGGCCTTCGAAAACGAGCGCCTCACCCCAGTAGAAGACCGCGCGAGCGAGCCTGCGTTCATCACCGAGTGCTCGGGCTTTCTCGAGTGCGCGTTCGCAAAGCGCCAGGTTCTCTTCCCGCGATCGTCCGATACGCATACGCGTCAGGGCGAGATCGACATCGACGCTCAAGGCCGGATCGCGCTCGTTGTCCACCACCGATCTGGCAGCTTCCATCAAACGTTTGCCTTCATTCGGACTGCGACCAAACCAAAATATCCAGAGACGCTCGGCCAGCCCCGCACCGAGCATGGGATCGTTGTTCTGTGCCAAAGCCCAGTCGATCGCGGCGCGGATATTGTCGATCTCCACATCAATGGATGCCAGGAAGGCGATGTCGGGGATCATCTGCCATTTCTCGGCCACGCGCCGGCCATAGTCCGCGAAATAATGAGCGTGACTTCGGGCGGCGGCGTCGAACTCGGAGCGCTGCTTCAAACGCTCTACTCCGTACTGCCGTAGCGACTCCAAAAGCCGGTAGCGTTGGGTCTCGGCGCCTAGCTCGACGACCACCAGCGACTTGTTGACCAACAGCGCCAACGCGTCGAAGATGGCGAATTCGTCCAGCGAATCGTCAGAACACACGGCTGAGGCTGCCTCAAGCGTCCAGCCCCCTTGGAATATGGAGAGCCTGCGGAAGAGCGTTTGCTCGGTCTCGGAGAGCAGCTCGTAGCTCCAGTCGATCGCAGCGCGCATGGTCTGCTGCCGAGGGAGCGCGGTCCGGTCGCCGCCGGTGAGAATCCGGAACCGCTCGTCCAGGCGCTGCGAAAGCTGCTTGAGACTGAGGATCGTCACCCGAGCCGCGGCTAGTTCGATGGCGAGCGCGATCCCGTCCAGCCGCCGGCAGATATCCAGGACGATGGGCACTTTGTCATCGCTAAAAGCGAACTGCGAATCCAACGCCGAGGCACGTGCCACGAAGAGCGCCACGGCGCCGTAGCGTAGCGCAGCCTCAGCGTCGATCTTCTCGTTTGCTGCAGGCACCGAAAGCGACGGCATGCGGTAGACCTGCTCGCCATGCACGTTGAGGCCTTCGCGGCTCGTTGCAAGCACCCAGACGCGCGGGCATGTCTTGATCAAATCAGCCACCACGCGCGACACCTCGGCGATCACGTGCTCGCAATTGTCGACGATCAGCAGCAGATTCTTGCTCTTGAGGTAGAGGCGCAGGTCGTCGAGAAAATCGCGCTCCGATTGTGGTTGTAGCTTGAACACGCGAGCGATCTCGGGGATGACGTATCCTGGCGCCGCGACTTGCGCCAGATCGACAAACCAGACCCCATCGCCGGAACCATCGAGCAGATCCGCACCGACCTGCAATGCGGTGCGCGTCTTGCCGACGCCGCCCGTTCCCACGAGCGTCACCAATTGGGATTTTGCGAGCAACGTTTTGATCTCGGTCAGCTCTTCGTCACGCCCGATGAAGGTCGTCGCTTGGCGCGGCAAATTGTTCGGAAGCGCACCGAGCGACCGCAGCGCAGGGAAAATCTCGGGCAGTCCTGGGGAGACGACTTGATACACTTGCTCGGGCCGCGCGAGGTCGCGCAGCAGGTGCTCGCCGAGATCGCGTAGACTCGAACGAGGAGGCATCGACCCTTGCAGCAGATCGGCCGCGGTGCCAGACACCAGGACTTGTCCACCGTGACCGATGGCCAGTAGGCGGGCGACACGGTTGACGCTCGGACCGAAATAATCGCCGTCGCGCTCGTCGGCCGTGCCAGTGTGGATAGCCATGCGCGACCGAAGACCGTCGACGCCCGCGAAGTCTTCCTTTTCGAGGGCGCTTTGCGCATCGAGCGCGGCGCCAAGAGCGTCTTCAGGGCGTCGAAACGCTATGCAGAACGCGTCGCCGATCGTCTTGAACACAACGCCGCCATGTTTCGCGCTGGCGCGGCGCATCAGCGCATCGTGACGCGTTACTGCCTGCTGCATCTCGGCGCGGTGCTCTTCCCAGCGCCGCGTGCTGCCCTCGATGTCGGTAAAGAGAAAACTGACCGTGCCGCTAGGGAGCGACACGGGCTTTGCGGGTTTGGACTTGGCGCCACTAGCACGCGGCATCGCCCTGAGATTCCACGCGCGACCACAGGACCCTAGGCCCCCGATGCTGTCCTAGGCCAGAGCCGATAAATACCGCGCAGGGTCGGCGCCCTGGGGCGCCGAGCATCATGCTGAGTGTGTGGTCTGCGCGACGATCTCTAACGGGAAGACCTCGACGCCTCCAGCGGATGCAAGCTCGACCTTGTCCGTGTAACGCTTGAAAAAATCTCGCTCGCCGAGGTCCTTGACGGCCTGTTCGTCGCTCACCGTGGTGAGGTGGTAATATTCAGCGTCTTCTTTGCCTTTCATAGCGCGATAAGAAATCTTGCCCTTCAACGCTGGATCGTTCTCCAAAGCGGCGATGAACTGAGCTATCTCCTTATGCCAATCCTCGCTTGACCCGTTCTTGAGGCGATATCTGATGAGAAAATGCTTCATACTGTTCTTCTCTCGGAAGCTTAGGGGCTGGTTAATTCGGATGCGAGTGCGGCAGACCTGTTCAGAGGCCGGCACTGCGCGTCATCTAGTAGGCGCGACCGGCATCGCGGCAGAAAGCTTCGGCCGGTGACGTTCACCCCTTGCGCTGGATCGTCAGAAGGACCATGCGGCGAGCGCGTTGCGCCATTCAGCAGCGCCGCAGGCGCGCATCCAATAGGGAGCAAGCATGAACATTAGACGATTCTCTATCTTGGCGTTGACCTTTGGCCTCGTGCTCACGCTTCGCGCCCGGATTAGCCGCCGCGTCCGAGCAGACCGCCGTGATGGCGACGGTGCACCAATTCGTGGATGCATTCAACAAGGGCGACACAAAGGCGGTGGTGGCCGCCTGTGCCCCATCGACCGCCATCATCGACGATTTCGCGCCGCACGTCTGGGACGGACCGAGAGCGTGCGCTGATTGGACAAGCGCCTACGATGCCGATGCCAAGAAGAACGGGATCACCGATGGGATCGTGACGATGGGGACGCCCTGGCATGTCGATGTCACGGGTGACCGCGCCTATGCTGTCGTTCCTGTGACCTACACGTACAAGCAAAAGGGAAAACCGGTCACGGAATCGGGCTCGGTCTTCACGGTGGCGCTCGTAAAGGTCGCGGCTGGTTGGCGCATAACGGGCTGGGCGTGGGCGCAGCACTAAACGCAAAGGCCCAGCGCGACGGCGATCGTCTCGCTGCTTTAGGTTACCGGCAAGAACTGTCGAGAGTGCTCTCGCTCTTCGACAACTTCTCGGTTGCCTTTAGCTATCTCAGCCCGATGGTCGGGATCTACTCGCTCTACACGTTGGGACTCGGCACCGGCGGGCCGCGCTACATCTGGACGATCCCGGTCGTCGTCGGTTTCATGATGCTGGTCGCGTTGGTCTTCGGCGAACTGTCGAGCGAGTATCCGCTCTCCGGTGCGCTCTACCAATACGGCAAGTACAACGTCGGCCCGCGCTACGGCTGGTTCATCGGCTGGATCTACGGCTTCGCACTGCTGGCCACCGTCGCGTCGGTCGATTCCGGCGCCGTCGGGTACGTCACGTCGCTCATCAATATTGTGTTCAAGACGCACTTGGACCCGACCAAGCATCTGACGATCTTCGTCATCGCCGGCGGCATCATCGTCCTCTCGGCGATCTTGAACTCGGTCGGCGCAAAGATCATGGGGCACGTGGCGCGCTTCGGCGTCTACGTGGAGACGATCGGTACGTTCGGCGTCTTCATCGCCCTGGCGATCCACGGCTTCCATCAGAGAGTTGGGGTTCGTCTTTACCTCGCAGCAGGTGGAGTACCTCAAGAGCAACCCGCTGAGCGTGAACTTCGGCGGCAATTGGTGGACGGGCGCGGCGCTCGTCGCCATGCTCGCCAACGTCTACATCTTCTACGGCTTCGAATCGGCCGGCGATATCTCTGAGGAGACGGTTGACGCGCAACGGCAGGTCCCCAAGGCCATGAGCACCGCGCTGCTCTACGGCGGCATCGCGTCGTTCGTCTTGGTGCTTGGCTTGCTTCTCGCGACGCCGGCATCAGGGATCGGCAGCGTCGTGTCCGGCGGCATCAACACCATCCTCTCAGCCTTGCCGAGTTGGCTTCAGGACTTCTTCCTGGTCATGGTCATCATCGCGTTCTTCAGTTGCGGAACCGCGGTGCAGGGCGCGGGTGCCCGCGTGGCGTTCGCGCTAGCTCGCGACGGCGCGCTGCCGTTCAGCGACAAGATCAAGCAGATCTCGCAACGCCACCATACGCCGGCCAATGCGATTCTGGTCGGGACGATCATCCCGTTTCTTTTCTTGCTTCTGGTCCTCGTGAACCCAAGCAAACCGGTCCACATCGCGTGGTTCGATTACCCGGCAAACGTCAACGCGCTCTACGCACTGGTCTCGTTCGCTACCTCGGGTATCTACCTCGCCTTTTTCCTTACGGTCTTCGGAGCGTTTCTCGCCCGGCGCCGCGGTTGGAAACCGAGCGGCACCTTCACGCTCGGCAAATGGGGCATGCCGGTCACGCTCGGGGGCGGCCTATACTTGCTGCTCATGCTGCTGAACATCGTCTGGCCGAGCTCGCTTGCGAGCGGCCGCGCGATCTTCAACTACGGGTGGGTGACACTATTGGTCATGGCGATCATCGTCGCGATCGGAGCCATTTACGAGGCAATCGCACGCCCGGATCGCAACGTGGCGCAACACCGGATCGAAAAATGATGCCTCGGCATATTGCGAAGCTCAAACAGGGGAAAATGGACGATGCGAACTCAGTCGCGCAAGAAATAGGCGTAGGTGCTGGTGTTACCCGTCACGATTGAGCGCATGCCGTAAGCTTTCCCAGACGAACACGGGGTGATCATAGCATTACCCTGATATAAGAATTTGTGGCTAGGGTCTACGCAATACTTATAGCTGCCTCCCCAATAGTGTACTGAGGGTTGATCATCGGCAAAGGCGTAGAGATAAATGGTGTATGCTGAAATGTCGAGGGTTGTGATAACTATCTTGCAGTCACCCTGAGTCACGACCCACCAACCCTGGCTCTCGCCATGAGCATTTCCGCTACTATCGTTCCAAGTGGCCGCCCATGCGACGTTTACGTTGCCATATGTGGAGCTGTTACAGACAGCGAACTCCGCGGCTGCCGGAGAAGGACGAATTATCACAAGTAGAGCGGCTAGAGCTAAACCAAGGTAGATGCTAGTTTTCACGACCGACCCTCTACCAAATTCTAGGATGCGGGAACCTGCTGGCTGTCAGTTCGCTCTCCCTGCCGAACAGGTGCTCCGAAGTGACGCTGCTCGAGCCGCAAAGCGTGGACGCCGTCGCGGTCTCTCGAGGGCTCAAGGATCGATGATGCAAACCCGGTTGTGCGCATAGTCTAGCACCAGGATCGAACGCAAGAATGCTTGACTGCCTAGCGCGCCAACCGTGTGTCCTATTTGTTTTTGATCCCGAGAGTTGGCGAGAGGCGAACTGACATGCTTCCCTATCGAGAGCGAGTTTAGGTCTATATAGGGCGGTCCATGTTGCGAAGCTGCGGGGAGGTTTAGGCTCGCCAGATCGCTCGCATTTATGGCAAGTGGTACAACTGCTCCTGTATCCAAGAACGCTTTCCTAGACTTCCCATTGATCTTGATAGGCAGGACGGGGTAGGGGAGATTTGCGGCTGCGAACTCGAGCGGAAAATCCGCCGATGCGCCGTCGCAGATCTTCGCGACGTCGTTTGCCCCATAGATAGTCAAGATGTGGGTGACGTAGTTGATCTTTATCGTCTTGGAGTTGAGGAACGTATACCCTAAGGTTCCGTCGATTTTGTGCCCGGATGCGTCGCGCGTCGTGAAGATCGACTCATCGATTGCGCCAAAGGCAATCGACTCATCTCTGTAGTCCGCAGCAGCGAAGTCGACGTCGGGTAGGCTGTACAGAGTTCGATCACCGTACAGCGTAGCAATCTTGCCTATAGGAACCAGGCTGAGGCCGAGCGCCTTCGCTACCGAAGTGTCGAGAAGAGAGATATTAGCGGCTGTGTCGAGCATTAGGGAAACGGGGGTCGAGTTGATAGTGGCGTGCAGAACGACTCGGTTGTCTGGGCGATCCTCGAAAGGTATGCTAAATTGTTGAGAGCCCGATGACGCATGGGAAGGCTGACAACTTAGCAAGAAACACAGCAAGACGACAATCATCCTCACGCTGTGGAAAAAATGGATCATCATCTTCGCTCGTCCGAGTTGGGTAGCCACTGGTAAGCACTGCCGCGTCGTCCCGAAGCTGTCCTTCGACCGTCGGCAGCTGTCAACGGAGCGAGCGTTGCTGAAAGAAAAGGACCCGTATGAGCAGTCGTCCCCACACGAACCTTTTCACGCAGGTCGACAGAACCAAGGACCCAGACTTCTTCATCCGGTTCATGGATGAGGCGCAAAAGCCCGCAGGGATTCAGGCGAGCAAACGGATCATGCTGGAACGGATCGCTCTGGCGCCGGGAGAGGCAGTCCTTGAGGTCGGCTGCGGTCCGGGCACTGATGTGTTTGACATGATCGACCTCGTCGGTCCGAGTGGCCGTCTCGTCGCGCTTGACTCGAGTGAGGTTATGATTGCCGAGGCTCGAAGGCGCGCCAACGAACTCCAACTCCCCATTACCTTTGAGGTCGGCGAAGTGCAGGCGCTCCCTTTCCCTGACGGCACGTTCGACGTCTGCCGAGCTGCGCGACTGTTCGAGCACCTCCCCGATCCCCAGCGGGCGCTCTCGGAAATGGCGCGGGTGACTCGCCAAGGCGGACGTATCGTCGTCTTTGATTTCGACTGGGATACCCTGATAATCGACCACCCAGATAAGGAAACCACCCGAAGGGTCGTGTTGTCGTACTCCGACTCGATTCGAAACGGCTGGATCGGTCGGCAGCTGCCGCGCCTCTTCAAGGAGCAGCACTTGAAAGTGCTCTCCATCGATCCCGTGCAGGTGTTTGTCCACTACGCGCTGGTCGAGTTATTCCTCGGTAGCCACCTCACTTTGCTCCAGACAAACGGAACGCTTTCCGCCGATGGCGCACAGCAGTGGTGGCAGTGCTTGCAAGACGCAGACAAGCGCGGAACGCTGCTGGTCGGCTTTACCGCTTTTGTCGTGGTCGGCACCAAGAACTGATCCTACCGCAACGACGGAGGTCGTGCGAAGGTTGTCAATGATTCATCAACGGATTTTACGAGTAGGCGCCCTGGTGTTCGGCGTTGTGGGGCTCTTAGCGCTCACCTTTCCGCCTGCAGTTACGACGGTGCCGTTTCACTACGTACATCACGAATTGCTCGTGCACGCACGAATTGGTAGTTCCGGACCGTATACGTTCTTATTAGACACCGGCACGACGCCGTCCATTATCGACATCGCGTTGGCGAAACGTTTAGGCCTGCCGCCCAAGGGCGCAGCCGCGCATGGCACCGATGTCGGCGAAAGTTCGGTGACGGTGTACCCGGTGACGCTTCATGATGTGCAGCTCGGATCGCTGAGAATCCATCAGCTTGCGGCGCTCGCCACTGACCTTTCAGGCATAGGTAATAGGCTTGGTGTCCACCTTGACGGCGTATTGGGATCTAATTTCTTCGATGGGCGCGTCGTTCAGATAGACTATGCTTGCCGAACGGCCTCGGTATTGTCTGATGCGGTGATCGCCCCGATCGCTGCACACTTCACCGAGATCGCATCGGGCTTTATCGTGACACACGATGTATGGGTCGGTCCTCAACGCGCCAGTGCGACGATCGACACAGGTGATTCCGGAACGATGCTCGTGACTGGCACCGGTCTCGCTGCCCTACATCTCCAGTCAGCCGCGCGCGCCGGCAGCGCAGTCAGCAGTTTCAGCTATGGCGGGCACCACAATGAAACGGAGGCACTGCTGTCCGACGTGCGGATCGGTTCCACTGAGATGGGGACGGTGAAGGCACGCTTTCTTCCAGCGGCGGACGAACCGTTTGACATCAACATCGGTAACCAAGTATTGGAACGCTACGTCGTCACATTTGACTACGTGCGCGGGCTGTTGATACTTAGTCCAACGCACGGCTGTCCGAGCGGGCGCTAAAGATCTAAAGGGCCAGTTATCTGGCGGTTAGTGCATTTGAGATCTTCACCACGCTACCTCTTGCCTGCGGATCGTTTGGATTCTTCACTACGGTAACGTATAGGACTTTCTCGCTTTCGCCGAACGCAACATTTGTCGTGCCGTCACCTGCGCCAATCTCAAATATGTGCAGGAGCTTACCGCTGGGAGATAGCTTCAATATCTTCCCGCCGAACCACTGAGCAACATAGATGTTGCCATTGTGGTCGATCTTCATGCTATCAGGTCCGAGCCACCAAGATTGGACCTTGTTTCTTGTGAGAAGGTTCAGCAGAGCGAAATTCGATCTATTGCTCAACGAGCCATCGCTGTTGATTGAGAACTTCAACATGCAGTTTCCGACGGTTTCGCTCACGTAGAGAGTCTTCTGATCGGGAGAGACAGCTATTCCGTTGGCGTAATCTAGGTCATCGGCAACCTCTACCCATTTCTGACCGCCGGGCGCAAGATAGAGAATCTTTCCGATCACCGATGTCGGCCGCCCGTTGTATGGGCCAAAGACCGTGGCATAAGCAGCGCCATTGGGGGCCACCACAACATCATTGATGCCGCCGACGAACTTCTTGCCGTTGCTGTCGGCATCCCATCGGCGCAGCTGCCTCCCAGTCATGTCGAGCTCGAGGATCGCGCCGGGATCATCCGTGCACGCGAGTAGGAAGGTCTTCTTCTTCGTGAGCGCTAGCCCATTATGGCCGCACCCTGGGGTGTGGTTCAGCACGGTGATCGTCTTGCCGTCCCACCTCGATAGCGTGTCTGAAACCCAGGCGACATAGTAAAGGTTGCCATCTATGTACAGCGGACCTTCGGGACCCAGGACATTGCTCACGACGGTGATTTCGCCGGCACTCGCTGCCGTAGCAGCCAGGATTGCGACGACGGTGAGGCAGATAAGTATGCTCGCCTTCATTGTGCGTCCTTTAGTAATCGTTGAGGCATGCCCAGCGTATAGAACCAAGGAAGCGAATTGGTAATCGCCACGAGTGCGGCTTTCTTTTGGAGAGCTGAGAATGCCTAGATTCACTGCGCGGCGCCAGTGCGGTGGCGGCATGACTGGTGAGGTTGGGCACCTTGACCCCCCTTGTCTTAGGCGCATCAAACAAGGCTACCAAGCTCACCAGTCGAAGCCACCCCTAATGCTACCCGAGCGCGGGGCCGAGCCAAGCGGTACTGGCCCGGTCACCTTACCTACTGGTACCGTGACATTTTTGTTCTCCGATATCGAGGGCTCGACGCAGCGTTGGGAGACGCATCGCGAGGCGATGAAAGCCGCCGTGGCGCGCCACGAGCAGCGCATGCGCGCCGCGATATCGCAGCACGGCGGATACGTGTTCAAGACCATGGGCGATGCGTTTTGCGTCGCCTTTACGACGGCGCCCCAAGCCCTTGGTGCCGCGATCGAGGCGCAGCTCGCCCTCGCCCATGAGGACTTCTCAAGCGTCGGCGGTCTGCGCGTACGGATGGGCCTGCACACCGGATACGCGGAAGAGCGCAACGGCGACTACTTCGGACCGGCGGTCAACAGGGTGGCGCGCCTCATGTCCATCGGGCATGGCGGCCAGGTGCTGCTGTCAGGCGTCACGCGGGAACTCGCCCACAGCGAGCTCCCGGCCGGTGCCGCGCTGGTAGACCTTGGCTCGCACCGACTCAAAGACCTCACCGAACCCGAAGACGTATGGCAACTGACCATCGACGGTCTCCCGGCAGAATTTCCTCCGCTCAAGTCGCTCGATACGCTTCCCAACAACCTTCCGATCCAGCGAACGACCTTCGTCGGTCGCGACCATGATGTCGCTGCAGTCAAAGAGCTCGTCAGCCGCCATCGCTTGCTCACCCTTGTCGGATCCGGTGGCGTCGGGAAGACCCGTGTGGCGTTGCAGCTTGGAGCCGATCTGCTCGACCACTATCCTGACGGTGTTTGGTTTGCGGACTTCGCGCCGATCACCGATCCGGAGCTCGTCGCAAGCGTCATCGCTCAAGTGCTGGGCATGAGCCAGCATGAGGGCAAGCGGGTCGACGAATCGATCCCACCCTGGCTCAAGCGAAAGAAGCTGATGCTCATTCTGGACAACTGCGAGCACGTGCTCGAGACGGTGGCCGCGGTCGCAGCAGCCATCATCGGGACGGCTCCGGAAGTGCGCATCGTGAACACCTCGCGCCAGGTGCTCGACATCAGTGGCGAAGAGGTCTTCCGTGTGCCGTCGCTTGATGTTCCGCATACTATAGCCGACCTCACGCCAGCGACAGTGGCACAGTTCGGCGCCGTGGCGCTCTTCGTCGATCGAGCCAGGTCGGTGGATAAGTCGTTCGCGCTTACCGACGACACAGCGCCGATCGTCGCCGATATTTGTCGGCGCTTGGACGGCATCCCACTCGCCATCGAGCTCGCCGCGGCTCGCGTGAAGGTCCTCTCTGTTCCCAATCTTGCCCAGCGGCTCAACGAACGATTCAAGCTGCTCACCGGTGGCAGCCGCGATGTCCTACCGCGTCAAAAGACGTTAGGTGCCCTCATCGATTGGAGCTATGATCTCCTGACGCCGCAGGAGCAGATGCTGTTCTTGCGCCTGGGGATCTTTGCAGGCGGGTTCGCGCTGGAGGCGGCGACAAGGGTTTGCGGCGGCGAAGGCCTTGATGAGATCGAGATCTTGGACTTGCTCGCCTCATTGGCGGACAAGTCGCTGGTGGTCGCCGACACCTCGGGGAAACAGGAGCGCTATCATCTTCTTGAGTCCACGCGTGCATATGCCCTGGAGAAGCTCGACGCGGCCGAGCGCGAACGCTTGGCCCGCGCACACGCCGAGTATTTCAGCGCGCTCGCGCGCGAGGCGGACGCTCGCTATGGCACGGGTTCGACGTTGTCGTGGCTGGCGGATGTGGAACGTGAACTTGATAATTTCAGAGCAGCGCTTGAGTGGGGGCTGACGCAAGGACACGATGCGGTGCTTGTCGCCGCCATCGCGGGTGGGCTCGAACAGTTCTGGTATCGGAACGGTTTTGCCGTCGAGGGCAGGTATTGGATCGAGCGAGCACTTGAGGGCACGGATATCGCTCAACATCCGCTCGTCGCCGCAAGGCTCTTGTACGCACAGTCATGGTTCTTCCCTGGAAAACGAGCCGCCGAGTATGCCGAGCGAGCAATCGCCCTCTACGAATCCAAAGGAGACCAACATGGCGCCGCGCACGCGCGTGCAACATTGGCATTCAGTCTGAATCAGACCGGCCAGTTGGATGAAGCAGACGAAGTGATCACGCAGGCGCTCGACGTGATGCGGGAATGTAAGGACAAGCATGGCATCGCCAAGTGCCTGCGATATAAAGCAGCTATAGCAGGCAGCCGAGGTGCGCGGGCGCAGGCGCGGGATCTCTATGATAAGGCGCTTGCCATCCTCAGGGAGGTTGGGGATGAAATCGGGCTGAGTCTTGTCAATGCCAACATCGGAGAGTTCGAGTTTGCCGACGGTCATGCCACTCAAGCACTGAAAGCGGCGACCGATGCAATCTCCTGGTACCGTCGATCGGACAAGGATGCTCTCGCTACTGCCGTTTGCAACAGCGCAGCATATCAGATCGCGCTTAACGACCTACCAGGGGCGCGCGCATCGGCGCGAGAGGCTGTTCGCCTTGGGCGTGAGGTCCAAAACGCATATACGATCACAATCGCGCTACAACATTTCGCCTCGCTCGGAGCGCTCCAAGAGAAGGCGACAAGCTCTGCACAGCTCTTGGGGTATGTTGATGCGCAGTACAAGGAGCTTGGCGCCTCGCGCGAACCTACTGAGAAGTGGTGCTACGACAAGACGATCGCTGCGATGGGCGAACAGCTTAGCGACACCGACATCCAAAGGCTTGGAGCGGAAGGCGCGTCGTGGTCAGAGGATCGCGCCGTCGAAGAGGCGCTCAAGATTTAGCCTCAGAGTCGCATGACGAAAGTCGTCACATCCACTGATGGAATTCGGATTGCTTATGAATCGCGTGGTGAGGCGACGCCGGCACTCGTGTTCGTGCACGGCTGGTCGTGTGACCGTAGCTACTGGAAGGATCAGCTACAGTCGTTCTCTCGACAGTTCAAGGTCGTAGCCATCGATCTCGTGGGGCATGGTGAATCCGGCCTCGGACGCGAGGCATGGACGATCAGATCGTTCGGCGCTGACGTCGCGGCCGTCGCAAAAGAACTCGGCCTCGAACGCATCATCCTTGTTGGGCACTCGATGGGGGGCGACGTGATCTTAGAGGCGGCGCGTCAGCTGAAGGGCCAAGTCGCAGGCCTGGTTTGGGTCGACACATACACACAACTCAGCACACCCCGCGATTCCGAACAGCTTCAGGCTTCAATGGCGCCCTTTCGCGCCGACTTCGTGGAAACAACGCGCGCGTTCGTTCGGAACATGTTCCCAGCTAGAGCCGAGCGGTCGTTAGTCGAGCGAGTGGCGGCGGACATGTCGGCGGCTCCTCCCGCGGTCGCCCTTGCTACGATGGAATCCGCAATGAGCTTCGAGCGAGAAGTACCGCGAGCCGTCCAGGAGTTGAGGTTGTCGGTTGTCGCCATCAATCCCGATGACCCGCCGACCGACATCGTCGGAATGGAGCGCTACGGTGTCGAGGTTCTTCTAATGCCGCATGTAGGCCACTTTCTAATGATGGAGGATCCCGAGAGTTTCAATCGCCTTCTCAGGGTGGCGGTTGATAAGATTATTCGATGACCGTGACCGACGCTCGAAGCTCTATTGCATCCCGATCCCATTATGGTCCAATGCCTGGCGGTTGGGTAGGCCTAAATAACACCCCAACAGAAGACACAGCCGATGTCCAACCCTCAGGGGGCTGACCAAGTGCCAAGTGCCCCTTTGTCTTTGCCTACCGGCACGGTCACGTTTCTCTTTAGCGACATCGAAGGCAGTACGCAGCGCTGGGAGCAACATCGCGCCGCTATGGATGCTGCAGTAAAACGCCATGATGCGTTGATGCGATCTGCGATAGAGCAGCACAACGGTTTCGTCTTCAAGACGGTCGGCGATGCATTCTGCGTTGCCTTTGCGCGCGTCTCCGATGCCGTCACAGCTTCTATTGAAGCGCAGCGAGCACTAAGCGCCGACGATTTTTCGGCGGTCGGCGGCATGCCCGTTCGCATGGGTCTGCATGTAGGCGAGGCATCAGAGCGCAACGGTGACTACTTCGGTCCGGCCGTCAACCGAGTGGCGCGACTCATGTCCATCGGGCATGGCGGCCAAGTGCTGGTCTCAGGCACGGCAGCCGACCTGTTGCAAGGAGCTCTCCCGTCGCAATCGAGCTTGCGCGATCTCGGACAGCATCGGCTGCGCGATCTCTCACGGCCCGAGCAGGTTTATCAGCTCATCGCGCCCGGCTTGCTTGACGCGTTTCCCCGACTACGATCACTGGACGTGCTGCCGAACAACTTACCGCGGCAACCGACTGCCTTCATAGGTCGTGACGACGTTTTAGCCGAGCTCAAAGCGTTGCTGGCGAAATCGCAGGTCGTGACGATCGTGGGCACCGGAGGTGTTGGCAAGACACGCACAGCGCTGCAGCTGGGAGCCGACGTGCTCGACAGTTCTGGCGATGGCGTGTGGTTTGTTGACTTCGCGCCGCTTTCGGGTGCCGAATACGTCGTACCCGAGATCGCCTCAGTCCTCAACGTGCAACCACAGCAGAACCGCTCGCTGCTCGATCAGGTTCAGCTTTATCTGAGGAACAAACGGCTGCTCTTGATTCTCGACAATTGCGAGCATGTCGTCGCCGAAGTCTCGCGGGCCGTCGCAACGATTCTGAAAGACTGCTCGGGTATTAGGGTAGTTGCGACAAGCCGCGAGGGCTTGAACATCCATGGCGAGCAGGTCTACCGCATGCCCTCGCTGTCCTTGCCGTCCCACGAGGAGCACCCAGTGGCCGAAGAGGCTCTGCAGTACGGTGCAGTAGCGCTTTTTGTGGCGCGTGCTTATGCGGCCGACGCCCGGTTCGTATTTAGCGATGACAAGGCCCAAGTTGTGATCGACATCTGTCGTCGCCTAGACGGCATAGCGCTTGCGATCGAGCTCGCCGCATCTCGTGTCACGATCCTCAGCGTTGATCAGCTCGCGCAACGGCTCGGCGAGCGCTTCCGCGTGCTCACCGGCGGCGATCGCGCTGCACTGCCGCGGCAGCAGACGATGTACGCCACCATCGAGTGGAGCTATGGTCTTCTTTCCGAAGATGAGAAGTCGCTGTTCCGTAGCTTATCGATCTTCCAGGGCGGTTGGACGCTTGAGGCGGCAGTTGCCGTCTGCGCGAACAAGACGCTCGACGAGTTCTCGATTCTTGACAAGCTCTCGTCGCTGTCGAGCAAGTCGCTCGTCGTCGTTGAACTCCAGGCGAGAGCACAGCGCTACAGGCTCCTCGAGTCGCTACGCCAGTACGGCCTCGAATTGCTCAAGGAACATGGCGAGTCCGAGCCGCTGGCTCGGCGACACGCCGAGTATTTCGCGCAGTTCGGGCGACTGCTGGGCTCGAGCTGGAGCATCACGCCGCAGGTCGTGTGGTATGCTCAGGTAGACGCGGAGATCGATAACATCCGTGCCGCGCTCGAATGGAGCTTGGTGCAGCGCAACGATACGATAGTCGGAGCGGCGCTGGCGGAGAACCTCTGGTCCTTTTGGTTGAGCCGAGCTCCCGTGGAGGGCAAGCGCTGGCTCGAACGAGCGCGACAAGACGCCGACCCTACGGCATATCCGGCGCTCAGCCTCGCCATTGAACTCGCGCTGACCCGGCTGACATATCTCGGGAGTCGTGAGGAGGATCTACCCGGGGCGAACCACGCGCTGAAGGCCGCCCGGGCGCTCAGAGACGAGACAATGTTGTCGCGTGCAACGTTCTACTGCGGCGAAGTGCTTGTGGCCCTGAACCGGCTCGACGAGGGCGAGGCCCTTCTGACGGAGTCGATGGAACTAGCGCGCCGCGTGGGCGATCGATTCCGAGTCGCGTCGAATCTCCAACTGCTTGGCAGGGTGAATCGGAAGCGAGGCCTGTTCGATCGGGCGCGTGAGTTGCTGTCGCAGGCTTTGCAGTTACTTGAGCCGATTGGCGGGCGGAACTGGGCCTTAGCCCTCCTCGACCTTTCATACGTGGAGAAACTTGAGGGCAACCTGGCGCGGGCAGTCGAGCTCACACGGGAAGCGCAAAGATCAAGTGAGCAACTGCGGGATCGCGATATCAGCTCGGACGCTGAGAATCGACTTGCGCTCTATCAGCTGCAGCTGGGTCAGTTTGATGAGGCACGATCGCACGCGCGCAGTGCGCTGAAAACTAAATACGATGAACGGTTTTCGAGCGAGATGCCGCTCTGTATTGAATCACTTGTCGGTGTAGCGGTTCGGCAAGGTGATTTTGAGCGTGGGGCGCGACTCATCGGCTACGCGGAGGTCGCCGCCGTTCTCGTTGGCCGGGCCAAGCGGCACGCGCACGAGCAGCAAGACTTAGAGTGGCTCACCCAGCCGCTGCGCGAGCATTTCAGTGAAGATATGTTGGCACGACTCAAGGCCGAAGGTGCGGCGTGGTCGGAAGATCAGGCGGTCGAAGAAGCACTCAAGGTCTGATCAGGTAGACGCTACCGGCGGACGGATTTCGGCGCGAATCCCTTCACGCGATTGGTAGAGGTCCCAGAACTTGTCTGCGACGGTCGAGGGGTCGACGGCGTTGCCGTTACCGGTCGGGGTGCCCTTGACCGTGCCGTAGATTATCACCTCGCCGACGTAAACGCCATCGCTTTTGAGTCGTTGCGCCAGCAAGCCGACGAGCTTGTTCTTTGCCGCATTCGCGAGCGCGATGCCCATCTGGTTAAAGGAGGTTGCATATTGGTCCATCTCGGGCGACAGATCGCCGAACCCACCGTTCGTTATGAGAATGGCACCATCACCGGCGCTCTTGAGATCGGGCAGCGCTTCCCGTGCAGCGGCAAGCAGCCCAAACACGGCTGCGTCAAAAATGCCGCGAACCGCAGCCGGACCCGCGGTGAGAAGATCTCCAGCTTCGGTACCCCCGTACGCGTTCCAATGGATCGCAGTGATCGGGCCGAGCTGCGCGCGTACCTTGCCGATGGCCGCAGCAATGGCGGTTGGATCGGAGGCGTCAGCGGGAAACGCGGCTGCGCGGATCCCTCGATCTCTCAGCGCCGAAACCCCAGCGTCAAGACGCTCCTTGTTCCGCCCCACGAGCGCGACGGAAAAGCCCTCCGTGCCGAATTTCTCCGCGACGGCGGTGCCGTTCCCCGGCCCGAACCCCACGACGACGATCGTTTTTGACCCCTTCACCTAGGCCGCCACTTTCTGGGCAAGCACAGCCTCAACGTTCAGCTCGATGCGTACCTCGTCGCCGACCACGACGCCGCCGGTTTCAAGCGCTGCATTCCAAGCGAGTCCGAAATCTTTGCGGTTGATTGTGCCGTGCGCGGCGTAGCCGACGCGAAGGCCTCCCCACGGATCGGCGGCGCGTCCTTCGAAGCTTCCGTTCAGCTTGACCTCGCGCGTAATGCCATGGATCGTGAGCTTGCCGTCGATCGTAAAGTCATCCGGCGTTCCCTGGACTCGAGTGCTTTCGAAGGTGAGCTTCGAAAATTTCTCGACATCGAAGAAGTCGGCTGAACGCAGATGCGCGTCGCGCTGCTCTTCACGCGTGTCGATCGATCCAGCGTCAATGGTAACAGCGACTGAAGCTGGAAGATCGCTGTCGGGCGCCAACTCGATTTGCCCGTCAAAGGCCGTAAAGCGGCCGCGAACCTTGGTGATCATGAGGTGCCGGACGATGAACTCCACCGTGGTGTGAGCTCGGTCGAGGCCGTAAGTAGTTGTTTCTTGCACTTGGGTGGTCATAATTAGCCTTTCTTGAACTTGCAGTTTGGCGACAGTTGTTGTATAATCGCCTCGTGATGCATATAGTACGACCGTCGGGAATGTTGGTCAACCGACAAAATGACGAAAATGTTGCTTATCCAACGAGATAGCCAAAGTGGTGGTTAGCACTCTAGCCGAGCGCCCGTCGCGCGTCGATCCGCGCGTCACGCGAACGCGCAAGCTCATCCGCGAAGCGCTCGTGTCGCTGCTCGTCGACCGGAACTTTGAGTCGATCACCGTTCAAGATATCGCTGGGCGTGCGACGGTGAATCGCGCGACGTTCTATGCCCATTTCACCGATAAGTTCGCGCTGCTCGACGCGATGATCCGTGAAGATCTTGCCAGCCATCTATCGGAGGGTGATCCACTCAGCACTACTCAGACGCGCGGGTTGCTGCTGGCGGTAGGCAAGAATACCTTCGCCTTCGTGGGTTTACACCGGCAGTGCAAAATCGATCGCGACTTCGAGCCGCAGATGCAGCGCAGCATGGAGGCGGAGCTGACCGACTTTCTCACGCCCGAATTTGGACATTGCACGGCAATGCTAATCGCCTCAGCGCTTGTCGGTGCCGCGATGAGCTGGCGTCACCAGTCACCCAACGCTTCGTTCGAGCCCATTGTCGCGAATATCGTTGAGATTCTCGTTGACGGCGTCGGCAAGCGTCTGCGCTAACCGCCGCCGTTAGTGGGTAGGCGCAAATAACACCCCAACAGAACACCGAGAGTATGTCCAGCGCTCAGCGGGCTGACCAGGCGCCACATACCCCCGTGTCTTTGCCTACTGGCACGGTAACGTTTCTATTTTCTGACATAGAAGGCTCGACGAAGCGTTGGGAAGCGAATCGCGAAGCGATGCGGGTCGCAGTTGCCCGCCACGACGCGCTCATGCGTACGGCCATAGAATCGCACCGAGGGTACGTCTTCAAAACGGTGGGCGATGCGTTTTGCGCGGCCTTTTCACAGGGCGGCGATGCGCTCGCCGCTGCTCTCGAAGCCCAGCGTGCGCTCAATGCTGAAGATTTCAACGATGTCGAGGGACTTCGGGTGCGCATGGGGATGCACGCGGGCGAGGCGGATGAGCGCGAGGGCGACTATTTCGGTCCTGCGGTGAACCGCGTTGCCAGACTGATGTCGATCGGCCACGGGGGACAGGTGCTGCTTTCGAGCGCCGCGCGCGAGGCTATCGGGGAAGACCTTCCCGACGGAGCGTCGCTCGTCGACCTTGGCGTACGACGCCTGAAGGATCTCACCCAGCCCGAGCAAGTCTGGCAGGTAAACGTCTCGGGTTTGCCCACCGAGTTTGCGCCGCTAGAAGAAGTCCACACTGCAGCACATCTCATCGGCTACGTCAATGCGCGATACAAAGAACTTGAGATAGAGCGTGACGGCACTCCGATATGGGACTACGAGAAGCTCATGACCTCGCTACGGGAGCAGCTGAGCGAAGTTGAGATAGAAAAGCTCGCGGCAGAAGGTGCAGCTTGGCCCGAAGACCGGGCGATCGAAGAAGCGCTCAAAGTCTAAGGCATGGCGAAAAAGCGATGGTCTGCCCAACAAATTGACAGAGATTCTTGAGGAAGAGCACACTATCGGGCCACGCGCACCAAAATGAGCCACGCGCACACAATGAAACACGAGAACACAATGAACCACTGATGGACGCGCTGCGGGAGAAGCTCAGAGACGCTGAATCCGCAAAGCTAGCGCGCATAGGTGGGGCGTGGTCGAAAGATCAGGCGGTCGAAACTTCTACCGTAGTTGGTCGTCGTGCCCTGCCGTACCAAACGGAGTCCTTTGCGGCGGCCGCGGGGAAGATAACCGACCGCTTCGGACCAAACTGTGCACATGCATCCGCGGACCAAAGAGCTGCGAATTCTCTACGCGATCGCTGACGAGCTGAACGGCGCCTCAGACGTCGGACGCGCACTTGCGCGCATGCTCGAGATCGTGACAGGGTTGTTGGGCTTGCGCGCTGGGTGGATCTGGCTCGTCGATCCTGAGACCAAGCGCTTCTACAACGCCGCCTCGTACAATCTCCCGCCGTATCTTCGCGAACCGGTACGCATGGCCGGCACCTGGTGTCAATGCACGCAAGACTTCCGCGACGGTAAGCTTTCCCCACACAACGTCGATGTCATCGAATGCAGCCGGCTCGCGGCGGCCGTCGGGCGCGACCTTGCGGCCCAGACCGGGGGGCTCAAGTACCACGCCAGTGTGCCGCTCCACTTTCGCGGCAAACAGCTCGGCATCATGAATCTCACCGGCCCGAAATGGCGGCGCCTGTCGAGCGGCGAGCTGCGACTGCTCGAGACGATCGCCTTGCAGGCTGGCGCTACGATTGAACGAGCTCGGCTCGCGGACGAGGGCGCGCGGTTGGCACGTATCGAGGAACGCACCCGGCTCGCGCGAGAGATCCACGACACGCTAGCTCAGCGGCTGACCGCGATCGCCTTGCAGCTCGAGGGAGCCCTCAAGCACCTCGACAGCTCCGACGATCGCGCTAGAAGCGATTTGCAGCGCACGCTCGACATCGCACGCGAAGGCATCGGCGAAGCGCGCGGATCGATGCTGGCCTTGCGCGGCACGCCGCCGGCCGGGAAGCCGCTTCCGCAGGCCCTCAAAGCACTCGCGCGCGGGTTCACATCGCGAACCGGGATCCCGGCAATAGTCAAAGCGTCACCGCTCGATGTACCGGCACAAATCGAAGCCGAGCTCTTGGCGATCACACGAGAAGCGCTGAACAACGTCGGCAAGCATGCGCGATCCACGCAGGTCGCCATCACGCTCACGCATCGCAACCGCCGCGTAGCGCTGACTATTCGCGATAATGGGGTCGGCTACAGTGCCGACGATGCAAACAGCGGACAGGGCATCATCGGTATGCGCGAACGCGCACAGCTCATCGGCGGCACGGTACGCATCGAGGGCGGCCGCCGTCGTGGCACGACGGTCTCGGTCGTGGTGCCGGCGCCGAGAACACAGCGATGATCCGCATCGCGATCGTTGACGATCACCCTATCGTGCGCGATGGATTGGTGGCTGCACTCGATGGGGAGCGTGAGTTTCGCATCGTGGGCTCGCTCGACTCGGCAAGCGACCTGCTGGCGAAATCCAAAACCTTGCAACCCGATATCGTGCTGCTCGATTTCGAGATGCCGGGTCTGGCTGGTGTCGAAGCGGTTCGTGCGCTCGCTCGCGACCTTCCCCAGACTCGCATCATCGTGTTCACTGCGTACGCCGACGACGATAAGGTTATCGGGGCAATGCAAGCCGGCGCTCGCGGCTACGTTCTCAAGGGCGCGCCGGCAACGGACGTCGCACGGGCCATCAGAGACGTGTATGCGGGAGGCTCGTATCTGCCGCCGGCCATCGCGGCCGTGCTCGCCCGCCAGGCACGAGAGCCGCGGCGCACCGCGCTCACAGAACGCGAGCGCGAGGTTTTGCGCCTCGTCGCCGACGGCCTCTCCAACAAACAGGTGGCTCGGCGTCTCGGGATCTCCGAACGCACGGTAAAGTATCACATCAACTCCGTCATGACCAAGTTAGGCGCGGACAACCGTGCCCAGGCCGTCGCGGTAGCGGTCAGGCGGCGCCTGCTCTAGGCGCCTGTTCCTTCGTACAGGTTCGCGACTGCGCGGCGGAACGGTGCCCGGCGAGCGGTTTTCGTGCATACTGGGTTCATGAAAATCGAACATTCCGTCGTCCTCATCACGGGTGCGTCTCGAGGGCTGGGTTTTGAAATCGCCGAGCTCCTGGCACGCCGCGGGGCGCGACTCGCGATTGTCGCACGCGATGCTTCGGAACTCGAAAAGGCAGCCTCTCGACTGCGCGAGCACACCGACGTCTGCACGTTCGCCGCGGACGTGTCCCAGGACGCCGAAGGCATTGTGGCAGCTGCCTCCGCACGCTTTGGGCGCCTCGATGTGCTCATCAATAACGCGTCCGAACTAGGGCCAAGCCCGATGCCCGCGCTCGCCGCGCTCGACTGGCGGGCGTTGGAGCGGATTCTGCGCGTGAACGCCATCGCGCCCTTGCATCTGATCCAACTCGCGCTGCCCGCGATGCGCGCCACCGGCGGCACGATCATCAACGTCACTTCGGATGCGGGTGTGAATGCCTATCCAGGCTGGGGCGGCTACGGCGCGAGCAAAGCGGCGCTCGAGCATCTCTCGCGCACGCTCATGGCTGAACTTGACGGCACAAGCGTACGCGTTCTGATCGTCGATCCTGGCGACATGAACACCCAGATGCATCAGCTAGCAGAACCGGGCGTAGATCTTTCGCACCTACCTTACCCACGCGACGTAGCCCCGGCGATCGTGCAGCTACTGGAAGACGGAACCGCGGCCGGGCGTTACCAAGCGAAAGAGTTGCAGCATGCAGATGTTTGAGTCTGTGCAGGCGCTACCCGACCAGACGCTGCGCTTCGAGCTGCCCAAGCGCCTTCTCGCGGAACAGCCCGCGGAAGTTCGCGGCTCGGGCCGCGACGACGTACGGCTGCTAGTCACGGGCCCGCACGCAGACCCGGTCCACGCGCATTTCCGGCAGTTGCCAGACTTCATGGTGACCGGCGACCTGATCGTCCTCAATCGATCGGCGACAATGCCAGCGGCGCTGCGTGCGCGCCGCGAAGACGGGTCTCTGGTCGGCGTGCACCTGTCCACGCATCTGCCGGCCGATCTATATGTGCTCGAACCGCGTGAAGGACGCGTGGCGCAGTACGAGCTGTTGCGCCTCCCTGGCGGAGCGCATGCGGAACTGCTTACCCCGTACCGCGATTCTGCTCGGTTGTGGGTCGCCCGGCTGTATCTGCCTAAACCTCTCCTCTCATATCTCGGATCGCACGGTCAGCCGATAACGTACCGCCATATTACCGCTGGGTGGCCTTTGGAAACATTTCAGAACGTCTACGCGAGCGAGCCCGGCTCAGCCGAGATGCCATCGGCAGGCCGGCCTTTCACCTGGGGACTACTGGAGCGCTTGCGGCGCGCCGGCGTTGAGATAGCGTACGTCACGCTGCACGCGGGCGTCTCAACCCCCGAACGAGGCGAGCCGCCCTACGAGGAGGCCTACAGCGTTCCCGCTGAAACGGCTGAGGCAGTTCGCCGCGCTCGCCGCCATGGCCGACGCGTCATCGCAGTCGGAACGACGGTCGTGCGCGCGCTTGAATCGTCGCTTGATGCGCATGCACGGGTCATAGCTTCACGCGGGTGGACGGATCTCTTCATCACGCCCGAGCGTGGGGTCGCGTCCGTGGACGGAGTGCTCACCGGATTTCACGAGCCCGAGTCGTCGCATCTAGCCATGTTGGAGGGGATCGCAGGATCGGCAACGGTTCGCCGAGCATACGCAACGGCGCTTTCGTCAGGTTACCTCTGGCACGAATTCGGTGACTCGAATCTCATCCTGCGCTGACGTTGCACACGTCAGAGATTAGCTTGTCGCGTATACTCGATTCGCCACAGCGTCGTCGAAGACAATGAGGCCGTCACCGAACGCGGGCATCCTGGGCTGCAAGTGAGATAAGGCTTACCTAACAGTCTTCCTGCGCCGCACTCCGTTATCGCGGCACACATCCGTGGGGGCGTGGGCGCCGGGCGTGACGAACGCGACAGTATTGTGCCGCCACGGTTCAAACGTTATTTCACGATTGTATCCCTGTTTACAGCTCTAGCGCTTTATGCATGCGAGACCGGCGCGCTTGCGTCCGCAGTAGCGACTGCGCCGAGTCAGGCGCGCCCAGCCGCCATTCGGGTCGGGCTTGTGATTCGCAACCTTACCGCCATCGACGAAGTGAAGGAAAGTTGGCAAGTTGCTGGGTTGCTCATTGCAAAATGGACCGTTCGAAGCCTTCAATATCGGCCGGGCGGAGGCCGTGTCTACCGCGATTTGCCCGCTGAAACATGGAAGCCACAGTTTGAATTCACGAATGAAGTGACGCCGACTAATTTCCGCTTCATCGATCTATATGCCGAGCCGGATGGAACCGTCGTATACATGCAAACGTTTAGCGCAACCCTCTCCACCAGCTTAGATTTGCGGCGCTTCCCATTTGACTCCCAACTCTTGCCTCTCGTCGTTCAAGCGAGTGGAGAGGACCTCGATCGCACGATTCTTAGGCCAGATCCCCAGGACTCAGCGTTGCCGAACCGAGGCTTTGGTGGTCTCGCGCAGTGGGTGCCGCTTTCCCTTACCGAACGCATAGGTACAGTCGCAGGGAGTGCCAGTCGCGCGAGCGACGTGGAGTTCGACCTCAAAGTGCAGCGCAGACCCAAGTCTTACATTTTGAAATTCATCGTACCGCTGCTGTTATTGGTGATTATCTCATGGATAACGTTCTGGCTTTCGCACGAGGAATTCAAAACGAAAGACCAGCTTCAATCGGCCGTTTCCACGCTTTTGATCATCGTCGCCTTCAATATCACGGCCACTAACCTTCTACCACGGACCGAATATATCACCTACATCGACGCGTTCTTATTCACGTGCTTCATTTTTGTTGTCATCTCCATCGCCGCGATCGTTGGAACCCACCTCCTACAGATCAACCACTCGGAGCGGCGTGCGTTGCTTGTACGCCGGCTCGCCGGCATCGCTCTGCCGGTTTCGTTTGTGATCGCTCAAGCCGCCCTATTCTTAGCATTTAACATCGCAGGCTAGCTCCGCAAGGTTATTGATGCGGCCATCAGCCCCATAACTACTCGCGTCAGGCACTCGAGCTTGCGCCAAATAGGACCGCCGCGGCGCATATGCGACCTCCCGCCTTGGGAACACTTACGTCGAACTAGAGACTCAACTCCCGCAATTGCTCTCGTCCTTCATTTGTCTGTCACTACAATTGTGAGAGCCATGTCAGGGTGTCCAGGACCGCACACAACCGAACAGTGGACCACATACGTGCCCGCCTTGGTGGGTGTGAATTTAACCAACACGAACTTCCCAGGGCTTATTGTCGTGTCCGAAATCTTAAGATCGTCGGATTTGAGCCCGTGCACCCCACTCGTTGATGTGAGGTTAAGCGTTGTCTCTTCATCCACTGGCACGGTGATTTTTGCAGGCGTGAATTTCCAGTTGGACGCTACGATATCGATGGTCGGATGGGCGTAGGCGGCAACTGCCGTTAAAATAGCAGCAATTACTGCCACAAGACCAAGAATCTTCAATATGGGTTTAGATCTTAACATATTAGTTCCTCATGCAGAGCTCGGATTGAGTGTGATCTCGGCTTAGCTCGTTCAGCTAAACTGGTTTCGGAGTCAGCGCAGGCCGCTCTCAGGCGCCGAAGGACGTGGCGTAGGTTTCGGCGTCTTGGCTGGATGCGGCGTATGTTTGGGCGTCGCGACCGGGTGCGGCGTGGGCTTGGGAGTCGCGACCGGATGCGGCGTAGGCTTTGTCGTCACGACCGGATGCGGCGTATGTTTGGGCGTCGCGACCGGGTGCGGCGTCGGCTTGGGAGTCGCGACCGGATGCGGCGTAGGCTTTGGCGTCACGACCGGATGCGGCGTGGGCTTGGGAGTCGCGAGCGGGTGCGGCGTAGATTTGGGCGTCGCGACCGGATGCGGCGTATGTTTGGGCGTCGCAACCGGACGTGGCGAGGGCTTCGGCGTCTTGGCTGGATGCGGCGTAGGCTTGGGCGTCACGACCGGGTGCGGGGTGGGCTTGGATGTTCCGACCGGGTGCGGCGTGTGCTTGACCATCGGTGGAACATGCATCGGCGCGCGACCGATTGGGTGATAGACCGGATGCTCTACTTTTACGGGATGCGGCGGCAATGGCACGACCTTCGGCGGTACAACCGCGATCGATCGGATCAGCGCCTGTTGCGTCTTGAATGAAGTGCGCGTCGCCACCGGCGCCTTGGCTGCGAAACGCGGAGCAGCGAACGTGCGCGAAAGGACGATGGTACGCTTGGTGGTCACTGAAGTGTAATGCAGATTCTCCGTCGTCGGAACAATGGGTACCGCGCCGCGAATTAGCACGACCTGCCTCAACTGCTGCGGCCGTACGACGACCAAATGCTTGAAGTTGCCGTTGCGCCAAGCGTTGACCGGGACCATCGTGACGCCTCGGTAATACCGGGCGTTGCTATAGTAATTGTACACGTTTGTGACGTTCGAGACATTCGTGACAGTGGTCGGCGGATAAGAAGAGCTCTGTCCGTACCACGGTTGATACTGTTCGCCTGGCGCGAGCGGGATCCAGCCTATATTGGTATTGCTGGTGTTGGCATTACCAACATTTCCGAGACCGCCCAGAAGGTTTTCGAGATTCCCTACAGATCCGCCATTGTTGCCGGTTAGGAAAAAGGATACGACAGCCGGTAGCCATGCGGACGCGAGGCTCGTCGTCGAGTTCTGAGTTTGATTAGCCGGAGGCTGCCATAGCCATCCGCCGTAGTTTGGGTTATTGAACCACGTGCCATAGTGAGACGTCGTGTTGCCATACGGCGCATTGTCAACCCAGGTGTAGCCGTATCCTGGCTCCCACACCCATTGACCATTTTGATAGGGTGCGAAATTCGTTTGGCTCTGATTATTCGGAGCCCAAGCATACCCGTATCCCGGCACGTTTTGCCATTGACCATAGTTGGCGAGATTTGAGGAACCCGCAAGCTGTGGCGAAAGATACGGGTTCGAGTTGTAGGCGGATACTATCGCCTGGTCGCGTGAAATGTTGAATTGATCGAACGAATCAAATCCGATCGCATTTTGCGACCTGAGTGAGGAGCCGTAGGCGACTACTGTGCTGCCAGGTGTCAGCGTTTGGGAACCATTGGTCGTCGCAATAGTGGCTGCTCCGGCGCGCACGGTTACAAGTGTTTCACCGTTACTCAGCACGGTTACGCGATAGTCACCGGTCTGAGTCGGGCGAACTGCAAGCGACGGGGTATCGATTTGGGGGTTGCCGTCCGCACCTTGCAGTTCCGCCAAATCGACTGTGCCGGCGCCCAACTGCACCTCTCGTGAGTTGGGGCTGAGATTGACGAAGCGAACTTGCGTATTGCTCGCAAGTCGCAGCATCGAGATGCCATCGAACTGCACCTCTGCATTCGAGCCCGAGCCCGTCGCGATATAGTCGCCCGGCACCAACGGTGCGTTGATAGTCGCCGCGACCTGTGCTCCGCTGTCGCCACGGAATATGACAACACTGCCGTCGGCGACGCTGACGTTGGCAACGCCGGGGTTGCCATAGTTATAGGTCTGGGCCGTCGCCGGCGTCGCATGTGCGATCACTACCGCTAGGGCCGTCGCCGCCATGAGCAGCGCTCCAAGAATCCTATGATGTATATGCATGACTGAAATTGCACCCCGTAGACACAACGCGCAAGCAGCGCGAAACGTTTCGCGACGTACTTGCGTGCCGTTGCAAGAGCCGAAACTGACCCGTTAACGCCCAGTTCCGTCGTGTTGGGTATCGGGATTGGCGCAGGGTGCCACTGAACGATGCGTTGGTTCAGAAGTATGATAGAGTGTGTAGGGTTCCGACAGCCCTACACAATGGGTCCGAACCCGCGCACAGCTTATTTAGGCGTAGTGGCACCTCACTCGAGATAGAACGCCGATTTGTCACGGCCTAATCATATAACGAGGCCCAGCTAATGGTCTGTATGTATTTGACATTGGAACCACAATAGTCACTCTAACGAGTTTGTACGGTCTCGCACAGGACTGGCGGAAAAAGCTGCGAAGAGTACACGTGTTTGCTGTGGTAAAACGAAAAGCGCCAGCCGCATCACCAAAAGTTACTTCAAAGCACTTGCGCCAAAACGCAATTCTGACTGGTATTGAAGACAAGCAGGCGGAGAAGGTAATAGCGAGCGGGTCGCTTGTTAATCTCAAGGTACGGCATCCGATCTATCAGCCAGAATCACGTATCGATACCGTATTCTTTCCGATCGATTGTGTTCTATCTGTAGTCACACGGATGAAGGATGGCCATCAAATTGAAGTGGGCACGATCGGCTGCGAGGGCACCTCGGGCATCCCTCTGCTCTTGGGTGCGACGGCCACTGCGAACGAGTCCTACTGTCAAGTCCCTGGTAAGGCTGTAAAGATCAATGCCAAGCTCTTTCAGTCTCTGAGAATAAATTCAAGGTTTCGTCAACTGCTCGACCGCTATGTCCAAGCGTATGTGAACATGCTCGGCCAACTCGCTGCGTGCAACCGACTGCATCACGTCTATGAACGCTGTGCACGGTGGCTGCTTATGACACATGATCGAGTTGGCGCTTTGGAAATTAGATTGACCCACGAGTACTTGGCGATGATGCTTGGCACGCAACGATCTGGCGTCACCATTGCTTTAGCCATGTTGCAGAGTGCAGGCTTCATACGTTATGGTCATGGGATCATCACGCTTCTGGATCGGTCAGGGCTTGAGAATGCTTCGTGTGAATGCTACGATGTCGCGCGCGAGCAATTCGGTGGCCTACTGCGCTCAGTTAATGGCAAAACCGACACGCTGCAATCATCAACCGATCACCCTGACAAACGTGCGAAAACCAGCTACCCGCTTTGACCTGGTGGCCAGCAGCTATCTTTGAGGGTGCGACCGAACACCGGGCGCTTTTTTAGCCGAGTCCTAAGGCCGCCGATGCGACTGGTAACCCGAACGAACCTTCGGCGTTCAGCGCTAGGTACTCATTGTGGCTGACGTGGCCGATAACGGGTTCTAGGAATTCTTTCACGTCATCGACTAAACGCGCTTCCCACAGGCACGTTGCTATCTTGCGGTCTTGGGCAGTTAGGTATTGGTGCAACTTAAGATGCGACGGAATCACCTCCGTTGCACTCTTAGCGGCCGACTCGAACTGGTCGGGATTGCTAATGCGATGGATAACGGTTACAAACATTAGCAGCTGCCTTTCTGGAGTAATAGAGCTTCGGAAGGGGAGGGATTAACACGCTGTGATGGTGATGTGAACAGTTTACGAACTGATGTTCCTGCCGATCCATTATACCATCTTTCACCTCTGTCGGACATTCACCAAATTTGGCACTCCCTCGTACTAGGCTGCGCTCTGACGTTACGTTTGGCTAAACAGGCTTGCTGTCGCGGCCACGTAGGTCTGCTTCGCTATAGCCATGCCAAGTTGTCACTCTGTCCGAAATGCTGACCCGCGCTATACCTCTGCTTAGAGGAGAATGAAAAAACGCCGCAATGCTTATATCCAGGAGCTAAGCGGCACTTTTCACAAAATGAGGGGGCGTTTTTTTCGCCCCCTGTTCTCACAGCTTCAGGTGGCCCGTAACGGCCAACAGAATCAACACAATGAGTACAAGCACTAACACTTCCATGTTTTCACATTCTTCCTTGATTCACAGCCTGAGATGTCCGGTCGCGGCGAGTCTCCATCTCCAAAGATCCGCTGCTGCACCTTCTCTTATACCCGCTGGAACGGAGCCAAAGGCCCCAAAGTGTTGGGCGTAGGACCGATAAGGTGACATTGTGGCGTCATATGAGCTATCCGGGCTCGCTGTCCAGCTATCAGACACTTCTCGGCGAACTAATTCTGTTGCTTACTGCAGACTTAAGGAGTAAGATAGATATGCAGTTCGAATCAAACCAAATTGAGTCAAGTGAATTTGAATTAAGTCAATGTGATGCGATTCGAATCAAAGCTGTCCGGTAGTATCTATTGCTATCCGGGCAGTTTTTTGAACTGCTACCGAGTCTTTGGCGCTGAATCGATGTTATCCAATGCGGGTTAGTACTGACGACCGCCTCGGACCCGTCGTTCCGCCACCTCTTTGGTATGCTGCTGGGCTGGTCGCTGGTTGGCTCATCTCTCGGAAGTTCCCGATCTTTATTTTGCCCGATGCTGGGCGGTGGACGGTTGGCGCGCTTTGCGTAATCATCGGCCTGGCATTCGTCGCTCCTGCCGTCGCCGCGTTTGTTCGGGCCAAGACCTCCGTGGTGCCAGTCAGACCGACCACGGCGCTCGTCGAAACTGGGCCTTATCGCTTTACGCGCAACCCCATGTATGTGGGCTTTGCCTTCGTGTATGTCGGAATCGCTCTTCTCGCGAACTGGCTATGGGGAATAGTCATTTTGCCAATTGTTTTGCTACTGGTGTTCGTCGCAGCCATTGTGCCTGAAGAGAAATTCCTGGAAAGAACCTTCGGGAAGGACTACGCAGCATACCGATCACGGGTCCGCCGTTGGCTCTAATCGCGCGCGGCTAGCCAATCGCCCCGCCAGCTCCTGGTGTGGCAGCACAGGCGCAAATAGCAACCCAGCAGAACATATAGCCTATGTCCGACCCCTTGGGAGCAAGCCAAGCCGCAAATGCCCCCGTGTCTTTGCCTACTGGCACGGTCACATTTCTCTTTAGCGATATTGAAGGCTCGACGCAGCGTTGGGAGTCTCATCGCGAGGCGATGAAGTCCGCCGTCGCGCGTCACGAGCAGCTTATGAGCGCGGCGATTAAGCAACATGGCGGGTACGTCTTCAAGATCATGGGCGATGCCTTCTGCGCTGCCTTCCCCACGGCACCAGAGGCTGTCGCTGCTGCAGTAGATGCTCAGCGGGCCGTCGCTAAAGAGGACTTCTCAGCCGTTAACGGCTTGCATGTGCGCATGGGACTGCACACCGGATATGCCGAGGAGCGTAATGCAGACTATTTCGGCCCGGCCGTCAATCGAGTAGCACGCCTGATGTCCATCGGCCACGGCGGGCAGATGCTCTTATCAGGTGTCACTCGTGACCTGGCCCACGCCGATCTTCCCGTAAGCGTTTCGCTTACCGATTTGGGCTCGCATCGGCTCAAGGACCTCACCGAAGCCGAACAGGTCTGGCAACTGACCATCCAAGGTCTGCCGGCGGAATTTCCGCCGCTCAGGTCGCTCGACACGCTTCCTAACAATCTGCCGATGCAGGTCACGAGCTTTCGCGGTCGCGATCATGATCTTGGGGGAGTGAAGAACTTGCTCGCCGCGCACCGATTGCTGACGCTGGTTGGGGCGGGCGGCATCGGCAAGACCAGGCTGGCGATACAGGTTGGGGCCGATATGTTGGATCAGTGCCCTGACGGGGTGTGGCTGGTGGACTTCGCGCCCATCACCGACCCCGAGCTCGTCGCGAGCGTCATTGCCAAAGTGGTAGGCCTGAGCCAAGTGGAGGGCCGCAGGGTCGACGAGTCCATTCCGCAATGGCTCAAACGGAAGACCTTATTGCTGATCCTGGACAATTGCGAGCATTTATTGGGAACTGTTGCCATTTTGGGTGATGCTATTCACCGCAACTGCCCACAGGTGCGTATACTAGCCACGTCACGTCAGGCGCTCGGCGTCAGCGGCGAGCAGGTCATGCGCCTTCCCTCCCTCGACGTGCCACACAAGATCGCCGACCTCACACCTGAAGCAGTACTAGAATTTGGCGCGGTAGCTCTGTTTGTCGACCGGGCGAGATCGGTAGATGCCTCCTTTACGCTCACCGCAGACACAGCGCCCATCGTTGCCGACATATGCCGCCGTCTCGATGGCATTCCGCTGGCCATCGAGCTTGCCGCCGCTCGGGTAAAGGTCTTGAGCATTCCCAATCTCGCCCAGCGGCTCAACGAACGCTTCAAGATCCTTACGGGCGGGAGTCGCACCGCGCTGCCACGCCAAAAGACGCTCAGCGCGCTAATCGATTGGAGTTATGACCTGCTCACGCCGCAGGAGCAGATGTTGTTCAGCCGGGCGGGCATCTTCGCCGGAGGCTTTAGCCTCGATGCGACCACAGCGGTGTGCGCTGGCGAAGGCCTCGACGAGATTGAGGTTTTGGACCTGCTCTCGTCGTTGACGGACAAGTCGTTGGTCGTGGCCGATACCGCAGGAGAACAAGAACGCTACCATTTGCTTGAATCCACTCGCGCGTATGCGTTGGAAAAGCTGACCGCAGCAGGCGAACACGAACGGCTGGCTAGCCGCCATGGCGAGTATTTCCGCGACCAAGCGCAAGAGGTCGCCAAACGCTATGATTGGGGCTCGACCGCGGCGTGGCTGGCGGGCGTGGAACTGGAGCTCGACAATTACCGGGCCGTGCTGGAGTGGGCGCTGAAGGATGAACACGACGTGACGCTAGGCGGCGCACTGGCGGGGGCGCTGGAACGGCTCTGGCGAGACGGTGGGCTCACGGTAGAGGGGCGCTACTGGATTGGTCTTGCGCAGGCGGGTCTTGATGAATCAACGCAGCCACTGGTGGCGGCCCGGCTGTGGCTGGCGCTGGGCTTGCTTTCATCCGGGAAGCGCAAGCATGACAGTTCTGAACGCGCTCTAGCGCTGTACCATTCGGTGGGCGACGCCCCTGGTGCGGCCAAGGCGCTCGCAAGTCTGGCGTTTGCTTTTTACCAAATGGGGCGCCTCGATGAGGCAACGGATGCGGTCGCACGGGCTCTTGCCGCGATGCGCGAATTAGGGGATAAACCGGGGGTGGCTAGCTGCCTCACTCAGCAGGCAAACCGACAGTCTGATCGCGGCGATGTCGCCGGAGCCCGCGAGTTGTTTGCGCAGGCGCTTGCCACATACAGAGCCCTGGGAAACGAATCGGGGTCAGCTCTCGTGTTAGGAAACCTCGCTGAGGCGGAATTCAATGATGGGAAATGTGAACAGGCGCTACGCTTAGCTGGCGAGGCCATGGAAATCGATGCGCGCGGGAAGAACGCGAATCGCCTGGCGACCGACTATTGCAACATCGCAGCGTATCGAATTGCGCTGGGAGACGTGGATGGAGCACGGGAGGCAGCCCTCGAGGCGCTACGATGGGCGCGACAAGCGCAGCACGTTCTAGGAATAGTAATCGCGTTGCAGCATCTCGCACTTCTCGGAGCGCTGGGCGGAGAACTGCCCAATGCGGCGCGGCTCATCGGCTACGTCAATGGGCAGTTCAAAGAACTCGGGGTGGAACGCGAACCCACGGAGCGGTGGGGCTATGAGAGGCTCATGGTCACAATGCGTGAGCATCTGAGCGAAGCCGAGATGGAAAAGCTCGCGGCCGAAGGTGCAGCGTGGTCGGAAGATCAGGCGGTCGAAGAAGCGCTCAAGGTCTGAGGCTAACGTAGTGGCAATGACATGATTTGGATCTGTCGCGAAAGACGCGAGTGGTGGAGATGAGGGGACTCGAACCCCTGGCCTCTTACATGCGAATCAATTCCATGACCCTGATGAAATCGAGCTTGGCTAGATAGCACGGGTGTTTGCCCGTTGCAGAGTGTTGCAGAAAGTTGCAGAGAGTTGCTGGTGTTAGGGCGGGATTGCCGTACGATATGCCGTACGGCACAACTGGACCAACCGCCCGCATTTGTCGCGCCTTTTTACGAATAGTTTACGCTGGCCAAATAACATAAGGTCTGCCAAGATAGCTTGTAGGCAAACGCGTTGACTTATTCTTGAAAGAGGCGCTCCATGAAAGCCAAACTCCCCTCTGCAAGGCAACGAATTTACATTCTGCCTCCAATTATAGCGGCCGCGGCCATTGCAAGTATGCTTCTCGCTAGCCTTGCCGTTGGTTCGCTCGCGCGTGCCGACGAGCCCAACACAAGCGGGCCGGCGGCAACCCCAAACCTCCCGCAAGCACAGCGCAGCAGGTTTGCGATCTCGGCTGGGGCAGCCTTTCCAACGCCGAACAGCCCTGCATTTCCGAATTCTAGCACGCAGTACGTCTTGGGCATGGAATACGGACTTACAAGTGGCGTCGATGGCCGGCCATTTACATACGCGGACCTTCGCAGCGATGTCACATTTTCCGTAGGATCGCTCGGGTTTGGATATACAAGCGAATCGCTCGCTGGTAAACGTCCCTACGGTGGAATCGGGCTCAGCTACTCATACACAAACATCTTCGCTCCGGGATGTGGAATCTGCGTGCCGGCATTGGTGCCACCTTGTGTCGACATCTGTGGCCCTCCCCCAGTAGTGAGCGGCCACGCGTCGGGCATTGGTGGTAAAGCTTTTCTGGGGCTTGGCCTAGGATCAGGAGTTGGCCTCGAGGCCGACTATGACGTATCGCCATCAGTCCAAGGTGTGAGCAGTAATGCCATCGACGTCCGGCTTAAGTACCGGTTCCGGTGATGCCAAGCGCCTACGATAGTAGCCTATGTTAAAGCAATTTCGCACCCTTCAAGCCCTTGGGGGGCAAACGTATGATTCGGTTCACGTCAGCGCGATTGTGCAAAGCTTCAGTAGTAATGGCGTTGCTTAGCGCAATTGCCTTCGGTTGCAGCTCAAATTCTGGCCAAAGCAGCGTTACGAGCATACAAGGGGCGCGCTTGTATGGCCTCGGCGGCGTCAATTCTGCCGGTTTTGGAAATGGATTGTTCGCCTTTCAAGGGCCGTTCTCGGCAGCGACATCGTCAATTGCTAACTTAAGCCCGCCGGCGGACATCCAATTCTTCTCAAGCCTCGCCGTCGATCCAACCGACTCAACCGGCGGGATCTACGTGTCCACTGAGCCCGGATTTGAAAGCGGATCTCCTCAAGTATTGAAGTACGCGCGGCCCGGCTCCGGCAATAACAATCCGCTTTTCGCGGTATCCGGTCTCAAATCACCAGGAGGCATCACCTTCGATACCAATGGTAACCTGTACGTCATTGACGGGCCAACAGTTTTTGTCGTCAAGCACCCGGTCAGCAGTTCAAGCGTACCGGTAGCACTCCCTAATGTTTCGACAGGTGCCCTGGCCTTAGACAACAGCGGCAATCTCTATGTATTGGCGAGCCGGCCAAATGGCACGCCAGTCTTATACATGTACGCCCCACCGTACAACAGCGCGCCGATTTCGACAACAAACCTCGTGACAGGTCCGGTCGCAATCACCTACGACCAAGCCGCGGGCCTTTTGTACGCTACGTCGATCCCCTCAGCCGGGAACAGCACTATTAGTGCTTACACGCTACCCCTCACCTCAAACGAATCACCCCGTGGGCAGGTCAATGTGCATGGGGTTGGCGCGCTTGCCTTCGATGCCGCGGGAGATTCATTTTTCTCGTCGGCAGGATACAGTACCGGCTCGGTCGCCGTAGCAACGCCACCGTTCAACGGACAAACGAGCTTTACGTTTGCAACATCACCGGGCTTGTCGGCACTGACACTTGGCCCGTAGCTGCTGTGAGATCGGATTGCCGGACGATTGTTGCGCTCAAAATTTGCTATGGGATCCGGAGCCCTTATGAACCCGAGCGAGAGATACCGCCGCGGTAAGCTGCTCAGCCGCGGAGTTGGAGGTTTTGTAGCGTATGACTTTGAGAGTGGTGGAGATGAGGGGACTCGAACCCCTGGCCTCTTACATGCGAATTAATTCCGGGATCCTGATGAAATTGAGGTTTGCCAGACAGCACCTGTGTTCGCAGGTTGCAGAATGTTTCAGTAAGTTGCAGAAAGTTGCTGGTGTGAGGAGCGGATTGCCGTACGATATGCCGTGCGCTTAGACTCACTAGAATGCTAGCAGGCAACTTGCAGCCACTCAGATTCAGCCAGCTTGATGGCCTCACGTGATGAGTCGAAGCCAGCCCAATTTGCCCCAATGCCCAGCACGGTTGGGTAGGCGCAAATAGCACCCCAGCAGAAGGACAGAGCCTATGTCTAACCTTCAGGGGGCTGACCAAGCGCCAAATGCCCCCGTGTCTTTGCCTACGGGCACGGTCACATTTCTCTTTAGCGACATCGAAGGCTCCACGCAGCGTTGGGAGTCTCATCGTGCTGCGATGGACGCTGCCGTAAAACGGCATGACGCGTTGATGCGGTCTGCCATGGAGCAGCACAACGGCTTCGTCTTCAAGACTGTCGGCGATGCATTCTGCGTTGCTTTTGCTCGCGTCTCCGATGCCGCCACGGCCGGTATTGAAGCTCAAAGAGCACTGAGCGCCGAGGATTTTTCGACGGTTGGCGGATTGCGCGTTCGCATGGCGTTGCATGCAGGTGAGGCGTCGGAGCGCAATGGCGACTACTTCGGACCCGCAGTGAACCGGGTGGCACGACTCATGTCCATCGGCCACGGCGGCCAGATACTCTTATCCGGTGTCACCCGCGATCTGGCTCATGGCGATCTTCTCGCAGGCGTGTCGCTGATAGACCTCGGCGCGCATCGACTCAAAGACCTCACCGAAGCCGAACAAGTCTGGCAACTTACTATTGACGGTCTGCCAACAGAATTTCCGCCACTAAGGTCGCTCGACACAATTCCGAACAACCTTCCGATCCAGCCAACGAGTTTTCGCGGTCGCGAACATGACCTTGAAGAAGTGAAGTCTCTTCTAGGTCAGCATAAGCTTCTTACGTTATTTGGTTCAGGCGGTGTTGGTAAGACGCGACTGGCGCTCCAAGTAGGGGCTGATGCTCTCGATCACTATCCCGACGGCGTGTGGCTTGTGGACTTTGCCCCCATCACCGACCCCGAACTTGTCTCAAGCGTGATCGCTAAGGTCGTAGGGATGAGCCAGGTGGAGGGTCATCGAGTTGACGAGTCCATTCCGCAGTGGCTCAAACGCAAGAAGCTGCTACTCATCCTCGACAACTGCGAGCATCTCTTGGAGACCGTAGCAGCTTTAGCCGAAGCGATCATACGCGCTTGCCCCGATGTGCGCATGATCGCCACTTCGCGCCAGGCACTGGGAGTGAGCGGCGAACAGGTTATGCGTCTTCCCTCGCTTGACGTGCCGCACAAGATCGCCGATCTCACACCGGCGGCAGTCATGGAATTTGGTGCGGTAGCGCTCTTCGTCGATAGGGCGCGGTCAACTGATAGGTCCTTCACCCTAACCGACGACACAGCGCCAATCGTTGCCGACATATGCCGTCGTCTCGATGGTATTCCGCTCGCCATCGAATTGGCCGCTGCTCGGGTGAAGGTTTTGAGCATCCCCAACCTCGCTCAGCGCCTCAACGAACGCTTTAAGATTCTCACCGGTGGCAGCCGGAGTGCGCTGCCGCGCCAGAAAACGCTGAGCGCCCTCATCGACTGGAGCTACGACCTGCTCACCCCGCAGGAGCAGATGCTGTTCAACCGGACGGGCATCTTCGCCGGGGGCTTCAGCCTGGACGCGGCCACGACGGTATGCGGTGGCGAGGGCCTCGATGAGATCGACGTGCTGGACCTGCTCTCATCGCTGACCGATAAGTCGTTGGTTGTTGCCGACACTACAGGAGAGCAAGAACGCTACCATCTGCTTGAATCCACGCGGGCGTATGCGCTGGAGAAGCTCGCTGGAGCGGGCGAACATGAACGGCTGGCCCGCAGTCACGGCGAGTACTTCCGCGATCAGGCGCAAGCGGCCGACAAGCGCTATGGCAAGGGCTCGACCGTAGCGTGGCTAGCGAGCGTTGAACTAGAACTGGACAACTACCGCGCCGTGCTGGAGTGGGGGCTCAAAGACGGACATGATGTGGCGCTTGGTGGCGCCGTGGCGGGGTCGCTCTCAAACCTATGGGTTGGCGGCGGACTCGCGGTAGAGGGGCGCTACTGGATCGCTCTTGCGCAGGCTGGCCTGGACGAATCAGCGCACCCGCACGTGGCGGCCAGAATGTGGCACGCGTTGAGCGTGCTTTCCTCCAGCAAGCGCTCGCACGAATGCGCCGGACGCGCTATCGCGCTCTACCAGTCGGTGAGCGACAGTCGTGGAGCGGCCGCGGCACTTCAACAGCTTGCGTTCGCTCTATTCAAAATGGGCAATCTCCAAGAGGCAAATGAGGCGGGTGAACGGGCGCTTGCGGCGATGCGCGAGTTAGCGGACAAAGTGGGTGTGGCTAACGGCCTCAACGGGCAGGCGTTAATCAATTTGAGTCGTGGTGATGTTGTTGCGGGGCGCGAGTCGTTTGCGCAGGCACTTGCGGCATACAAAGCCTTGGGAGACGAGGTTGGCACAGCCATTGTGCTGGCAAATCTCGCGGAATTGGAGTTTAAAGAGGGGCATGCTGAGCAGGCGGCGAGCTTTGCGGGTGAGGGCCTGGAGATCGACTTACGTGGGAAGAACGCCACGGCTTTGGCGATTGACTACTGCAACAGCGCTGCGTATCGCATTGCACTGCAAGACCTAGATGGAGCACGTGAGGCTGCCCGCGAGGGGCTGCGCTGGGCGCGGCAAGCACAGGATGCACTTTGTGTCGCTATTGCGTTGCAGCATTTGGCCGTGCTCGGGGCACTGCGGGGAGCATTGCCCAATGCGTCGCGGCTCATAGGCTACGTGGACGCGCAATATAAAGAACTCGGGAATGAGCGTGAACCCACGGAGAAGTGGGGCTACGACAAGCTTATGGCCGCACTGCGCGAGCACCTGAGCGAAGCCGAGATAGAAAAGCTAGCAGCCGAAGGTGCAGCGTGGTCGGAAGATCAGGCGGTCGAAGAAGCGCTCAAGGTCTAGACTCGCAAACCGCAACTCAAGAGTGGAGATGAGGGGACTCGAACCCCTGGCCTCTTACATGCGAATTAATTTCGGGACCCTGATGAAATCGAGCTTTTTCAGATAGCACCTGTGTTCGCACGTTGCAGAATGTTGCAGTAATGTGCAGTAAGTTGCTGGTGGTGAAGGCTGGTTGCCGTACGTTTGCCGTACGGCTTCACCTTGCTCGAGGGGGCCCGACTCCCTAGGCTAGAAGCTTCACAGGGCAGTCGCTGACAAACAACTGGCGATGATTTTTTTGCCCATTTGTCGCGCAGCCTCGGTAATCCCAAGGGAGATGCGCATGGTTACGCAAGGCCCCTTTCAACGAGCCTTGTTCGGGACTCGCGTATTGGAGGCCACTTCTCTATGAAGGGCCCTATTGTCGCATTGCTTTTCTTAGGCTTGTTTCTCGCGGATCCTGTGCGATCAGCCGCTCCGAGTATGACACAACATCCAGCCTCCACCTCCATGGTACACCATCCAACATCGACAAGAAGTCCTGCAGCTCAAGCGTGCTTTGACCGCGGGCTAACTCTGTACTACGCGTACAACCGTCTAGCGTCGCGGCGAGCCTTCGAATGCGCCGCAAAGGCAGACCCGGGGTTCGCCATGGCATACTGGGGCATAGCTTTGGCGCATGGCTCGAACATCAATGTTGAGGTGGATCCAGCCGGTGAACAGACTGCATATGCCGCCATCGTTCGTGCAAAGCAACTCGGCAACAGAGCATCGGATGCGGAGCGCGCGTATATCGCGGCGCTTGCCTCCCGATACTCGAACGCGTCGCATCCCAATCTCCGGGCTCTAGCGGTGGCATACACAAGTGCGGCCGCACGTCTTGCCGCGCGCTATCCGGACGACCCTGATGCTGCTACGATCTATGCGGAAAGCATGATGGAGCTTCAGCCGTGGCAGTGGTATACCCCAGCAGGGTTGCCTTCTGGCGATACGCGTGCCGTGGTCACGACACTTGAAGGAGTATTGGCTCGCGAGCCGCGGCACATCGGAGCGAATCATCTCTACATTCATGCGATCGAGGCTTCCCTCCACCCGCAGCGGGCGCTTGTGAGTGCCGCACAGCTGCGTAGCATGTCATTCGAATCTGCAGCGGCACATCTTGTGCACATGCCGGCTCACATCTACATGCGCACCGGAGATTTCGCTGCGGCAACGGAGGTCAATGAGCATGCGAGTATGCATGACTTGGCATATCGCCGCGATGTTAATGAGCCTGACATGGAGGGGGCAGCATTTTGGAAGCAAGAGTTTGCACCGCTGTACCATGACCATAATCTGACGATGCTGGTAGCCGGCATTGCGGAGGAGGGCAACTGGCGCAATGCCAAGCACGTGAGCGCTGCCCTCGAGGCCGACAACACGTACGTCCCCGCGTACTTTGCGTACCTGCGCTGCGCTCGCTGGGAGGAGATCCTGGCACTACAAACCCCAGCCGCCAGCAGTGCGGAACCGATGCGCATAGCCATCTGGCATTTTGCGCGCGGCATGGCGCTCGCCAAATCCGGGCACGCTGCGGACGCAGAGCCGGAACTCGCAGCGACCAAGATGGCGCAAACTTCGTTGCACATCGATGCCCTACCAGGATTCTACAATAGCTCCGCTGACATCCTGAGCATAGCGACAGATGTGCTGTCGGCAGCGATTGCGGGCGCTCGTGGAGATCGCTCCTCACAGGTCGCCTTTCTCCGAAAAGCCGTGCTCGCGCAGGACAACCTGCTCTACATCGAGCCTCCGGACTGGTACTTCCCCGTGCGGCAGGCGCTTGGGGCTGCTCTGTATGCAACCGGAGAATACAACGACGCAGCGGGCATATTCCGCGAGGACTTGCAGCGCAACCAGCGCAATCCGCGCGCTCTTTACGGCCTCTACAAATCTCTAAGCGCATCCGCGAGTGCCACAGATGCTGCGTGGGTGAAGAGCCAGTTCGACACGGCGTGGCGTAACGCTGACCTAACGCTTTCGATGTCAGACCTGTAGTTGCAAAGCGAGCATCCCGCTTCGACGGCCTAACGTTCCGAAACCGTTTCGGATAAAACGTGATGTTGGTGGAGATGAGGGGACTCGAACCCCTGGCCTCTTACATGCGAAGCAAGCGCTCTACCAGCTGAGCTACATCCCCATAAAGGTCAGACGTTTCGTTACTCTACCCGACTGCCGGTTTCCCGTGCGCGAAGCGCGGGTGCCTGCGACTAGTGCGGGATGGGCGCCTCACCGATGATGAGCCGCGCGACCTTGATAAAGCGTGCGTCGGTCTTATCGCCCTGCACGACCAGCTGCGCGAACCCAGGCTGTTTCACGTCTTTGAGATCCACCAAGTACGCGAGCAGGACGAGTTGGCCGTTGAATTGCTTGCTGAACTCGGGGAAGCTCAGAACTGCGGACTGGCCGTTGAAACCTTGGATGTAGACGTACTTGCGCATGAGGGTTTGTGCATCATCGCTGAACGTGGGCTGCGCTTTCTTGATGATCTCGGTGAGCGGCACGCCGGTGTATGTATGGAAGCGAAGCGTCAACGACAGTGGTTTCATGTGCTGCAGGTCGCTGAGCGTCAACGCTAACGCGTTCGATACTTCGCCCTGCACGGGGATAAATGCGACGCCGACGCCCGGAGCTGTGGGCACGCTGACGGGCAATGGCGTCGGCGTGGGAGCTGGTATTTCGAGCGTGGGAAGCGCGGCGGGCGTTGCGGCGGGTGTCGCCATGGGCGGCTTGGTCGGCGCGCCAGGCATCGCGGGCAGCGTGGTCACCGATACGGTCGGCGTCGGCGATTGCGCCGGCGCCGCGTTGACCTTCGTTGCGCCGCTTAGACCAACACCCGGCCAGCCCGCCCCGACCGCAGCGATCGCCACGATCGTGACAAACGCAAACATCGTCTTGAATATTGACACGCTCGCTTTGCCTCCCAAGAAGTGCATTCGCGTTCAGCCGTTCGACCGCGGCGGCGAGAAGCCTCGCGCCCGCAGCCAGCGCAGCACGACGAATTTCGCGCGCTCGGCGCAGTCGGTGTGGGTCGCATCGATAAGCTCGAAGGTCTTCGGCTCCGCGGCAGCATCGAAAAGCGCCCGAACCGCCGAGGGCGCGACGATCGCGTCTTTGCTTCCCGCAACGACCAGCAGTGGTCGCGGCGCAATCTCGGCGACGTGCTGCGTGTAGCCATCCATGATCGTCGTGATTTCCTCGGGAGACGGTCCGTCGACATACGACGCCCTGTTACGCAAGCCACCCAGCATAGCCGATCCGCCAAGCGCCTTGGACCGGCCTAACGCCGTGCACATGGCGATGACGCCGTGGATCGCAGGCGATGCGACCGCCGCTCCGATGGACGCGGCTGCCCCCATGCTGTGGCCGCAGGCGATCACCGTCTTGACTCCGGGCAGCGCCCGGGCGAATGCCACCGTATCCAGGACATTGGTGCGCAGGTCCTCGGCTGCGCGCAACGGCAGGGAACTTGAACCGAGCTTGTGCCCCTGGAAGTCCAAGGCCAGCGAGCCGACGCCTTCGGTGGCCAAATAGAAGGCGAGCGGGTCGACGTTGTGCTTACTCGCCGAGTAGCCATGTGCCAGGACGACGCACGTGGCCGAGGGGCCGCCGCTATAGTGCAAGCCATGTACCGAGCCTGCAGCGCTCGGGACCTCGAACCGCTCGACGCGTACGTGAGATAGATCGCGAGCGCGTATCATCAGATGATCACGTGGAGCGTGATGGTCGCCGATCGTACCGCATGCCAGCGGCGATACGAGAGGACTACATGCGTGCCCGGGCTGCCGTCCAGCAGCTGCTGCGCGTAATCAAGCGACGTAGGTGCCAGCCCGTTGATGGAAAGGATCTCATCGCCTTGGCGCAGGTGTGCGGCATCCGCCGGCGTTCCGGGGACGACGCCGCGGATCAGGATAGCGCCATGCCGAGCGATCAGCGTGATGCCGCTGGGATCGTACAACAGCGCCGACGTGGATCCCGGCGGTGCGAAGATCGCGGCGTTACCCGCCGACTCGTCGATCAACACGCTCAGGCGCGTCAGCATCGTCGCGCCGAGCGAACCCACAAGCTCGCTTCTTGGGTGGTCGCTCGCCATGTCGAGCAGCACAAGCAGCGGTTGGCTGAACGTCAAAGCGCCTAGCGTCAGCGCATGCGCGCGCACGAGCTGGCCGCTGACATCGCCACCGAGGGTTGGCTCTTGAAAGGGCAATAAATGTTCGGCGTGCGCATAGCGGCCCGCGATGACGCTCGAAGGGTTCGCCTGCATCTGAAAGCTTGCGCCCGTCGCGAGCGCGAGCCACACGGCCGATTGTCCGTCTACGGATCCCTGCACCGCCGGCTGTCCATCGATGACCCGCAGCCCCAATGATACTGCAGACGGCGGCTGAGCCGTGGCTGCCGCATGGCTATCGCGAAACACCGTCATCGTGTGATTGGGAAAGTCGAGCAAGACCGGATAGCGCGCTAGCAGGTCGCGCCCGACGATGCCATCTGCCGGCGCGCCAAGGTAGGTCTCGCAATAGTAGCGGACGTTGAGGCGCAGCGGCTGCAGATGCGGGAAGCGTAGATCGCCGATCTGGAGCGAGATCGTGCCGGCAGTGTTTTCGGTTGCAGCGCCTGCGTCGATGTATGTGAACGCCGCCGAGGTGTCGACCACAAATGTGGCGGGGTGGCCGTTGAGCACCACCGAGATGAACGGTCGCTGCGCATGTGTCGTCATCGCTACGTTGACGGACGTATCGGTGCCCAGCCACAAGGTGTCCGGGAGCGGCGGAATGGATGGCGCGCCTGTTCGGGCCGATGGGCGGCGTCGTGGATCGCACGGGTGGTGCGTCGCGCGGCGCCACAATCGGTGATGGTGACGGGCTTGGTGTCGGCGACGCGACTGCCGTCGCGCTCGCGGTTGCCGCTGCCGTTGCCGTTGCGCTGGGGCGCGCGGAGGCAGAAGGGGCCGTGACGGGCGCACTAGGTTTGGCCGTGGGAACGGGCGAGGCAGCCCACGCCGCTTGAACGCCCCCGGCGAACGCGGTCGCGACCAATATGACGAAGATGGGGCTCCTCACGCTGCGCTCAGGAAGTCTAACACGAGCTTGCTCAGCGCCGCCGGCTGTTCTATGTGCGGAAAATGACCGCAGCGATCGAGCACCTCGATCCGCGCTCGCGGCAAGACGCGCCGCACGACGTCGGTATCCTTTGAAGGCAATACCAAGTCATTCTTGCCCCAGACTACCAGTGTTCGCGGCGTTAGGCCCGATAGGCGGGCGTGGAACTGTTGCAGATGCTTGGAGAAATGAAAGATCGCGCGCAGCGATTTGCGCGCAGCGCGCCTGGCCGGCTCGCTCGTGGCGCGCACCTCGATCTCATCCACCGTCGCCTCATCAAGCGTCGCAGAGTCAAAAAAGCCGGCTGCGTAGCCGGCGCGTATCAGTGGGCGCGTGCGCGGCAGCGACATCCACAAGGCGGTGAAGGCGAGGTACACACCGTCTAACGGCGGCGCTGGTGGTCCCGTGAAGCCGACGGGGTCGACGAGCACGATGCTGCGAAAGGCCGCCGGCTTGTCGATCGCCGCAAGCGCGATCGCAAGACCTCCGAGCGAGTTGCCAACCGCATCGACAGGCCCGAGATCGAGCGCCGCGATAAAGTCCTGGATGAACCGTGCGAAATACGGCGGATCGTAAGCGACATCCGGAGCATCACTGCGACCGAAGCTAGGCATATCGGGCGCGACCACACGATAGGTCTGCGCGAACGTGGGGATTGTGCGCAGCCACGCCGTCGAGGAGTGGCCCAAGCCATGGACGAGCAGCAGCGGCGGTCCGGTTCCGGTGTCTCGCGTGAAGACGCTGCAGCCCTCAACGTCGACTTGTCTTCCCGCGGCGGTAGCCGTCTCGTCAGCCATCGGGGAACATCTACGCGACGCGACACAGCGCGACCTCGACGCGACGCCCTCGGCTTTGACTACTGGTGCTGTGCGGGAGAGCTGTCTTCGATCGGTTCGACGCTGATGTCGCCGCTCGTGCTGGTCGCCGTGATCTGCGGTCCGCCTCCATTGACCGCAAGGGAGAGCGCGTGGGGCGATAAGACCCTAACCGTCGCGGCGCTCGCGTCCGCACTCCCGGCGAAGAGGTTTTGCACGTTGCCGGCGTCGCTCTGCACGTCCACTTGGGCAGCCACGCCTGGCCGGAATCCCAAATGGATCGCGCCCTGGCTGGACCGGAAGCGGTACGCGCCATCGCCAAGCCGCGCGAAGCGCCACGTGATCGGACCGTCTTCGGTCGTGACGTCCGCCCGGTCGGCATAACTCGCATACACGGTGACCGCGCCGCTAGCGGTCTGGATGTGGATATCGCCCCCCACGCCTCCGAGCGTGACGTTGCCTGCCCCGGTGCGGATGAGACCGCGTCCGACGACGTTATGCATGTTTACGTCGCCGCCGTTAGCCGAGATGATGAACGGTCCGCGCACCTTCTCGATCGCGACGTTCCCCGACTCTGCATTGACGAAGATCGCGCCGACGTGCCGAGGGACGGCGACAGACATGTCGCCGCCTGGGTTCTCGACGTTGACGCCTTCGCTACCGAAGCGGGCCATCGGAACGTTGAACTGCCGAGCGGGAAGATGATAGGTGCGAAAGCCGCGCCCCACCGGAACGCGCACCGAGCGCTCCGGCAGCATGACGCTCGTATTGCCGAAACGGTCGGGGGAGAACCGCGACACGCGCACGTGCTGTGCCGCGCCGGATGTGACCCGCACGTTGGCGTCATCGCTCGAGGTGATCGTGATCGCCCCACCGGTCGAATGGATGGTCAGGACGGGTGGCGTTGAGGTGCCGACGACGTCGTCCGCGCGGGCGGCACCGGACTGTGCGCCCGACAGCCGGATGAGCAAGAGCGCGGTGAGCAACGAGATGGCAGACGTTTTTTTCAGCATGCTGGGACAGGCCTGGCGCGGATGCGGCGGGGCTCTCTCATCTTACTCAATGCATCGGTGCCGTGGATGAGCCGACTGTAAGGCGTGGATGAAGAGCGCATGAGAAATGCTCAGGCCGTATGCGGGGACGGCGAGAACCGCTTTTCCAGGGGCAGCAGCACGGTGAAGGTCGTGCCGCGATCGGGCCGGCTGTCGACGCTGATGCGTGCCGCCGTGGACGCGCACGATATTGCTGGCCACGGCAAGCCCGAGGCCGGTCCCTTCTACATGGCGCGACCGAGCGGGATCCGCGCGATAGAAGCGCTCGAAGATGTGCGGCAACGATTCGGTCGGGATGCCGCGACCCGTGTCGCGCACCGCGAGCTCAGCACTGCCGTCATGCTGGCCCAAGGCTAGCGTCACGGTGCCTGCCTCGGTGAACTTGATGGCGTTCTCCGTCAGGTTGGTGATGAGCTGACGCAACAAGCCCGGGTTCACCGCGGACCTGAATCTCACGCTGCGGGTCGATCGAGAGCACAAGCTCGATCCCCTTGGATCGAGCGTTGGGCTGCAAGGCCGCACCTACCTCGCCGATCAGACGGGTCAGATCGACGGTCTCGAGCGTCAGCGCCTCAGGGTTGTCCGTCTTGGCCAGCGTCAGCATGGCATTGATGACGCGCGCCATCGTCGCGCTCTCGGCTTCGATCGTGCTCAGCGCCTCGCCCATGACCTTCGGATCGCGCCCGCCCCAACGCGCCAGCATCTGCGCGTTGGCGTTGATGACCGTCAACGGCGTTTTGAGCTCGTGGGATGCGTCGGCGATGAAACGGCGCTCGCGTGCGAACGCGGACTCGAGCCGCCCGAGCATCTCGTCAAACGTCTGCGCGAGTGCGCCCAGCTCATCGTCGCGCCGCTCCCAGTTCAGACGCTTGGCGAGATCCTCGCCGCCGATCTCGCGCGCGGCGCGGGTGATCTCGCCGATCGGCCCCAGCGCAGCCCGTGCCAACGAGGTGCTGGCGAGCGCTATGAACGCGAGCGCGACGATCAGTCCGAGCAGCAGAAAGTTGCGGAAATTCTTGAGGATTGCATCCATGCCCGCCAGCGAGTCCGCGATGGACACCGTCGCTTCCGCCGGCCCGCCGCTGGGCACGGTCTGCACATTGACGAGCAAGCGGCTCTCCGGCGTGGTGGCAAACCCCCAGGTGCCGCTGCCCACGACGCGCGGCTTGGCGGAACGGTCAAGCGTGGTCGGTATGTCGCTGGTCCCCAGATTGGTGCTCTTGCCGATGGGCCTGCCGTATTGATTGAAGGCTTCGATGTACAGTCCGGTACCCGAAAAACCATCAAGCAAGCTTTGATCGGCTAATGCGGTCCGGGCTGAAACCGCGCCGAACGGGTTGGCGTGCAGCGTTTGCAGTTCGCGCTCCACCTGATCGGCGACCGTGCGCACGCGATCGGCCGCCGCTGCCAGCAGCACGGTGCGCGCCCCCGCATAGATGACCACCACGAAGACGACCAGCAGCAGCGCGAGCACGCCGGCGTAGGCGAACGTGATGCGCGAGCGGAGGCTTGCGAAGAAAGGTATGCGTCTGCTAGTTGCGGAGTGAATAACCGACTCCCCGAACCGTTTGAATCAATTTGTCCTCGCTCCCGACGTCCACCTTGTTGCGCAAATAGCGGATGTAGACGTCGATGAGGTTTGATTCGCCCAGAAAGTCCGAGCCCCACACGCTGTTGAAGATCTCATCGCGTGAGTGGACTTTGTTCGGGTACATGAGCAAGAATTCGAGCAGCGAGAATTCCTTGGCGGTCAAGGCGATGCGGCGACCACTGCGCACGACCTCGCGCGTGTCTCGGTCGAGCGTCAGGTCCTTGGCGTGCAGCAGCCGCGGGCCCGGTTCGCGCTCGCGCAGCTGCACGCGGATGCGCGCCAGCAGCTCTTCGATGGAAAAAGGTTTGGTCAGGTAATCGTTGGCGCCGGTGTCGAGCCCGGTGATCCGATCGGGCACCGCGTCCTTGGCGGTGAGCATGATGATCGGCACGGACGAATGTTTGCGGACCCTGCGGCATACTTCGAGCCCATCGATGCGCGGCAGCAGCACGTCGAGGATGATGAGATCGGGCGCTTTGAGCGCGCGCTCGATGGCCGCCGCGCCGTCGCCGCAGACCTCGACCTCAAAACCCTCGTGCTCGAGCTCGAGCTGCAACACGCGAGCGATCTTCGAGTCGTCCTCGACGACCAGGATCCTCTGCTTGGATGGCTTGGACGACGACGTCGAAGGGACGGCTTCCATGGCGGTGCTCCTGTCGTTTCCCACGACCGGTGGTCAGCGATGCCGCGCGATAGGCCGATCTCGCCCTAGCGCGATCGACCCGCTACAATTAGTCTAGTCGGACGGCGCTTGCGCCATCATTAACCAGGCATGAAAAGGAGGCGCGGGACAGGGCCGGGTGTGGTGCGAATCATACCGCCCCCGTGAAGTTACGCTTGTTCGTGGCGCTCGAGGTTGACGATGCCGTTCGAGCGCTCGCAGAGCAATGCGCAGCGTTGCTGCGCGAACGCGGCGTGCAAGGTCGCTTCGAACCGCCGGAAAAACTACATGTGACTGTCGCGTTTTTGGGAAGCGTCGATGCGGCGCAAAGCGATGTGGTCACGCAGGCCCTGCGCCAGACGAGTGAACTGCTAGCGCCGTTCACCCTGGCATTCGACACCATAGGAGCATTTCCGAACGAGCGCCGTCCGAGGGTGCTATGGCTCGGCCCTGCTACCAAGAGCCCCGAATTCGCAGAGTGTGCCACTCGCATCCGCACGGCGTATGCGCAACTCGGATTTCGCTTCGACCATGAGGCCACTGCCCACCTCACCGTCTGTCGCGCGACGTCGGTGCCAGCCGGGCCGCTACCGCGTCCGCGTTCGAGCGCTACGCTTGTGGTGAGAAGGCTTGACCCTCATGCGGTCATTACCTGCAGGTCAGACGACGCGTTACGAAGCACTCGAACGCACGACGTTTCCACCAGCAAGGAGAATGCGATGATCCGATATCTGACGATCGCGAGTCTGATCTGTCTCGCGTCGGCGATCTGCCCTGTGCGCGCAGCGGCGGACACCAGCGCACCGATGCCGCCCATGGGGCCATGCATTCGATGACCATGCGCATGCCGTCGCAGATCAGCGTCGCCGCCAGCGGCACGGCAGACTATGTCCCCGACACCGCTCGCGTTATGCTCGGCATTCGCGCGGAGTCCGCCAGCGCAGCCAGCGCCATCGACACGATCAACAAGAACAGCGCCCAGGTGATCGCCGCCATCAAAGGTTTGGGGATCAACGAGAGCGCGGTCAAGACCGTCGGATACAACCTTCAGTACCGAGAGCGGCCCCCGACCGGAGTAGCGCCGGTCAGCGCGACGGCACAAGCCACGCCGGGAAATTACGAAGCCTCAGAGATGCTCCAAGTCAACACGCCGGTGGCCCTAGCGGGCAAGGTGCTTGACGCTGCGATCAGCGCCGGCGCCAACGAATCGTTCGGCCTCTCGTACCAGACGAGCAATTACGACGCTCTCTATCGACAGGCGCTCGCAAAAGCGATGAAGTCGGCACGCGACAGCGCGGACGCGCTTGCCAAAGCGGCCCACGTCAGCATCGTCCAGATACAATCGATCAGCAATTCGTCGGAAACGCAGCTTCCGGGCATCGCCACGATGCGCGCTCCCATGGCCATGAACTCTGCGTCGGTCATGCCGGGCACCGACGCGGTGACGGCGACCGTCTACGTGGTCTACAGCATCAAAATAAAAAAAGGGCGGCCGCATCAAGCCGCCCCCAGATCTTCGCCGCTCCACCCGAAGGTGGTGGACCGGTCAAGTCATGCCTGGACGATGGCGAGCGCCCAACCGCGCGGTGTCATCTTGCGGACGACGCAATAGCCGTCTTTGGTTCGGTCGAAGAAGACGAAGCCGAGCGCCATCGCATCTGCCATTGTTTTGAGGACGAGTACACCTTGCATGATCCACGTGAGCCTTTCACCTATATAACGCCCAAAGCGCGCCATTTATTACCTGGACCGTCCCGGCGTTCGATATGCGACAACGGACTATGACGGCGCGCACGACCGAGGGGGCTGGGTCGGAACGGCGCGAAACAGGGTGCAGATGCCGATAGCAGCGCCGCGGTTGCAGACTGCGACCATCGTAAGCCGGGAGTATAGAGCTCCCGGTTTTTGGTGTGTGGGCATCCATAGTCCGGAAATAGCCACCGCGGCGCGCCCGGCTCAGTACGTCGCGCTGGACATCCCCGGCGAGTTCTCCGTGCGGTTACCGCTTGGGATCTACGCTGCGAGCGAGACGGATTTCAGCCTGCTGTTCCAGGAATGGGGCGAGCGCACCAGCCAGCTTGCGCACATGAACGTGGGCGACACGATCTCGTGCATCGGTCCGCTGGGCAACGAGTTCTTTGTACCCGCCGCCGGCTCGCGCGCGCTCATCGTGGCCGGTGGGCTCGGTGTCGTGCCGTTTTGGCTGCTGGCCCGCGAGCTCACGGCAGCGCGCGTCGAGACCACGATCGTGCTGGGTGGGCGTTCGAAAGAGCATATCGTGGGTGCAGCTGAGATCACCGCGCACGGCTGCGCGATCGAGCTGTGCAGCGATGACGGGAGCGCCGGCTTTCGAGGCAACGTGCTGGAGCGCGCGCGTCAGCTGCCACGCCCTGACATCATCTACGGCTGCGGGCCGCCGCGCATGCTGCGCTCGCTGTGCGAGTTCGCCAACGATGCCGGCGTGCGCTGTCAGGTCTCGATGGAAGAGACCTTCGCGTGCTCCATGGGCACGTGTTGGGGATGCGTCGTCGCGGTCCGGCGCGGCTGTGCGCAGGGCACCGGTTACCCCAAAGCGCCGGGCGAGCGGCGCGACTTCGATTTCGCTCGTGTCTGCACGGATGGCACTGTGTTCGAAGCCGCGGATGTGCTATGGCGAGACTAGGCGGCACGGACAAGCTCGACACGCGCATCGCCATCGGCTCAGCGGTGTTGCGCAATCCCACTATCGCGGCCAGCGGCTGCTACAATCGCGGCGCCGAATACGGCGCGATCACCGACGTCGGCCGCTACGGAGCAGTGACCCTCAAGAGCATCACCCGGCATCCACGCCTGGGCAACGACATGCCAAGAATAGCCACCACGCCTGCCGGCATGCTCAACGCCATCGGTCTGCAGGGGCCCGGCATCGAGTATTTCCTCGCCCACGAAGCGCCCAAGCTGGCCAGCGTTCCGACCGCGGTCATCGCAAGCGTCGCAGGGTTCAGCGTCGCCGAGTTCGCCGACGTCGCGGCGGCGATGGACGGCATCCCCAACGTCGTCGCCATCGAGCTCGACGTCTCGTGTCCGAATGTCGATCACGAAGGGCAAAGCTTTGCGGCGGATCCAGCGTCGCTAGCCGCCGTGGTGGAAGCGGTGAAGTCACGCGTCAAATTGCCGGTGATAGCGAAGCTGATGCCAAACGTGAGCGACCTCAAGCCGATCGCGCGCGCAGCGCAGGCCGCAGGCGCCGACGCGCTATCACTCATCAACGCCGTGCGCGGGATCTCCATCGACGTCATCCGCGCGCGCCCGATGCTCGCCAACGTCACCGGCGGTCTCACCGGCCCCGCTATCCGGCCGATCGCCGTCCACGCCGTCTGGGAGGTCGCGCAAGCCGTGACGATTCCGCTGATCGGCATCGGGGGCGTCCAAGAGGGTCGCGACGCGCTCGAGTTCCTCTTCGCCGGCGCGACGGCGGTGGGCATCGGCACGGCCAACTTCCGCGACCCGCTCGTCCACATCCGCGTGGTCGAGACGATCGAGGCGGAGATGGCGCGGCGCGGGTGCGCCAGCGTCCGGGCGCTGACCGGGCTTGCCAATCCGGGGTTTGCCGGAGAACGTACGCCAGCGCAGGAACGCTTCAAGCAAAAGGACGGACCACGTTGACGCAACTCATGATCGCCCTCGACGAAAACAAGCTCGAACAGGCTGAGGACGTCTTTCGCCACACGGCAGCCGACGTGCAATGGTACAAAGTCGGCTATCAAGCCTACTACTCATTCGGCGATGAGATCCTCGCCGAGCTGCGCGAGGCCCGGCGCAACATCTTCCTCGACCTCAAACTCCACGATATCCCGAACACCGTCGCCGGAGCGATCCGCAGCGTCGCCCGGTCCGGTGCGAGCTTCGTCACCGTGCATGCCGCCGGCGGTCGCGCGATGATGACCGCGGCGGCGCAAGCGCGCGATGAGATCAACGCCAACGGCCGCTCGCTCAAGATCGTGGCGGTGACCATGTTGACCAGTCTCTCCAACGGCGACCTGCGCGAGATCGGCATCGATCGCTCGGTGCACCAAGTCGTGAGCATACGCGCGGCACTGGCCCAAGAGTGCGGGCTCGACGGTGTCGTCTGCCCGGTGGAAGATGTCCCCATCGTGCGAGCACGGACCTCGGAAGAGTTTACCGTCATCTGCCCCGGGATCCGTCCGGCAGGCGACGACGGCGGCGATCAAAAGCGGACGGCGACGCCATCTGACGCCGTGCTCGCCGGCGCCGATTTCATCGTCGTCGGCAGACCGATCACCAAGGCAGCCGATCCGCGCAATGCCGTGCAGAAGATCTGCGCGGAATTGGCACAAGCAGAAGCGCTCAAACCCAAGTCCGTCGGCGCCCCATGACCCCGCAGGAGCTGCTCGACCTGCTCGCCCGGCGCGGTGCGCTGCTCACGGGGCACTTCCGGCTCTCGAGCGGACTGCACAGCGACCGCTTCATCCAGAAGTTCAGGATTTTCGAAGACCCACCGACCGCCGAAGCGGTCGGCGCTGCGCTTGCAGACCTGCTGCGACCGTACGATCCCGCGGTCGTCGTGTCCGCCGCAGTGGGCGGCATCCTGCCGGGCTACATCGTTGCCAAGCATCTTGGCGTGCGCAACATCTTCGTCGAAAAGGAAGCCGGCGTTCCGACGTTGCGGCGTGGATTCTCGTTAGGACCGGGAGAGCGCGTGGTGGTCGTCGAGGACGTCATGACGACCGGCAAATCGACGGCTGAGGTGATCGAGCTGGTGCAAGCACACGGCGCCCAGGTGGTCGCCGTTGGCGCGGTCGTCAGGCGTGGAAGCGCCAAGCCGCCAGTCCCACTGGTAGCGCTGCTCGATCTTCCGCTCGCCGACTACCCTCCCGACGCATGCCCGCTTTGCGCCCAGGGCATTGCGCTTGTGGATCCTGGCAGTCGTCGGGCGGCCACGGCATGACGTCCGCCCTGCCCGAAAGTCCGATGCTCTAACCTGAAAAATGGGGTCGGGCGGGAACCTTGCGCGGGCCGCTAGCCGGCGGTACAATTGTCGCCACAGGGTTCCTTCGGATCAGGGGTGCCGACCATGCGCATGTCGCTCGCGCTCACGGGACTCGTCCTAGCGCTCGTCGTGTTCGTCTCATCTCCAAGTGCAGCGGTCGACTATCACGGACTGCTGCTCGACGGTCACACGCTGCCGGCCACCATCTACGGCCCGTTCGGGCCCGCGCCCGGGGTCGTGTATTTCCAACAGGACCAAGCGCGCTTGCTCATGCTCGATGGCGAGCTGCTCTACGTCACCCTGTACAAGCGCACCATCGATGACTATCACTTCGTGACCGGCAAGTCTGTCGTTGGAGATTTCTACCGGATCGATCTGGAGGATGGCGCTTGGCAACACTCCTCCGTCAATGACCCGTTCTTCATGCCGGTGGGAACTATCTACCAGGCGCCGCCCATAGCGCCATCATGTCGCGCGGCGGCGTACGCCACGGGGGCGGAAGCTAGCCCAAGACGATACTGGAGACGATCTGCGTTCCGATATGCCGCGCCGTCAGCATCTCGACCAATGCGGCGTGCGCGACCGATAGATCGAGTAGTTGCGCGGCATCGACGCCAGAACGGACGCCCATCGCCGCAGCCACGAGCTGCTGCGATTGCTCGGGTGCTAGCGTGCCGGCTTGCGCCAGTGCTAAAGCCTCTGAAGACGTGAGCTCGTCGATGATGCCGTCGCTGCCGGCTGGGATGCCGCCCGTGCCGCTGGGGTAGAGCAGGCGGATCGCATGGACCGAGGACGCGAGCGCGCGCGCGGCATCCGCGGCGTCGAGCGCGGTTGATGTCCCCGAAAATGTCGCGCCTTCGGCGTTGAAGACTGGGATATATCCTTGCTCGAGCAACAGCGAGAGCAGCTGCGCATTGACGCTGCGCACGACGCTGCGGCCTTGCTCGTCGGGGGCGAGGACGAGCGTGCTGGCCGACGTGCCGTCCAGCGCCAACGCGTCACCACCGATGCGATTGATACGCCCGACAAGGCGCGAACCCGACGCGCGCTGCTCGACGTCGTGGACCACGATCGGCCGCACGCCAAGACGGCGCATGAAGATGAGATCTTCGGCCAGCGTCGGCCCCTCGGCAGCCGCCGGATCGAGCCGCAACACGACCGCCCGGCCGACGAATGGCGCAGCAGTCGGTAGCGCTGATGGGTTCGGTTCCATGAAGGCATCCATATCGTCTAAACGTTTGCCCCCGTGCTTTAGTTATCGTCGTCGCAGGAACAGATTAAACACCAGTGTGAGGACGAGCGACAGCAAAATCGAGGTGCCAAGCGGCAGCCATATCTGCCAGCCGCGTCCCGACCAGTGCAGATCGCCTGGCAGACTTCCCAGGCGCAAGCCACGGGCAAAGGTCATGAGCACGCCCACGAGCGCGATCGCGGCTCCGATCACGATGAGGAAGCGCCCGAGATTATCATATGAGGGCTGCATGCTCAACCCACGTCCGGCTCGGTTTCCGCAAGGCCGCCGCCGAACGCGTTCACGGCGCCGATCGCGGCGTCGGCGCCATCGCGCACGAACGTCTCGACCCCGTCCGCGCTGCGCTCGACGATCTGCGGAAGCGCGGCTTCCTCCTCCGCGTTGAAATTACCGATGACGTGGTCGATCGCGTCGGGACCACTGCGGCCGATGCCCACGCGCAAGCGTGGAAACTCTTCGCTGCGCAACGCCCAGATGATCGACTTAAGCCCGTTGTGGCCGCCATCGCTGCCGCCGCGGTCGAAAGCGAAGCCGGCCGAACGGGAGATTGATGTCATCGCAGACGACGAGTATCTTCTGCGTCGGCATCTTGAAGAAGGCGGCGCAGGGCGCGACGGACTCCCCGCTCTCGTTCATGTATGTCTGCGGCAAGAGCAAAGCGGCGCCGAGGGACGCCGCTTCTGCGAGCTTGCCGTTGAACTTCTTGCGCCAGGCGGTGACGCCGTGGCGCTGGGCCACCAGTTCGATGACCCGAAACCCGACGTTGTGCCGGGTCCGCTCGTAGTGGATCCCCGGATTGCCGAGTCCCACGACGAGCGATGAGCGCGGGGCCGCCTCGCCGCCCAGCAGGCGCTACTCCGTTTCGGCTTCTTCGGCCGCCGGTTTCTTCTCGCCGATGAGCTCGGGTTCGGCTGGGACCTCGGCGACCGCCGTCGCAGCGACCTCCTCGACCTTCGACGGTGGCAGCACCGAGACGATGATCTCGTCCGGGTTCTCGGTGATGGTCACGCCCGACGGCGCCTTGACGTCGCGCACATGGACGTTGTCGAACATGTTGAGAGCGCTGATGTCGATCTCGATGTGATCCGGTATGTCGGTCGGCAGCGCGTCGATGGTCACCTCGCGCAACACGAAATCGAGGATGCCGCCTTCCTTCACGCCGGGTGCTGCGCCCACGAGGACGAGCGGCACGTGGGCTTCGACCACCTCGTCGAGGCTGATGGCGTGCAGATCGATGTGGATCAGGCGCTTAGTGACGACGTCGAGCTGACGGTCCTGGACGATGGCAGGCGTCGAACCGCGTCCTTCGATCTCAAGGTTGAGGACGGCGCTACCCCCGTGGCCGAGGAGGGCTGCACGCAGGTCCTTGGCGTCGACGACGACGGGGAGCGGGTCGCCGAACGTCCGCCCATAGACGACGCCGGGAATGCCGCCCTCTGTGCGCAGGGCTTTGACGGCACGGCTGCCGGCGGCTTCGCGCGGCTTGGCTTTGACGGTGGTCTGTTGCATTTCGTTCCTTCTTCAGTCTTTGAGTGTTCGTGATGCTTTAAGCGCGTTCGTTGTACGATCGGGATTGGCGCTCGCCTGCGTGCCTACTCGCGGATATTTGCGGTCTCAAGCGTCGGCTCGTCGCTGGGCTCGTGTTCTTGCGCATCCAGCGATGAGAAGAGTGGTCCGCCACCGCCCGATTGGGAGCGCGCCAACTCCATCTCTTGCTGATCGTAGATCTCCGACACCGAGCGGTTCATCGAGATCCGCTTGATGGTGTCGGCCAGCAGCTTGCCTACCGAGAGGACCTTGATCTTGTCGCCGCAGATCTCGGGCGGGACCGGGATCGTGTTGGTGACGATCACTTCGCTGATTTGCGACTCGATGAGTTTTTGGGCTGCGCCGGCAGCGAAGATCCCGTGGGTGGCACAGGTGATGACCGATGTCGCGCCGCGTTCGATCAACGCTTCTGACGCCTTGACGAGCGTGCCACCAGTCGAGATCATGTCGTCGATGATGATCGCGGTCTTGCCGGACAGATCGCCGACCACTTCGCTCACCTCATTGACGTCGGGACGCGGCCGCCGCTTGAAGACGATGGCCACCGAGGTCTGCAGTTTCTTGGCGAACATCTCGGCGCGCGCCACGCCGCCGGCGTCGGGAGAGACGACGACGCAGCCCGGGCCTCGCATCTTACGGTTATTGATGAGGTAATTCGCAAGGATGAAGCTGGCGGTGAGGTTGTCCACCGGCTCGTCGAAGAACCCCTGGATCTGCGCCGCATGCAGGTCGACCGTGAGGATGCGCTGCACCCCGGCGGTGGAGAGCATATTGGCGACAAGCTTGGCGGAGATGGGCTCGCGGCCTTTGGTCTTCTTATCCTGCTTGGCGTAGCCGTAGTACGGGATGACCGCGGTGACGCGATAGGCTGAGGCGCGCCGCAGCGCGTCGATCATGAGCAGCATCTCCATCAACGCGTCGTTGACGGATCGCCCGTGGTCGAGCGGCTTGCACAGCGACTGGATGACGAACGCATCCGCGCCGCGCACGTTCTCGCGGATCTCGACGCGGCACTCTTCGTTCGCGAAAGTGGTGACGAGCGCGTTGCCGATGTGCGTGCCCATCTTCTGCGCGATCTCTTCGGCAAGCGCTCTGTTGGAATTGCCCGCGAAGAGGACCGGTTTTGCCGTAGCCATAACAGCGGCCTCCCGTTGCTTCATCGAGCCGGCGATTGCAGTTTCGCAGGCCTAAGCTGCGAGTTCTCTGAAAGCCCGTGAACAGCCCTTTAGCTCTGAGCGCTCCATCATGCCAAAATTCGAAGTCATCTCACCTTTCCGTCCCTCCGGCGACCAGCCGGAAGCCATCGCCCGGCTTTCGGAGGGCATCGCGCGTGGCGATCGCGCGCAGACCCTGCTGGGCGTCACCGGCAGCGGCAAGACCGCCACCATGGCCTGGACCGTCGAGCAGGTGCAAAAACCGACGCTCGTCCTGTGCCACAACAAGACCCTCGCGGCGCAGCTGTGCAGCGAATTCAAGGACTTCTTCCCGGGCAATGCGGTCGAGTATTTCGTCTCCTACTTCGACTATTATCAGCCCGAAGCGTACATCGCGTCCACCGACACCTACATCGAAAAGGACTCATCGGTCAACGATGAGATCGAGCGCCTGCGCCACTCGGCCACGCAGTCGCTGCTCACTCGGCGCGACACGATCATCGTCGCTTCGGTGTCGTGCATCTTCGGCTTGGGCTCGCCATCTGACTACATGGAGATGTCGCTCAAACTGCGGCGTGGCGAGGAATACGACCGCGATCGCCTGCTGCGCAAGCTCGTCGACATGCAGTACTCCCGCAACGACATCGCGATGGTGCGCGGCACGTTCCGCGTGCGCGGCGACGTGCTCGAGTACGTCGCGGTCGACGACGAGATCATCACGCGTCTGGACTTCTTCGGCGATCAGATCGAGAACATCACCCGCGTCAACCAGATCACGGGCGAGCTCATCGAAGACATGGACGAGGTGATGATCTTCCCGGCCAAACACTTCATCACGCCCGAAGAGAAGCTGTTGCGCGCGGTGCGCAGCATCGAGACCGAGCTGGACGAGCGCCTGGCGTACTTCCGCGCCAACGGCAAGCTGCTCGAGGCGCAGCGCCTCGAGATGCGCACCCGCAACGATGTCGAGATGCTGCGCGAGTTCGGCTACTGCAATGGGATCGAGAACTACTCGCGCCACCTCACCGGGCGCGCGCCGGGCCAGACGCCGTTCTGCCTGCTCGATTTCTTCCCTGACGACTGGCTCGTTTTCGTCGACGAGTCGCACGTGACGCTGCCCCAGGTGCACGGCATGTACCAGGGCGACCGTTCGCGCAAAGAGGTGCTGGTGGAATACGGATTCCGGTTGCCGTCGGCGATCGACAACCGGCCGTTGACCTTCGACGAGTTCGACCGCCACGTCAAACAGATCGTCTACGTCTCAGCCACGCCCGGCTCGTACGAGCGTAAAGTCGCGGCGCAGGTCGTCGAGCAGATCATCCGCCCGACCGGCCTGGTCGATCCCCAGGTGATCGTACAGCCGACCAAAGCCCAGGTCGACGATCTCATGGAGGAGGTCCGCAAACGCGCTGCCGTCGGCGAGCGCGTGCTCGTCACCACGTTGACCAAGAAGATGGCCGAGGATCTCACCGACTATCTCATCGAGATGGACGTGCGCGCCAAGTACCTGCATTCGGAGATCGAGACGTTGGAGCGCATCGCGATCCTGCGCGATCTGCGGTTGGGGATGTTCGATTGCCTGGTCGGCATCAATCTGCTGCGCGAGGGTCTGGACCTGCCGGAGGTGTCGCTCGTGGCGATCCTCGATGCGGACAAGGAAGGCTATCTGCGCTCGGAGACCTCGCTCATCCAGACCATCGGACGCGCGGCGCGTCACGTCAGCGGCATGGTGCTCATGTACGCCGACAACGTGACCCAGTCGATGGAGCGCGCCATCAACGAGACCGAACGACGACGAACGCGCCAGCTCGCGTACAACGCCGAGCACAACATCGACCCGCAGAGCATCCGCAAGTCGGTCCGAGACATCTTGGCCGATGTGACGGCGGGCTCGGAGCGTGACGGCAAGGGCGCTCGGGCGCTCAAGGACGTGCCTCGCGACGTGCTGCTCGCGACCTGCGTCAAGCTCGAGAAAGAGATGAAGGAAGCGGCCGCGCGGCTGGAGTTCGAAAAGGCGGCAGCACTGCGCGACGAGTTGTGGGAGTTGCGCAAGCAGCTACCCGACGCGGGCGATCCGTCGCTCTCGCGCAAAGCGCCGAAGGTCTTCGGCCAAGCGCTGCGCGAGGCCGCGCTTTTCTGCGTAGTGGGCGATCTTGCTGGTGCTCTTCGGGCGCGAGCGCCTTGGTGGTCGCTGCCGGGTCCCAGATCTGATAGCGCTTAGCGCGTTTTTGCGACCGGTATTCCGCCTGGCCCTTCAGCCGGCAGTAGAGCTCGAGTAGGGCTGCACCGGCGGTCCAGTGCAACCGCCGCCAGTTGCGCATGGCGTGTGGCAGCGCCGCTTGCAGCACCGGCAGCGTCCGCATCGTCGAGACCGGCACGTTGTGGTCGCGCATGATCTGCAGATTGCCGACGATGCAATGCATGCGCTGCGAGATGAAGTCGTCGAGGTGCTCCGGGCCCTTTGTTGTAGATGCGTGCCGTGGGCGCATAGACGGACGCATAACCGGCCGCACGCACGAGCTGATAGACGGAGAGCTCGTCGCAGATGGCGTTCGGATTCAGGCGGCGGAAGACGTTGCGAAAAGCGATGAGCTCGCCCATCTTCGGATCGCGCATCGAGATGTCGTGATGCAACGACCACATCAAGTTGACGGCGTACCCGAAGAACGTGTCGCTGGCGTCCAGCGGGATCGAATGCGCGCCGACCATGCCGATCTCGGGATCGGCGAACGGCGCGAGCAGCGCTTCGACTGCCTGCGGCTCGTAGATCAGGTCGGCGCTCGAGACCATCAAGATCTCTTCCGTGGCGGTGAACAGGAACTTGTTGACCGCAGCGATCTTGCCGCCGCGGTTCGGACTCGGCGATGAGCGATATGCGCGGGTCTCGGGCTGCGTACTCCCCGACGATATCGCAGGTGCGATCGGTGCAACCGCTGGCCACGACGACGATCTTGGCGATGCGCGACGATGCGCTTTGCTTGAGAACGCTGTCGAGCAGGCGGCCCGATATTGCGTTCCTCGTTGTAGGCCATGATGCCAAGCGCGGCGGCTTCAGACATATCTACGGATCGTGACGTCCTATAGGGTGGATGGGCGAGATCGTTCTTCTATAGTCATCGGCGCTGTGCTGCTCGGTTGTGAAACGGATTGGCGTCATGCGTCCCGAGGCGGAGCGGGAAGGTGAGCGCCGCTAGGGCTCCGATACGTGGTATATGGCGATGCACGCGCTTGACCTGGCGCCGTTTTGGCTCCGCCTGGTGGCCGGATTTGCCGCCGGCGCCCTGACCTGGCTGGTGTCGTTGGATTATGGATGCGCACTTGTCGGACGCTGGGTGAAGTTCGAGCACCCTGGCTCGCGCGTCGGCGTCGGCGCGGCGGCTGGGTACGCGCTGATCGGATCGCTCGTGGGGCTCCTCGGTTTGGCCGGCGCGATCAACCCCTGGGCGCTCGGGCTCGTCATCGTTCTCGCGATCGTGCTGCGCCTACCCCATCACATGCGCAGACCACCGGGCACGACCTTCGCGCAGGTGAGCGGGGCGTTACGCGCGAGCGACGGCATTGCCCGCGTGGCGCTGGTCGTCATCGCGTTGGGCGCATGCACGGCGCTGGTCAGTGCGGCGCTGCCCGCAGTGTGGTGGGATCCGATCGCCTATCATCTGTCGCTGGCGGCCGCGGCGCTGTCGCATCACGGCATGGGGTTCGACCCGCAGATGGTGCAGTCGGGCTTTCCGCAGCTCGGCGAAGCTGCGGCGCTTCCCGCGTACCTCATGGCCGGTTCTGCCGGCGCAGCCATGGCGACGCTCGGCGCAGGGCTGTGCATCGCGGCGCTGGTGTGGGCGCTGGGTGATTGGGTGTTGCAGGGCAGCGGGCCGCTCGCGGCGATGCTCGCCGTCTCCTGTGGCCTGTGGCTGTGGCTGTCTCCATCCTTTTATGTGGACGTCCCGTTCGCGATGTTCGTCGTCGGCGCGATGGTCGCCATCGTCTCGCCCAAAGCGGGCGGCACGACCTTTGCGAGCGCGGCGATCGCCGGTGGGCTTTGCGGCGCCGCCGCATCTGTGAAGTACACCGGTGTGCCTCTGGCACTCGTCGTGCTCGTGATGGCGCTGTACATGGCAGGTCCGTCCTGGCGCGCGGGCCTTGCGGGGTTCTGCGGCGGGTTCTTCGCGCTTGCGGCAGGATGGTATGCGCGTGGCTTCATCCTCACGGGCGACCCGGTATACCCGTTTTTGTCAGGCACGCTGGCTCGGTCCGCGCAGACCCGAGATTTCGCCACGCGCTACGTGGAGATGACCCGGCACTGGTGCGGAGGCGGGATGACGCTCGGCGACCTTGTGACCCTGCCCTACCGGTTGATCGCCGATCCCAAGCATTTCTGCGGCGACCCCGGCTTGGCGCTCCAGGTCGGCGTCGTGTTCGCGCTCGTGTCCTTGCTCGCGGTCAAACGAGCGCGCATCGTCGCGCTCGCCGGCGTCGCTTTTACGTTCGTATGGTTCTTCAGCAGCCAGCAATGGCGCTTCGCACTGCCCGCGGTGTTCCTTCTCGCCGCTCTCATCGCGGCGGGGACAACAGTCGCCGGCGCTCGCGTGCGTCAGATCGGCGGAATCGTGCTCGCGGTGTTGGGCGCATACGTGATCGCGACGCAGTGGATCCCGGCGCTGCGATCCGAGGCGACGTCCACCATCGTCCCTGCCTTTGGTTACATACGAGGCGCCGAATCGGCCGCCCAGTATCTTGACGCGCGTCTTGAGAGCTTCGCGGCAGCCCAGTGGTTGGCGGATCGCGGGATCGCAGGCGACCGGATCCTCGCGCTCGACGACGTGCGCGACTACTACTTCCCCGCAGGCACGTCGTGGGCCAATCCGTTCTATCAACAGGCTCTCGTCGTCGACTGGGGCGCTCCCAGCCGCGTGCGCTATGCGCTCCTGCGGGCGCGAGGCATCATCTATATGGTCGTGAACCGCAACCCGGCTTATCTCGCACGCACGCCGACCGGCGTCGATTGGGCCGCGCTGGACGCCGACGAGCAGCACGGCCTGCGAAAGGTCTTCAGCGCGAACGACGTCTCGGTCTACGACCTAAGCGGGGTGCGCTGATGCGCGCCTACTGGCTCTGGATCGGTGCGATGGCCCTGGTCGCCGCGGTTGGATCGTGGCTCGTCCGCACCATCGCGTTCGCCATGCTGCCGGACGCGATCCCGGGGCGTTACGGCGGTTTCACGCTCGGGCTGTCGCTGCCGATACCCGTCGTGCAGATCGCGCCGCACTGGTACGCCATCATGGCGTTGTGGACAGTACTCGCCCTGCTCGCGTGGTGCGGCTGGTGTGCCGTGCGAACGCTCGACAAGGAGCGAGCGGCTACGCCGTGGCCTGTTTACGCGGGCTACGCCATCGTTGCGACGGTGTTGACGTTCTTCGCCGTCACGGTCTCCATCGATGGTTACTTCTATGCGGTCTTCGCGCGGCTGTTCGGCGTGTATGGAGCAATACGGTACCGGTCCCAGGCATGCATAAACAT
>CAVXUM010000005.1:0-96215 GCA_963764965.1 Vulcanimicrobiota bacterium
CCCGTACATCCCGTTCGAGTGGTATCTGGACCTGCTCAGCTACATCAAGCGCAATCATCCAATTCACATTCATGGGTTCGAAGAAGACTCGCTACCGTTGCGACCAACATAACGAGAACCCCCGAGGCTATAAAAGCCACGCGGTAGGCATTGCCGCTGGGCCCCGCGGCATCCACGATTAACCCGAAGCCGAGCGGAGCGATGATGCCGCCCACCGATGCAAGCGCGATGCACGCGCCCAGCGTGAGCGATCGCCGGCCGGCTAATGCAACTTCGCCCAGGATCGGCGGAATGATCGTGACCGCGACAACCGTTCCGCTCAGACAGAGAATGGCGAGCAGCACGGCGAGCCAGACCTGGCTCGCTTGCGCAAGCCCGACCATCGCTGCGCCGGACAACCCCAAGCCGGCGGTATGAGCAGGGAGCGCGAGATGTCAGTTGAGCGCCAACGCCGATGAAGCGCTTGTGATATCCAGCCGGTAAGCGGGAAGAGAGGAATCTGTACAAGCCAGGCAATGGTGAGGGCGTCGCCGGTACGCGACGGCGAGAGGCCGACCGCCGTCTGAAAAAACGCTGGCAGCCATACGATGGTCAACGAGCTGACACAGTAGGTCGCAAAGGCGGCGAGTATGGCGCCCACCAATGTCCGACTCCACGGATTGCTGCCCAGGGGAACAGGGCTTTCAGACGCGCCTGCATCGTCCATCGCCCCGATCGTAAGCTGGTTTGGAGCCCGGGCTATGAAGAGCCATGCGATGCACCAGGCAAGACTCGCAATGCCAAGCAGGCCAAAGGCCAACCGCCATCCGGCATGCACGATGACCCAGGTACCGGCAAACGCAGCAAGCACGGCGCCGCATGGCAACCCGCTCTCGATCACACCGGTGACTAGGGGGCGCCGTCGGTCGGGGAACCACTTATAGGCCTCGTGAAGCGAAATCGAAAGCGAGGGGCCCTCGCCGGCGCCGAGCAACATCCGGCAGGCCAGAAAAACTCCAAAACCGATTGGCACCGCTATCGGGAGCTGTGCGATGGTCCACACCAGCGCCATCGCCACCAATAGCCACTTGGTCGAGAAACGATCGCCGAGCCAGCCTACACCAAGCGCCGCCACAGAGAACAAAACGTAGAAGCTGCTAGCGAGGAGGCCGAGTTGCGCGTGTGTTAGGTGCAGATCGCGCATGATTGGCTCAGCCGCGCAACCGAAAAATGGCTTTGTCGGCGAAGTTTACGATCAAGAAAAGCCAGAGCATGCCTGCGATAGCCCACGCCCGGACAGCGTCACGCCGCATTGGGGAATCGCTTTGGCGGCGCCAGGTGCCTATCCCGCGTGGCATGCATGAGGGTGCCCCTGGCAAAGGCCCTATTGCTCGGCGGTGTTTGTGCCCGAGGCGACCTGCTATTCTTGACGACATGACAGAAGGTGATCCTAATCGCGGCGCTTTGAGGACGCTCGACATAGTTCTAGAAAGCGGCGCCGGCAAGCCGCGCGAGGGTACGGCGCCGTCCAATGGCGCGCGGCAACGGGTCATTTCCTTGCTGCGCTGCGTCGTGCTGGCACAGCATCTCGATCACGTGCTGGGAGCGATCGAACGTGCTATACCGTCCAAAACGCTCTCCGGTTTGCAGATCCCCCTGATCCAAGGTGAGCTAGAAGTCAACGGGCGACGCACGATGGTTGTGAGGATAGGGACTGCCGGACGACTGAAGAGGCTCCGGGCGCGGGTCTTGAACGCGATCATGCCGGCCGTCGTCGCGTTGGATTCCTCTCCGTCGGTGAGCGATTTCCTATCGCCGACCATCGGCCCGATCGCGGTTGACGAGGTGCGCGGTCACGACCTCGTACAATCTCTTCTTCGCATTCAAAGGGTTAGCGTCTATACGACAGACGGGGCGAGCGACCGCGGCCGTAAGCTGCTACGTTGTTGGACCGCTCCCGCACCTCAGCCCAAGCGGCGAGTGAGCTGACACGTTGGCGTGAGCATACCGTTCTAGACCATCTCATGCACTTTTCGAGGGGCCCATTCTCAGGGGGCTCCTCCCGAAAGGTTGTTCTTATTTAGCTTGACTGTTAGAGTGGCTGTACCTCAGCAGTCGCCGAATTGCGCGTTTCGATGAAAGACTTTTTAGCGGCGATCTTCATGCAAGAATCAAGCTTTCTTCACACGCCGCGGACCTAGGCCGAGATAGGGTTAACACATGCAGTACAGAGGCCCCCGCATTTCTCCGGTGTTGTTCGTCATGGCTTTGATCTTGCTCATCGCCTTGGCGACAGGGGCCGACGCCGACCAGATTGCTGCGAGTGGGCAGCCCACACCGTCACCCTCTCCTTCCACATTGCCATCATCGCAACCGACCGCGACTCCTTCGGCCAGTCCCTCTGAGGGCCCCATGTTCTACAATATGGGACCCGACATCGATAACATTTTCGACATCGATAGAACCGCAACGTTCTACTACCAATTCCGAGAAAGCGCCGACGGCAGCGGTAGGGCGAAGCGCGAGCTTAGGTACTCCAGGGATCTGTGGAACGACGATGCGGTAACGGGCATCCGCATCCCGTTCCTCACCAAGTATCCGCTTGTGGGGAACCCGTTCAGTGGACTCGGGAATATCGAATTCAGCTACTCCTATAATGTACCGGGAACGGACTTTGACCATTCGCTCCAAGCGAGAATATCTTTGCCCACCGCAGCTAACAACGTCTCCAGCAACGACACCCAGCTCAAAGGCTTCTACACTACCAAATGGAAATTCAAGGGCGGCTCGTTTATCTATACCAACGAATACGATCAGAGCATTTTCGTGCCACCCGGCTCATCCTGGACGAGCTACTATGAAGGTTTGCTCATAGGTCCCAATACGGCGTTCAACATTGCTCGTGGCATCAAATTCGCCGGCGTCTACGACTTCCGGATCCTCATGGATACGAATGGCTTGTACAGGCAGGCAGCGGGCGGACAGATCTTCGGCAATTTTAACGACGTAGCAGTCTCCGTGACCGACACCTTTGGTGGTACAAGTGTCAACGCCCTTTGGAAGTACCAATTCGAGTTCAACCTCACCGCAAAATTTTAACCCCCCGCGATAAGGAGTCACGACCATGGCCACCCAAACGACCGGAACGGATCCCCTCGAGCGCTTTCGCAAGTGGGATACGATCAGCCCGTTCGAACTGAAAGACGAACTGGCGAAACTCGCAAACGATCCCAAGAGCGCGCAGACTTTTCTCAACGCCGGGCGCGGCAACCCGAACTGGATCGCCACGACGCCGCGTGAGGCCTATTTCCTTTTCGGCCGGTTTGGAGTCGAAGAATCAAAACGCGTCTGGGACGAGCCCGATCTTGGAGGCATGCCGGCACACAAGGGGATCGGGGCGCGTTTTGACGCTTTCATCTCGAAGCATGCTGGCGAGCCGGGTGCGGCCGCGCTGAAGGCGGGCATCGACTATGGCGTGCGGCAGCTCGGGTTCGATAAGGATACGTGGGTCTACGAGCTGACCGATGCGATCATCGGCGACATGTATCCGGTGCCGATGCGTATGGGCACCCACATGGAGAAGGTCGCTTGCAAATACCTTGTGCGCGAGATGTGCGGCGACTCACCTCCGCCTGGAACCTATGACGTCTTCGCCGTCGAGGGCGGAACCGCGGCGATGTGCTACATCTTCGACACGTTGATGAACAACGGGTTGCTCAAGCGCGGCGATCGCATCGGCCTTGCGATGCCTACATTTACGCCATACATCGAAGTCGCTCACATGGATCGCTACTCGTTCGAGATCGTCGAGATCGACGCAAGCAGCTCGTACGACTCCGGTGCTCATTCGTGGCAGTACCCGGACAGCGAGATCGACAAGCTCCTTGACCCGACCATCAAGGCGTTCTTCGTCGTCAACCCGAGCAACCCGCCCTCCTACGCGATGCACCGTTCGACGCTCGAACGGATCGCGAAGATGGTGCGCGAGAAGCGCAAAGACTTGATCATCATCACGGATGACGTCTACGGCACGTTTGTCGACAAGTTCGAGTCCCTGATGAAGCATGCACCGCGTAACACGATCACCGTCTACTCGTATTCGAAATACTTCGGTTGCACTGGCTGGCGTTTAGGGGTGATCGCGATCCACCAGGACAACGTCTTCGAGGAGATGCTCGCGGCGCTGCCCGAGGGCGAGAAGAACCGCTTGCGCAAACGCTACGGGCCGCTCACGCTCACGCCCGACAAGATCAAATTCATCGACCGGCTCGTCGCCGACAGCCGTCAAGTGGCGCTCAACCATACCGCAGGCCTTTCCATGCCGCAACAGGTCATGCTGACGTTCTTTTCGCTCTTCGCCCTCACCGATAAAAAGGATGCGTATCGGGACCTGACGCGGCGTATCTGCAACGATCGGCTGGAGAAGCTTTGGAAAGGCATGAAATTGCCGCTCGTCAAGGATCCGCTGCGCGCGGGTTACTACTCGACGCTGGATCTCATGAAGTGGGCGGAACTCACCTATGGCAAAGAGTTCATGAAGTTCCTCACCGACAACTACCATCCGTTGCAGATCGTGTTCGCGCTCGCCGAGCACCATTCGATCGTCCTGCTGAATGGAAGCGGCTTTGGTGCGCCAGACTGGTCCGCGCGCGTTTCGCTTGCCAATCTGCCGGACGAGGCGTACGAAGAGATCGGAGCGGATCTCGTCGACGTCGCCCAAACGGCGGTCGAGCGCTGGAAGCGGGAAAGTGCTAAAGCCTAGGGCATGTGAGTGACAACATGAGTGTGAGCCGATTTAGTGGGTTGAAGGCCGCTCGCAAGTGCGCAGCTCTTGTGTGCATGCTCTTGCTGGTCTTGAGCAACAACACCCCACCTTCGCGTGCAGAGGAAGCGGCCCAGACCGCCGCAGCCAAGCTCCCAGCCGACCAACTCGACTCTCTCGTGGCGCCGATCGCGCTGTATCCCGACCCGCTGCTCAGCCAAACCTTGGTGGCTTCAACCTATCCCCTCGAAGTGATCCAACTCAAACAGTGGTTGGAGCAACATAAGGGCCTGAAAGACAAAGCTCTCGCGGATGCGGTTCAAAAGGAGAACTGGGACCCGAGCATCCAGGCGTTGGCCGCATTGCCTGATGTGGTCAAACAGCTCGCCGACAACATCAAGTGGACGACCGATCTCGGTAACGCGCTACTCGCACAGGAAGGCGACGTGATGGATGCCGTCCAGCGCATGCGCCAAAAGGCGGAGGCCTCGGGAAATCTGAAATCCTCAGAACAAGCCAAAGTCGAGACCCAGACCGCCGGAGACAAGTCGGTCATCGTGATTCAACCCACAAATCCTGAGGTTGTTTACGTACCCAGTTACAACCCGACTGTCGTCTATGGGGCGGCTCCGTACTATCCCTATCCGCCGATGTATTACCCCACTGGCGGTCTCGTCTTATCGTTTGGCATCGGCGTGGCTATGGGCGCCTTCTGGAGCGGCGGTTGGGGGTGGGGCGCCGGATGGGGAGGCGGCACCATCAACGTCAACAACAACAATAGCTTCGTCAGGAATTCCAACGGAAACAATGTGGGCAGCGGCAACCGACCGAGCAACGGCAACGGTAATCGGCCGAATGGCGGCAACGGCAGCGGTAATCGGCCGGGCGGCGGTAATGGCAATCGGCCCAACGGCGGTGGTGGGAATAGCAATTGGCAGCACAATCCGAAACATCGCGGCGGCGCTCCCTACCCGAGCAACAATCTCGCATCGAAGTACGGTGGCACTACGCGAGGCTCTTCGGGCGGGCGGCAGGGCCAGCTTGGACAACCGGGGATCAATGGAGGCGGAGGTCAAGGCGGCTTCAACGGTGGTGGAGGCGGCTTCAACGGCGGCGGAGGCGCGGATCGCGTGGGCAATCGGAGTGTTCCGAATTCCCCAGGCGCAACAAACCGGGGTGCCTTCAGTGGAGCGTCCAGCGGCATGAGCGGGAGCGGAGCACGAGCCAGCAGCTCGCGTGGCTCGTCAAGCATGGGCTCGCGGGGTGGTGGCGGTGGTGGCCGGCGCGGCGGCGGTGGACGGGGAAGGTGAGCGCAATGACAAGCATTGAGCAGAAACTGAAATCGGAACGAATAAGCCTACGGTTGCTCTTCGCGACGTTCACCGTTACTCTGTTCACGTCGATTTGCGCAGGGAGCGGACTCGCGGCAGGAGGGCCGATGGTCTTCGCGACGCCCGACAAGGCGGCGCAGGCGCTGATCGCTGCCTCCGCGGCCTACAATGTACCTCAGCTGTTGGCTATCTTTGGCCCGAACGGGAAGGACTTCGTCGAGTCAGCCGACCCTGTTCGAGACAAGGCGAACGCCGTCGCCTTTGCGGCAGAGGCCCGCACGAAATACACGATCTCGATCGCGCCCTCGAAGCCGGACAGGGCCGTCATCGTCGTGGGGGCCACACAGTGGCCTATGCCGGTTCCCCTCATCAAGAAAAACGGCACGTGGTCCTTCGATGCGGTAGCAGGGCGTCAAGAGATATTGTTTCGTAGGATCGGGGCCAACGAACTTGACGCCATCCAAGTGTGCCGGGGCTACGTCTCAGCGCAGAAACAATACGCGCTCACGATTCACGACGATTCCGGAGTCAATCAATACGCGCAGCGAATCTTCAGCACACCTGGAAAACAGGATGGATTGTACTGGAAGAACGCGGATGGAACTTCGGGCGGCCCGATAGGAGAGGCGGTAGCTAAGGCGCTCGCCGAGGGTTACTCCGTCGGTAAGACCGGTTATCACGGCTACTACTTCAGGATTCTGAAAGGTCAGGGCCCTGCAGCACTACCCATGGGGAGTCTGAACTACGTCGACCAAGGGATCATGATCGGTGGATTTGCCCTGCTTGCCGTGCCGTCACAATACAGCGTGACGGGGGTAAAGACGTTCATCGTCAACTACCAAGGAATCGTCTATCAAAAAGATCTCGGCCCCAAATCCCTGGAGATCGCCAAGAAGATCCAGCTGTATAACCCGGACTCGACTTGGCAGCGGACAGACGATCAGTGGCCGGCGAACGTAACTGGGTAATCATCTGCGCCGACCGGGTGCAGCCGGCCTGGATCGGTTTTTCGCCCACCACGCCGACACCTCACCTCGATGACGAGCCGTTCGATCCCGGTTTGCCCTATTCGCTAGGCTGAGTGCCGCCCGAGCGTGAACAGCAGCCTGCTTTGACACCATCACCTGGGACGATATCCCACCATGAGCGCGGCGGCGTTTCTCTACGGTCTAACACTCTCGACGACCGCCACGTGCTACAATCTCATGCTAAACCACTTGGTGCGCACGCGGGCTTTTGTGATCATCGCGGCGTATTACCTCGTTCCGCGGGGTCTTGACTCCGACATCGGCTGACGCTGACGAAGATCGAACAGCATCGGCGGGTATTTGCGTTCGGCGCCTTCAACGTAACGCACGATCGTGCGTAGGCTCTTTCAAGAACGGGATTTCTTCGCGTATTTCGTGGCTCGCCAGAGTTCGACGCTGGCGAGCAGTATCGAGGCGGTCGCGATCGGATGGCAGATATTCTCTCTGCGTCACCAGCCATTCGACCTCGGGCTCGTCGGCTTGACGTTGTTCTTGCCGCAGCTGCTTCTGGCGCTTCCGGCGGGCGTGCTGGCGGACCGCTTCGATCGACGCCTTATCTGCATTTCGGTGGCCTTGACCGAAATCGTCGCCCTTTTGATCTTCGTCGCCATGGTGATGTCCGGATCCCGGTCGCTGGCGGCTTATTTCAGCGTCATCGCCCTTATCGGCATCGCCGAGGCGATCAAAGCCCCGGCCGAGCGAGCTCTTCTCGTCGCCCTCGTGAAGTCGGATCACTTTCTGCGTGCGACGGCCTTCTCGTCTTCATTCGGCCAAGTCGTGCGAATCGCCGGCCCTGCACTCGGAGGCGCCCTGATCGCCATTCGTACGCCGCTTGCCTTTGCGGCCTCCGCTGCGTGCTATGCCATCGCAGCAATGGGTTTTTATTTTCTCCCCGCGCTCAAGGCGGAGCGCGAAGACGTGGGAGTCTCTCTCTTCCGTTCGGCGATCGACGGCATCCGCTTCATCTTCGCCAAGAAGCTCGTGCTTGGTGCGATATCGTTGGATCTCTTCGCGGTGCTCTTCGGCGGGGCGACCGCGCTCTTGCCGGTCTACGCAGTGAAGATATTGCACGTCGGACCGACGGGCTTCGGCGCCCTGCGAGCAGCGCCCGCCGTCGGCGCCGCGCTGGTCGCGGCATATCTGTCGCGCCACCCGATCTCGCGCAAGGCCGGCCCCTTGCTGCTATGGTGCGTCGCCGGGTTCGGCATCGCCACGATCGTCTTCGGGCTGTCGAAAAACGTCGTCTTGTCGCTGGTCGGCGCTGTCGTTGACCGGAGGGTTCGACATGGTCAGCGTGGTCATCCGCAATGTCCTCGTCCAGCTCGGCACGCCTGATACCATGCGTGGCCGCGTCAACGCGGTGGAGAACATGTTCATCGGCGCCAGCAACGAACTCGGCGAGTTCGAGTCGGGCACGGTGGCCGCACTGCTCGGCACGGAGGCATCGGTCGTTCTCGGCGGTGTCGCGACGCTCATCGTCATCGCCGGTTGGAGCCTGCTTTTCCCAAGCCTGAGAACTTTCGATCGGTTGGTGCCTGCCGCATCTGAGGAAACCATCGCGCGATGACCGATCGCGTGGCCGTCAACCAGCCGGAGGTCCAGCCGCGCCGATTGAGAAATTTCTGAGCCGCGACTGAGTGATCACACCATCGGGAGCGCACCAGGATGACAACTCGGCTGATTTTGTCTTTGGTCCGTGCGGCTGTTTGCGCAGCCGCTCTGGTGGCTTTCGTCTCCGTGCCACTGATGAGCATCGCAGATCCCGCGCCCAGTCCAGCAGCGCTTGCCAGTCCAACGTCAACATCGCAGCCGTCGCCCGCCTCGACGGCTTCCGTATCGCCGTCCGCTTCGACATCAGCCGCGCCGCCCTCCGGCTCGATCAACATCGCGTTCGACCAGATCGACCGCACGATTCCATTGCCCGCCACGCCCCCGCCGCTCGACAATTTTGCCGCAGATCTCGTCATGATCCAGCAATCGCATCAGGCCACTGGCACGGACATGAGCTCCGACATCGCCCAAAGCGTGATCTCCACCATCGTGGAAGAAGCGCTCAACCAGGTGCCGTTTCTCGGCAGTCTTCTGGGGGCGGCGGCAGCGCAAGCGCAGGCGAATGCGATGCGCAAGCGCATGGAAGAGCAGGCCAAAGAGATGAGCCAGCCGATAGACGTCGGCTACATCACCCGCTACTACGTCTATAACGGGTGGACGCGCTCTGAAGTGATCGGGCTCGTGGTCATCGAGAAACCGGGGCAACATCTCAGGATATTCCTGGACACAAAGCGCAAGACGTATCGCTTGCAGGACACCGCTGCTCCCGAGCCTGCGCTCGCAGAAGATGCGGCTGCCGCAACGCCGGCTCCGATCGTGTCGAAGGCTAACGTCACCGGATCAATGGGGCCAGCCGAGGGCGCGACAATCGCCGGGATACCGGCAGCGGGATACAATCTGGATGCCACCGTGACAGTGACGAACAGCGTTGACCCCTGCCACGATGGCAGTTCCCAGGTGAAGCAGCTCACCTATGTGGCGCAAGCCCCGGAACCGGTGCCGCCCGATAACTCCCAGCCCTCGTCGCTCTACTCCCTTGCGCTTCCGGACGGATGCGAGGTCACGATGAGCCAGCAGGTTTCGGGCACACCGCAACCGCCAGGGCTGATGTATCTTTATCGGCTGGTCACGGTCATCCGCGATCCCGCGGCCGCCGCGCTTCCAGCGCCGGCCCCAAAGGAAGCGAACCCCGCGCAGGCCTTCATGCAGAGGCTCCAAGTCGGCGGCCTAGCCGCGAACTATATGAAGGTCACAGAGCGGAACAACATACGGGCGTGCACGTCGGCGGATGCAGCGCTGTTCGAGATCCCGAGCAGATTACCGGCAGGTCAGATAGAGAGGGTTTTGTAGCCCCTTATTCAATCGGCTCGCATGCGCATTGGGTCGGAGGAACACAAAGAGCTTTTCTGCCACCTGTTCTTGGACTCGCACGAGGTCTACGAACCGGTCGATCTGCCCTGGCCGGTGCTCGATCAGGGGGCGCTCGCGCGGCTGCGCACCATCCCCTTTTGGAGCATCGCGCTGCAGACCGAACAGAACGCGGGCCTCATGCTGACAAGTTTTGCGACGACAGTCAGCGACCCGCTCATCCGCGAGACGATCGCACTCCAAGGCTACGAAGAAGCTCGCCACGCCCGCATGATCGGTACCCTCATCGATCGCTACGGCTTAGATGTGGAGATCGAAGAGTTTCGACCGAAGCCGACACGGCAAGCATTCATCGACTTCGGCTATAAAGAGTGCATCGATTCGTTTATCGGCTTCGGCGCGTTCCGCCTCGCGCGGGAGGCGCGCTTCCTTCCTGAGACGCTGGTCTCGTTATTCACACGCGTCCTCGCCGAAGAAGCTCGGCATATCGTCTTCTTCGTCAACTGGGTGGCCTACGATCGGGCGCAGCGGGGCTTGCGCTCCCAGGTCCTGCAGGCGCCGGCCGTCATGTGGGGATACCTGCGGTCCTTCTTGGGCCACTTCGAGCTTGCGGCCGGCGCCAAAAAAAGCGCTGAGAAAGCAGTCTCGCTGCAGCCATCCGAGGAGGTCTTCGGCGAATTCTCGATCACGAAATTCCTCGACGCGTGTCTTAAAGAGGACGCGTACGACATGTCGGTCTTCGACACGCGTCTGCTGCGCCCGCGCCTCGTGCCCATCGTGACCCGCTTCGCGTTGGATGTGGCCAACGCCGTGGGTCGCCTGCGGCGATCGGGCAAGAAGTCAGAGAAGACGCAGCCCGCCGCGTGATCAGATGAACCAACCGCCCGCGCGCGTCTTGTTCGTCGCTGCCGAAGCGTTTCCGATGGCGAAGGTCGGTGGCTTGGCAGATGTCGCCGGCGCGTTGCCCCATGCGTTGCGCGATTGTGGACTGGACGCGCGTCTGATGATGCCGGCATACCCCAGCGCCATGGCGCACGTGCGCGAGGTCACGCCGGTCATGCACCGCGATGACGTCGGCGGTTTTGGACCGGTCGATTTCCTCGCCGCGCAAACGATAGAGGATGGCGTGCCGATCTGGCTCGTCCGCTCTCAACGTCATTTCGAACGGCCAGGCGGCCCATATGCCGACGAACATGGGGTGGCCTGGCCGGACAATCTCGACCGGTTCGCTTTGTTGTGCAACGCCGCGGCGGTTTTCGCAGCGGACTATCCGCAGTGGCGAGCTTCGGTCGTGCACGCCAATGACTGGCACACCGCGCTGATCCCGAGTCTGCTGCTGGCTCAGCAGACATCGGCCACCTGCCTGCTGACCATACACAACGCGGCCTATCAAGGTCACGCTTCGCTCGAGCAGCTGCGTTCGTTCGGCGTGCCGGCCGAGCACCTGGCCAACCTGCCTGCCAGCGCTCGATCCTTTCTGGGGGTGGGTGTGTGCCACGCCGATCATCTCAACGCGGTCAGTCCGAGCTATGCACGCGAGATCCAAACGTCGCAAGCCGGATGCGGAATGGAGCGTCTCTTCGCCTCGAGGTCGCGCAGCCTCGAAGGTATCCTCAATGGCGCTGACTATCGAGTCTGGGATCCACGCCACGACGCCCTCATCGCGGCGCGCTATGATGATAGCGACCTCACCGGCAAAGCGGCATGCAAATCATCGCTTATCCAGGAGATGGGGCTGGAAACAGCGTCCTTCGCGCCGTTGCTCGGCGTGGTCAGCCGCTTGAGCGCCCAAAAGGGCCTTGATCTCTTGATCCGCATGGCCGATGTCCTCGTCACATCGGGCGCCCGATTGGTGGTGCTCGGCCAAGGCGAGCCTGAAGTCGAGCAGGGCCTGCTCGCGCTCGCGGCGCGCTACCCTCGGCGCGTGGCGGCGAGCATCCGCTACGACGAGGCCCTTGCGCACCGCATCATGGCGGGATCAGACATCTTCCTCATGCCGTCGCGGTTCGAACCGTGCGGCCTCAACCAACTGTACGCGTTGCGCTACGGTGCCGTGCCCATAGTCGCAGCCGTCGGTGGCCTTGCCGATTCGGTCACGGACGCCGGGCAGGTGGGCATCGATCGCGGTCTCACCACAGGATTTGCGATGCGCCGCTTCTCCCCGGCCTCGCTCTCTTTGGCCATCGGCAAAGCCATGGCGGTCTATCCGATCGGCACGTTGTGGCAAGCGCTCCAGCGCAATGGGATGCGCCAAGACTTCAGCTGGACAAGATCCGCCGAGCGCTACAGCGCTCTTTACGGTCGCCTAGCGTCCTCCGCGGCCTGAGACTGGGACCGCCCTGCGCGAGCGCGCCCACACCACCGCGTCCTCGAGGCTCTCCTCACCCCAGAACAGCTCGCCGCTCACCACGCAGTTAGGCGCTCCGAAGATGCCCAGCTGCATGGCACGCTCGGTGTTCGCCCGTAACAGCCCTCGGTTCTGCGAGCCCAGAGCGCTGTCGATGAGCGCGGCCGACGGCAGAGCGAGTTCTTCCAGCAACTCCGTCACCACGTCGCGTTCGCCGATGTCGCGGTCCTCACCGAAGTTCGCCACGAAGACACGGCGCACGTAGTCGCCGCACCACGGCGAAGCTTCGCCGAGACAGGCGACCCGCGCCGGCAACGTCGAGGCACGCGGAAAGCGGGTCGGCCGCCGCCATGGAAGCCCGAACTTAGCGCTGAGTCGTTCGAGGTCGCGCCACATGTAGTCGCCGCGGCGGGGGTTCAGATTGAAGGGCGAGTCATCCCAACCTTGCAGCGCAAAGATCGGGCCCAAAAGGAAGGGCTTCCAACGCAGCTCGACACCGGCCGCATCGCACAAGGCCTGAATACGCATCGCACCGATATACGAATAGGTACTCGCGAAGTCGAACCAAAACTCCATGCGCCCAGGGTCTGCGACGCGCTACGCGGTCGTCTTGCGCTGATGGAGGATGAACGTGTTGCCCTCGCTGTCGTAGGCGGCGATCATGTGGCACACCCGCGACTCAAAGAGCTCGTCATTTTCAAACTTCACGCCGCGGCTCTTGAGGTGCGCGTGCGCTTCTTTGATGTCCGGCACGGCGAAGAAGACGCCGGCGCTCGGATGCCAAGGAACGTCGTTCATCTTCCAGACGCCGAACGTCGAACCGTCAGGCAGCTCGAACTCGGCGCCTTGTTCTTCAACATCGGTAGGCGTAAGACCGAGCATATCCCTATAGAAGGCGATCGCTCGCGGTGCGTCTTTGACGAGGTAACAATGTATGTCGATCCCCGTGGCTTTGACGCCGGTCGCGTTGGCCATGTCAGTTCCATCCTTTCAGGGGCGGTAGACGAGTCGTGAGTCATCGTTGGTTCTCAACCGGCGAGCCCAATAACCTGCGCCCTTGCGCGATCGCGAGAGCGCCGGTTTACTGGACCGCCACGGCGGTTCGTGGCTAGGGGTTGCGCGCTGGGTCGCTCGGCGGAAGCACATCCGCCACGAATTCCTGACGCTTCCAATCCGGCACGGGTGTCCGGCGCTGTGGCTTGGGCACGAACTTCGAGCGCTCCACGAGCTTCATCCGGTGGATATAGCGCGCGCAATTGGAAAAGATCTCACGGACCACGACCCGCACGATAAATTGCGCTTCAGGGTACGCCGCGACGAGAGGATCGTCAGGGTCGATCGAGGCCAGGCCGTTGAAGCGCAACCGCGTAGGGTTTTCGAAATCGATGAAGAGCAGTCCGACATTAGGGTTCTGCCGGAGGTTGCCCATCGACAAGTACATGCCGTTGCCGTCGTAGTTAGGGAAAGCAATCGTGCGCTCGTCGACCACGCGGACGAACCCCGGGTCCCCGCCCTTATACGAGCAGTTAGGATAGCCGCGTGCATCAACGCTCGCCAGGAAGAACATGTCGCGCGCTTCGATGAACTGCTTGTCTTCCTCGTCGATCTGCGCCAGCACGAGCCGCTCTTCAAGCCTATCGGCGAGCCGGCGTGTGCCGAACAGATCCTGGAAATAGCGGTTCCCTTCGTGGTACAGCATGATAGCTTACTTTCTGCCGCGAGCCATGGGCCCGCGTCTCGGCCCCGGCGCAGCTGCGAGCGAGGCGAGCGCGGCATGGATCATCGGTTCTGCACCATACTTTGCTGCTGCACGATGAACGGCGTGAGGCTGACGCGCACGAAACCGCTTTGCGGATTGTCGAGATCGATGACCGTGTAGAGCAACGCCGCCAAGAGCACGCTGAAGCCGATCGAAACATACCAGTTGTGATAGTGATTGCAACCGAAGACCATGCCCATGGCGAGCGCCCCCATCCCGCCGACGAGGAACAGCAAGAACAGGGCCGATCCGCCGAAACGGAACGACAACGCCGCGCGTTGTTCGGCAGAGATGTCGATCGTGTCGTTGGTGACGGTCATCAGAAACGAGAGCGGCACGGGGTGCTTTGTGGTCAGCTGAGCGGTGCTGACGATCTTCCACATCCGCGACTGTAGCCCGGCCGCGGCCGCCTGTGCCCGCGCCTGAGCCGCGACGTCGCGGTCGTTGCGATAATAGTTGATGCGAACTTGGTTGTACACGCGCAGCAGCGAGCGTAGCCGCTCGTCGGCCGGTTTGTCGAGCAGCGACGCCCGCAGATACATCGTGCCGATATCATTGGCCTCTCGCACGACGAGCTGCCAGCGCTGCTCGAAGCGATTCAGCGAGAATGAGAACGAAAAGCTTAGGACCAACGCGACGATGCCGAAAATCGCTGCCAACGCGGTGTTGAGTCCAGATGCCTGGTGATCGGTCAGAGTCGGACTGATGCGCCGTCCAAGGGCGGCTCCCGCCGCCGTGAGCCCGAGGATGGCAATGAAGATGATGCTTAAGAAGACCTCAGGCGTCAAGCCGTCGATGAAGTCGCCGATGACGAATGCCCTCCTATCGCTCGAGACTCACACGTTGACGCTACTCATGTCGGAGTAGCGCTCGCCCGCGATGGCGCCGCGCGGAGCAGCGGCTTCGATGCGGTCGAGATCGTCACCCGATAGCACGATGTCGACGGCGGCGCAATTCTCTTCCAAGCGCGAGCGCCGCTTAGTTCCGGGAATCGGCACGATGTCCTTGCCCTGATGCAGCAGCCACGCGAGCGCGAGTTGCGCCGGGGTGATGCCCTTCTCGCGGGCGATGCTGCGTAGCTGCTCGACGACCTTGACGTTGCGTGCGAAGTTCTCTTCATTGAAACGCGGCTGGCGGGTGCGGCGAAAGTCATCCTGGGCCAGATGTTCGAGGCTCGGGATAGCTCCGGTCAACATCCCGCGCCCGAGCGGGCTGTAGGCGACGAAGCCTATGCCGAGCTCTCGGCATGCGGGCAGTATCTCGACTTCGGCGTCCCGGGCGAAGAGCGAGTATTCGGTCTGCAAGGCGGTGATCGCATGGACGGCATGCGCCCGCCGCAACGTCGCGACCGATGCCTCGCTCAGGCCAAGGTGACGGACTTTGCCGGCCTGCGACGAGCTCGGCCATCGCGCCGACGGTCTCTTCGATCGGAACGGTCTTGTCGACGCGATGCTGATAGTACAAGTCGATGTGACCCGTCTTCAGACGCTGCAACGACGCGTCGCAGGCCTTGCGGACATAGTCCGGCTTGCCGTTGATCCCGATCCAGGTCCCATCTTCCGCTCGCTCGTTACCGAATTTGGTGGCGATGAAGAACTGTTCGCGCTTGCCCTCGACCGCCCGCCCGACGAGCCGTTCGTTTGTGAACGGCCCGTACATGTCGGCGGTGTCGAGAAAGTTGCATCCCAGCTCGAGCGCGCGATGGATGGTGTCGATTGATTCGTTGTCGTCGGCTGGGCCGTAGAACTCGGACATGCCCATGCAGCCCAAACCGATGGCGGAAACGACGGGCCCGCCACGCCCCAATCCTCGTTGCTTCACGGAGCGACCAACCTTTCAGGCTAGCTTGCGACGATGTTGTCTGCTATGATGCGCCCTGGGCTTTGGCCGGCCTACGGATGACGATATTCACCAGCGCGCCGACGATCGCGATCCCGACCACAATCCATGCGGCCTGTTCCGTCCAGATCGCGCCGAGACCGGCGAGCGCGTCGATCGAATACGGGCCGGGACCCGCAATCGCTATGACCAGCGAACCGGCGATGTTCATGAGCGGAAGCTCGACGCCGTTTGAGGTCACGAAGAATCCGTGACCCCAGTGGACGGTGAAGAGCGCGACAAGCATGACCAAGATGATCAACGCCGGTCCGATGGGCCCGCCTAGTCCGAGCGCTGTGAGCAGACCGCCGGCGAACTCTCCCGCTCCCGCGGCAAACGCGAAGAACGTCCGGGCTTATATCCTAGACCCTCGAAAAAATCCACCGGTGCCTTTGAGGCCGTACCCTCCGAACCAACCGAAGAGTTTTTGCGCGCCGTGCGCGGATAATCCTAAACCGATGAAAAGACGGGCGATGAGAAGTGCGGCTGCCATGATGCCCTCCCCAGACGATTGGGCCTTCCGGTTGTGATCGCTTAGCCGGGAACCAACATCTTATTGGTTTGGCACAACGCTGACCTTTGAGCGGCAAGATCCGACGTGGCTTGCTTGCCTCTACGTCAGGTAGAACTTACTTTCCGTTATTCGTGTCATATGAAAGTCGCACAACGCCCAGTTCTTATCGAATCGGCGGAGGTGAAGCTTATCTAGATGACTGAAGCACCTCGCATCACCCACTGCCGGCTTGGCAACGTCGATGTTTTGCTCGACGCTCGTTCAGTCATTTGGAGAATGCTTGTGACCACTTTGCGCTTCGCAACATCGGCGTTTGCCGCACTGATCATGGCGCTCGGCTGCATCCCAGCCCACGCCCTGAATATGCCAACGACCTTGGCACCCGGTACCTCGAGCGCGCGAGTCCTCATCGCCCGCGCTCCGCGCGCGTTCGTCACCGATCTCGGACATGCGTCCGCGACCACGCCGGTGCGCGTGGCCGTGGTCATGAAATACCGGCACGTCGCCGAGCTGCATCAATTCGTCGCGTTGCAGGGCCAAGCCCAGAAGTTGCCGCGCACCCTAACGGCGCAGCAATTCCTCAATTACTTCGCCCCCACGGCGGCTGATTACCAGCAGGCCGCGATGGCGCTGCAGAGCGCGGGATTCACCATCACCCGCACGTATCAGAACCGCACCGTGATCGATGCCGTTGGCCCGGCCGCCGCAGCGGAGCGGATGTTCGGAACCGAGATCCACATGGTCCGTCAGCGCGACGGTGCCATCCGCTACGCAAACCTGAGACCCGCGTATCTGCCGGACAGCTCTCAAGCCGACGGTCTTCGGCGTCGTGGGCCTCGACAATCTTCGCGTGCTCCACACGGACATGGTGCGGGGCAGTGCGGCCCACACCCTTGCGAAGATCGGTCCGCCGATGCAAGGCCCCGATCTCGGGCTTCGGCCCATTCGCCATATCGTCTGCATACGATCTACCCGTGCAGCACCCGGTCGCTGGCGGGAAACCCGGCCAGACCTACGACGGTTCCGGCCAGGCCGCAGCCGTGGTCATGGACGCGGATTTTCTCGACAGCGATCTGTAAAGCGTTCTTGAACCACTTCCATGTCGTCCGGACCGGACCCAAGACCGTCCGCATCCCGATCAACGGCGGTCCGCCGCCTGGGTTGATTTATCCCGACTCAGGCGAGACGACGCTTGACGTCGAGACCATCGTCAGCAACGCACCCGGCGTCGCGCTGTACGTCTACGAGATGGATTCGCTAGCCTTCACCAGCACGATCGACGCGTACAACCAAGTCAATAGCGACGACCTGGTCGGGGTCGTCAACTCGAGCTTCGGCGGCTGCGAAGATTTCACCGATCCGAGCAACTTCCCGGCGCTGGCCAATCATCTCGCGCTGCAAGGCAGCGCCTTGGGGATCGTCTATGATGCCTCGAGCGGCGACAGCGGTTCGAACGAATGCGGTTTCGACTTCTCCACCCCACAGGGCGTCTCGTCACCGGCGAGCGGTACGCACTTCGTCGCGGTGGGCGGCACCACGCTCTTCCCGCATCTCGATGGGTCCTACAGCCGCGAGGTCGGCTGGTGGGGGTCCGGCGGCGGCGTGTCTGACATCTTCCCGATGCCTGCCTATCAGACCGGCGTCAAGAACATGGTCCCCAAGTGGCGCAACCTCCCGGACGTCGCCTTCGATGCCGATCCCAACAGCGGCACCTCGCTGTTCATCTCCGGCGGCTGGTTCGGACCCATCGGCGGCACATCGCTTGCGGCCCCGATCTTCACCGCACTCGTTGCCGAGCTTGATCAATACGGCCATTGCCGGATCGGCAACATCCACCCGGCGCTCTACCGCAACTACAAGCTGTACGGCTACACGCTGCCCGCCGGCGCTGCGATCTACCACGACGCGATAGGTCAGTTCAACGGCTTTTACCTCACGACGCCCGGCTACGATAACGTGACGGGCATCGGCTCTATCGACGGCTGGAACTTCGCCGTCACAACCCACCTGTGAGGAGTGACGGGAACATCATGAAAACCAGCAAGATTCTCATCCTGACATTCGCGCTCGCGATTGCGAGTGCGAGCGCGGCTCGAGCAGCCGGCCTGCCTTCGATTCAAGGCGGCGTGCCGCTCGCGTTCACGCTCAAATATCATCACCAGGCTGACCTCGACAACCTCGTGCGCAACCAGAGCGATCCTTCTTCGCCGCTATACGCCAAATTCTTGACCGCCGATGAGTTTCGCCGCTACTTCGCTCCCACGCCTAAGGAATACGCGCAGACCATCGCCCAACTGCAACGCGCCGGCTTCACAGTCGTGCGCACGACTGCAAACCGCACGGTGATCGATGCGGTTGGCCCGACGGCGCTGGCCACCCGTACGGTCAACACGTTCACCGCCTTTCGCGCGCAGCGACAGATGCGCGGTATGCTGGCTCGACCGGCCATTGCGACCTTGCCGCTCATCGATAACGTCGTGACCGCGAATCCCTCAGGCTCGGGGATGCCCGCGCGGCTCGCTGCGGCGCGCAGCTTGGCCGCGGGCCGACGACAACCTCTTCGATTGCATGCGGCCCACACCGCGGGCGCGCTCAACGGTCCGGACGGCGGCTTTGCACCGGCCGCACTGACCAACGCACTCGATTTCCCGACTCGCCATGGCTTTGACGGCGGCGGCGTCAAGGTCGCGGACGTCATCGACGGCGCGCCGATCGAGGCTGACATCCAGACATTTCTCGATCAGTTCGGGATCCATCGCACCGGATCGCCCACGATCGTGGTCCCGGTCGACGGCGGCAACGGCCCCGACCCCGATCTTGCCGATATCGATGCGGAATGGATCGTCGCCGCCGCGCCGGGCGTGCAGCTATACGCCTACGACATGGCTGCTTTCGACGACCTTGGGCTCGTGGACGCCTATAATCAAGTCGTCTCGGACAACATCGTCGACGTCGTCAACACCTCGCTGAGCCGGTGCGAATACGAGGAAGTGCTCCTCGCGATCGCCGTTCAGCCGATCCTCGAGCAAGGCGCGGTGCAAGGCATCGCGTTCGAATCGGTGTCCTTCGGTGGCGTCAACGCGTGCGGCATCCCCGACGTTCTCTTCCCACTCGTGCCGGCCGATAGCCCCGATACGCTTGATGTGGCCGGCAGTAACGTCATCGAAGACGCGCGCGGCGAGATCATCGCGCAGACGGGCATGCCCGGCAGCGGTGGCGGCGTCTCCGCCATCGTGCCGATCTTCCCGGAGCAACAGAGCATCCCGGGCACGGATCCTAGCGGCCGCAATGTGCCCGACCTCTCGATGCTGTCGGAGGTGAACGGCAACGGGTCGTCGCTGTACTTCGCAGGCGGATGGAACAACAGCTTTGTCGGCGTGTTCGTCAACAACGCCCCGATGGCCGGACTGCTTGCCGAGTACCAACAGATGGCGCATCACAGGCTCGGTGCGGTCGACCGCACGCTGTACCATCATTTCGCCAAGCACGGATATGGCCGAGGCTTGATCGACATCAAGTCGGGGTGCAACGGCACCTATCTGAATTCGCCGGTCTGCGCGGTTCGCGGCTACGATCTGACCAGCGGCGTCGGCTCGATCTCCAACGCCTGGCGTCTGGGGCATTGGTTGGCGCGCTAGATCCGTTTTAGGAGGGGCGCCACGATTCAACCACTTGGCACGGTGGTGACCTCTCCGGTCTTCAGGGTGTAGTACGCGCCGACGATATCGAGCGCGTTCGACTTGACCAGTTCGGCGAGCACCGGGCTCTTATGCAATTCGCTGACAACCCGGCGCACATTTTCTTTCGTCGCGTTCACCAACCAATCGCCTGGCATATTTTTCGTCGCTTTAGCCGCGGGTTCGATGAGTTCCGCAAGCTCTTGAATATCGCCGGGGAAGTCCTCACCCTTGGTCGCTTCAATGGCTGCTGTCACCGCACCGCACGATGAGTGCCCCATGACGACGATGAGCGGCGACTTTAGCTCGGCGGACGCATACTCGAGACTTGCGCGCTCCGTTGCGGTCGCGACGTTACCCGCGACCCGAACCACAAAGATGTCACCTAAGCCTTGATTAAAGATGATCTCCGGAGTCGTTCGCGAGTCGGCGCACGACAGAATCGTCGCGAACGGGCGCCTGACCGGACCCCAGCGCTTCGCGCTCTTGGATCGTCTGCGTCCGGCGCGCCATGGAACTCGCGAAAATGCGATTCCCGGCCATGAGCTTCTTCCAGGCATCGCTCGGACTCATCGGAGCCTATGATTTGAGGCGAAACCGGAGCGGCGCCAGCCGCTAATGCAGCGAGTCCAGCGATGAAGCTCCTGCGCGAGAAGTTATAGGGATGGTGATTCATGCTCGTTCCCCTCAAAAAGGAAATCGTGGGATGGCAGCACCGCTGCCGACGGTCTGAAGCCTTGGCGGAGCCACTCTCGTGTGCGGCCCGCAGCGGCGGCGCAGCGGCCGCCCATCAGGCGCGCCGACACACCAGTTCGAACACCGAAACGTACCCCAAACGTAGGCGCAAGCCCTGGGTTGCACGAACCCCCCCGCGATGTTCTACGGTTTCGACTATTGGTTGTTCACCATTCCCGGCTTACTGCTTGGGATGTGGGCGCAATCTTCACTGCAAGGGACCTTCAGGCGCTATGCCGCGGTCCCGACTTCGAGCGGCGTCACCGGCGCCGACGCGGCCCAACTCTTCATGCAGCGGACCGGCGTTCAAGTCGGCGTGAACAGCATACCGGGCCGGCTCACCGATTTCTACAATCCCGCCGACAAGACGCTCAATCTGTCAACGACCTCGACGGAGAACTCGGTCGCTTCGGTCGCTGTCGTGGCCCACGAGTTTGGCCACGCCATGCAGGACGCTCAAAACTACGGACCGCTCAAGCTGCGCAGCGCGATCGTCCCCGCGGTAAGCGTGGGCTCTTGGGTCGCCCCGATGCTATTCCTGATCGGGTATTGGCTCAACAATTTGAGCGTGGCATGGCTCGGCGTTTTCTTCTTCGCGGCGACTGCGCTTTTCGCAATCGCCACGCTGCCCGTCGAGCTCAACGCCAGCAATCGAGCGATGCAGCTGCTCGCGACGAACAATGTGCTCGCCGGCCAAGAGCTGACCGGCGCTCGTAAAGTGCTCAATGCGGCGGCGCTGACCTACGTCGCCGCGATCGTGCAGTCCGTCCTCACGGTCTTGTATTACGCGAGCTGCTCATGGGACGACGGCGCAGCTGACGGATCGCCGGACTCTTCCCGCCCACGTCGGGGCGCGCATCCACACGAAGGGAGACAATCCGTGCTTCAACTCTTAACCCAGAACTGGTGGACCCTTGCGTTGCGTGGCACCGTCGCTGTGCTGTTCGGCATTTGCGCGTTCGTCTGGCCGAGCATCACCGCATTGGCGATCGTGCTGCTCTTCGCGGCTTTCGCCTTCGTCGAGGGCATCTTCGCATTCATCGCCGCCTTCCGCTGGGGTCTTGCCGGCAGCCAGCGTTTTGTCTTGGTCCTGATGGGTCTGCTTGGCCTAGCGGTCGGCATCAGCGCTTTCGCCGTCCCGGGCATCGCAGCAGTCGTGCTCGTCGCCTTCGTGGCATGGTGGGCGATCATCACCGGCGTGTTGCAGATCGTGGTCGCGGTCGAGATGCGCAAGGCGATCGAGAACGAGTGGCTGCTCGTGCTGGGCGGCATCTTCTCGGTTCTCTTCGGAATCCTGCTGCTGTGGCGCCCGCTCACCGGCGTGCTCACGTTGACCTGGCTCTTCGGCTTCTATGCGCTGTTCTTCGGCATCATGCTGCTCGCATTGGGTTTCCGGCTCAGGTCATTGCAGTCGCGTCTGGCGTAGCGATACCAGGCGACCTACAACCAAACGCCAGAGTTTGGTTACGTGAACCAGAACCGCTCCTCAGTGAATCCGCCCGAGAAACTCACGCAACCCGAACTGCGCGCGCGATATGAGGCCTTGCGTGCGGCGGCCATCCGCGACGCCGACTTCAGAGCGACGCAATCAATGGTGGTGAGCGGTCTGATGCTTGTCGTCGCGATCGTCCTTTTCGGACTTCACTGGCGCTGGTTGCGCCGGCAATCGGTGGTGGTCGCCTAGGGCTCGCCGCGATCCGGTCGCTGCCGTAACCCCACAGGTTCTAGACGACCTAGCGGGGAATCCGCGAGGACCGTGGACCGAACAAACGGCGCCGTGAGATCGAATCTCGAGGCCACGCTGCCCCGTGATTTCTATTTTTCCGAGCAGATCTTCGATCGCGAGAAGGAACGCATCTTCCATAGCCAGTGGTTCTGCGCGGGGCGAGAGGAGCAGCTCGACAAGCCGGGCGACTATCTGTTGCTCGACGTCGCGGGCGAGCAGATCATCGTCGTGCGCACGAAAGTCGGCGAGCTTGGTGCCTACTTCAACCTCTGCCGCCATCGCGGGTGCTCCCTCATCCTCCACGACCGTCTCGAGCCGAGCGAGCAAGCTGGGCCCGGGGCGCTCGGCACCTTCCCCGGCGCGATCCGTTGCCCGTACCATGCCTGGACGTACACTCTTGAAGGCGACCTTCGAACCGCCCCATATCTTAAGGAAGACGACAGCTTCTATAAAGAAGAGTTTTCCCTCTACCCGGTTGGAGTCCAAAGCTGGGGAGGCTTCTTCTTCCTCAATCTCATGCCGCATGAGGCCGAGGCATCCGGCAAGGATCTGCGCGCCCAGCTTGGCCCGATACCCGAGCGGGTGAAACGCTACCCGCTGGCAGATCTGCGTACCGCACGGCGCATCGTGTACGAAGTCGACGCCAATTGGAAGGTCATCCTCGAGAACTATAACGAGTGCTATCACTGCGCCGGCGTGCACCCCGAACTATGCGATATCGTACCGGCGTTCAAGAAGCAAGGTGGACAAGATCTGGATTGGGATCGCGGCATCCCGCATAAGGACGGCGCCTACACCTTCAGCTTCAGCGGCACGACCACGCGCGCGCCCTTCCCAGGTCTGGATGAAGATGAGAAGGTGCGCCACAAGGGCGAGCTCATCTATCCGAACTTCATGCTCAGTCTCGCCGCTGATCACGCTGCGGCTTTTACGCTATGGCCTCGCAGCCCACAACACACGACCGTCGCCTGTGATTTTCTGTTCCACCCGCAAGAGATGGCGAAGGCCGGCTTCGACCCATCCGATGCGATTGATTTCTGGGATCATCGTGAACCGCCAGGACTGGACGATCTGCGAAGGCGTGCAGCGCGGCATGCGGTCCATGGTCTTCCGGTTCGGCTACTACGCCCCCATGGAGAGCCTGAGTCTCGACATCCGCAACTACATCCGCGAGCGTCTAGGCAGCATCGACTGACCATGCGATCGGATTACGAGTACATCGTCCTGGGATTGGGCGGCATCGGCAGTGCGGCCGCCTACTGGTTGTCGCGCCGTTTCGGCGCTGACGTTTTGGGTCTGGAGCAATTCGAGCTGGGACATGTGCGCGGCGAATCACAGGATCACTCGCGCATCATCCGCCTCTCCTATCACCGCCCCGATTACGTGCAGCTTGCCAAGCGCGCGTATCGGGCTTGGGCGGAGGTCGAAGCCGACTCGGGCGAACAGCTCGTCCTCAAAACAGGTGGTCTGGACTTCGGACCGCGCGACGGCGCCATTCCGCTGCAAGGCTACATGGACGCCATGACGGCCTGCGACGTGCCGTTCGAACATTTGGATGCGTCGTCGATCATGCGGCGCTGGCCGCAGTTCCGCGTGGACGATGACATCCACGGCGTCTTCCAAGCCGAGAGCGGCATCGCCATGGCGGCGCGCGCCAACGCGGCGCACCAGCGCATGGCTCGCGAGCACGGTGCGCATCTGCGCGAGCGCGCGGGCGTGACCTACGTGAAGCCGGTCGAGGGCGAGTTCGAGGTGCTCGCAGGCGAGACGCCCTATCGCTGCCGCAAGCTCGTCATCGCCGCAGGTCCTTGGTCGAACGAGGCGCTCTCGTTCTTCGGGATACACCTGCCGCTTGAGATCACCAAAGAGCAGGTCACCTATTTCGCGGCTCCCGACATCGAGGCGTTCTCACCCGGACGCTTCCCTGTTTGGATTTGGATGGACGATCCTAGCTTCTACGGCTTGCCGGTGTTCGGCGAAGCCGGCCCGAAAGCGGCGCAGGATGCAGGCGGCAAGCCCGTGGATCCCGATACGCGCAGCTTCGAGCCCGACGAAGAGAATTTCGCGCGGTTGAGCGCCTTCCTCGAGCGCTATATCCCCGGCGCGCTTGGGCCCGTGATCTACACCAAAACCTGTTTGTACACCTTACCACCCGACCGCGACTTCATCGTCGACTCGCTCGCCGGGCACCCAGGTGCGGTGATGGCGATCGGCGCTGGGCACGCGTTCAAGTTCGCGTCGGTGATCGGTAAGACGCTTTCAGAACTTGCGGCCGATGGCACGACCGAGGCCGACATCGCCGGCTTCCGTCTAAGCCGGCCGATCCTGCGCGAAGCAAACCCCAACAAGACGTACATGGTGTGACGCGGCTTTGACAGCAACGCGAGCGTGAGTAACGAACCTGTCCTTAAACGTAGTCTCGGGCTTGCGGACGTCGCCTTGTTCTTCGTGGTGGCCGCATCGAATCTGCAGTGGGTCGCAGCAGCGGCGTCGACCGGCCCAAGTTCTTTGCCGGTCTGGCTGATGGGTTGCGCGTGCATGTTCGTGCCGCTTTCCATCGTCGTGGTATTCTTGTCGGCGCGCTATCCGGACGAAGGTGGACTCTACGTTTGGAGCAAGCGCGCATTTGGTCCGTTTGCCGGCTTCATCGCCGGCTGGACGTACTGGACTTCGAACCTGCCGTACTTCCCGGCTTTGCTGTATTTCATGGCCGGCAACGCGCTGTTCTTCTATGGAGGCAGTTCAGGAGCGCTGTCCGCGTCGCCCGCATACTTCATCACCGTTTCGATCGCTGGGCTTACCCTTGCCACCGTTCTCAACATCTTCGGGCTTGACATCGAGAAGTGGCTGAACAACGTAGGCGCGGTCAGCCGTTGGATCGTCACCCTCGTGCTCATCGGTCTCGGCGCCTTGCTCTGGCACAGGTCCGGCTTCGCCACGCCCGTCAACGCCGTCACCATGCGTCCGAGCGCCCATATCTCAGACCTGGTGTTTTGGTCTACCATAGCGTTTGCGTGGACGGGCCCTGAAGCCATCTCGTTCATGGGCGGTGAGATAAAGAATCCACGCCGCACGATAGCACGCGCGCTCGCGCTGGCGGCGCCGGCGATCGCCGTGATCTACATCGGCGGCACCGCAGCCGTGCTCGCCACGCTCAAACCCGATCAGACAAATGCGCTTTACGGCGTGATGCAGTCCATCGCCGTCGCCTCGGATCGCTTCGGCTGGGGCGTGCTCACGCCACTGGCGTCCGGATTGGTGGTGATCACCTGCTTGGCGAGCGCCGGCGCTTGGCTTGGCGCAGTTGCACGGCTGCCGTTCGTCGCCGGCTTGGACCAGTTTTTGCCGAAGGCGTTTGGCCGCATGCATCCGCGCTGGGGGTCTCCGGTCATCGCGCTGGTCACCCAAGCGGCGATCGCAGGGGTTTTCATCTTTCTTGGGCAGGGCGGCACTTCGGTTCGAGGCGCATACGCGGTCTTGGTGAGCACGACCGTGATCAGCACGCTCTTGCCCTTTCTTTTGTTGTTCGCGTCGGCGTTCACGCTGAGCGGCGGTCCGCCTCGGCCCGAGGACGTACGCATCATCGGAGGGAGGGCAACCGTGATCATCGCGGCCACCCTTGGCCTTGTGACGACCTTCGGCTCCGTCGTGCTGACGCTCATCCCTCCGACGAACGAGCCGAACAAGCCGCTGGCAGTGGCGAAGATCCTCGGCTTGACCACCGTTATGCTCGGCAGCGGCGTGCTGTTCTACATCGCAGCTGCTCGGCGCAAGCGTCGTCTTGCGGCGGCTGAGTCCGCTGCAGCGCAGGCCGTCGTATGATTGTCCTGAGTCCTCCACTATCTTCTCGAACCGTGGCTTTATCTGTGGGCGCCATAGCTGTGCTCGGCTGTGTCGCTTTGCTCTTCGGATGCAGTCGCGTCTCGACCGGGAGCCACCTGACCCGAAACGAGCCGACCGTCCACGGCGTCGTCCGCTACGCCATCGCCAACGATCTGAACACGCTCAATCCCATCATCGGCGGGCTCGCCTATGAGAACGCGATCGAAGAAGCGGTTTTCAGCGCGCTCGTCAAGCTCGACGACAGCGAGCACCTGGTCGCCGATCTGGCGACCGAGGTGCCCACCACATCCAACGGTGGCATCAGCGCTGATGGCCGAATCATCACCTACCATCTCCGCCATGGCGTGAAATGGCAAGACGGACAACCGCTGACGTCGGCAGACGTCGCCTTCACCTTTGCGAAGATCATGGATCCCAGCGTGAACGCTCCTAACAGCTCGCCGTATACCCACATCCAGAAGCTGACGACGCCAGACCCATACACGGTGGTGGTGCGGCTCAAATCGCCGTGGGCGCCCGGAATCGGCCAGCTGTTCTGCAGCGGCGAGAATGGAGCGATCGTTCCCAAGCATCTGCTCGAGCACTCGAGCGATTTCAATCACGACCCGTTCGGATTGCATCCCATCGGTTCGGGTCCGCTACGCTTGGCGCGCTGGGACCGAGGGACGCGCCTGGTGCTCGTGCCGAACCCATACTACTTCGGCGGACCTCCTAAGCTCAAAGAGGTGGACGTGATCATCATCCCCGATCCGAACACGCGCCTCACCATGCTCTCTGCAGGCGAGCTGGACGTCGTCCAGGTCGGAATTCCCAGCGAACTGCCACGCCTGCGCGAACTCCAGGGGTACCGGCTGCTGCTGGTCGACTACACCTACGGCGTGTATCTCAACTTCAACCTCAGCCGGCAGCCGCTGGATGACGTGCGCGTGCGCACCGCGCTCGCGATGGCGCTTGACCGGCGGCGGCTCAACGATACCGTCTACGTCGGCACCGCCACGGCGGCTGATTCGTTCATACCGCGGCGCAGCTGGGCCTACGATCCGGATAACGGCTCGCCGCCCTTTGACGTCGCGCGGGCCAACCGTATCCTCACTCAAGACGGTTGGACGATCGGCGCGGACGGCGTTCGTTCGCGGGGTCAAAAAAGGCTCGAGCTCACGATCTCCATCATCGCGGAATCGGCTCCAGCCCATGCGCTGTCCCAACAGATCCAGCAAGCGTGGCGCGCCATCGGCGTCGATGCGGCGATTCAATCCGTCCCCCTCAACGTGCTGCGCAGCCCCACCGGTCTGTGGCCGACCGGCAAATTTGACGTCGCGCTGCAGAGCTTCATCTTCGACGTCGATCCCGACCGCTCGGCGAACCTGGGAAGTCAGTTCATCGGCGTCCGCGGATTCAATGACGGCCGCTACGTGAGCGCGCAATCCGACCGGCTCAACGCCGAGGCGGTGGCGGTATACTCGCACGAGGCGCGAGCACCGGCGTACGGACGTCTGCAACGCCTCTGGAACGCGGATCTGCCGGTCGTGCCGATCGCGTGGCCGAAAGCCATCTATGCGGTGAACGCGGACCTACGCGGCTTCAAGCCTGAACCCATCAACTCAGATTTTTGGAACGTTGAGGAATGGTCTATATGAGCCAGACCCGAGCCGCACAGGCGCGCGACCTGTATTCGCTCCCGATCGTCAGCGGCTGCGCGCCGAGTCCGGCGCGTGATTCGCTCGCCTATGCGGTCACGACGCTTGACGAGACGAGCAACTCGTATCGCGGCAGCATCCGGGTCCTCGACCTTGCCTCGGGCGTCACCCGGCGACTCACGGACGGAACGGCCCGCGACGGTACTGCACACTGGTCCGCTGACGGCGCGCAGCTGTTCTTCCTCAGCGATCGAAGCGGCTCGACGCAGCTGTGGCGAGTCGACGCTGCTGGCGGCGAACCGTCTCCTTTGCCGCAGGTGCCGGGCAATGCGTCCGACTTTGCGGTGTCGCCGGACGGCACGCACATCGCAGTCGTGACGACGCCGACCACGCAACGCGATGAGATCGAGCGCCGCGGCTGGCGGCGCATCACCCGATTGCGATACAGAGCCGACGGTCCAGGTTTTCTCGACGACCTGCCGCAGCTCTGGCTGATCGATCTCTCGGCCGGCAGCGCACGAGCGCTGACCGATGGATCGGGATCGATCGGCGCACCGGCTTGGGATCCCGCTGGCCAGACGATCGCGTTCACGGGCGAGCATGACCCCGACGCGGATTCGCTGTGGCACACCGAACTGTGGACCGCCGGTGCCGGCGATGGATGGCGCTTGCACAAAGTGCTGCGCTTGCGCTCCTCGGTCGAGGCGCCGGCATGGTCGCACGACGGCGCTCGTCTGGCTTTTTGCGGCATCGACGAGGCCGATAGCGGTGGCGGCCTGCGCAACATCCGTCTCTTCGTCGCGCAGCGCGACGGACACGATATCCGCTGTCTGACGCGAAACAACGAGTGGACCTGCGGCAATTTTGTGTTGAGCGACGTCGGAGTATCGGGCGGCTCGGCAGCACCCGCCTGGCTGTCGACCAGCGCTGTCGCCGTGCTGGCTTCGAGCCATGGAGCGGCGCAAGTCTGGGGCGTGGCTGAGGGGACGCCAGCCGTGGCGTTGACGCCGCCATCCATGTCGGTGATGAGCTTCGCCGCGCTCGACGCTGAATCGCTCGCCTATTGCGCATCGGATCCGGTGACCCCGCCGGAGCTGTATCGCGCCCGCGGCGGCACCGCCCAGCAGCTCACTCGTGAGACCCAAGCATGGAGCGCACAACCCTTCAATGCGCCGACGCACTTTCAGGTTGCAAGTGGCGGTGCCCAGATCGACGCCTGGCATCTGCAAGGCCGCGGAGCGGCGCCCCGGCCGTGCGTCTTGCAGATCCATGGCGGCCCGCACTTCGCCTACGGCACGGGCTTTGTGTACGAGTTCGCTCTGCTCGCGGCGGCAGGCTATGACGTCGTGTACTGCAATCCGCGAGGCAGCCAGAGCTACGGAGAGGCGTTCGCGGCCGCCATAAAAGGTCGCTGGGCGAGGCCCGCGTTCGAGGATTGCATGGCGGTGTTGGATCACGCCGTCGAGCGCTTCGCGATCGACCCCGCAAGACTTGGCGTCGCGGGTGGCAGCTACGGCGGCTACCTCACCGCCTGGGCCATCGCCCACAGCCATCGCTTCGCGGCCGCCATCGCCATGCGGCCCGCCACGAACCTGGTGAGCTTGTGGGGAACCTCCGAGGTCGGCAGGATGCTGGCTGAGGATTTCGGCGGCGGGCCGACAGAGGCGCTTGAGACCTATCTGCGCGACTCAGCGCTCACACACGCCGACGCGATCCGCACGCCGCTGTTGATCATCCACAGCGAGAACGACTACCGCACGCCGACCGAGCAATCCGAGCAGCTCTTCATGGCGCTGCGCCAGCGCGGTGCGACCGTCGAAGTGATGCGCGTGCTACGCGCGGATCACAATCTGTCACGCAACGGTCCACCCCTGGCAACGCGTCGCCAGGCTCGAGGCTATCGTCGAGTGGTTCGATCGGTTCCTTAAAGGTCGGTCGCCACTCTGACGTCGCGCGATATCTGATCGATCAGCGCGGCCGCATCGGCGAACCGCTCCTGCTTGCGGATGAAACGCCACTTGGTGAGCGCCAGTTGGTCGCCGTAGATGCTGCGCTCGAAACCAGGCAGATAGCTTTCCACCGTGACTTCCCGTCCGCCGAACGTCGGTTTATCGCCGATGCTCGTGACCGACAGATGGGCGTGCCCTCGTGATGCGCGATGGTCGCGTACGACGCCCTCGGGCGGGATGAGCTTCTCGGGGCTATCGCTAGATTCGCCGTCGGGTAACCGAGCTCGTGGCCGCGGCCGTCTCCGAGCACGACGCTGCCACGCACCTGATAGGGCGATCCGAGCAGCGCGTCCGCCTGGGCGAAATGCTTCTCGGTGATGAGGCTGCGGATGCGCGAGCTTGAGACCCGCTCGCCGTCTCGCTCGATCAGCGGCGCCGCCTCGAAGAAGCAGTCGTGATTCGCTAGCACGCGCCGCGCCAGGGTTGCGTCGCCCTCGCGGCCTTTGCCGAAGCGCCACTGATCGCCGACGATGAGCGCGCGCGTGCGCAGCCGTCGCACGAGCACGTCGAGCAAGAAGGTCTCGTGCGGGTATGCTCTGTATGCGTTCGTCGAACGGCAAGAGGAACAGCACGTCGAGGCCGCACTGCGCCAGCAGGTTGATCTTCTCGTCCAGCGTCGTGAGACATTTCGGGGCGTGTTCGGGCCGCAAGAAGGCCTGCGGATGACCCTCGAAAGTGAGGACGCCGACGAGGCTGCCTGTCTTGCGCAGCGCTTGCAGGCGCGACAGCACGGTCCGGTGACCGACGTGGACGCCGTCGAAGACGCCGATGCTCAGCAAGAGATCGGCGCCGGCTTCATAGCTGTCGATGGAGCGGACGATGCGCATGGCGGCTAATCCGTTCGCTTCTTCAGGCGTCAGGCCTTGCGCGCCGCTCACCCGCCGTCGGGCGCGCTCAGGACTCTGGTCGGAACGAGTGCATCATCACCGTCGTCGTCGATCAACCGGCCGCAGCCGAGCAGCTTGACGCCGAAGGTGACGAGCACCTCAGCGTTCGGGCTCGCGCTCGCGGCTCGCTTGCGATCCCGTGCCGCAGGCGGATCTGGTTACCGTGCGCGAACCGCCGCGCGTCTTCGTCATCCAGCGCGACGTCTCGGGTTGCGCAGCACCGCGAGCGGATCGATGAGACACGCGCTGCGGATCTGCAGCGATCTGATCGGGGCGGACGCACTCCTCCAGCACGAACGGCCCTGCGCCGATGCGCAACAACGCACCCATGCGCGCCGGCAGACCGAGACGACCGCCTAGCTCCTCGCAGAGGACGCGGACATACGTGCCGGCTTCGCATTCGACGGATAGAGACGCGCCGTGCGCTGGGCCGTGTTCGCACGTCTGCGCAGCGGCGACACCGACGACCCGCAGATCGTGGATCACGGTGTTGCGAGGTTTGCGCACGACGTCCAGTCCTAGGCGTGCACTGCGATATGAGCGGCCGTCCATCGACCTTGACGGCCGAGTGCATGGGCGGCAACTGCGTCTGCGGGCCGATCAGCGCGGCGGCAGCGGCCGCGAAGATCCCGCTGCCAGTCGTCCGGCACGCTCGCCGACTCGATGACCTCGCCGCTGGCATCCGCCGTTTGCGTCCGCTCGCCGACGACGAGCTCGAAGATATATCGCTTGCGGGAGTCTGGGAGCAGAGGCAGGAGCTTGGTGGCTTTGCCGACAGCCGAGCGGCAGCACGCCGCAGGCGGTCGGGTCGAGCGTGCCCCAGTGACCGACCGCCGCGCCGGCAAACGCACGCTTGACCCAGTTGCCGAAAGCGGCGGAGCTCGGTCCTGGCGGTTTGAACGCGTTGATGAAGCCGAAGGGATCGCTGCGGCCACGCGCGGGTCGATCTCCCTTGCGGCCGGTCGGCCGGCTACGGCGTGGCCTGGGAGCGTTCGGCGGCCATCTCCGCGCGCACGGCTTCGAGCATGCTCGCAAGCGCGGATTGGAGCGGACCGCTCGAGCGTCGCGCCGGCCGCGCGATAATGCCCGCCGCCGCCCAGGGCCTTCGCCGCTTCCATGACGTTGACGCGGCCGCGCGAGCGCAGGCTCACGCGAAAGGTGCCGTCGGGCGCTTCCTTGAGCAGTGCGGAGACTTCGCACTTGTCCACCGCGCGTAGCGCGCCGACCACATCTTCGAGATCTTCGTGGTGGCGCCGAATCTCGACCAACATGGCGCGCGTGACGATCGAATAGCAGATGCCGTCGTCGGTGAGCATGAGGTGTCGAGCGCGCGGCCGAGGACTTTCTGGCCGCTGAAAGCTGTCGCGTCTGATAGAGCTGTTCGTTGATGCGGTCCTTGTCGGCGCCGGCATCGATGAGGACGCCGCGAGCCGCACGGTGTGCGGGTCGGCGTTGGAATACATGAAGCAGCCCGTGTCGGAGATGAGCGCGGTGAGCAAGACACGTGGCGATGTCCGGCGTGACGGAGACGCCGAGCGCGACGATGAGTCCGAGCACGAGGCTGCCGGTGGCCGCTTCGGATTCCATGACGTAGTTCCACCGCCCGAAGCGTTGGTTCCCAAGGTGATGATCGACGTTGATGATGCGCTCTTTCGGAACCCACTCGAGCGCTTTGCCGGCGCGCCATTGGTCGCTCATGTCCATGAAGACGAAGATCGCATCGTCCGCGACGCCGTCGAACGTGCGCTGCGGCAGATCGGATTCCGGCAAGAAGCGAAGGTTGTTCGGCATCTCGTCGTCGAGGAAATAGACGACGTCTTTGCCCATCGTTTGAGCGCGATGCCGAGCGCGAAGCCGCTGCCGAGGACGTCGCCGTCGGGCTTTTCGTGCGCGCACATGACGAATTGCCGATGCGTGCGCAAGGCATTCGAGCACGCCGTTCGCGCCTTCGGGAACGCTCGGTCGCGACGCCGTTAGGCTTCACCGTGCTCTCGTCGCTCATCCTTACGCTGTACCTCGTCGAAGATGGTGGCTGACACGCACGCCGCGCGCGATGGATTCGTCGCGAATGAACGTCAGCGTCGGCGTGCGGCGCATGCGCAGCCGCTTTCCGAGTTCGACGCTGAGAAATCCAGCGGCCGACTGCAGGCCCGTCGATGGTGGCGCGCCGATCGCGTCGGTCGCCCATCGGGCTTGCGTAGACGCGCGCAGTGCGCAGGTCGGGGCTCACTTCGCACTTCACGATGGTGACGAAGCCGACGCGCGGGTCTTTCAGCTGATTCGTGGATGAGCTCGCTCAACTCGCGCACGACTTCGTGCTCGACGCGCTCCAATCGCTGGCTCTTGCGCTTCTGGTTCGTTCAGGCATCCTTTTTCACCGCACGCGTGTTCGATGTCAAGCTGGATGACGGACCTAGATGCTCGCCGCTCGCTCGCGCCGAGTGGGAGCCAGACCTAATCGGAGGTCTGCTCCGAGGCGTCGTCCTCGTCGTCGTCATCTTCGAGCCACTGTCGCGCGCGTCGTCCTTGACCTGCGCCTTCGACCATCCGCACGGCCTGCGCGTGCTCGTCATCGCCGCTCTCCGCCGAGCGCGTCGATGAGCTGCGACGCGGCGATCGCCCAGCTGTTCGTCGGGATCGTCGACGCCGAGCAGCACCGCCGCCGACGAAGTGCGAGACCGACTGCGGACCACCGGTTCAGATTCGCGTACGCCGCGCCGAGGTCGGCGTGCAGCCCGGCCGCGCCGGGATATGCATCGACTCCCGCGCGCAGCAGATGCTCTTCGCGCTCGTCGTTGCCCGAGCTCCAGGCACAGCGACGCCATCAACTGGATGCCTTCCGGGCCTAGTTCGCCGCTCGCGTCCAGCGGTTCGAGCATCGACAGCGCGCGGCGCAATTCGGAACGCTGCTCGGGCGACCACGGCTCGTCGGCGTCGCCGTGCGCGATGATGACGTTGAAGTAGATCTCGTGGGCTTGTTCGACGACGTCGCGGTCCATGCTCGAAACGCTTGCGGGCGCGACCTGCTCCATCGCGTAGGCCTCGATCACGTCGCCCTCTTTCAAGTCGTTGAAGTTCTCGATCGCCAAGCCGCATTCGTAGCCTTCGGCCACTTCGCGCACATCGTCCTTGAACCGTTTGAGGGAGCCCAGCTTGCCTTCGTAGATGACGCGCTGTCGCGCAGCACGCGCACCGCGGCATCGCGCGTCGATCTTGCCGTCTCGTGACGTAGGCGCCGGCGATCGTGCCGACCTTGCTGACCTTGAATATCTGGCGCACTTCGACTTGGCCGAGCACGACCTCGCGCTCTTGCGGCTTGAGCATGCCGGTCATCGCCGCCTTGACTTCGTCGATGACGTTGTAGATGACGTCGTAGAGGCGCACGTCGACGCCCTCTGTCTCGGCCTTGCGCGCGATCGTGGCGTCGGGCCGGATGTTGAATCCGATGATGATCGCGTTCGACGCGCTCGCCAGCATGACGTCCGATTCGTTGATGCCGCCGACGCCGGTGTGGATGACGCGCGTGCGCATTTCTTCGTTGGCGAGGCCGTCCAACTGCGAGCGCAGCGCTTCGACCGAACCCTGCGCATCGGCCTTGATGATGAGGTTGAGATCCGTTGACGCCGCCCTCTTTGGCCTGCGCCAAGAATCCGTCGAGCGTGATCGGACGCGCGCGTCGTGGCCATGCGATGCTCGCGCTTGCGCTGCCAGCGCTTGGCCGCCAACTCGCGCGCATCGCGCTCGTCGGAGACGACTTCGAGGACGTCGCCGGCCGCCGGCACGTCGGAGAGACCCATGATCTCGGCCGGGATCGACGGGCCGGCGCGTTTGATCGCCTTAGCTCGTCGTCGAACAGCGCGCGCACTCTGCCCCCAACGTCGCACCCACGACGACGATGTCGCCGACGCGCAGCGTGCCGTTCTTGACGAGCACGGTCGCGACGGGGCCGCGCGTCTTGTCCAAGCTGCGCTTCGATGATGACGCCGGATGCGCGCCGGTTCTTGTTCGCTTTGAGTTCTTGCGAGGTCGGCGTTAAGCAGCACCATTTCGAGCAGCTCGTCGATGCCGGTCTTCAGCTTGGCCGACACCGGGATGAACTGCGTGGTGCCGCCCCAGTCTTCGGGCGTCAAACCGAGTTCGGAGAGCTGCTGCTTCACGCGGTCGACGTTCGCGTTCGGCTTGTCGACTTTGTTGACGGCGACCACGATCGGCACGCCCGCCGCGCGAGCGTGGTTCATGGCTTCGATCGTCTGCGGCATGACGCCGTCGTCGGCCGCGACGACCAGGATCGCCACGTCGGTGACCTTCGCGCCGCGAGCTCGCATTTCGGTGAAGGCCTCGTGACCGGGCGTGTCGATGAACGTGACCTTGCGGTCGTCGTCTCGACGGTGTATGCGCCGATGCGCTGCGTGATGCCGCCGGCTTCGCCCGCAGCAACTTTGGTGGAGCGGATCGCGTCGAGCAGGGACGTCTTGCCGTGGTCGACGTGACCGAGCACGGTGACGACCGGCGGGCGCGCGGTCAGCGAACCCGGCGGATCGGCTTCGACGAGGATCTCGACCGTCTTCTTCGTCGGCTTCTTTGACGATCGCGTTGAATCCAAACCGGCGTGCGACTTGTGACGCGACATCGGAAGGCACGTGTTGGTTGATGGTGGCCATCGTGCCCATCTTGATGAGCTGTCCGATGACCTGACCCGCGGGGACGCTCATCGCCGACGCGAGCTGCTGGACGGTGAGCAGGTCGGGGATCTCGAGATCCTTGAGAACCGTCGGTTCGACCATCGCCGCGGCGCGGACGCGCTTTATGGCGCGGCGCGGATTTCTTGAGCAGCTCTTCGCGCTGACGCTCTTTGCGGTCGCGCTCGAGTTCCTCGCGCGAGCGCTTGCGGCCCGATGGAGCCGGACCGCTCGTCGGCGACGGCGCGCTCGTCGGACCCATGCCAGGACGGCCGGGCATCGGACGGGTGAGCGGCCCGTTGCCGCGCGGCGCCGAACGAAGCGGCAGAGCGCCGGCAGCGCCTTGGCGCGGCTGCGCGATGAAGGGACGCGCGGGCGGCCGCTCTTGGCGCGGCGCGATCGCCGGTCGAGCCGCGGACGGCACGGGGGTGGAAGGCGATGCGGAAGCGGCCGGCACGACCTTGTGCGCTGCGGGCGGACGCGCCTGACGCGTCGTCGATGCGACGGGTTTGAGCAGCTCGACCGGAGCGTGCTCGATCGCGGGCCCTTCCAGCGGCGCTTGCGGCGGCGCTTGCGGCGCGACTGCTTGGACCGGCGCGGCTTTGGAGGTCTCCTCGGTTTTCGCGGGCGCTTTCGCCCCGTTCCCGGCCGCCTGCTTGGGCAGCGGTTTGTGCGACTTGGCCGCCTTGGCGAGGTTGCCGAGCAAGACACCCTTGACGATCTGCGCGCGATGCTGGTCGATCACGCTCATATGCGTTGAAGCGCTGATGCCCACTTTGCTGAGCAGCGCTATGGTGTCTTTGCTCGATAGGTTGAGCTCTTTGGCGAGCTCGTGGACGCGTACGGTAGTCGGCATTCTTTCCTTTAACGTGCTTCGGCTTCGGTTTGAGTCGATCTCTCTAGGCTCGAGCGGATGGCGACCTCGGCGAGCGCTCGATAGCGCTTGTTCTTCTGCAAACCTCGAGCGCACTCCGGTGAACACAGGTACGCCCCACGGCCCGCTTCCCGGCCGCTGTGGTCGGCCAGCCAGGTGCCGCCGCTGTGGACAAACCGCATCAGGCTTGGTTTACCAGCGCGGTTCTTGCAGACGACGCACTGACGGGTCGGCACATGACCTTTATTCACCTTGCCTAGCTCCCGGCGTCAGTCCTGTCGCTGGCGTCGTCGGCGCCGTCTTCGGTCTGCGCCTGCGCTGACGGATCCTCTTCCTCGTCGTCGCCGCGCTGCAGTTCCTGCAGTTTGCGGATGAGGTCTTCGTCCTGCGGCGAGCAGTTCGGCCGTGAGTTCGACGCCGGTCTCCTCGGCCGCGATCTTCGGCCATGGCGGCGAGCTGCTCGTGCTCCTTCTCGTCCTCGTTGACGCCGCTGCGACATGACCTCGGCCCACTGCTCTTCGCTGTGGATGTCGATGCGCCAACCGGTGAGCCGGGCGGCGAGCCGGACGTTTTGGCCCTCTTTGCCGATGGCAAGCGACAGTTGATAATCGGGGACGACCGCTTCGGCCAAGATGTTCGCGCTCGTTGAGATGGACCTGAGATCGACTTTCGCCGGTTGCAGCGCGTTGGCGACGTAGCGTCGCCGGGTCGGGCGCCCACTGGATGACGTCGATCTTCTCGCCGTGCAGCTCCTCGCCGATGTTGTTCACGCGGGAGCTGCGCGGGCCCAAGACACGCGCCGACCGCGTCGATGTCCTCTTCGTTCGTCCACACCGAGATCTTCGAGCGGGCGCCCGGCTTCGCGCGCGACGTCTTTCACCTCGACGATGCCCCTGCGACGACTTCCGGGATCTCTTGCTCGAAGAGGCGCCGCACGACGTTCGGATGGATGCGCGAGAGGATGATCTGCGGACCGCGATTCGTCTTGCGCACTTCCATGACGTACGCGCGGACGCGCTCGTTGATGCGGAACGACTCGTGCGCGCACTTGCTCGGACACGCGGCAAGATGGCCTCGGCTTTGCCGAGGTCGACGAACATGTTGCGCTGTTCGTAGCGCAGGACCTGACCGCCGACGAGCTCGTCGAGCCGGTCGTTGTACTCGTCGAAGACCATGTCGCGTTCGGCCTCGCGGATGCGCTGCACGATGACCTGCTTGGCCGTCTGTGCCGCGATGCGGCCGAATTCCTTCGGCGTGATTTCGACGTCGAAATTGTCGCCGACTGCTTTGCCGCCGGCTTCGGCCACCGGAGATCTCGATGGCGGGATCGGCGACTTCTGCGACGACGGTGCGGCGCGCGAACACGCGGTACGCGCCGTTCTCGCGATCGACGATGCACGACCGGGTTGCCGACCGCTTCGGCCTCGCGGACGAAGTTGCGCTTGTACGCCGACACGAGCGCCGCTTCGAGCGCTTCGAGGAGCACTTCGGCCGAAAGGTTGCGATCGCGCTCGAGCTCTTTCAGCGCCGCGATGAGCTCAGGGTTTGGCTTGGCCGGCGCCATGGCGGAGGAGCCGTTGCCACCCGCCGCCGTTTTCTTCAACGTTTTTCGTGGAGCCATTCTCGCTATTCCATCCATATAAGACTGCAAAAGGAGTGGGCGACCCACTCCTTTTCAGGACATCGGGTGTATTGTATCAGATTTGGGAAGCCCTTCGCAAGGGGTGCGGACGCCTGCGGGCCGCCAAAGCCGGGCTGGAGATCATACTTTCCTCTTAAGATCCTCTCGCGGATCGTAGACGAGGTTGGCGCGTTTGATGGCTGCGTACGGCAAGGGCGTCAGACCTGCGTAGCGGTCGTCGACGGTCACCGCGCTTTCGTCCGCCGACGATATGGTGCCGGTGAATTCGACCCGGTTCTTGATGCGCAGCGTCGTGATGATGTTCGCCTCCCGGCCCTGAAAGCGCCGGTAATGCTCGGGGCGCAGCAGCGGGCGCGCAAGCCCGGCGGATGCCACCTCCAATTGGAAGAGCGGAACCGGGGGCGGCAGCTCGTCGATCCGGTTTTCCACGTAGCGCGCGACAGCTTCGCACAGCGCCGAGTCCACGCCACCCTCACGGTCGATCATCAGGCTGATCTGGTAGGTGCCATGCTCTTTGCGCACGACGCGTTTGAGCACTTCGACATCGCCGAACTGCCGCGCGCCGATGATGCCATCGCAGATGGCTTCGATCGCTTCGGCGAGATGCTGGGTCATGTCAGCTGTGCCATCGTCACGACCTCGACGCCTGCGCCGGCCAACGCCATGCGGATCGCCGACGCGACAGCCGTCGCGTTCGGGCTATCGCCGTGGACGCAGAGCGTCTGCGCCTGGACGGGGACACTCGATGCAGCGCCCGCAGACACGTGGCCGTTGACCACGATGTCGACCGCCTGCGCCGCGGCTCGCCCTGGATCTTCGATGAGCGCATCGGGGCGCGAGCGGCTGCGCAGCGTACCATCTGTCTCATATGCGCGGTCGCAAAACGCTTCGGCAGCGACGCGCAGCCCCGCATACTTGCCGGCCTCGATCGAGTGCGAGCCCGCCAGTCCGACCAAGATCAGCTGTTTGTCGTAGGCCGCGACCGCGCTCGCGACCGCAGCCGCCAGCGCAGCGTTTTTCGCCGCGTCGTTGTAGAGCGCGCCGTGCGGCTTCACGTGGACCAGCTTGACGCCATGCGCTCGGGCGAGCGCATCGACCGCGCCGATCTGGTAGATGATGATCTGCTGCAGCTCGTCGGCCGATATGTCGACCGTCTGGCGCCCAAAGCCCGGCGCGTCCGGATAGGAGGGATGTGCGCCGACGGCCACATGGCGAGTGGCAGCTGCCTTGATAGTGGCGGCGATGATGTTCGGGTCGCCCGCATGAAAACCGCACGCGACGTTTGCGGAGGTGACGTAGCGGAAGATGGGCTCGTCGTCACCGATGCGGCGCGCGCCGAACGATTCGCCCACGTCTGCGTTGAGGTCAACCCGCAGGGCTTGGCTCATCGAGCGCCTCGGTCAGAACTCGCATCTTCTCGCTCAGCGCCGCCGACGCGGTTGCGAGGTCGATCAGCGAGAATCGGAGTTCGTCGCCCGGCCGCAACTGTGCGGCATCGGGCAGGTCTGCAGTGACTACGGTGAGCGGCACCGCGTAGCCTCCGGTGGTCTGGTGGTCGGCGAGCAAGATGATCGGCAATCCATCGTTTGCGACCTGCACGCAGCCCGCGCTCACACCGCATGAGACGACGTCGAACCCGTCGCGTGCCGCAAGTGGCTGCCCCTCCAGACGCGCGCCCTGGCGATTGGTCCGCGTCGACACCCGGTAGGTCTGGGAGCATAACGCCGACCGGTCGGACGGCGTGAGCCGCTTGGCATGTGGCCCGGGGAGCACGCGCAAGGTCGCCGGCTGATGCCAGCGTGGACGTAGTGCTGCGGCGATCGCTACGGCCGCCGAACCGGACTGGCCGTTCCGGCGTTTTGAGCGCGAGGACATCGCCGTGCGCCAGCGCCCGCCCGGTCCCGCCGAAACCAGCGGTCAGGTCCGTGCTCGCGCTTCCCAACATCAGCGGCACGTCGATGCCACCATGGAGTGCGACATACGATCGCAAGCCTCGCTCGGCCGCGCCCACGCTGACCTCGCTCCCTGCCGCGACTGGGATCGCGCACCACAACGGCGCGGCCACACCTGACACCGAGACGCGCGCATTCGCTCCCGTCACTGCGACGAGCATGTCGGTCAGTGCTTTGAAGGTGATGCCGGTCATCGTGGTTTCGATGAGGGCGGCATCCGCCGGATTGGCGACGAGCCGGTTCGCGCAGCGTGCGCTCAGCCAGTCGGCTGCGCCGCACGGAGAGACACCCAGGCGGCCCACATCACGCCGGCCCCCGTCTTGCACGGTGGAGATCAAGCCGGGGTTGACGATCTCGACGGCGCTCATGACACGACCGCGGCACCGGCCTCCTCGAGCGAGGCGACGGCGTGGAAGCGGACCGCGTCTGCGGGTTGGAACAGCGAAGCGGGCTCGCGAACCGGATCGAAGATCTGCGCATTCGTCTTGCCGACGATGCGCCAGCCGCCGGGCGAGGCGCGCGGGTAGATGCCGCACTGTCCGGCGGCGAAAGCGACGCTGCCCGCAGGAACGCGCACGCGCGGCGTCGCGAGCCGGGGCAGATCCAGCTTTGGCGAGAGCCCCAACATGTAAGGGAAGCCGGCGGTGAACCCGAGGAACGCTACGCGATATGTCGGCTCGCAGAACGCGCGGATGACGTCGTCGCGCACCATGCCGACTTGCCGCGCCACCGCGTCGAGATCGAGCGCATGCTCCGGCGCGAAGCAGACGCCCACCTCGATGGTCCTCGACGACGGCTGCTCGATCGCGCGCAGCGCCTCGAGGGCGCCACGCATGGCGGCCATGATGGCAGCAAGCTGGGTCACGGACGGATCGAAACGCACGAGCACGGAGCCATAGGCAGGCACGACGTCGAGCACGCTTGCTCTTAGAGCGGCGCGCAGCGCGGCGTCCAGCGCCCACACGCGGCGAACGGTCGTCCTGGTCGACTCGGTCGTCGAGCACGGCCAGCACCGCGGCGTCTCCTACAGGCACGATGTCGCCGAGCTTGGCCATGATATCTCGCGTTCGCTCGCAAATGCGCGCAGTCTTGCCGGGCGGCCGTTAGCTATGGTTGCAGTCGATCTGCGGCCAGCAAGAGAAGCTTCCAAGTGTGATGAGCACGCTGCATTTCTCTCCGCGGCCCAATCGGGCGAACGAGATCCACTGGCAGCCCTGGGGCGAAGGGGCGTTCGCGCAAGCCCACGAGCAGGGCAAACCGGTGCTGCTCGCCATCTCGGCGGTGTGGTGCCATTGGTGCCACGTCATGGATGAGACCAGCTACTCCGATCCGGCGGTGATCGAGCAGATCAACGCGCGGTTCATTCCGGTGCGGGTCGACAACGACCAGCGGCCGGATGTCAACGCGCGCTACAACATGGGGGGCTGGCCGACGACCGCGTTGTTGACGCCCGAAGGCGAGGTGCTCTACGGCGGCACCTACATGCCGCCCGATGCCATGCGTCAGGTGCTTGCCCGCGTCGACGGCTTCTACTCGCAACCCGAGAACCGGCTCGAGATCGCCAAACAAGTCTTAGAGATGAAGGCCGCTCGGGCAGCGCGCGCGCGGACGCCGGCAGGCGGCGACGTCGACCCGCACACCGCCGGCAATGTGTTCGCCATGCTGTCATCGGCATTCGACGAGGAGTACGGCGGGTTCGGCACCGACCAGAAGTTCCCGCATGTCAGCGGCCTGCATTTCCTGCTCGACCACTACGCGCGCACGCATGACGGCCGGGCGCAGACCATCGTGCAGCGGTCGTTGCACGCCATGGCCGGCGGCGGCATGTACGACAAAGTCGAAGGCGGGTTCTTCCGCTATTCCACCACGCGCGATTTCTCCGTGCCCCACTTCGAGAAGATGCTCGAAGATCTGGGCGGGTTGCTGCACGCGTGCGCGCGCGCCGGGGCGATGTTCGACGACGCCAAACTGCGGGCGGTCGCCGTCGATGTGAAACGCTATCTCGACGAGCATTTGTGGAACGCGCAGTTCGGCGGTTACGGTGGATCGCAAGATGCGGACGAGCAGTACTACGAGCAGGATGCGGCCGGCCGCGCACAACTGACGCAGCCATACGTCGACCAGACGATCTACACGGCTTGGAACGCGCAGACCGCGCGCGGTCTTCTGCTGGGCGCGCCGCTTGTGGAAACGGCCGGCGCGGATGTGGTGGCGTGGACCGAACGAGGCCTCGCCATACTTGAGTCGCTGTGGGACAAACTGCTCGTCGACGGCATGATGTGCCGCTACTTCGATGGCAGCGCTCACGTGCGCGGACTTGCTCGTCGATCAGGCATGGAGCGCTTGGGCGGCGCTCGCGGCGTTTGAGAGCTCGGGTGACGCACGCTGGCTGGAACGGGCGCGCGGATTGATCGCGAGCGCCGATGTCCTCTACGATCCCAGCGCCGAGGGCTATCTGGATCGCGTGAAGAGCGACGACGATCCAGGTCGGATCGCCGAGCAGACCATCGCCATCGAAGACAATGCGCTGATGGCCCGGGTTCTCATCGACTGTGCGGCGCACACCGGCGACGCCAGCTTCTCGGATCGTGCGCAAGCGATGCTGCGCCGTTATACGCGCGACTACCAGCAATTCGGGCTCTTCGCGTCGGGCTATGCCAGCGCCGTGCTGGATTTGATCCGAGCCGCCGGTGGACGTCCACGTCGTCGGATCGCAGGATACCACGTTGGCCGGCACGCTGCGCTGGGCAGCGCTTGGTGTCGCATCGCCGCCGACGCGCGTCGACCCCATCGATCCGGCCGTGCAGCCCGAGCGCGCGAACGCTTACGGCCACGCCGATGGCAAAGCGACCACCGCGTACGCGTGCCAGGGCACAAGCTGCTTCGCGCGCGCGACCTCAGCCGCAGAACTGCTTTCGGCGCTGCGCTCTCTCTGAGCGCACCACGGGCGCATTCGATCGCCGGCCAATCGGGCATCGGGCACGACCGCCGACACAGGGACGCGCGCCCGGCGCGGTCAAGATTCCCGCTAAGCAACGAGGCGAACGATCAGCCTGCCCGGCCGAGCGTGAAGGGCCGGGCGTTTTTGAGATTGTGGGGGAACAGTGGCCAAGTACGACGCGATCATCATCGGCGGCGGTCACAATGGGCTCGTCACCGCGTGCTACCTCGCCCGCGCGAATGGAAAGTGCTCGTCCTCGAGCGCCGTTACATCGTCGGCGGCGCCTGCGTCACCGAGGAGACGTTCCCCGGCTTCAAAGTCTCGACGGCCGCGTACGTCAACAGCCTGTTCCGGCCCGAGATCATCCGCGATCTGCGTTGAAGGACCACGGCTTCGAACTGCTCGAGCGCAACCCGTCGTCGTTCTCGCCGTTCCTCGACGGCCGCTACCTGATGCTCGGCTCCGACAGCGCATCCAACGTCGGCGAGATCGCCAAGTTCAGCCGCAAAGACGCGGACAACTATCCCAAGTACGAAGCGATGCTGGAGCGCGTCGCTTCGGTCATCGAACCGACGCTTGAGAAGACCCCGCCGAATATCGCCAAGCCCGGCATCGGCGACCTGCTCAAGATGGCGCCGATGGGCCGCGCCATGCAAAAGCTCGGACCCGGCATGAGCGAGGCGATCGAGGTGCTGACCGGCCCCGCCCGGCCCATCCTCGACCGCTGGTTCGAGTCCGAAGAACTCAAAGGCACGCTGGCGACCGATGCGATCATCGGCGCCTTCGCCTCGCCGTCGATGCCGGGCACGGCCTACGTGCTCTTCCATCACGTCATGGGCGAGACCAACGGCAAGCGCGGCGTTTGGGCCTACGTCAAAGGCGGCATGGGCGGCCTGACCCAAGCGCTGGCTCGCGCCGCCACGGACCTCGGCGTCGAGATCCGGACCGAAGCCGAGGTCGCCAAGATCCTCACGCGCGACGGCGCGGTGACCGGCGTCGCTCTCGCCAACGGCGATGAGTTCGCAGCGCCCCGGGTCGCCAGCAACGTCGACTGCAACCTCACCTTCAATCACCTGCTCGATCCGGCAGCCGTGCCGGCGGACTTCCTGGCGGCGATCAATCGCATCGACTACAGCAGCGCGTCGATGAAGATCAACGTCGCGCTCGATGCGCTGCCGAACTTCAGCGCTCTTCCCGGCAACACGCCCGGACCGCAGCATCACGGCACGGTGCATCTCGTGCCCGATCAGGACTTCATCGAGCGCGGCTACGACGACGCCAAGTACGGCGGCCGTCGAAGGACCCGATCGTCGAGATGTGCTTGCCGTCGTCCGTCGATCCAAGCGTCGCGCCGCCGGGCAAGCATCTGATGTCGATGTTCGTCCAGTACGCGCCGTACAAGCTGGCTGATGGGCCGTGGGATCAAGCCAAAAAAGACGCGTTCGCCGATCGCTGCTTCGAGATCGTCGAGCAGTATGCGCCGGGCTTCAAGGCGTCGGTGATCGACCGGCAGATGCTCAGTCCGGTGGATCTCGAGCAGACCTTTCGGCCTGACGGGCGGCAACATCTTCCAAGGCTCGATGGCGTTGAATCAACTCTTCATGTTCCGGCCGGTGCCGGGCTACGCCGGCTATCGGACGCCGATGCGCGGGCTTTACCTGTGCGGCGCGGCCGCGCATCCCGGCGGCGGCGTCATGGGCGCCTCCGGCTGGAATGCGGCGCGCGAGATGTTGAAGCGCTGACACCGCCCTCGCGGGTTCGGCAGTCGCGCGTTATCGGAGGTGAGCTATGTCGGCAGAGCAGCTGAACATCGTCACATCTGTCGCGACGTTTCTCGTGCTGACGGCAGCTGCGATCGCAGCGTTGGTCCAGTTGCGGCACATCCGCGTGAGCAATGAGTGCAGCGCGTTCACTGAGGCCTTCGAGCTGTGGTATAGCCCGCAAGTCCAGGCGTCGCTCGGTTTTATCCAAAACGAGCTGCCGGCTAAGATGAAGGACCCGGAATTTCGGCGCGAGCTGGACACGGCCGGCCCAGTGGATCGATCCCGACACCCTGAGCTTCACTACATCGACTATATGGATAACGTAGGCGTCTACGTGATGCTTGGAGGCCTGCGCGAGGACATGATCTTGCACGCAGCTTCGCAACTCTTGGTCACATCCTGGCAGATGCTCTCGCCGACGGTCGCCATCGTGCGCCGTAAGCGCGGGCAGCAGCTGTATATCTCGTTCGAATACCTCACGCGTCGCGCTCAGCTTTGGAACGAGCGATACCCTAACGGCTACGCTCCAAGAGGCTTCGAGCGCTTGCCGAATCCAGACATCTGGCGCAGCGCCGACGACACCACGCCGATCTAGGCTCGACGGCAAACACGCGGTGAAGCAGCTCATCGTCACCGGCGACGACTTCGGCGCATCGATCGCCGTCAACGAGGCGATCGAACGCGCGCATCTGGGCGGCGTGCTCAACACCACGTGCCTGATGGTTGCGGGCGCCGCCGCCGCCGATGCGGTGCAGCGCGCACGGCGGATGCCATCGTTACACGTCGGGCTCCATGTCGTTTTGGTCGATGGCCGGCCGTTACTCCCGGCACGCGACGTCCCCGCGTTGGTGGATGGCGATGGCAAGTTTTCGGCGCGCTTGGCAAGCGCTGGCTTCAACTTCTTCTTCAACCCCGCAGCCCGTCGTCAGCTCGAAGCCGAGATCCGCGCGCAGTTCCAGGCCTATCGCGCCACCGGCTTACCGCTCGACCACGCCAACGGGCACAACCACATGCACCTGCACCCGACCGTCTTGAGCGCGATCATCCGCATCGGCCGCGAGTATGGCCTTAAGGCGATGCGCGTGCCCTACGAGCCGCTTGCGCCCTCATGGCGCGCGATGCGCTCGGATCTGCGCGGCCGTTTTGGCAACGGCGTGCTGCTCGCGCCCGTGCTCGGTCTGATGCGCGCGCGGCTGCGGGCCGCGGGCTTGAGCTGCAACGACTTCGTCTTCGGCCTCAACGACACGAGCCACATGACGCGCGATCGCGTGCTCGCGCTGCTGCGCGAGCTGCCCGAGGGCGTGACCGAGATGTATTTCCACCCCGCGACCGCCTGGTCGCCCGAGATGCCCGAAGGCGCGCAGTGCCAGGAGGAGCTTGCCGCGCTGACGGATCCACAGGTCGCGCAACTCGTGCGCGACGCCGGTATCTGCATGACCACCTTCGCCGATCTTGCTGGGGCTGCAGCCTAGATGCGCGCGTGGCTGGCGGGTATCTGCATCGCCGCCGGTGCCGCGGGCGTCGCCTACCTGGCGTTCGCGCTGCGAAACACGTTGGCGTTCGGCCGCCGGCGGATGCGCGAGATGGTGAGTGACTTCACCCCGCCGATCACCGTCTTCAAGCCGCTATGCGGAGACGAGCCCGGGCTGTTCGAGAATCTCTGCACGGCCTGCGATCAGGATTATCCAGAGTTCCAAACGATCTTCGGCGTGCGCGATCCCGCGGATCCCGCCGTCGAGGTCGCACGACGCGTCATCGAACGTTTTCCGAACCGCGATGTCTTGCTCGTCATCGGCGGTCCGAGCCAAGCCTCAAACCTCAAAATGGCTAGCGTGCTCAACATGGCTCCCAAGGCCAAACACGACCTCTTGATCGTGGCGGACAGCGACGTACGCGTCGGCACGGATTATCTGCGGTCGGTGGTCGCCCCATTCGCGGATCCGTCGGTGGGTGCCGTGACCTGCCTGTACCGAGGTGAGCCGTGCGAAGCGACGCTGGCGTCGCGCCTCGGTGCGATGTTCATCAACGAGCAGTTCGCTCCGTCCGTTCTCGTCGCGCTCGCGATGTCGCCGTTGGATTTCTGTTTGGGCGCGACCATGGCGGTGACGCGCGGCGCGTTGGGCAAGATCGGAGGTTTCGAGGCAATCGCCTCCTACCTCGCCGACGATCAGATGCTGGGCAAGCTGGTGCGCGCGCGCGGGTACGACGTGGTGCTGTCGTCATACGTGGTCGCAAATGTCGTCTGCGAGCGTGGCCTTGAGGGGCTGTGGCAGCACGAGTTGCGCTGGGCCCGCACCATGGCGTCGGCGCGGCCCGTAGGCTATGGCTTCTCCTTCATCACCTACGCGCTGCCGCTATGCGTGCTCGCGCTGCTCGTCTCCGGCGGCTCGCCGCTCGCGCTCTCTTTAGTCTTCCTTGCCGGGGGACTTCGCCTAGGGCTGCACGCAGCTGCACGATGGGCTCTCGGCGCGCGCGGGTCGGCATCCGGGTCCGTCTGGCTCGTGCCGTTACGCGATGTCATCGGTCTTGCTGTGTGGGGGGCGAGCTTTTTCGGCCGTGGCGTTCGCTGGCGCGATCGGGCATTCGCCATCGATTCCGACGGCCGGTTGCGTCCGAAAGAACCGGACGCAAGCGCCCCTACCGTCTAACCGAAAGCCGCTGCCAGGACGCGCGCTGCCAAACGGGCGCAGCGCGGGCCTTCGCGCGATAGCCAGAGCGCCTGGTTCCAGATCGCCGGCCTGGCTAAGACGCTGATCGGGCGCAGCCACGCTTCCGACAGCTCGCGCTCCGGCGTGTCGAGGACGACGCGGATGGTGGCCAAACGGCTAGCCTTGATGAAGCCCGTCTCCATGTCGGCGGCGACGTAACCGCGGTCAGCCCACATCTGCCGCGCTGCGCCCGTCACGAGCGTCGTGCTCGTCACGAGCGGCCCGCGCTCGACATGGTCCACGAATCGCTGCGCTGCATTGACGAGCGCCGCGACAAGCTCCTCGTCGCACGCGATCGTCGCGCCGGTTGGGGTCATGATCTGCGAGGGTATCACGATGGCGCCCGTCGCCATGCCTGCGACCAGTCCTCCGGCTAAGCCACACGTGATGACGGTGCCCCCGAGCTGCCCGGCCGGAGCACGCGAGAGCGCGATCCCTGTCTCGACGACCTTCAGGCCGGGCGCTTCGCGCCTGACCGCGTTCGTCTCGAGCGGCGTCGCAGTCGCCACGGTGATGATATCAGGAGACGTAACCATTCGTCCGGTACCACGCGACCGCTCGCGCCAGCGCGTCGCGTACGGACCCTGCACGATAACCCAATTCTCGAGCGGCCTTGGCGGAGTCGACGTACATCCGCTCGCGCGACATCCGCACTCCCTCCAGCGGCACCGCAGGCACGGCGCGTGGCTGCAAGCGACAGCGCATCTCGTCGACGTACGCGGCCGAGAGCGCCACGCCGTGAGGAACGCGCCAGCGTGGAGCGGGGCGGCCGGTCACTTCCGCCAGCATATCCCAGACCTCGTCGAACGAGAGATTCTCACCGCCGGCCAGATAGCGTTCGCTTGCGCCGCCGCGCTCGAGCGCTGCGACGTGCGCGCGCGCGATATCCTCGACCGCCACGAGATTGAGACCGCCCGCGCTTGGGCGCGCCATCATCCGGCCGCGCGCGAAATCGAGCACGAGCCGCCCCGTCGGGGTCGGCTTCCAATCGCCCGGGCCTACCGGCGCGGTCGGCAACAGCAGCACAACCGGTACTCGAGCGGCGATGGCCGCGCGCTCCTGTTCGAGCTTCGAAAGATGATAGGCGGAGCCGTGCGCCGGCGGCGCCATATCCGCTTCGGTTGCCGGCTTGCCGTTACGCGCGGGCCCGACGGTCGCCGAGCTTGACGTCACAACCGCGCGCTCGATGCCTGCGATGCGCGCCGCTTCGAGCATGCTCGCCGTTCCGCCGACGTTGACCGCGCGCAGCACGGCGCGGTCACGCGGCGCGAACGAGTACAGCGCCGCGCAGTGGATCAGATAGCGGCAGCCGTCCATTGCGCGGACGAGCTCGCCGGCGCGGCGCACGTCGCCTTCCACCCACTCCATAGACTCTCTACCGTCGTCATCGTTTGCATTCGGGGTCGACGCGGTCTTGGCCGCGCGTTCGTTGCGCAGCGGTCGTGTGGGCGAGTGCGCGAATCCGGTAGCCGGATCGGCGCAGTTCGCGCGCGACGTGCCCGCCGATGAAACCCGTGGCGCCGGTCAGAAAGACGAGGTCATTTGGCAAAAGCGGCTCGCATGATCTCTTTGAAAGAGGCGGACGTGGCACGCACGGCCGTCGGCTCGTAGCCGCAATGCGCCATGCAGTTCTCGCACTTCGGATGGCGACCGCGGCCGTACTTCGACCAATCCGTCTCGTCGACGAGTTCTTTGTAGCTCTTGGCGTACGGCTCGTCCGACATCAGATAGCACGGACGCTGCCAGCCTAGCACGGAGTACGAGGGGATGCCCCAGGCAGTGCACATGAAGTCGGCCTTGCCTTCGAGGAAGTCGAGGTAGAGCGGGCTGTGGTTGAGCCGCCACTTCGCTCGACGGCCCTCGCCGAACGCTTCGCGGAAGATGGCGCGCGTGCGCTGCACGCCTAGGAAATGCTCCTGGTCGGGCGCCTTCTCGTAGGCGAAGCCCGGAGCGATCTGCATCTCGTCGACCTGCAGGTCGTCGTTGAGGAAGTCGAGCACCGCGCTGGATCGAGGTGGCATCGTCTTGGCCGAAAAACGTCGAGTTCGTCGTCACCCGGAAACCTCGTCGCTTGGCCTCGCGCACCGCATCCGACCGCCTTCTCGAAGATGCCGGGGCGGCACACCGATTGGTCGTGGCGCTCGCGCAGACCGTCGATGTGGACCGACCACGCGAAATACGGCGATGGCTGGAAGAGGTCGAGCTTCTTGCGCATCATGATCGCGTTGGTGCACAGATAGACGAATTTCTTGCGCTCGATGAGCGCGCGCGCGATCTCGTGGATCTCGCGATGGATGAGCGGCTCGCCGCCCGCGATGGAGACGATCGGTGCGCCGCATTCCTCGACGGCAGCCACCGATTCGGCCACGCTCAAGCGGCGGGCCAAGATGTCGTCGGTGTGCTGGATCTTGCCGCAGCCGGCGCACTCCAGGTTGCACATGAACAGCGGTTCGAGCTGCAGCACGAGTGGATATTTCTCGATGCCCTGCAGCCGTTTTCCGGCGATGTACGCGCCGACGGCCAGCTTCTGGCGTAAGGGAATGCTCATCTGCTCACCTTTGCGGTCGTGAGGCTCCCGTTCGCGGGAGCCTGCGTGGTGCTTGTGCTCGCTTCGTCCAACGCGAGGGCCATGGTGGGGAAGACATGCCGGTAGATGTGGTAGTTGATGTAGAAGTCGCCCGGGAAACCCGGTTCCGGTGTGGTTCGGCTCGTGCCAGGTTCCGCCTACCTGGCGCTCGCGGAGAAACTCGCCTCCGCGCCTGCAGGCGGCATGCCCTCCAAAACCTGCCGAGCGCAGCCCGAGCAACGCCCATGCGGTCTGCGAGGGCGTGCTGGCGCCCACGCCGGCGAACGAAGCGTCCGCGTACGAGTGAGGCGTCTCGCCCCAGCCGCCGTCCGCGTTCTGCATGGAGAGCAACCACTGCGCCGCGCGCCCCGCCATGTCGCCGCCTAGGCGCAGCGCCTTGAGCGAATCCAACACGCACCATGTCCCGTAGACGTGGTTGACGCCCCAGCGTCCGAACCAGGAACCGGCCGGGCGTCTGGGTGCGGCGCAGGTAGGCCAGGCCGCCAGCGACGTCGGGATCGGACTCGTCGAACCCGAGCGCGCCGAGCATCTCGAGCACGTGCGCGGTCACGTCCTCCGTTGGCGGATCGATCATGGCCCCGAAGTCCGCGAACGGGATGCTGTAGGCTATCTGCCGCGTGTTGTCGCGGTCAAAGGCCGCCCAGGCGCGATTGCTCGATCGCATCGCACGTACCCAGCGCACCGCGCGCTCCACGGCGTCCGCGACCCGGGAGGATTCGCCGCCCTCGAGCAACGCCAAGACGACGACTGCCGTGTCGTCGACGTCCGGATAGAGATCGTTGTCGAACTCGAACGCCCAGCCGCCGCACGCCTCGCCGCGGCAGCGCACTTCCCAGTCTCCGCCGCGCGAGATCTGCTCGCGCAGCAGCCAGCCCACCGCGCGATCCATCGCGGGATGCTGCGGCGGAAAACCGGCGATGTGCAGCGCGCGCACGACCCAAGCGGTGTCCCAGACCGGCGACATGCAAGCCTGGAAACGCCAGCCGCTCGCGTCGTCAAGAGAGAATCGCCGCATGCCCTCGAGACCCTTGCGCATCACCGGGTCGTCGGGAGACATTCCCTCGAGGTTGAGCGCGATCAACGAGTAGACCCAGGGCGGTTGGATGCCGCCCCAACTGCCATCCGCCTCCTGGCGCTCGACGATCCACTTCGCCATCTGCGCCCGCGCCTGACGCCGGCCTGGCTTGGCCGGCATGCACTCGTATAGCTTGAGCAGCTTGTCGAACCACCAGAATAGACCTGAGCCGGGGATCTGCGCGAGTGCGGCCTCGGTGCCGGGGACGATCAACTCGCCTCAGATCGACGCCGAGCGATCGGACGGGGCGCTGCGAGATGACGATCGTCAGCGGCGCGATCGTCCCGCGCGCCCAGCACGCGAAATCGTAGAGATTGAGGGGAACCTGAGGCGGTAGGAAGACGAGCTCGGGCGGCATCGTCGGGATGCCCGACCACGGACACTGACCGAACAGCGCCATCCATATCCGCGTGAAGACGCGCGCCTGGGCCAGGCCGCCTAAGCGTTGGATCACGGCGAGCGCGCGCCGCATCGGCGCGCTCGTCGCGTCGACGCCGAGCGATTTCAGCGCGGCGTACGCTTCGATCGTCGTGCTCACATCCGCCGGGCCTTGCGCGTACAGCGCCCAGGAACCATCCTCGCGCTGCTCCTGCAAGATGTGCTCGCGCGCGCCAGCCCGGATCGGCTCGACGCTCACGCCCTAAAAAGCGCAGCAACAAGATATGCTCCGCGGTCATGGTCACGTTGGTCTCAAGCTCGCCCGTCCACCAGCCGTCTGCGTGCTGGCGCTCGAGCAACCACGTCACCGCGGCGTTCAGCTCGTTACGCAACGCGTGCACCTCGCAGCGCGTCCACGAGATGACGCGCGGCTGCGCGTCCGCTGCGGACCGCCGACTCCATCGTGTCCGGCCAACCCGTGTCGGTCCACGAGCCGGCGATGGCGACGTTCGCCAGCGCGGTCGCCGGATCCGGGCCGGCGCTGTCCGGACATCGCGGTGTAGGTGGCTTCCGGGCTGCGCGTGATGGCGCTGCGCAGCAGCTGCGCACCCTGCAGCGCCACAACCGACGAGGTCACCTCACGCCAGCATTCGCTCACGATATCCGCGGTGGGCGTCGCGATGTGGCGGTCCGCGGCGCTCAGGCTGCAGCAGAGATAGCCGCTGTCCTTTTCGAAAATCCATTGCACCGGCGAGTCGAGCAGCGCCGCAAAGTCGAATCCAAGCCGGCCGCGATCGTGCCAAAGATGCACGTCGACGATCGGATGCGGCACGAAGCCGTCGAGCGCGGGCAGCCCGAGCTGCTGCATATCCCCGGCGATGCGAGCGAGTTGGGGCGGCGCGACGGCGAGCACGACGCCGTCAAAGGAAAGCACGTCCCCATCGGCGGCCACGATGCCGCGGGCGCAGCTGTGGTCCGGCGCGAGCGTTAAGCCTGTGACCGGCGCTGGTAGACGGACCACGCTCAGTCGCTGGGCTGCCGCCGCTGCGACGTGCGCCAGCGGCACGGTCGTGTAGCCGAATCGAGCAGAACCGGAATCTCCCAAGAACGTCGTCGAAAGGACGAAGGCGGCCTCCGCCGCGCTCACCTCTTCCAGCGGCGCGTTGAGCGCGGGCACGAAGAAAGGCCGCCAAAAGCCGCGCAGCGCATCCTCGGTCTGCCCGCCTTTGATCAACCACTGCGCGAAGCTGCCGCTCGCGCCCGCGGCGTCGGATGCGCGGGCAAGCGCGCGCGCGATGCGCACCTTCGAAGCCCAGCTGATATGGCGGTACCCGATGAACGAGGCGAGCATGTGCCAAGGCGGCGGCAAGCCGGCGGCGCGCAGACGGCTGCGCCGCCCATCGCGCGTCAATACGACGGCTTCGAAGCGCTCTTGCATGCGCAGACAGCCGGCCATGCCTAGGCGTTCGATAAATCCGAGCAATTCAACGCAGCATCCGAGGAAGACATGCTGGCCATTGTCGACCTCGATGCCGTCCACGACGAACGACGTCGCACGCCCGCCGAGCAGCCTGCTGCGCTCGAACAGTTCGACCGCAAAACCGGCATCTTGCAAGTCGACCGCCGCGGATAGGCCCGCCAGACCTGCCCCGACGACCGCTATCCTGCCTGCAGCCATGATCCGACCATCACGCGCAGTTTCTCGAAACGCGTGAGCGATGCCCGGCCGCGCAAGGGCAGCCAAGGATCAGACTCGATCTTCTCGAGGATGCGCTCGTAGATGCCGGCCATCGTCTTCACGCAGACCGCCGGGCGGTGCGGGATGTAGTCAAGCACGCGCAGTCCCGACGCGTACAGCTCGCGCGCTCGCGAGACCTCGAAGTCGACGAGCGCCCGACCAACCGCTGCCGGGTTCGCCGCGAAGCAAATCGTCTTGCGCGATGCCAAACCGGCGCAGATCTTCTTCGGGCAGGTAAACGCGTCCGAGTTCAGCGTCCTCGCGCACATCGCGCAGGATATTGGTCAACTGCAACGCCACGCCGAGGTCATCTGCGCGATCGAGCGCGACGGGATCTTGGAAGCCGAAGATGCGCACGCACATCCGACCCACAACGGATGCGACGAGGCGACAGTACTCGCGCAGCTCTTCCCAGGTCGCGTAGCGCGAACGGTAGGCGTCGACCTCGACGCCGTCGATCAGCGCTTGCAGCTCGGACTCGGGGATCTGATAGCGCTGGATCGCCCGGGCCAGCACGTGCGTCACCGGATCGCCGAACTCGCTGCGCATGCAGCGGTGGACGCGCAAGCGATAGGCCTTGAGACGTTCGGGAAGATCGGGCCCGACGCTGCGGTCCGCTTCGTCATCCACCTGGCGCGCGAAGTCGTAGAGCGCGTAGATGGCTACGCGCTGGTCGTATGGCAGCGTGATGAAGCCCCAATAAAAATTCTTGGCCTCGCGGCGTGCCATCTGCTGGCAATACCGCTCGGATCCTTGCAGGTCGAGCGCGAGCGCCGCGCGCTCGGCGAAGTCAAACCGCTTGGAGCTTTGTCGCATGGCGATCGTCGCGCAAACTTTCCAGGAGCGCGCGCAGCAGCAGCGTCGCCTTCACCGCCTTGGAGACCTCGGGCCGGCGGGTATCGGTTCTGTAGCCGACGCGTTCGATGCCGCCGACGATGGCGAGGCCGCCGAGCCGGTACAGCGCGAGCTGGACGCGCAGCGGGTACGAGGCCATAGTTTCCAGCTCGCGGCCGGAATGCAGCAGCTCTCGCGCACGCGCGCACAGCGCCTGCACTGCAGCGGCCACGCCACCGGCACGTAGATCCGACTGCAAGAGATAACAACGGCCTGCCGCTGCATCGCGCTGCACGTCTTGCGCATGGTTGGCCAGCTGCAACCCGATGCAGACGTCGTCGGAAAGCTGTTCGGCGCGCGCTTCGCGCAGCTCGAAGACCCCAAGGACCATCCTGCCCACCGGAGCCGCCGAGAGCATGCAATAGGCGCGCAGTTCGGGCCACGACTCGTACGCCGTGACGCTTTGGTCTTGCACGTTGGCATCGATCAGATCCAAGAACGGTTGAACGGGAAGCTGATGACGGCGCACCGTGTCATCCAAAGCGACAAGCACGGGATGCACCGGCGGCTCGCCCGCGAAGCTTGCGCTGACCTCATCGCGCCAGCGCCGCAGCCGCGCCAGCGCCGCTGTGCCGCTTTCGTCGCCGAGGTCATCGGTGGTCCGACAGTACGCGTAGATGCGCGTCAGATCCAGCGGTAGACGGCCGGGCAACAGTTTCGAAACGACGGTGAAGTTCTCGTAGTGCCGGTCGGCCAGATGACGACAGAAATCGTCCGCGCTTTGGGCGGGCGTAAGGTCGCTCAACGTCCCAACACCTGCACGACCACGTTGCGCTCGCGCGGCGAGCACAGCTCGACCAAGAAGATGCGCTGCCATCGCCCCAGTTCTAGGCGGCCGTCCACGAGCGGAATCGTCTCGCTGGTCGACAGCAGCAGGTGGCGGCAATGCGCATGACCGTTGATGGGCTCATCCGGCGGCACGTTGACGCGCCGCGAGATGTCGTCGTGCTCGTAGGCGCCGTTCCCAGCAGGTGCGAGCCGGTCGAGGAAGCGGGCGAAATCGCGCAGCAAGAGATGCTCGTTCTCATTGACGCGTACGGCGGCAGTGGTGTGCGCAGAATAGACGTTGACGATGCCGTCGCGCACGCGCGATGCGCGGACGACTTCGGCGACATCGTCGGTGATGTCGCGGAACGTGCCGGCGCCGTCCGTCGCGTATTTCAAGCGGCCGACGTTGGACTCGACCTGCGACTCGCCGCGGCGCCGCAGCCACGAAGTCTCGCGCAGCTCCGCGAGCGTGCGCGCGCCGATGCCGAACATGGAGATGCGTAGCACTTCGATCGTCTCGAGCGCGAGTTCGCGCGCCTGCTCTGCGCCGGCGGCAGCGGTGCGCAGAAACGGGCTCGCCATGCCGACCAAATCGGCGCCCAACGCCACCGCCTTGGCGACGTCGATCCCATTGCGGATGCCGCCGCTGGCGAAGATGGTCGCGTCGGGGGCGACGCGACGAGCGTCACGCAGACACTCTGCCGTCGAAATGCCCCAGCTCGAGAACGCGGCCGCGACGCGTTTGCGCAGCGGATCGGCGATGCGGTGGCGCTCGACCTCGCTCCACGACGTGCCGCCCGCGCCCGCGACGTCGACAGCGCTCACGCCTGCATTGAGGAGCGCGCGCACGATATCTGGCGCGATCCCCCAGCCCACTTCTTTGACCACCACCGGCACTTCTATCCGCCCGCACAGGTCGGCGATCTTATCGAGCAGTCCGGCGAAGCACGTGTCACCCGAGGGCTGCAGCGCCTCTTGCAGGGCGTTGAGATGGAGCACCAGCCCGTCGGCGCCCAACCTCGAGACGAGCTTGCGGCATTCATCGACGCCATAGCCGCGGTTGAGCTGCACCGCACCGAGGTTGGCGAACAGCAACACGTCCGGTGCAACAGGACGGATATCGAATGAGTCCGCGAGCTCGGGATGCTCGAGCAGCGCCCGTCCTGAGCCCACGCCGATCGCGAGGTGCAGGTCCTGGGCGACGCGCGCCAGGTTGCGGTTGATGCGGCGCGCTTCGTCGGTGCCGCCGGTCATGCACGAGATGAAGAGCGGCGCCGCCAGGCGCCGGCCGAACACCTCGGTCGAGGCATCCACCTCATCCAGGTTGACGTCCGGCAGCGCTCGATGGACGAAACGATACTCGTCGAACCCGCTGTCGACGCCCTTACCCGCTACATCTTCCTCGAGATTGATGCGGATATGATCCGCCTTGCGCGACGGGATCCCATTGCCGTTGGACCCGTTGGCTTGCAGATCGCGGGCGTTCCACTTATCGAGATCGGTTTGCGACATAATGTGCTACCTCGGAGAAGTCGTCAACGAGGCGGTTTGGCAGACGTAGCGCCTGGACGACGGTGATGGCTTTGTCGGCGAAATGGCGGGGTGCCGAGCTCGTTAGCTGCGGTCCGCCAACCTCTTCGAGCAGGGCGCGCACCGCTGCTGCATTGGGCGCGGGTTCGCGAAAGAGCAGGCGCATGCGCGTGCGCCGCTCTTCATCCATGACAGCGTACCCGGCGACGACCGGGTAGGTCAACTTGCAGCGGCCGAGATCGCCGCTTGACGACTTGCCGGTCGCAGCGGAATCGCCCCACGTACCAAGCCAATCGTCTCTGACCTGGAACGCCGTGCCCAGCAGCACGCCGGCGTCGCGCAACCCACGCGCCACCGGCAGCGGCGCTCCGGTACTGACCGCTCCTGCCTCCAGGCTCGCCCCGATAAGCGCTGCGGTCTTCGAGCGGACCATACGCAGATATGTTCGGAGCGAGGTCTGAGGCTTGCCTTCCAGGCGTAAATCGTGCGACTGACCCTCGATGACTACGAGCACTGCATCGGCGATCAACCGAATGCCGTCGAGAAGGCGCTGCGGATGTGCAGCACCATCCCCGGCGAGCGTGCGAAAGGCCAACGCCGCCAACGCGTCGCCGGCGTTGATCCCTTGCGCGCTGCCCCACACCGCCCAAACCGTCTCGCGGTTGCGCCGCTCCCGGTCGCCGTCTTGGATGTCGTCGTGGACGAGCGTGAAATTGTGGACCCATTCGAGCGCTGCGGCCACGGGCAGGCTAGCCGCAAGTTCTCCGCCACAGGCTTCGGCGGCCCAAAGGCACAACGCCGGCCGGATGAATTTGCCTGGCTGTGAATCGGTCGGCCGCCCATCTCGATCCGACCAACCCATGTGATAGGCGGCCATTCTTCCCGTGAACGAATCGGACGACGGGACGGTCGAGCGCAGATAAGCTGTGATGCGGGCCGCATGTCTGGTCAGCAGGGCCGGCCCGTTCTCGTTGCTCGAGACCGCCGGACTGACGCGCTCTTGGGACACCACGAGACTGGTCTTCACGATGCTCGGCGCCTTGTGTTCATTGCGGTGGAAATGAAGCGACCTTCCCACATGGAATCCGTGAGGACTTTCAGAGCGAAGCGATTCGTTTCTTTCGCGTTCGGCACATAACCTCGTCCTGGAGGGCCCTTGGACAAATGTCGTCTAGAAGCCGCTGCGCACGCAAGACAGCTTCCTTTATCAGGCTCGCGCAAGGTCTGCAGCCGCGTTAGATGTTCGCGTGGATGCGCGATCTCTCAGGCCAATCGAGCAGGAATGCGACGAACAGACGAAGTGCGTTTGCCGGTCCATCCCTGTGCTACGTCTTCGTCGGGATGACTTGACGGGCATCAAGCGCTTGCGTGACGACGTCGGCAAGGCTCTCGAGATGCGCACGCGTCAGCTGGTCCAAGCCAGGGCGCGACAACGCCGTTTTGAGGCTGCCGCGAAGAGCGACGAGACTGGCGCGCGCCAGCGACTGCGCGTCGTACGGCGTGCCGGGCTCTGGCGCGAGCCAGATCTGCCCGAGCTTGCGCGCATACCATTGTTGCAGCGCGCGGTGGACTTCGCCGATCGTGCGGAGCTTGGGATCACGAAGGTCGCCGTAGAGCGAAGTTTGCGTCCAATTGAAGAGGTCGGTCAAGCTCATCGTCGCCCCCGGCTTGGCTTTGAGGCTGAGATCGTTGAGCCGGTCGAACATAAGCGGTTGGAACATCGTGGCGAGCTGGCGTTCGGCGAAGCCTTCAGCTAGTTCTGCCACCGGCAGATCGTGCCGAGGCTGAGGATCGTAGGCCCATTGCGCGGGCACCGTCGATGCCCACTCGCTGTAGACGAGGCGGTTGAGCAACGCGGGGGAGAAGCTCCATGCGCCATCTGAGAAGACGTATGTGTCGAGCAGTTCAAAAGCACGCCGCTCGTCGGATCGCGAGACCTGGACTAGCGGAGGCGCCGCTCCAGGATCGCCCGCGTGCGAGCGCGACAGATACTCGCCGCCCACGAAATGCTCCGGCATCCCGGCTGAGATAAGCCACTGGGCGAGGACGAGTTGGAACGCGGCGCGCTCTTCGTCGAACGAGTGGCCAGGCCTTGGCCAGCGGCTGTCAAGGCCTGCCATGAGCGACCGGGCGAGCTTTAGCTGTGCGCCCGTCCAGCCAAGCGGATCGTTCGAGAGATCCCAGACGGCGACGCGAGGATCGATCGCGTGAGCGCTCTGATATTCGGTGTCTTCGTCGCTGGCAAAGCGGTATAAAGGATTTGTCCATGCTTGCGCCCAGCGATCGAGCGTTGGCACCTCATCCCGAGGCGTATGCGCTCCGGGGACTCTCGCATAGCCCCAGTGGATGACATAGTAATCGTAAGGACCCAGCGCGAGCTGCCAGTAGGTGCCCTGCTTGTACCCCTTTGGCCACAGATTTTCCGGAGCGTATTCCATCACCGACGTCGCGACGCCGCGTTTTTCAGTGAAGGCCTTGCTCTGCAGATCCTTTTGCGTGTACGCCATCGAGCTGATGAAGTTGTGCTGCAGGCCGAAGCCGTGTCCGGCTTCGTGCACGACGAACGACTGCATGAGGTCGTCGTTGTACTGGGTCAGCCCCGAGCCGGTGAGCGGATGCCCCATGGCGTCCAGCGCCACGCGGCCGAAAGCGGCTTCTTGGCCGCGCATCTTGGCATAGGCGTGCTCGCGAGCCAGAAAACTGTTCCCGCTCGATCCGCTGGTCGGCTCCGTGATGTAGTCCCAGCTCGTGTTCGAGTACTGCGCGACATCGGCGTCGATGACGATGTTCGTCCGGAACATCTGCCCCGTCCGCGGGTCGTTCACCGAGTTCTCCGCCGCGTAGCCACCGCTATTGGACTCGGTCATCCAGATCACCGTGTTGTACCGGATGTCATCGGGATCCCAATTGGGATCGTCCGGCTGAACCTTAACCTGCACGGCGTCGCTGATCCCGATCTTCTCAAAGGCTGCGTTCCATGAGAGGATGCCCCGGCGGATCGGCTCCCTGTATTGGAGCGGGATGTTGTTCGACAGGTAGTAGACCATCGGATGCTTGGCCGGCGACATGGGCTTGGTGGGGTCAGACGGCTGCATGTTCCAGCGCACCGCATAGCGCACGACCCGCGTGTAGTCCGTGTCGTTGGCGAAGTTCAAGTACGTCGAATCGTAGTAGCCCACGCGTTCGTCAGCCAGACGCGGCATGTAATCGCCGTCATTAGGCGCCTCTGCGATGTCGTAGGCGATGCGGAATTGGATGGCGCGCGGATCCGGTACGTTGTCGATGGTTTGAGGATCGTCGCTCTTCCATGTCTGGTCTGCATCGATGATGATATTGCGCGGGAACGCCTTGGTGGGGCCGAAGAGCGTTCGGTCGGGATCGAGGCTGTAGGCCTCGTCCGGCTTGTCGGGACCGGTGACCTGTTTCAACGCCGCCGCCAGATCGTAGACGTCGCCCAGCAGGAACGAGGCATCGAAGACGAGGTTTCCGCTGGCCGCATCGGTGGCGACGACCGGCGCGACCGCCACCATGGAATTGGCGAAGGTCGTCTTGATGGCTCTCTGCGCCGGTTCATTGCCTGGCGCGATGAAATACGTGTTCGGCCAGCTGACCACGATTTTGTCATCGTTGCGCGTGAAGCGGATGATGCGTGCCGCCGATCCGATGCCGCCGGGTATGATGTTGTAACCGCCGAGGCCGTTCACTGTTTCCGCCGACTGGATAAAGTCACGATCCAGTTGAGCCGGCGTGATTTCGATATAGACCTTGCCGGCTTTGCGTATGACGTTGAACAGACCGTTTTGGACTTGCGCGCCGTCGATGAACTTGGCGTAGGCGACGGGGGCCGAGTCGGCGCTCGAATCGTCGGCGGTCGCTGTGGCCCGCATGCCCGCTAGGCAAACGGTCACGAGCAATGCGATGACGGCAAGCGATATGGGTCTCAACCGAAGCCTCCGTGGAAATCCGAGCGCCGGGACGGCGCGCCGGCTGTGCCGCGTTGCCGCGACATTTGCGAGACTATTGTCGCGTCCTTGTCGTTGTCACAGCGGGCGACTCTCCAGCACCCTGTTCACGCGGGTTCGGGCGTACTGCGAGTCGCCCAGATATCAACTCGGACGAGCCACCAGGCAGATCCCAGCCACGGCGATCAGCATGACGACGCTGCTCGCCGCCAACAGGTAGTCTCCCGTCCCAAGAACGTACACGATCCGGTCCACGGTGACGAGCACCATTGCGGTGATCACCACCGCACGCCAGCGCGGCGCATTCGCGAACGCCATGAAGGCACCCGCGATGAGCGCGAGATTGACCGCGATGGCCGCGACCACGAGCGCGTCGATGCCATGGCCCGTCGCGGCTGCGAAGCCGTCCCCCAGACCGAGCAGCGCCCAGAGCGTCGTCACGACCCCTACAGAAACGCGCGCGATGTTCGCGATGGAGATAGGCTTGGCCATCATCTGGAAATTTGTCTCTGTGCGCTAGGCTGACCTCCGCCGGTCGCCGGCTCGCTTGGCGTAAAAAAAAATTTTGCGATTTGTCTCATGAAGACGAGGAGAACTTTGCGCTCTCGTCAGAATGAGGCGCCCTACCATTCATATCAGCGGCGCAAGATGGTCGAGTTCAATATCGACCGGCTACAAGCGTTCCGCGGCCTGGCGTTCGACAGCGCGTCTTTGCGGAAAGGCCATGTCCGTGCTCCAAGAATTGCAAGCTGATCTCGATCTCGTCGAAACTCGCAACCAGATCCGAGAGCGCATGCGTGAGTATGCCGATATGGGATCGGAAATTCGTTCGCCCAAGGAGCGGGCGGACGATGCCTGGCGACTCGTGCAGAACGTGCTCGCCGAGGAGATCGCCGAACTCAACCGCGGTCTCGAAGCAGATGCCCAGATCCTTGAGCGCGATCGTCTCGCTTTGCCCGATGGCAGCCAGGCGATCGAGATCGTGTATCGCGACCAGATCTTCTCGATGGCGCGTTCCAAGGACCGTCGTCAGCTTGCGCTGGTGGATGAATCGGTCGGCCGTCTCCCGGTGGAGGCGGTCGGGGCCAAGCTGTTCATCGCCGGCGAACCCATTGGCGTGGCTATCATCGAAGCCATCGGGCGCCTCGTGCGCCGGGCCACAGCCGGCATCAAACACGCCGCCGGCAAAAGCGGGCGGTATATGGCGCTCGAACTGTCCACCCGATGCGCCACCAAAGTCGAGGCAGCGCTCAACCTCGCGAACGATAATGGATTCCGCTTCGTGGAGTCTTACAGGACCAAGACGCCCGACCGACGCGTGTTCCTCTTCGAACGAGACCCGTCTAGCTAGGCGTCACGTTCTTCAGCTGGCGGCCTGCCGGCGTCCCGAAATGCTCGGCGACGACGCCAGCCGGACACAAGCGCACGAAGAGCCATGCCAGCATCATGAGCAGCGCGGTGTCGTCGATCAATCCAAGACCTGGGACATCACCAAAGATATCCAGCGGCGAGATGATGAGCAGCGCTGCCAGCGCGGTCGATGCCTTCAGGCCGATATGGACGCGCTGATCAAAAAATAGGCGCGCGACTCGCGCCGCGTTGCGGCGCAGAGCCCAGAACATTTTCGCCCGGAGCAAGAATGGGAGCATGCTTGTTGCCTCAACCTTTCTCGTGCATACCGTCCGCCGGACCCATATGTTTCAAACCGTCGCCAGGTCCTTGAGCGCGGCACGGGCGCCACGCACTCCCGGCGCGCCTGAGACGCACCCGCCAGGATGCGTTCCCGATCCGCACAGGTACAGCCCTGGGAGCGGCGTTCGAGTGGCGAAACGATCCTCGAAGATCTGTCCGGGCAAGAGCTCCCCATGGAAGATGTGCCCTTTGGGCAATCCGAAGCGGCGTTCGAGATCCGCCGGCGTGAGGATCTGACGCGCCTCGACCGCCCCTGGGATGTTCGGCGCATACTTCCCGATGGTGCTGATGATGCTGTCCGCGGCGGCTTCGCGTTGCGCATCCGTCCACGGCCCGTCTTTGCGCGTATATGGGAAATACTGGGCGAAGATGGACAGCAAGTGCTTGCCCTTGGGGGCAAGCGTCGGATCGCTTGGCGTCTGGAGAAAGATCTCGAGCATCGGCTCTGAGGAGGGCAGACCCGCGGCGGCTTCTTCGTAAGCGCGCTGCAGATAGTCGACGTCAGGTGCGATGTGGATGGTCGCGTTGTGGTGCGGCGCGGACTCCCCCGACGGCCGGCAGCTGAAGTTAGGGAGCTCGCCGATCGCCAGGTTGAGTTTCATCGATGGCCCTTCGCAGCGCCATTCGCGGACACGCTTGATGAACGCGGGGTCAAGCGTCTTCGCCGGGACGAGATCTAAGAACGTCGTCAGAGGGTTGGCGTTTGAGAGCACGACGGCGGATTCGATCTCCGTGCCGTCGTCGAGCACCACGCCGCGGGCCTGCCCGTCGTCGACGAGGATCATGCCGACGGGCGCCTGGGTGCGCAGCTCGGCTCCGAACTGGCGCGCGGCGCTCGCGATCGCCGCCGAGATCGAGCCCATGCCGCCGCGCACGTAACCCCAAGCTCCCTGGATGCCCATCGCCCGGCCGGCATAATGGTGCGCCAGGACGTAACCCGTCCCTGGGTTGCGGGGTCCCTCAAAAGTCCCGACGATGCCATCGTTGGCGATCGCGGCCTGCAGCATGGGCGTTTCGATGTAGCGTTCGACGAATTCCGCCGCAGAGCCGCGGAACATGGACTGTGCATCAGGGGAGAGCCGATCGAATCGGGGCTCCTCATCGAAGAACGAGTTGTAGATCTCGCGGGCGTAGCCGCACAACGCTTCGTCCAGAGTCTTCAGGCCATCGACGTCGGAAGCAGAGTATTTTGCGACTTCTTTGCGCGTCTCTTCCGGGTTACGCCACAGCAACAGCGATTTGCCGTCTTGCGTCGCGGTGAACGAGGTTGGATCTTTGAGGTAGGCATGGTAGCCGTGCGCTTCGAGGTCGAGGTCGCGGACGATATCCGGGTGCAGCAGGCTGACCACGTATGACGCCACCGACACCGTCCACCCCGCCCAGGGATGCTCGCTGATCGCCGCGCCACCAATCGCGTCGCTACGCTCCAGCACGAGAACCTTGTGACCTGCGCGGGCCAGATAGGCAGCGGCGGTAAGGCCGTTATGGCCGGCACCGATCACGATGGCGTCATATTTCATGCTAGGGGCTTGGGCGAGTGAACTTCTAGCCCCTACGTCGACGTTTCTCATCCAGCTCTCACCACCGCTTCAAGCCCCTCTCACGCCGCGGACGATACAATAGATAGGAACGGAGAACGGATGAGCGCCGACACGCAGCAGCCCGCGGAATATCGCCCAGCGGGCGCTATCGATCTCTCGACCGCGTTAGCTGACTATCGCGGGCCTTGGGACCAGAGGCAGGCGGCTCACCTGCTGCGCCGCGCGGGCTTCGGCGGCTCGCCGCAAGAGATCGCGACCGCCACGAGCGCCGGCATGGAGGCGACGGTCGCGAAGCTGACGCGCTTCGCGCCGGATCCGTCGCCGCTGGGGCCTGCAGGCGACATCTCCTACGACAACGGTCCAGGCGCTGACAAGATGCAGCGTCGCAGGGCGATCATGCTCACCCAACTGTGGTGGCTCAACCGCTGCTTGTCCACCGCAAACCCGCTGCAAGAGCGCATGGTCTACTTCTGGAGCAACCACTTCACGAGCGGCATCGCCCAGAAAGGCATCATGCCGGCCATGATGGTCGGCCAGTTCGCGCTGTTCCGTGACAATGCGCTCGGCAACTATGCGCAGCTCACCCACGCCATCGGTCGCGATCCGGCGATGCTGCACTACCTGGACGGCATCGTGAACCGCGCCGCGCATCCCAACGAGAACTATGCCCGCGAGCTCATGGAGCTCTTCACCATGGGTGTGGGCAACTACACCGAGGAAGACGTGCGTCAAGCCGCGCGCGCGTTCACCGGCAACACGGTCGACCGCTTCTCGGGCCAATACGTGTTCAATCCGCGCTGGCACGATGATGGCGTCAAGACGTTTCTCGGGCACAGCGGGAACTTCAACGGCGACGATATCGTCGACATCATCATGACGCAGCCGGCGACGGCGCGCTTCATGGCTCGCAAGTTCTTGCGCTCGTTCGTCTACGACGACCCGGAAACGGAGCTCGTCGATATGCTCGCCGCGCGCTTCCGTGCAGGCTACGACGTCGCAGCGCTCATGGGGACGCTCTTGCGATCGAACGTCTTCTATTCCGAGCGCGCCTACCGGGCGCTGGTGAAGAGCCCGCTCGAAGTGGTCATCGGGGCCATGAAGACGCTCGGCGCGACGGAGGTGGGTGGGCGCTCGCTGCAAGCGATGGTGGCGATGGGGCAGATCCCCATGCAGCCGCCAAACGTCGCCGGCTGGCCGGGAGGAGCGCTGTGGATGAACACCGGCGCGTATACGTCGCGTATCAACTACCTCAACCAGCTCGTCTCGTTCAAGCCGGCAGCGGGGGACCAGCCGATGGGCGCGGCGATGGCAGGGCAAGCCGCGGGCCAAGCAATCGGTGACCCCGCCATGTTCTCCTCGCCGGCCGGACACCTCGCGTCTCCAGAGACGTGGGTCATGGGATCGAAGAACGACGATCCGCTTTCGGTCTGCGAGCGGGTGCTCGATACCGTCGTGCAAGGCGATGTGACCATGCAGCAGCAGCAGCACATCCTTCATTACATAGCGACCGATGGCGTCGGCAATCGAGTGACGCTTTCGGGCGAGAACTTTGAAGAAAAGGTCCGCGGCGCGGTCAGCTTGGCGATGACCTTGCCGTCCTACCAGTTGGCGTGACGAGGAGATTACAGACCGATGTCATCGCGTAGGCAGTTCATACGGCAGGGAGTCGGTGCGTTCGCCGGCTTCTTGGCCATTGATTCGATCTTCGGGCGCGCGGCGCGCGCAGCCAGCGCAGTCACGGCGCCTGGGTCGGGCGGCCCGCGCACGCTCGTCGTCGTCAATCTTCAGGGCGGCAACGACGGCTTGAACACGCTCGTGCCTTACGGCGACCCCGCCTATTATCGCGTGCGGCCCACCATCAACATCCCGCAAGGAGAGGTGCTGCGCATCGACAGCAGCATCGGCCTGAATCCTAAGCTTGCCGGGATCAAGGCACTGTACGACCAGCAGCGAGTCGCGATTCTCCAAGGCGTGCACTATCCAAATCCCAACCTTTCGCATTTCCGTTCGACAGAGATCTGGCAGACGGCGGTGCCAGAGCGCATCGTCGATACCGGTTGGGCAGGACGGTATCTGGATCGCACCTCGGCTCCCAGCGGCAGCGCCCTCTTCAAAGGCCTTGCCATCGGACCGATCCTGCCTAAGATGATGGTCGCCGACAAAAGCGATGTGCCGACGGTGCAAAACCTCAACGCCAATGGTTTTCGAGGACGACGCGACGAGCAAGCGTTGGCCGACGAGATCCTCAATGGCGACGGGAACGTCTATCCATTCCGCAGCCCCTATCTGCAACTGGTGCAAGATGTCGAGCACGATGCCAACGCGAGCGCCACGCAGCTGCCGCACCTGATCGCCGGCTACAAGCCCGCGGTCGAGTATCCTCAGACGCCCTTCGCCCAAGGACTGAATCTCGCCGCGGCGGTCATCGGGTCAGATGTGGGCACGAGGGTGATCTACATCAGCCTGGGATCCTTCGACACGCACAGCGGGCAGCGCGGCACGCAAGATCGCCTGCTCGACCAGTTCGCAGGCGGCGTGCAGGCCTTCTACGGGGACCTGGCCGCGCATAAGCTGGACGGTCAGGTGCTCACCATGACCTTTTCCGAGTTCGGCCGCCGCGTCGAGGAGAACGCGAATCGCGGCACCGACCACGGCACGGCCGCGCCGATGTTCCTCATCGGCGGCGACGTCAAGGGCGGCATCTATGGCGACCACCCGAGCCTAAGCGATCTCGACTTTGGCAACCTCAAATGGCACACCGATTTCCGGTCGGTATATGCGACCGTTCTCGAGCGCTGGTTGAACGTGTCTGCTGCGCCCGTGCTCGGGGCTTCGTTCGACACCCTGAGCTTCGTTTAAGCGACATCACCAAGGAGTATCCCCACGCATGGAACGCAAACATTTCCTCGGCACCGCGATCGGGGCCGCTGCTATCATCGCCGCGGCAGGGGCGGCCGTCGCCGGCGGACCCGCGTCGGGCGCGACGCCCACCCCACCGTATTCGCCCACCCCAGGCCGCTCGCCGTATCCCGGCCAGTCTCCGCATCCGTATCATACGAGAGGCGAGGGTGCCAGTGACGACAATCTCCAGCGCGTGCATCGTCATCTGGAGAAGATGATCGATCTGCTGCAGCACGATCAGCACGATTACTGCGGACACCGCGTGCAAGCGATCGACCTCTTGCAGCAAGCGCGGGCGCAGATCGAGGCAGGCCTGTCGTGCGATCAGCAGCACTGACCGCTGTGCGCTGACGCTCGTGCGGCGGCGCCATTCGATCACCGGCAGGGAAGGGCGCTCTTTCCGAAAAGTCCATGGGCCCGCAACTCCTGAAGGTTCACCACAATGGCTCATGCTGCCGTATCGATGCACCAAACCATATTCCCCGCGATCCGCTATCGCGACGCGCGCGAGGCCATCGCATGGCTCTCATCGGCGTTCGGCGCCGACCCGCACGTCGTCTACGATGCGGATGATGGCACGGTCGCGCACGCCGAGCTGCTCGTCGCCGGCAACCTGATCATGCTCGGCAACAGCCGAGACGACGCTTACCCGGTTCGCTCTCCAGTGGAGGTGAACGCCGTCACCGCAACGCTGTATGTCGCGCTCGCGGACGCCGAGGCGATCGATGCCTTGCACGAGCGAGCCCTGGCCGCCGGCGCGACGGTGACCAACGCCCCGTATGAAACAGAGTATGGCTCGCGCGAATTCAGCGCCCTGGACCTCGAAGGTCACCCCTGGACGTTCGGAACGTACCGGCCGTCGCTTACTGAATAGCAACCGCGCCGATGCCGAAGGCCCCGGTGACGAACCATGTGATCCGAGCTCTAAAACAGGATGATATGGCCGCCTGGCAGAGGTTTCGCGTCGCCTTGTGGCCTGCGCTCACGGCGCAGGAGAACGAAAGCGAGAGCGCGGCCATCCTCGCCGATTCCGCCGGCTGGGCGGTTTTCGTGAGCGAAGTCGACGACCGGCCAAGCGGGTTTGTGGAGGTGAGTCTACGGCGTTACGCGGACGGATGCGCCTCGAGTCCGGTCGGCTACGTCGAAGGCTGGTATGTCGATGAAACCTTCCGTCGGAGCGGCATCGGGCGGCGGCTCTTAGCGGCGGCCGAGGATTGGGCTCGCGCGAAGGGCTGCACCGAGATGGCGTCCGACGCGCTATTGGACAACGTCGACAGCTATCGAGCGCATTGCCGCCTCGGATACGCCGAGGTCGAGCGCCAGGTGATCTTCCGCAAGAGCTTGATCTAGTCGCCGTGACTGCATGAGGAATCGTCAAGGGAACAAGCGTGAAGGCGACCCTCACGGGTCGCCTTCGTTTTTGCGATCGTCGTTCGAGGCCTTGGCGTCCTTGTCAGTCGGCGTCCCCTTCGGCCTCATTCGCGGGAACCTGGCGCAACGGGTTGTTGGGGCAGCGCCGGCACGCGTACGAAGCGAGATGCCGGAAGACCGGGCGGCTAACCTCGCGCCGGGCGGTCAGGCGAAAGCGGGTGTAGGCATCGTCGAATGCAGACTCGATCCGCGCGCCGTCGAAGAGGTCGCGGGTGAAGTGCTCGCAGCACGCCTGGCACATCGTGTCGGTCTTGAACAGCGGGCAGCGGATGCCGTGCTCGGCGTGTTCGCCGAAACGGTTCCAGGCGTCGGCGTCCGGTTCGACCGGGCCGTTGAGCAGTTTCTCCAGAAAAGTCTCGATTGAGTCTTGCATGGTCATACGACTAGCGATGCAGTGGATTTGTGTCGGGGTTGTGAAAGCTTGCGTCATGGACGAGGAGTACTTCGTGGTCGGCCAGCTCGCTGGACCTGGGACGTACAGGTGCCAGACGTGCGGAAAAGAGACCAAAGAGTACGCCCTGTCGCACGAAATCGAGCCTTGCCCGTGCGGCGGTGTAACATTTCGACGGGTCGACTAATCAAAGGGACTTTCGCTTGAGAACGTTGGGCTGGACCGTCTGGGTATGACGGACATCATATTTCGAACCGCGGGCGCAGGGCCGGCCGTATTGCTGCTGCATGCTTTCCCACTCAACGCCGGTGCGTGGTCGGATCAGATGGCCGCGCTCGCCGGCGATGTCGCACTGTCGGCGCCGGATATGCCCGGGTTCGGGGCGTCGCAGGATGCCGAGCCCGTCGAGCAGATGGACCAGCTCGCCACGCTCGTGCTTGATGGCGCGCGACGACGGGGCATCCAGGACGCCGTGGTCATCGGGAATTCGATGGGCGGGTATTTGGCTTTCGGCCTGTTGCGGGTCGAGCCGGCTTTTGTGCGCGCCCTTGCTCTCATCAACACCAAGGCGACCGCGGACACCGATCAAGGGCGAGCCAACCGGCTAGCGCTTGTCGAGCGGGTGCAGCGCGAGGGGTGCGGCTTCATGGTGGACGAGTGGCCGCAAGGGGCGGTGTCCCCCTTGACGGTGAGGGAACGCCCAGGGGTCATGGATTCGATCCGGCAGATGATCCGTCAGGCGACGCCCAAAGGTGTCGCTGCAGCGCAACGCGCGATGGCCGAGCGTCCGGATTCGACGCCGCTCCTAGGCGCGATCCGGGTCCCAACTTTGGTCATCCACGGACTCGACGACCCGATCATCGCCGAAGAAGAGGCGCGCGCGATGGCAGCCGCGATCCCGGGCTCGGCATTCGTGGGGATACCACGCGCAGGCCACCTGCCGAACCTCGAGGAGCCGGCGCCTGTCAACGCGGCGCTGCGCGAACTGCTGAAAGCGACGCGATGAGGATGAGGACGTTGGCCATCGCCGCGATCCCCCTGATCTTCGCGATCTTCGCGAACGTGATAAGCACTGCCGCACCCACGCCGCAGCCCAGTGACCAATCAGTCCCGCCGGCTTACGCGTGGCTCATGGTTCAGCCGATCGAATCCGAACGTCTCCCGTCGCCGACCGATTTCGATCGAACCGACAAGCAGGATGGCTTTAAGAATTGGGATCTCTTCACCAAGCTCTCCACTGTCAAACAAATGTCCGAAATCAAAGATTGGTCTATCGTCTACGATCCAAAGAGCAGGCTCGTCGGTTTTGTCAACGGCTGCTGCGGCTCGTACACAGGCGCCATCGAGCGCGTCGCGACAGCGCCGCCGCCGGGCATCGCACACGCGAATCTGTCGCATGTGGTCACCACTTTTGGGCTCCACATCGGGTCGACGCGCGCCGATCTCGAGTCCGCGTTTGGAGCGCCGCTGCATTGGATCGAATATGGAAACCGGCTATACCGTGCGGCCGACTACCGCCGCTTTGATCAATGCTTGTACGACAGCATCTACATCGTGCGAGACGACGTCGTCGAAGGCATCTTGTTCAGCGCGGGCTGTTGATCATTTGACGCTCTTGATCCCATCCTTGAATTCCCAGGGCAGATCGCCATCGCGCGCGTAGCGCTGCCAACCCGGGATCTTCTTCTTCCCATACTTGCCTAAGATGCGCACCGCGCATGCCGCCTTGCTGTCGCCGAAACCGGGCAGCGCTTTGAACCGCTCGTAGAGCTTGCGTGGGTCGCTGATGCCCTGCCACACGCGAGCACCATCGTCGCCGTATTCGTTGGCGATGATCTCGCACAGCGCGCGTACCCGCTTGGCCATCATCCCTGGGAAGCGATGCAGCGCTGGCGGACGGCGAAAGGCGGCGTCGAGCGCGGCCGGCCGCATCGCGGCGATCTTGCGCGCGTCGAGGTGTCCGACGCGCTCGCATAGATGATATGGTCCGATCATCGCTTTTTCCGAGCGGACCTGTTGCTCCAGGCACAACCCGATGAGCAACGCTGTGCCGCTCTCAGCCAGCAGGCGGTTGGCCGCAGGATCCGGCGTGAACGGATAGCTCGCCTTCACGCGAGCGCCTGACGTCATGGCCGCGAACCTTATGCCGCGGAGGTCAACTCCCTGCGCACTGCCACGACGATGGAACGACTGCCTTTTCATTTGCCTTTCAGGGCGCTTCGCTACATTTTGGCGATGGGCAGCACCCGATATTGGGCATTCGCGATCAGCGCCATCCTTCTCGCCGGCTGCACGCCCGGCGCACCCGCCGCGCCGACGGCCGGAAGCCAAGCGCCGACGGCCGTGGTCGTTGGCGTCAGCCTTATCACCTATACGACGACACCGAGCCCGTTTGGCCCGGTGGAGGGATTCAACCCGGGCATTGTGGTGGTCGCACATGGCACGGTGATCCAGTTCCACAACCAAGATGGGTTCAACCATACGGCGACGAGTATCGCCGGCGCGACGTTCCCAAGCGGCAGTCCTATCGCGACGAGCGCACTGACGCCAACCGGTACCGACGTCTCGCAGCCGAACTGGTCGTCGGGAGCGTTGGCTGCAGGTGCTTATTCGAGGACCTTTACGACGTCGGCGGTGGGGCAATACCTGTTCGGTTGCTTCTATCATTACTCCGACGGCATGCGGGGCGTCGTCGTTGTCCAATAGCATTGCGGCACGATTGATCTGGTTCGGGTTGCTTGTCGGCGGCGTGTTGATTTCGCTTGCCAAGCCCGCGGGCGCAACGCCGATCTTCGCAGAGCGGTATGGCTTCTCGTGCGCCACCTGCCATACGGCGGTGCCGGAGCTCAATTCGTTTGGCAACGCGTTCCGGCGCGCCGGCTTCCAACTTCCGAAAGTGCCAAGGAAAAAGGAGTTCCCGCTCGTGCTGCGGTTCCAAGAAGACTACATGAAGGATCTGCCCCCGGCACAAACGCCGACGCTATAACGCTTTGGCGATCTTGATCTCAACGGCGAACTTCGGCCCGGATGACTCCTTCTCGTATTTCGCGCGCTATTTCTTTGGCAGCCAGGGTGCACCGGGCAGCTTGTACTATGCGTGGGCGCAGCACGTATCAGCGGCGAGCGGTGTCTTCGAACGCATCGGTGAATACAATCTTCCGCTCATCGCCAACGCGACGCAACGGCTCGATACGATTTCAGCGCAGCCGGCGTACACGTACACGGTGGGGGCCAACACCGCCAATTTCACCGCCCCGCGATGGGGAGCCATGTTCGGGCAACAGAGCGACCGGCTGGATGCAGAGCTCTCGCTTAACTTCGATCAATACCACGGCGCGGCATATGGAGCACCGACTCCGCCGAGCAACCTCACGCAGCTCTTCCAGATACCCGAGATCTTCGCGTCGGCGACCTACACGTTGCCCGACAACATCCAATTCGGAGCTTTGCGCCTTGCTGGAACGCGCAACTTCACGGGGCCCACAGGGCCGGGCTTCTCCGATCGCTACTATCGCGACGGCATCCAGGGCGGCTGGTCGAACAGGCAGTTCACGCTCGTCGGGCAGCAGCTCTGGGGTTTTGACACGAACGCCGATGGTCTCGGCACGAGTCAAGCATCAAGCGCGGGCTTCGTCACGTTCAAGTACTATCCGACGCCGCACTCGTATCTCGGTGTACGCTACGACGCCCTGGCGAACCCATTCGCGTCGCGTGACTGGGATTTCTACGGCGTGTTCGCCCCCACGGTCAGCTCGCGCTTTGTTCTCGAATACCTCAAGCCCATCAATCAGGCTGGCGCGCAAAGCCAGACCAATGCACAGCTGCTCTTCGCAGTGCCGTGGTGGGGATGGGTGAGGAAATGATTCGCACCGACGCCGCAACGCCGCCACATTAGAGGGTCGCGCCTCGGATTTCACGGACCTAAAGTCCGTGGCCACAAAACACTCGCGAGACGACGGCTCGAGCACCGAACTCGAAGAACTGCTGGAGTTCGCGGACCGGCTCGCGCGCGCTGCTGGCGCCATCGCTCTCTCCCATTTCGGGAAGAATATCTCTCGCGAACGCAAGCGCGACGGAACAATCGTGACCGCCGCGGACCGCGAGGCCGAGCAGCACATGCGTCGTCGCATCGCAGAGCGCTACCCGAGCGACGGGATTGTCGGCGAGGAGTTCGGCATTCGCCAAGGTGCGTCGAACCGCCGCTGGGTCATCGATCCCATCGATGGAACGTTCTCGTATGCGCGCGGCGTGCCGCTCTTCGGCGTGCTCGTCGGCGTTGAGATAGACGGCATACCATCAGTCGGCGTGGCCCACATGCCGGCACTCGACGAGACCGCCGCTGCAGCCAGCGGTCTCGGCTGCAGCTGGAATGGTGTGGCTGCCCGCACATCGCAGGTCGCAACCCTCGGCGACGCGCTGGTGGTTTGCGGCGATTTCTACGCAGCGAACGCATTCGGCTTTGGCGACGCCGTCGAGCGTATCCAGGCGACCGCCCGGCAGCGGCGTGGCTGGGGCGATTGCTACGGCCACATCCTCGTCGCCACCGGGCGTGCAGAGGTGGCCCTCGATCCCGTCATGAGCATCTGGGATTGCGCCGCGCTCGCGCCCATCGTGGAGGAGGCAGGCGGCACGTTTACCGACTGGCATGGGCGGCACACGATCTCGGGCGGGAATGCCATCGCCACCAACGGCCCGTTATTCGATGACGTCATGGCGTTGGTACGTGCTCCGTCATGAACGCGCGGCTTCGCACGATCGTTCTCTTCGCGATCGTGCTCTCCGTGTGGAGCAGCACGTGGCTCGCGATCAGACTCAATTTGTCGGGCGTGCCTCCGCTCACCGCGGCTGCCCTGCGCATGACCGCCTCTGGCGTCATCCTTCTCATCGTCGCGTTCTCGGTGCGTCTGGCATGGCCGCGAAGCCGGCTCTATATCGCTCATCTCGCCGTGCAGGGCTCGTTGCTCTTCGGACTTCAGTTCGGCTTGCTGTATTGGGCCGAACAGACCGTACCCAGCGGCCTCGCCGCCGTTCTCTTCGCCACCTTGCCGATCAGCACCGCGATCATCGCTGCCGGCATCTTTCGCATGGAGCGCTTGTCGGCGGCCAACATCCTCGGACTGCTCGTCGGCTTTTGCGGTGTGGCGGTTATCTACTGGTCCGAGGTCGTGCACGCAGCTGATGCATCCGCGCTAGGCGTCGCGGCCACACTCCTTGCAGCTCTCTCCTCCGCCTTTGCGACCGTTTTCGCAAAACGATATGCGCATGGGTTTCCGCCGCTCGCGACGGTCGGACCCGGCCAACTCATCGGGGGTATTCTGCTCGGGCTGTTCGCACTCGTCGTGGAGCGCGGCAAACCGGTGCATTTCACTCCGGTCTCGACTGGGGCATTGATCTATCTAACGATCGCGTCGTCGGTCGTCTTCCTGGCGTATTTCACCCTTTTGAAGACGATGGCCATAACGCGACTGTCGTTGTTGACGTACGTGACGCCCGTGCTGGCGGTGGCCCTGGGGGTTCTGGTCGCCCACGAGCCATTTGCTCCCACGACGCTGATCGGCGCTGCCATCGTCTTCCTGGGGATCTGGCTTGTGAACGTCCGTCAGCGCTCGATCCCGGCGGCCGACTAGTCGCTGCTGGCCGGCCGAATACGGGCATAGAGCCCGTCGTTACGGGCTTCTGGTGCCCCAAAAAATATCTTTCGTCGAGGTATTGACAATTGGCTTAACTTGTACTATTGTACTACTGTACTAGTACAACAATGCACTAGTACAGTAAGAAAGAAGGAGCCACCATCATGAATACAAGCGTACGAGTCCTCCCCAATTCCGAGCGGAACGATGCAGACCATTCCTTCATCGTTATGCCAGGCGGCGCGTCGCCGCTGTTCGCAGGCTGGGGCCCGAGGCTCTAAGACACATGCCTGCCATATTCACGGTCGACCCGCACACCGGGGTCCCCATCTACCTTCAACTGATCGAGCAGGTGAAGCGTTCGGTGGCCCTAGGTGTGCTGGCAGCCGGAGAGAGGCTTCCAACCGTGAAGCAGCTCGCGACCGACCTGACGATCAACCCTAACACGGTTGCGCGGGCATACCGCGAGCTTGAACGCGACGGCGTCATCGAAACGAATGTCGGGCGCGGATCCTTCGTCAGCACCAATGGCGCCGGGGATCGAGCCGCTGCGGCTCTCACCGACGTCGCCTCGTCAGCCGTCGATGCGGCAGTCCGTGAGGCCAAGTCCATGGGTTTGCGACGCAACCAAATACGCGAGCTTTTTCACCAGGCTTTAGAGCGCTGGTACTCATCCGACGGCGATGCCGAGGAGCGTAAGCATTAATGATAGGACAGTCAACCCGGCCCGCCATCGACATAGCGGCGCTGAGCAAATCCTACGGCAGCACGGTCGCGGTCGACGACCTTTCCGTCTCGATACCCAAGGGATCAATCTTCGGCTTGCTCGGCACAAACGGCGCCGGCAAGACGACGACCTTCAAGTGCATGCTCGGGCTCGCCCGGCCCACGTCCGGTCAGGTGTTCTTCGATGGCAGCCCGCTGCGCCCCGAGATGTTCGAGAGCATGTCGTACATGCCCGAGCGGCCCGCGTTGTACGAGTGGATGACCGGTGCCCAGCATATCGAGTATTGCCGCCGCACGTTCGCGCGGTTCGACCTCTCGCGGGCCAACGAGCTCGCCGCCCTTTTCGGGCTCGATCTGCGCAAGCGCAGCAAGACGCTGTCCAAAGGGCAGCAGAGCGCCTTGGCCCTCACTTTAGCCTTTGCCATCCGTCCGCAGACGCTGGTCCTCGACGAGCCGTCGTCAGGACTCGACCCCTTGCATCAGCGCCACGTCCTCGATCTCATGATCGACGCGGCGGCAGGCGGCGCCACGGTCCTCTTCTCCTCTCATCAGATAGGGCAGGTCGAGCGCGCGGCAGACCGGGTCGCCATCCTTCATCAAGGCAAGCTCGTGCTGCAAGGCGTCGTTGAGGATATCAAAGCGCAGGAGAAGATAGTCGAGGCCACCTTCGACGGCGATGCCCCTCCTTTTGCCGACCTCGACGCCAACCCGAATGTCCGCCGGGTCACGCGCCAGGGCCGGTTGATGCGGGCGTACATCCGTGGCACCGGAGACGGGGTGGTGGCGACCATCCAGGCAGCCGCGCCCACGAGCGTCCGTGTGCTCGATCAGAACTTAGAAGATATCTTTCTCGTCGCCGTTGGAGGCAACTAGGATGAACTACAAAGAGCTCTTGCGGGTCCGCAACATTTTCGTCGCCTTCGTGATCACTCTCGTTGCGATCGGCCTCTTCGTGGGCTTGTTGAGCGGACACTCGAAGGTAAACGTCACGGTGGACCCGCCTGCCCCCACGGCGCATCACGTCGCGGCGGTCAGCGATGGTTCCGGCACCACCACCCGGGTTCAAACGCCGGGTATCGAGATCAGCGACACAGACCACGGCGTGCCGTTCGTTGTCCTCATCGCCGTGGCGAGCTTTGTGGCCGCGATATTCGCCACCGTGGTGGGCACGTGTCTGGCGGCTGAGAATTGCGGCCATCTCGAGGTCGCTTGGACGCGTCCGGCGTCGCGCGTCGCCTACGCCGCTCGGCTGATGGCGGTGGACGTGGTCGGCATCGCAGCGATCTTCATCTTCACGATTGCCTTCAGCCTGGCACTGATCTATGTCAAGGGCTGGCAAGGCTACATCTACAAGGGCGAGGATGTCATGCCGTTCCTGGGGCGCTTTGCGGCCTATCCGCTGGCATGGTTTGGTTTGGTCGTCGCGCTGACCGCGTCGGTTCGTGCTCGGGCTGGCGCGATCGCGGGCTTCTCCTGGGCGGCGGGGGTACTCCTGATCATCCTCCTGACCCTCAACAACCTGCCGCCGGCCATCCACGCCGTGCTCGAGGTCCTCAACCATCTCAATCCGCTGTTCTACGGCAGCTACGCCGAGAACAACGGGCATTTCATGGGCGTGCCGAACCCGCTTGCCATCGCCGGTCTGCTCGGCATCGCGGTCGTCGGCATCGCAGCGTCGCTCGCGCAATGGCGCAGACTGGAGGCATGAAGATGCAGCTCTTCGGCAGTTCTTTCAATCTCGATCTTGGCAGTTTCCGTCTGCGCATCAGCGTCGGGCTCGACGATCGCGACCCCCAACCGACTGGCGTGCGCGTCGAGGACATGCCCCGCTTCGAAGTGGGCGCGAATTAGTCGCCATCCACGGACGCGTGAGCGACGGCAAAAGAGAAGGGCCCCGTTCATCGGGGCCCAGGGGAGCCGGGTTCGCCGGCGCTATCGGATCACGTGCCAGTCGATGATCAGTGCCTGCCAACCACTGGCGTAGGTGATGATGCCGTCGCCGTTCTGGTCTACCGAGAAGGTGGCGACGGGGCTGCTCGATGGGTCGGTGATGGTGCCGTTGATCGCGACGCCAGGCGGCGTGCCGGAGCTTGAGACCGTGATGTTGTCGCCGTTCCATAGCGAGCCTGTGATGGAGACCGCGGCGACGTTGCCCATCGGGTCGAATTCGACCGAACCGCTGACGTTGGTCGTGCCGAGCGCGCTGCCACCGGAGACGGTGAACGGCGGCGCCGCAGATAGCGTCAGCGAACCGAGCGGCCCTTTGTAGAACGTGCCGGCGTGCGAACCTGCGAAGGTTATGTCACCGGACGAATCAGTTGTCATCGTGCCGTTGGACAGCACGCCCATGTGCCCGAACGACTCGTTGATGCGCGGGTTGCCGACGTTGACGATCTTGCCCGAGTTGGCGGCGATGGTCGACACGCTGCCGCTCTGGGGCGCGACCGTGAATTGACGGCCGAGCTGCACCGATGCCGTCGTCGAGGTGCCGATGAAGACGTCACTCGTCACCACTGCCGAGAAGTTGCCCGGCGCGCCGGTGATGGCGAAGTTCGACTTACGCGTGTCAAGCACGAGGCCCGACAAATTGTAGTTCGTGGCGGTGCGGACGATGGATTCGCTCGACGAGCTGTTCATCGTCGCCAGGGACACAACGTCTTTAGCCAGTGTCGTGCAGGTCTTGTCGTAGAAGTACTTGGTCTCGTATTGCGTCTGGTTTGCGCTGATCACCGTGACGGTGTGCTCGACGCCCTTATTGCACGATCCGCTCGAACTGGATGAAAACGCCGACAATGGAGCACGGGCGCTCGACAGCGGCACGCCCATCTCGCCATCGTAGAGACCGACTTCGAGACTGCCCGTTTCGATCGGAGCAAAGGCGGCTTCCGTGCCGGCTTGAGCGATTTCTTGGGTCGTGGCTTGGCTCGTGTGGGTGTTCGTGGATCCAACGCCGAGACCGCCGCCACCACTGCAACCGGCGATGGCGACCGACGCTAGGATCGCGAAGATGATGCGCGTTCGCATATGATTGTTCAACCCTTTCTCATGGACTCTTCATCCGCCGATCGCTATCAGCGGCGCGCCGTCATGGCACGCAGGTCCTCACGAGCAAGCATACGCCGCGCCCGCTTCTCCTACATGAGTCAAGCCTGAGGGCTGTATGAGACTTCGTTAAGTTTCGGTGGATCGCTCGGTTGGCGATGCAAGGATCTTCTCCATCGCCATGACGTCGATGGGACGACCGCCAAGTGACCCCTGCTCTTTGAAGATGCCGACCTCGCGAAAACCGCGTCTGCGATACAGCGTCTGGCCGGCGGTGTTGAACGGAAACGTGAACAGCACGATCTTATGAAAGGACAGAGCGCTGGCGCGTTCTTCCAGCGCGGCGAGCAGCCTGTGGCCGACCCCTTTCCCGCGGGCCGCGCGCTCGACATAAATGGAGAGGTCCGCTACGCCGGCATAGGCGCAGCGATGTGAATATGGGTTAAGCGCCGCCCAGCCAAGGATGCGGCCCTCGGCTTCGGCGACGAGCACTTCATAACGTGCGGGCCGCTGCGTGAGCCAGCGCGCGACTTCTTCTTCGCTTTTAGCGTCGGTCTCCAGCGTGGCGATGCGGTCCTCTATGCCTTGGTTGTAGATCGCAGTGACAGCACCGAAATCGGCCGGGGTGATGAGCCGCACCGCGATGGCGTTCGAAGCAGACCGCATGCGCCATTCTTCGCCGGCGCCCGCTAACAGCCATGCAGTCAGCGCGGAGATCAGGCCCGTGCTATATCGATAAGCATATATATTGACAGATACCAATATAGCGTGATAGGCTTAGTCGCATGGCTGATCACCGACCGAACGAACTCTCGCCCGGCGACGCGGGCGCTGCGGCTGAATGCTTAAAAGCTATGGCTGACCCTCATAGGCTCGCGATCTTCGCGACGATCGCCGCCTCGGCCAAACCGGTGTGCGTCTGCCACATTAATGATGGGCTCCCGCTGCTCCAGCCGACCATCTCGCACCATCTCAAGGTGCTGCGCGATGCCGGTTTGGTCATCGGCGAGCGGCAAGGCACGTGGGTGTACTATCGTCTGGACGACGATGCTCTAGAGCTGCTGCGTGCGACGCTGCGAGTCGCCACCCGAAGGGAATGGACATATGAAGACGCACCTGTCACTGCCCACCGGTTCGATCGAAGAAAGCGTGGCGTTCTATCAAAACTTGCTCGGCGCAAGTCCGCATAAGCACCACCAGGATTACGCGCTCTTCATCACCGAGCAGCCCCCGCTTGAACTCGCCCTCGATCTTCACCAGCCGGGGTTCCAAGCGTCAGATGCCGGTGCCCATTTCGGCATAGCCGTCGATAGTGCGGCGGCGGTGGACGAGGCTATCGAGCGGCTGCGGTCTGCTGGGATCGGTGTCGCGGTCGAACGCGAGCAGACGTGTTGTTACGCGAAGCAAGACAAGGTCTGGGCGAGCGATCCTGACGGACGCCGCTGGGAGATCTATCACGTCATCGAGGAGTCGGCACAACGCGACGGCGCCGAGACGAATTGCTGCACGCCCGACAGCTGTGAAACGTTCGCGACATGTTGCGGTTCTCACATTTAGGCGTGCCTGCTCGGCTCGTGGAACGGTGGGTCTGTGAGGCGCTTGGCACGGCGTTTCTGCTCATCGCGATTGTCGGGTCGGGCATCATGGCGCAACGCTTGGCGACTGGAGATTTTCTCGAAGCGCTTTTCGTCAACGCCACCATCACGGGTGCGGCCTTGAGCGCCTTCATCGTCGCGCTCGCCCCGGTCTCGGGTGCGCACTTCAACCCATTGGTGACGTTGCAGGCGGCGTGGCACCGCCAAGTGGGTTGGCGCGACGTCCCGGCATACCTGGGGGCGCAACTCTGCGGCGGCCTCATCGGGGTCGGTATCGCAAACGCGATGTTCGGGCTACCCGTACTGTTCGCATCGCATCACAGCCGGAGTGGCGCCGGGCTGTTAGTGGGTGAAGCTGTCGCTACGTTCGGATTGCTGATCCTGGTCGATCGTTGCTCGCGAGCGCGCGCCCAGCTCTTGCCGGTAAGCATTGGCGCCTACATCGCAGCAGCTATTATGTTCACCTCGTCGACCTCGTTCGCTAATCCCGTCGTCACGATCGCGCGATCGATGTCAGACACATTCGCGGGTATCGCTCCGCGCGACGTCCTCCCCTTTATCCTAGCGCAGGTCGGCGGTGCGATCGCGGCGGTCGCGCTCACAGGCTGGATCGCCCAGCGTCACGATCCATGACCAAAGTGCTCTTCGTCTGCGTACAGAACAGCGCCCGGAGCCAGATGGCAGAGGCTTTGACCAATCAGCGGTGCAGCCCCGAGGTGAGCGCGTACAGCGCTGGGCTTGAGCCCGGCACGATCAACCCGCTGGCAGAAGCGGCGATGCGGGAGATCGGCGTCGATCTGTCGCTTAGCCAGACGAAGAGCGTCTTCGACATGTACCGCGCAGGCATGTTGTTCGACTACGTCATCACCGTGTGCGACGAAGCCAGCGCCGAACGCTGCCCTGTGTTTCCCGGCATCACCCGGCGCCTCCATTGGAGCCTACCCGACCCGGCCGCGTTCCAAGGGGCACAGGAGGACAGGCTAACGCAAACCCGCGCCGTGCGAGACGAGATCAAATCCAAGATTGAGGAGCTGTGCGCGCTCGTCGGCTGCTAGTCATGCGAGCAGGGCCTGCCTGAGAGGGCCTCGGCGCCCTCGCGCACGATGAGCGGCACCATGACGAGTGCCGCGGCCTGATCGGCCCACCATAGGCCGAAGGCGGTGTTGAGCGTGACGCCGACCAGGGCGATGGCTGAAAGATAGGCGCAGAACTCCTGTTGCCGGGAATCGGCGATCATGGCATGACTGCCCAGCGATCGAGCCACCCGGATCTTCGCGCGACGCAGCGCGAGCATGGCGCCGAGCGACAGCACGAGCACGGCGATGCCCAGCAGGCTACGCCGTGCCACATCGTGATGCACCAGGCCGGCGATCGAGTCGTAGCTCACAAACGCCGCCAGGGCGAGCAGCAGCCCGCCGACGATGCGTAGGCTGATGCCCTCGCGCCGCTCGCGGTGCTCGTCGCTTTCACCGGCCATCTGCCACAGCACGGTCCCCGACGAGCCGATCTCGATCAAGCTGTCCAGACCAAAGCCCAGCAAGGCGATGCTGTTGACCGCGATGCCGCTGGGGATGGCCAGCGCGCTTTCGAGCAGCGCCAGGCCGATCGAGAGGTAGCCGAGGCGGCGCGCAGCGTCACGCTGCAGCTCGCGATCGCCGTGCTCGAGATTCAAGCGAGCGCGTTCGCCAGCTCGCAGAAGGAACGATCGTAGCGGTATTGGATGCCCATGTGGCTGTCGTCGAATTCTTCGTGGACGTACGCCACCTTGAGCTCGTCCAGCCGCGTGGCGAAGATGCGGGCACCGATGTGCAGGTTCCACTCGTCGCTTCGTGCCGGCGTCCAAGTAGATCTTCTTGAGCGAGCGCAGCGCGTCCGCGTGCTCGCGCGCCATGTGCACCGGATCGTTGGCCTCCCATCGTCTCCACACGTCGCCGCGGATCTCACCGGCGGGGATCGTGACGGGTATGTCGATGCCGAGCGGTGCCGACGGGTTGGGCGAATAGCAGGCCGCCATGGCTAAGATGTTGAGCACTTCCATCGCCTGATGGGTCTTCTTGGGCAGCGCTTCAAATTCGCGCAGGAATTGCTCGACGCCGCCTGCCGGTGCACGCCCATGACGAACTTCGGGAAATCCGGGAGGTAGCAGTAGGCGAAGTATGCGTCACCCGCGTGCGAGCCCAGAGCACCGAAGACGTCCGGATGACGCATGGCCTAATCGCAGTGCGCCATACCCGCCGCTGGATTTGCCCGTGACGCCGCGGTGGTCGCGGCCGGGCTTGGTGCGCAAACTCGCATCCACGAACGGCACGAGCTCCTCGATGATGTACGTCTCGTAAGGTCCGGTCGCGCTCGAATCGGTGTATTGACTGCCGCCCAAACGTGTCATGCAATCCGGCAGAACGCAGATCGTCTTCGGCATCGCACCCTGCGCGATGAGGCGGTCCAACCGCCGGTCGATCGGTTCCGCCCAGGCGTCGGCGTTGAACATCATGCGCCCGTTCCCCGTGAAGCCGGACAAGCCAATACATCACCGGGTAGCGCTCTTGCGACCCATCGTAGCCGGGCGGCAGATAGCAGTAGAGATCCCGGTCGGCTGGGTCCCCCAGCGCGTTGCCGCGCAAAACGGTAGAGGAGTGCGGAAGGATGCGGACTTGGCCGCGTTTGTCGTCGCTCATGACTGCTGCTCTACGACGGCGCACGTCGCAAGGTCCGTTGCCCTAGTACGCGACGAGCCACGCCGCGTTGATCGCGCCGCGCCCTGGACCCGAGACCCCCTCAAGCGTGAGCCGCATGTTCGGCCGCAGCCGGTAGATGAGCGACGTCGTCACGCTCTCCGCCGGCCCGGCAATCGTGTCGTCGGCTGCGTCGAAGCGACTGACCAGGGTGAGCGCCGGGGAGAAATACCACAATCCCTGCGCAAAACCGCCGTGACTGGTCGCGCCTAGCCCATACCCGTTCGCGCTCGTATCGTTGCCCATCTGCGCGAGCAGGTCCAGCTCTGCTTTTCCCAGATAGACGTTGGCGGCGATGGCTTGGCGCCAGAAATGGTCGGTCACGGGCCCAAGCGGACGGCTCCCGTCGTAGCGGTAGATCGAGAACACCGCGTTCGCGACGGTCTCCTGGATGTCGGCCATCGTGTCGATCCCCAAGGTCGGCAACCCGGATTGCGGATCGTGCCCTTTCATGGCGAGCGCGTGTACGTCGAGCCCGCCGAACTGACGGCCGAACCCCGCGTCGAGCCCGATGCGATCGTCGAAGGTCGAATGGGTTCGACCCGACGGTCTGATCGAAGATCGCGTAGTGGTTGAGCGTCGGCCGTTGGGTCTCTGGGTCATCCGGCAAGGGCAGGGTGAACTGGCCCAGGGTCGCGCGAAGAGCGGCGTCCGTATCTCCGAACGCCGGGCGGCTCGTGTAGGAGATCCACGCGTCGCGTGTCAGCCCTGGAAAACCGCCATCGACGACATACTGCTCGATGCGGTACGAGAGGTGGCTGGTCAGCGACGCGGCGGACAAGAACTCGAGCTCGTCGAGGATGACCTTAGGAAGATGGTCGGGGTCGGGCGCGCTCGAGTACTGGACGTTCGCTTTGACCGACACCGGAAACGTGCCGTGCGCCGGCGTTCCCGCAGGCGGCCGGAAGCCAGCGCGCATGAATTCGGTGCCGAACTCCGTGAGATGCGGAACCGTCGTGTGGCAGACCTGACACGACAGCCCGTAGCGGTGGGCGAAGACCGGGATCGCCAGCGCCGGGAATCCGCACAGCAGCGCCAGTGCGAGGCCCAGGCAGTTGCGGCGCCAAGCCGCAAAGCGACACACATTAACCCCACCTCATTCGATTTAGGTGAGGCTAAATATGCTGTTAGGGATTCCTTATCCTGGTTCTGTGCGGCTCTTAGGCGCGCACGAGCACGCGGCCTTCGGCCTGGGGCTATTGCTTGTTGAGCAGCGTCTTGAGGAACTCTTCGCCGTCTTTGCTGGCGGCGGCACTGACCTGCGCAGCGCTCGCGGCGGCGACGCTCGGCGCCGGCGCGGCGGCGGCGCCACGTTCGTCGTCTTGATCGTGTGCTGGCCGACGTTGCTCTGACCTGAATTTCCAGGCTTGGGTTTGTATTTCTTGAGCATGGTCATGCCGGCTCGTTGCGATGTCTCAATCAACTGGTCCTGAGCTGCGGTGCTGCGCGCCGCGAGATAACCCATGCCGACGCCGAGCAGGACGCCGATCGCTTGGATGACCACGAAGATCCCGTCGTGCACGTTCGGCGTTCGCGAATTCGCATAGACGAACAGGCCGACGATGCCGCCGAGCACGGTGCCGGCGAACAGACCCATAGCGATCATCACGGCGGTGCGGAACACCTTGACCTTAGCATCGAAATCCGTCTTGCGGACATCGCTGTTGACGAACTGGCCGTCAGTCTGGGTGTTCAACATGTGGCGCTCCTAAGGGCCGATGCTGCTGGACGCGATCGGGCCGGGGTGTAAAGGTGGAACTCTACCTTAATAATCGGCGTCCGGGGCGCAGCCACCCTTGCCGGCGCCGCGGTGTGATGAAACTCACGCCCGCTCGCGCGCATCCACAGGAACTCACGCCTGCGCGGCGGCAACAGACGGTCATGATACGCCGCGATCGCATGACCGATGCCGTGTTGGATCTGCTCCGTCTCGACAGCCATTCCAAAGAAGAAAAACCCGTCGCCGACTACCTCGTGCGCGCGCTGGGCGACCTTGGGGCGCAGGTCCGCGTGGACGACGCGGGCAGCGCCGTGCAGGGCAACACCGGCAACGTCGTGGCTCGCTTCGAAGCCACCGCGCCGCACGCGGCGCCGTTGCTGCTCTCTTCGCATATGGACACCGTGCCGCCGGGCAAATCGGTCAAGCCGGTGCGCGAGGCCGATCGCATCCGTTCCGATGGGACGACCATTTTGGGCGGCGACGACAAGAGCGGACTTAGCGGTGATCCTCGAGGTGCTGCGCACGCTTCACGAACGCTCCGTGCCGCACGGGACTATCGAGGTCGCCTTCACGGTCTGTGAAGAGATCGGTCTGCTCGGCGCGAAGAACCTGGACTTCTCAGCGCTCACCGCCAAAGACGCGATCGTGCTTGATTCGTCAAACGCCAGCGAGCTCGTCACCCAGGCACCATCGGCGGACCGGTTCACCTTCACGGTGCACGGCCTGGAAGCGCACGCGGGGATGTGTCCGGAGAACGGCATCTCGGCCGTGCGGGTCGCGGCGACCGCGATCGCGGCGATACCGCTCGGCCGGGTGGACGCCTTGACGACGAGCAACGTCGTCATCGTCGACGGCTCAACGGCTGTGAACGTCGTCCCCAACCGCTGCGTCGTGCGTGGCGAAGTCCGCTCGCTGGATGACAGCCGGCTCGACCAGGTCATGCGCACCATTCGCGGCGCTTTCGATGATGCGGCGGCGAGCGCCACGATCACGCTGAACGGCCAGCGCAAGCGAGCCTGGATCGAGGAGCGCTGCGAACGCGAATATCACAGCATGCGCATCCCGTCCGATGCGCCCATCGTTCGACTCGTCGTCGAGTCCGCTCGGTCGGCCGGCACCACGGTCGAAACCATCACCATCGGCGGCGGTTCAGACGCCAACGTGTACAACCGCCACGGCATCACGAGCGTCAACCTCGGCACGGGCATGCGCGACATCCACACGGTCAATGAATGGATCGATCTCGAGGATTTCTATCGTTGCGCGGAGATCGTCCTAGCGTGCGTCAAGGAGCGCGCCGCGGCCTGACCAAAGACTAACCACATGCGCACATCCCTGGGCTCTTCCTTTCGTGGCGCCAGCAGCGAGACACCGGCGGTCTACTGCCTGCTCGTGCTCATGGGCATCGTGTTGCTCGCCGATCTGTACCTGCGCGGCACGCTCAGCTTGGTGCTCGGGTGGCAGGTCGTGTGGAGTTGGTTTGCGAGCCTGCAGTACTGGCGGGCGCTCACCTTCCCGTTCGCGCACCTCACCAACTTCAATCTCTTCCTGACCGACGCGATCATCCTGTATTTCTTCGGCGGCACGCTGGAGCGGGCTTGGGGTTCAGCGCGCTTTCTGGTCTTCTTCTTCGTCAGCGGCCTGCTGGCCGGCGCGATCGTCCTCGCGTTAGCGCCATGGTTCGGCGGCGGCCTCTTCCTCGGCATGGTCGGCAGCTGGATCGCGATCACCATCGCTTATGCGACGCTGGCACCGAACGCGACGGTGCTCTTGTTCTTCGTCCTCCCCATGTCGGCTCGCTTGGTGGCGCTGATCGGCGTCGGCATCGAACTGTTCTTCCGCAACGGCGCTTACGGCGGACCGTTGCCCGCCTCGATCGCGATCGTCGCCCTCGGCGTGTTCGCCTACTACTTCACGCGCGGGGGTTTCACGTTCTCGCTCGGCCGGCGCGGCGGACCCACCATGCGCGAGCGCATCGAGCGCTGGCAGCAGCGCCGTCGCATGCGCCAATGGCAACGGCGCGTCTCGCGCGTCGAGCGGCCTGAGGATCTGTTCAAGGATAAGAAATAAGCGGTCGCGATGGCGACCGCTGCCGGGCGAACGGGCGGATCCTAACGGCCGGTGCGGACGATCTCTTGCAGTTTGGCGCGATCCAACTTGACGACGCGGCCTCGGCGCAGCTCCAGCGCGCCCATGTCCTCGAGATGCGACAGCGCACGGCTGCCCATGTCGCGCACCGTTCCTACGCGCGCCGCGAGGTCTGATTGGGTGATGCGCTCGACGCCGGCTTCTCCCGGCGCCATGCCTTCCTTGGGTGAGGCGTAATCCAGAAGCACGCGCGCGATGCGGGTGAGGACGCGCCCGAAGGCGAGGTTGCCGGCGGCGCCGCTGAGACGGCGCTGACGCTGCGAGAAGAAACGGCCCATGCCGAGCGCGATGTCCGGACTGCGTTGCACGAGACCGCGCACGAACTGCGCCGGCAGCTCGACGATCTCGACCTCGCCGCGCGCGATGACGGTGGCTTCTGCCGTGCCCTCGTCGAAGACCGACGCTTCGTTGAACATGCTGTAGGGCGAGACGTCGTAGAGCACGATCTCGCGGCCCTCGTCAGCGGCGCGCGTCACTTCCACGACGCCGCGGCGCACGATGCCCAAGGTCGGCCAGTTCGTCCCTTCGGCCACGATGACCATGCGGTCGTGATAGTTGCGCTCTTTGGCGGCGCGGTCGATCTCACGCAGCAGATCGATGGGTGCGCTGCGGAACATGCGGACCTGGCGCAGGAACGCGATGCGCGGCGTGTCGCCTTGCATGGAAGGATCTGGCAAGCGAGTGAGGCGCACGATCCAGCGGCCATCGCCGGCGTTGCGCACGTCCCACATGCAGATGCCTTCGCGATCGGCTTCGAGGTGCGTGCGAAGCGCTTTGGGCTCGTAGTCGTTGATGAATTCGGCCGACTGGCCAGGCGTGAGACGGTCAAAGGAAGCCAGAACTCTGTCGTGCCTCTCCCACGACGGGAGCTCGCGCAGGTCGACGCGCTCGATCGGTTGAGTCGCAGTGGCCTCGGACATCGCGCTGCGTGGTTCTCGGCCTACCAGTCAAAGGCCTGGATGGCAGCCCAGGCATCGGGGCCCGTGCCGGCCCAGTCGAAGAACGTCTCACCGATGCCGCCGGCCGACTTCGCCCCTCGCAGCGACCAGAGGATCTCGCGCCCCGATGGGGCGCCCGTGCCTTGCAGAGCGACGCTTTGGCCCGCGACATCCACCGGGATATCGCGGCCTGCAAGCGCGCGGGTGCGAGCCACCGCGGCCGCAGCGGCGCCCGCGACTTCGCGCCGCGCATACTCGTGATGCGATGTCTCCTCGAAGTAGTGCCAGTACGCCATGGGCTGCAACACGTCGGCGTATGCCGCGATCTTCGCGTACGGGTAGTCTCGATTTGTGTGGTTCCCCATTTCAGGCGACACCACGGTTGCCACGATGAGGTAATGCGGGCCGGTCGCCGCTCGGACGGCGCGGATGTACTGCACCATCGCCGAACGCGCTCGCGGATTGTCGCCCATGTACCGATCGCCGGTTTCCAGATCCAGCGCCAAACCGACGAAGCCGTTGCCTGCGGGGGTTCTATATGACGCCGCGCCGACGGTTTGCGCGAGGTCGACCGTGGTAGGCCGTCGCGGCACCGTCCAGGCGATCAAGCTGATGTCGTTGCGAGCTGCCGCATCGATCAGCCGGTTGAGCCATAGCCGCGCGCTGTCCGTCTGCGCCATGGCGGAGCTGCCGCGCGCCATGCGCAGCTCGATGACGTGGATGCCGGCTCGCTGCGCGGTGGCGATCACTTCCTCCGGGTCGTAGCGGCTGGAAGCTGTGCGGGTCGCCGCGCAGCGACGAGAAGTACAAGAACATCCCTTTGCCCGCGAGCACCGATGAAGAGACCGCGGGTAACTCGTCCGGCGTCACGACCGCGCTGGCGTTGGCCTGCACCACATCTGCGGCGAGCTCGGCGACGACCGAGTACCGGTAGGTGGTGTTCGGATCGACAGCGCCGTCTTGCACGGTGTGCTTTTCGGCCGGAAGCGTGGCGATGAGTTGCGCCTGACCATCTGCGCCGTCCGAGCGGTAGACTTTGTAGTCTGCGACCTCCGCCGACGCTGCCAGCGGCGTCCAGCCGACCGCGATGAGGTGGGGACCGATCGCGCGAGCGGTCGCGGCGAAGGCGCTGGCCGAGTCATCAGGTGCTGCGAGCGTGTGCGTCAGCTCTTGGCCTTGCGCCGAGACCGTGGTGGTGACAGGGCGTGCCCAGCCGATCGTCACCGTCGCTCGGTCGCCGTCCAACGCTGACCGCTCGAGCGCGACGAGTTGCCCGGTCGACGTGGAAAACGAGGGGTCGCGCAGCGCGGGCGACGCCTGGATGACGGCCGTCCACGTGCCGTCAGGGGTGAGCATCCAAACCGACGGCACTTTCACCTGCGATCGACGCGCTGGGAGGGGCGCTGGTGCGAGCGCTACCTCATGCGGTCTGGGCCCGATCGTCCGCGGCGTCTGATGCGCGACCCGAGGCGCCTGCGCTATGACCGCTCGAGAGCGAGGCGTTTGAGGCGCCGGCGATGCCGCAGCGAAGGAACCGATGATGGAGCGCAGCAGCGCGGCGAGCGTGCGGTGCTCCGGGCTGCGATTCTGAGAAGAGAGCTGAACGCGACGTTTCGCAATGCTGGTCGCCGGGCGGTGGTTCGCTGTTGGCGGCAGCGTCCGCGAAATGTTCAGCGCGACGGTCTTGTGATGCGGATGCACGCGAGCCGCGACGGTCGTTTGCAACGCTGTGTGCAACGCGTGCTGAGAGGGCGTGGACAGCTGGGCGAGATTCGTCGCGAGGGCGACCAGGATGGGCAGGGCGAACGCGACGGCGATCGATGGGACGAGCGCGCGCGGCGGGATGGGTGCAGGAGCGGCCGAGGGGAGCGCCAGGTACTCATGGCGCCGGCGCTCGACGGTCGCAATAGTGGGATGGCCGGTCGAACCTGCGCAGCGCTTGCGCGCGCTTTGCAGGCGTGCGCGATCTGCGCGCTGCTTGCGCTCGACGGCGGTGTAGAAAGACGCGTGTCGAGCGCGCCGTTGACGCAATGAAGCAAGGCGCTCGTCCTTCTTCTTGCGCTGATCGGTTCGTCGCGCTCGCTTCGTCATTTGACCATTGGCCGGGCGGTCTCGACCTGCGTCATCAAGGGTGAAAGCGCGGCTGCCATAGGGCATAGCCGCCTGTTCTTGATTCATCGGCGGCTTGCGGGGTGTATGCGCAGTCGTGTGGTCGCCTGTGATTACATGCGGGCGGGTCTTTTCCTCGCTGGCCCGGATCCACCGTGAGCCAGCTCATAACGGCCCGGTCCACCGCGATTTCGGCGACCGTGCTTGGTGAGATTGAGATGAGAGTCGCCGGCTTGTGGGATGGGAAGGCCCGAAACTTCGTTTTTTCTAAGGAAAGGGCCATATAGTATGTCTGTCATGCGGAACGTCAAGAACGCGCTCGTCCCCGCCCTCGCCGGCATCTTCATCTTTGCTATTTGGATGGCCGGATTGGCGCAGCCGACACCGGGCGTAGCGCTGACCGCTCCGGCCGGCGTGAAGGCCTCGTCCTCACCCGGCGTCGACGGCGTCATCGATCTCGTGCTCGGGCGCAACCCGGGCCTCAAATCGTATCAGGCGCACGCCAGTCTGGATATCAGGCAAGTGAACTTCCCGTACTTGCACCCCGTGCTTGACGGCCATGTCTACTACAACAGCCCCGGATACACAGTATACGATTTTCCGCACACGCCTTCGTACTTACAGGGCATCACCAAGGTCGAAGGCGCGGTCGGTATGGCGACTCGCTGGCGCCATTGCTACAACATCACGCTGGAGTACAAGCCGCAGGCATACGTGCTGCACATGGTCCCGAAGATCCGCGGCGAGGTCTCACAGATGGACGTGACCATCGATAAGGCAAGCGGCAATCCCGAGCAATTCAACTGGTCGTATCACAACGCCGGGGACAGCGTCTCGCTCTCGCAGACGTTCGCAGCGGTCGGCGGTTACGACGTCGTGACCGCGCAGCAGTCCGAGATCGCCAAGCATCACATCCGCGCGCTGGCGACGGGCACTTTCGACAACTTCACCTATAACGTGCCGGTACCGACCCCCACGCCGACGCCGTCAGACCCGCTCCACCAGTGCGACAACTAGCAGACCAACCGTCGGACGCGTCCTAGGGGCAGTCCTAAAGGTCCCGTTCGACAGTACCAGTAGGTCTGAAGGTCCGACTTTGTGGGCGAGCAAAATCTGGACCAATGACAAACACGCAAGAAGGTTTTGTGATATGGTTCACCGGCCTGTCCGGGGCCGGCAAGACGACCATCGCGCGCATCTTGGAGACGCGCCTGCGCGATGCTGGTCTGAAGGTCGAGTCGCTCGACGGCGACGTCGTGCGCACGAACCTCTCCAAAGGTCTGGGGTTCTCGCGCGAAGACCGAGACACGAATATCCGGCGCATCGGCTTTGTGGCCCACCTGCTCGCGCGCAACGGCGTGGGCGTCATCTGCTCGGCCATCTCGCCTTACCGCGTCACCCGCAACGAGATCCGCGAACTGGTCGGCGCTGAGAGCTTTATCGAGGTCTACGCCGATTGCCCGATCGACGTGTGCGCGACGCGCGACGGCAAGGTCGAGATGTACGCCAAAGCGCGCAGCGGCGAACTCAAGGAGTTCACCGGCGTCTCCGACCCATACGAGCCGCCGGCCAATCCTCAAGTGCACGTATTGACCAACACCGAGACGCCCGACGAGAGCGCTCGTCACATCCTCGACTATCTCAGCGCGAACGGATTCGCGCCGGTCGGTCAAGCCAGCTCGACTGCGCGGTAGCGCATGGCCTCCACAGCGCTCAATGCGCCGTACGGCGGCTCGCTCGTCGACCGCACGGTTGCGCAAGCCGGCCGCGATGCGGCTCGCGCCGCTGCCGCCGGTCTTCCACGGCTAACCCTCAGCGACAAGTCGCTCTGCGATGTGGTCTGCATCGGCACCGGCGTCTACTCGCCGTTGCAGGGCTTCATGGGCTCCGCCGATTACGCCAGCATCCTGCGCACGATGCGCTTGGCCAGCGGCCTGCTCTGGCCGATCCCGATCACGCTGCCCGTGCCCCCCGACGTGAAGAGCGGCACGCGCTATGCGCTCGAGGACGCCAACGGCGAGATCATCGCGACCATGGACGTCGCCGAGATCTACGAAGCGGACCTCGAACTTGAGGCCAAGTCGGTCTACCGCACCGACGATACTGCCCATCCAGGAGTGGCCGCCCTGCACGCCGCGCCCCGCACGTTGGCGGCGGGGACGATCGATCTGCTCCAGGTCCCGACGTTCGGCTTTCCCGACGAATACCGCACCCCCGCGCAGACGCGCGCGCTGTTCGAGCAGCTGGGATGGCGGACCGTGGTCGGATTCCAGACGCGCAACCCCGTGCATCGCGCCCACGAATACCTTCAAAAAGTGGCCATGGAGATCGTCGACGGCCTCATGCTGCACCCGCTGGTCGGCCTGACCAAAGACGACGACATCCCGGCGCCCATCCGCATGGCGTGCTATCGCACGCTGCTGGAGAAATATTATCCGAGCAAACGAGCAGTGCTCAGCATCTTCCCCGCCGCCATGCGCTATGCAGGACCTCGCGAAGCCATCCTGCACGCGATCGCGCGCAAGAACTACGGCTGCAGTCATTTCATCGTCGGGCGCGACCATGCCGGCGTCGGCTCGTACTACGGTTCTTTCGACGCACAGGAGATCTTCGACGGCATCGAAGCGGAGCTCGGCATCACCATCTTGCGCTTCGACAATGCATCGTGGTGCACGGTGTGCGGTTCGATGGTCACCGACAAGACCTGTCCACACCCGGCGACCGATCGGGTGAGTCTTTCGGGGACCAAGGTGCGCGAGATGCTGCGTTCGGGGCAGCGCCCGCCCGCCGAGTTCAGCCGCTCGGAGGTGGCGGACATCCTCATCTCTTCGATGGCGCCGACCAAGTAAGCCCCACCCGTGGAGCGCCCTCCCGCCCAGTTCCCCGCAGAACAAAATGACGACGGCGAATTCGTCCGCCAAGAAGATGCTTTCCGTTCGTGGATACGCGCCGATGGCAGCACGGAGTATCCGGTCGAGGCCGGGCGCTATCACCTGTACGTATCGCTGGCTTGTCCGTGGGCTCACCGCACCATCATCGTGCGCAAGCTGCGCGGGCTCGAAGATGCGATCGGCATGACGGTGGTCGATCCGATCCGCGACGAGCGCGGCTGGGCGTTTCGCCAGGGGCCAGGGCACTCGCACGACCCTATACACGATTTCATGTACCTGAGCGAAGCGTTCTTAGCGACGGACCCGCGCTACCATGGCCGCGTCACCGTGCCGGTCCTGTGGGACAAGAAGACCAAGCGCATCGTCAACAACTCTGAAGACGATATCATGCGCATGTTCGAGATCGAGTTCGAGTCGCTGGCTCGCAACAAGATCGACCTCTACCCGCTGGACAAACGCGCGCAGATCGACGAGCTCAACGCCTTGATCTACGAGACGGTCAACAATGGCGTCTACCGCGCAGGATTCGCCACCACACAGGCGGCCTACGAACGGGCTGCGTGGCGCCTTTTCGAAACGCTCGACCAGCTCGAGGAGCGTCTAGCCCGTAGCCGCTACCTGTTCGGCACGACTCCTGTGGAGACGGACTGGCGGTTGTTCGTGACGCTCGTGCGCTTTGATGCGGTCTACTACGGGCATTTCAAGTGCAATCTGCGCCGCATCATAGACTATCCCAACCTGTTCGGCTACCTCAAAGACCTTTATCAGATCCCGGGGATCGCCGAGACGGTGAACTTCGACCACATCAAGCGGCACTATTACTACACGCACGATGACATCAACCCGACGCGCATCGTGCCTATCGGCCCGCTGCAGGACCTGGACGCGCCCCATGGGCGCGAGCGGCTCGGCTAAGCTCGATCACATCCGTGGGTCGGCTACGGCGAGGCGTCGACCTTGGTGAAGTCCGGCGGGACTTCGAACAGCGACTTATCGGCCGCTCCTAGGGCTCTGACGTTGCCACGCTCGATGACCGTCGACAACGCGACCGGGTGCTGGCTCTGTGCCTGGCTCTGTGCTTGATCCTGCCCCATCATGCCCGCATCGAAGGTGAGCATCTCCCACATCGCAAGCCTGCCGCTGGGGGGAGTCGGACCCAGATGAGTACGCGCCTTGATCTTCGGCTTGCAACCGGGCTTCACCGACGCCGTCTCGGGATTGGACATCATCCCTTGCTTTGGCGCAGCCTTACCGCTGGGCATGGCGATGGACGGCTCGGCGTACTTGGAGACGTACTCGATCATGGTCGTGCCGAAGCTCCCGTCGCTGCAAGAACCTTTGGCTTCGGTGGATGTGAGTTTGAATTGCTGTTTATAGCCGTCGGTGGGAACGGTGTCGATCGTCTTTGGACCGAGCGCCGAGGTCGTCGCTGCGATGGTGACCGTGGCGGTGCCGGGCTGCGGCGATGGATACTGCTGTTGCGGGTTTCCAGAGGGGGCATCGGCGGCGCCTCGCCCGCGGCCTGCTCGCTAAGGCTCGTGATGGTATAGGTCTTCTTCGCCAGATCCAAGTGGATCTTCTGGCGCAGGTCGCCGCGGTAGATATCTGCGGTCTGGGCGATTGGATCGTCAATACGCTCCCAGCCGTTGAGGAAATAGTGCGTCGACGGCGTGCCGGAGTGAACCCTGGCCATCTCGCTCTTGGCGGCGTTGGCCGCGTTGAGCACCTGGCCAAACAGGCCGCCGTGAGGTTTTGGCGTCGCGGCAGCGTCGATGGCCGCCTTGAAGTCGGCGGCAAACGATCCGTTCGCGTATACGCCGGGTTCGGGCGATGCTGCGGGCGGCGGTGTCGCCGTCTGACCATTCGGCGGCGGGGAGTTCATCGCGCCAAAGTCTATCCCGCCCATGTTGATCCTCGTGAGCTCGTCATAAGCCAGGCCGCTTCCGTCGGCGCGCGCTTGGTGCGCGTTGCTGCCGGCAGCCAGGCCGATGGCGACGAGCGATAGCGCGATCAGGACAGCGCGAAACGCGGATGCAGTATTGCTCCCGCACGATGTACGGTTCATGTTGCCTCCCCGGACGACCACACAATGGTCCCAGGCGGGGGAGTACGCGGCGGTCGGGAGGTGTGCCTTCTCAGAGCGACGGCGCGTCACACCAAGGGATGCGCCAGCGGGAACGAGGGTTAGAACGCGGCGAGTTCGTGGATCCGATCGAGCGTGTCAGCGGGCTTAGCTTCGCTGTTGCGGAGCAGTGCCGGCACGACGATGGATGCAGATGCGACGACGAGAGCGATTGCGACGAGCCACTTCATGTTTGTTATCGTACCTCTATATGGATGACCCGGAAGTGAGGCGTTTGTGACAATCGGGGGCACAAAAGTGCCGTCCTGACATGGTCAAAACGCCTGATTCCGGCGGGTCCGGGCGGCCCAAAGGTCAGCCGCGGCAGAGCCGGAATGGCTCTCGGCATGGAAGTCGGCCAGAAGGTGCGGGCCTTGCGCAGCCTCGATCTCGGCGATGCGGGCAAGCTCGAGAAGGGCGCGGTCGGCGTGCTGGAGAGCATGAACAACGGACCGTATATGCCATACCTCGTCCGGTTTGAGAACGGCACGTTCGCGTTCGAAGAGGGCGAAATCGAAGAGGTGGACGGCAAGTCTTCTGCTAGCTGAAAAGGCCCTGAAAGGCACGGCGCGACGGCGCAGGCTGCCCAATCTCGCGATGGCGAATCATAACCTATGCGTGTTCTGTTGGTCGAAGACGATCCCAGCCTAGCCTCCTCGCTGCGCCGTGCGCTTGAGGCGCAGAAGTTCGCCGTGACGTCGGTCTCAGATGGTGAGAACGGTCTAAGCGAGCTGTGCGGCAACGACTACCAAGTCGCGATCCTCGACGTGTTGCTCCCCAAGCGCGACGGCCTCTCGGTCTGCGCCGAAGCGCGCCGGCAAGGGATATCAACGCCCATCCTCATGCTCACCGCGCGCAACGCCGTGACCGACCGTGTCGCCGGGCTTAACAGCGGTGCGGACGACTATCTGCCCAAACCGTTCGCATTCCCCGAGCTGCTGGCAAGGGTGTACGCGCTACTGCGCCGGCCGCAAAACGATCTCAAGCCGCGCACGATCGAGGTGGGCAAACTCGCCATCGACGTCTTGCGCCACCAGACGACCTGTGACGGGCGCGTCATCCATCTGACCCGGACCGAGTACCGGCTTGCGCTCTACCTGCTGGAAAACGCGGGGATCGTTTTGACCAAAGACGCGATCCTGGACCGGTTGTGGGGCGGCGAGCACGGGGGGAACAGCAACATCCTCGAAGTCTACGTGAAGATGCTGCGCCGCAAGCTGAGCGCCGCCTGTGGCGATCAGATCATCCGCACGGTGCGCGGCGTGGGGTATACTATCGACAAGACATGATCGACAAACGGGGCGTGATGACCAACATCGGGGCGCCGAGAGTACGCCTCACGCTCGCCTATGCGGGCCTGCTCGTGTTGCTGCTCGCGACCTTCTCCATCATCGTCTACATACTGCTCTCCATCGTGGTCCTCCAAGATGTCGAGCCTTTCCGCGACGATCCCTCGATGCTCGCTGCGGCACACGTCATGCTCAAGAACTACGTGCTACGACTGCTCGCCGCCAACGCGGCCGGATTGGTCCTCGTGGTGGCGGTGGCCGCCTTTCTCGCCAAGATAACCCTGCGCCCACTGGAGCGCGCCATCGATTTGCAACGGCAGTTCACCAACGACGCATCCCACGATCTGCGCACTCCGCTTGCGGTCATCCGCACGGAGACGTCTTCCGCGTTGCACGCCGGCAGCACGTTGCCGGCCGAGGCCGAGCGCATGCGCATCATCGACGAGCAGGCACAGCGGATGCAGCGTTTGATCGACCAGCTGGTCACGCTCTCGCACCTCGACGCCGACAGCGCGCTCGATCGCGAACCGACGGATCTGCGCACGGTGGTCAATGGCGTGGTACGCGATCTGGCGCCGTTGGCGGCGGCGCGCAGCGTCGACATCACGTTCGACCGGGCTGAGAGCGCGCTCGTCATGGGCGACGAGCTCAAGCTATCGCAGCTGGTTGGGAATCTGGTCGACAACGCGATCAAACACGGACGCGAGCGCACCACCATCGGCGTATCGGTGTGGCAGAACCGGGAAAGCGCCTTCGTCGCAGTCCGCGACGAGGGGGAGGGGATCCCGCTGGCAT
>CAVXUM010000006.1:0-324253 GCA_963764965.1 Vulcanimicrobiota bacterium
AGCAGCCACGGCAGGTGGAGATAGTTTGGGAAGGATAGCAGCAACCGCCCGCCCGGACGAAGGACGCGCCGGATCTGGGCCAGCAGCTCCCACGGATGGATGAGATGCTCGATCACCTCAGCCAAGATGACGACGCCCATCGAATCATCGGCATAGGGCAACGGTGACTCGATGTCACCTGCGCTGACGTTGGGCAGCGTATGCATCAGAGCGGCAACGGCCGTCGTGCTTTGGTCGATGCCATACAGCTCGACATCGCGGTACAGCTGTCTCGAGCTCGAGGCGTTCGAGCAGCACGCCGCTGCCGCAACCAAGCTCGAGCAGCGGACCCGCCGGCCGTTGCGCGCGCAACCATTCCAGCATGCCGGCATACCATGGCGTCAGGACGCGCTTGTCATCGGCGTAATGCGCGTCGTACCAGTGCTTGGTCGTCCCGCTAGCCATATGTTGTATCCATCGGAGAAACCGATAGTTTAATGTAGATGCGCATCGTGCATTTCGATTCGGATTCGTTGGGAACGCCGTATGCCGGCGGTCAGGCACGGCGCACGCACGAGATAAACAAGCGCCTCGCCGCGCGTCATGACGTCACGGTCATCACCGCAGGCCACCTGGCTTGCGCGACGAGACGATCGACGGCGTCCGCTACGTGCGCATGCTGGCGCTGCCGCATCCAGCCAATTTCGTCTCGTACTTCATCGAGCTCATCCCCAGAGCGCTTGTGGCCCGCGCCGACATCCTGATCGAGGATTTCAGCTCGCCGCTCACCGCCAGCTGCCTGCCCGCCATCCTGCGGCGCCCAGTGGTCGGCGTCGCAAGCTATCTCTTCGGCAAACAGGCGGCGCAACGCTATCACCTGCCGATCGACCGTTGGGAAGCGTTCGCGATCGGGCGCTATCGCAATCTCATCGCCTTGACCGCGACACAGGAGGCGCAGCTGCGCGAGCACTCGCCGGGTGCGGTCATACGCGTCATCCCCAACGGAGCAGACGAGGATGCCTTCGCGAACCCATGGACCGGGGACGGGGGCTACATCGCGTTCATGGGGCGTCTCGACTGGACCATGAAAGGTCTTGACCTGCTGCTCGAGACTGCCGCAATGCTGCCTGCCGACCTCCCGTTGCGCATCGCAGGCGATGGTCCGGGCAGACAACGCCTCGAGCACGAGATCGACGACCGAGGTCTGCGCGCCCGCGTGCAGACGCTCGGCCGGCTCGAGGGCGCTGCGCGCATGCGCTTTCCTAGCGCGAGCGCGAGCGATGGCGTTCACATCGCGGTACGAGAACCAAAGCCTCGTCGGATTGGACGCGCTTGCGGTCGGCGTCCCAGTGGTGGCCTTCGACGTCGCCAGCTCGCGCGAGCTCTTCGCGGATTCGGCCATCCTCATCCCGACGTTCGACACCGGGGCGTTCGCGCAGGCGCTCAGCCAGCTCGCGAGCGACGAACGTCAAGCACGCGCACGCTCAAGTGCGGCCCGCCTGCGGGCCGCTGCCTTCACGTGGAACAATGCGGCGCGCGCCCAGGAGATGTTCTACGGAGATATCCTCGCGCTCGCGGCACGAGCAAGGGAGCCATTCTAAGCGGGTCGTAAGCACTTGCTCACCCGATGAAACAAAGCGTCACATCGTCGACGGTGGCCGTCATGCTCGCCACCCTCCTGAGCATGGTCCTCGGCTTCGCGCGTGAGGTCGTCAACGCGCAGTACTTCGGAGAACGCTGGGAGCTCGACGCGTTCCTCGTCGCCGCCATCCTGCCCACCCTCGTGTTCGGCGTCTTCAACGGCGCGTTGGTCAGCGCGCTTGTGCCGATCTTCAGCGGCTACTTCGCGGCGGGGAAAGACGAAGACGCGTGGCGATTCTCGAGCACCGTCATCAACGCGCTCATCATCGTGCTCTCGCTGCTTGCCGTGGCGGCGTGGGTCGCAGCACCTTGGCTCGTGCGCATCGTCGCGAAGGGATTCCCCGCTCCTGAAGCGGGCGTCACGATCGTCATGACCCGCATCCTCATGCCGACGATCATCGCGACCTCCATCGCCGGCGTCGTGCAGGCTCTGCTCAATGCGCAGCGCAGTTACCGGGCAGCGTCGCTCCAAGGCGCCGCGCTCAACCTGTGCACCATCGCCTGCGTGCTCGTCTTCTTCCGATCCTATGGGATCTACGCGCTCGTCTACGGAACGGCCGTCGGCCTCTTCGCGCAACTCTTCGTCCAACTGCCCAACTACTTGCGCCGCTGCAAGTACCGCCCCGTCCTCGATCTGCGGCATCCAGGGTTGCGCAGCCTCGCGCTGATCCTGGGTCCGATCGTGGTGGGGTCGGCGGTCGGTCAGGTCAACCTGCTGTTCGACAAATACTTCGCCTCGACGCTGCTGCCCGGCAACATCGCAGCCATGCAATACGCGACCAAGGTTGTGGGCTTTCCGCAACAGCTCTTCGCGGTCGCCATCGCGACCGTGATCTTCCCCATCCTCTCCGCGCAGTTCGCGCGCAGCGAAGTGCAATCGCTGCGCAACACCGGTTTGACCGGTCTACGCATCACCGGCCTCATCACCATTCCGGCGGCGTTCGCGCTTGTGGCGCTCGCCCGGCCGATCATCAGCGTGCTGTTCGAGCGCGGCGAGTTCACCCCGGGCGACGTCGTCCGCACCGCTGGTGCGTTGCAGTTCTACGCCGTCGGGCTGCTCGGGATCGCAGCGAGCATCGTCCTGACGCGCTGTTTCTTCGCCATGCACGATTCGAAGACGCCGGTGATCATCGCCACCGCGGTCATGGCGCTCAACGTCATCTGTTCGGCGCTGACCGTCGGCCGTTTCGGGATCAACGGGTTGGCGGCGTCGAATTCGCTCGCCTCGCTCGTCGAAGCCGCGGTGCTCGGTTATCTCTTCACACGTCGCGTCGGGATCGCCGACAGCGCGAGCGAAGCGCCGTTAGGCTCTTCGTTCGCGGCCACCATCGTGGCCTCGGCTGCGATGGCCGCCGTCGCCTCGGCCACCTCGACCGCGCTGTGGCGCGTGCCAGCGCCATTCTGGCAGCACGCCGTCATTTTGGCGGCGGCGATGATCGCCGGTGGTCTCGTGTTCCTCGGCATCGGCGCGGTGCTGCGCATACGCGAGTTGAGCGAGCTGTGGTCGATGGTCGTCACGCGTGCACACAAGGGTGCCGGCTCGGCTGCGCCGCTGTAGGGGAGCTCGATGTCCGATTTGACCTTGCGCCTGGCGCTCACCAAGAACTACCTCGAAAAGCAAACGGCACTGCGACCCAAAGTCGCGATCGTGCTCGGCTCTGGGCTTGGCGCGGTGGCGGAATTGGTGCGTGCCGATGCGACCATCGCCTACCAGGATATCCCCAACTTCGCGACGACCGGCATCGCGGGCCACCAAGGCCGGCTCATCATCGGTCACGCCGGCGCTGACACGCCGGTGTTCGTCTTCCAAGGGCGTGCCCATCATTATGAAGGGCTGACCATGCAGCAAGCCGCCTACCCGGCCTTCGTCGCGGGCGCGTTGGGCGCTTGCGCCATCATCGTCACTAACGCGGCGGGGGGCATCCGTGCCGGCATGCGACCCGGCGAGCTCATGCTCATCCGCGACCACCTCAATCTGATGGGCGACAATCCGCTACGCGGCCCGCATAGCAATGCGCTCGGGCCTAGATTTCCATCGCTGCGCGGCGCCTACGACCAGGCGCTGCTCGGCGTAGCGTTGCGGGTGGCGCAAGCGTGCGGCATCACCGCTCACCTCGGCGTGTATGCCGCTATGAGCGGGCCCGCGTATGAGACCGACGCGGAATTGCGGATGCTGTTCGCGCTGGGAGCGGATGCGGTCGGCATGTCGACCGTTCCCGAGGTCATCGCGGCCAGAGCGCTCGGCATGCGCGTCCTTGGGGTGTCGGTCATCTCCAACGACGCTTCCCCGTCACGGCCGCACGACGCCCAGCAGACCGACCACGACGATGTGCTACGCGTCGTGGAGAGCTCGGCCCGCGCGCTGCGCCGATTGTTGGAAGGTGTCATCGACGGACTCGACGGCGCCTAGGGTGCACCCAGCTGAGTTCGCGGCGCTTGTCAGCGCCAAACGCGCCGGAGGCGCTCATTCGCGGCGACAGATCGAATCGCTCGTCGAGGAATATTGCGCCGGGCGCATCGATGACGAACGTTTCGCCTTGTGGCTGCACGCGGTGATGGACGCCGGCCTCTCGCTTGACGAGACGACATGGCTTACTCGCGCCATGGCGCTGTCCGGAGAGACGATCGATTGGAGCGACGTCGCTGGTCCTATCGTCGACAAGCACTCGACCGGTGGTGTCGCAGACGGCGTCAGCCTGATCGCGGTGCCGCTCGCGGCTGCGAATGGGGCGAAGGTCGCCAAGCTGTCCGGCAGGGCGCTAGCCCACACCGGCGGCACGATCGACAAACTCGAGTGCGTGCCCGGTCTGCGAACGGATCTCACGATCGCGGCTCTCAAGGCACAAGTCGTCGGAGTCGGCTGCGCCATCGCGCATGCCAGCGACGCCCTCGCGCCGGCGGACAAGAAGATCTACGCGCTGCGCGACCTCACGGACACGGTGGACAGCATCGGTCTGATCGCTGCTTCCGTGCTCAGCAAGAAGATCGCCGCGGGCGCCGGACACCTGGTCATCGACGTCAAGTGCGGGCGCTGCGCCTTCATGAAGACGCAGGCGCGTGCGCACGAACTGGCGCGCGTGATGCTGGAGGTCGGCACCAGGCTGGGCCGTCACGTCACGGTGCTCGTCACCGATATGGAATCACCGCTTGGGTCGTCGGTTGGCGACGCATTGGAGTTGGATGAGGCTATCCAAGTATTGCGCAGCGGCGAAGGAGGCAGGTTACGCGAGGTGGCTCTTGCCGTCGCCGAGGCGATGCTCGCGCAGATCCAGCCGGCAGACGATCGCGCGAACGTGCGCGCCCGGCTCGAGCAGTCGCTGGCCGGAGGAGCCGCGTATCGGCGTTTCGTCGCCATGCTGTCGGCGCAAGGCGGCGATCTCGCGGCGCTGGGTCGCCCCGGCGCAGCGGCGCGCACCATCCTCGCCGACCAGGCCGGCTTCGTCACAACGATCGATGGCCTTGCCATCGCGCAAGCGGTCGCTGTGCAGGTAAGCGGGGAGGATAAAATCCCCGTCACGGGCGTCGGCGTGCGGCTGCGAAAGCGTGAAGGCGATGCCGTCGAGCGCGGTGAGGCGTTGCTGGATATATTTGCGCCTAAAGCTGAGTCGGCGGCGAGGCTGGCACAAGGCGTGGGAACTGCGGTGCGCGTCGATTCCCGGCCGCCCGCGCCACGACCGGCCATCATCGAGCGCATGCACGCCGCGCCCGTAGCCTGACAGCCACACATGCGCAAATCGAGCGGCCCCGCAACGGAGCTTCACACCCCGCCGGGTAAGGGTCGCCCATGCGGATAGCCGTCATCGGATCCAACGGTCAGGTCGGGAGCGAAGTCGTGCGCGCCTCTCGCGACGCCGGCATCGACGCCATCGAGCTGCGCCATCAGGCGTGCGACGTCACCGACGCGACGAGCATCGCGCGCGCGCTCGAACCGCTGCGACCTGGCGACGCCGTGGTCAACACCGCCGCCTTCCACCGCACCGATGATTGCGAAGACATGGCTGACCGCGCGCTGTCCGTCAACGCGCTCGGCGCGTACCGCGTGGCGGCGGCCGCTCGCGAACGGGGCGCCATCGTCGTCTACATCAGCACGGACTTCGTCTTCGATGGTGCTAAGCGGACGCCGTATCTGGAGAGCGACGTGCCCGGCCCCATCAACGTCTACGGCGCGAGCAAAGCGACCGGCGAGATGCTGGTCAAAGCCGCGAATCCCGCGCACTACATCGCGCGGATCGCGGCGGTCTTCGGCCCGGCAGGCAGCAGCGGCAAAGGTGGGAACTTCGTCGAGACGATGGTGGCAAAAGGGCGCGCCGGGCTATCGCCCGACGTCGTCGACGACATCGTCACCTCGCCCACGTCAGCGGCCGATGCCGCGACCATGCTCGTGGCGCTCGTCCGCGATCAAGCTCCGTACGGCATCTATCATCTCACCAATGCCGGCGAGTGCAGCTGGTTCGACTTCACGCAAAGCATCTTCGAGCTCGTCGGCGCGCCTGGTCAACCAAATGCGGTGAGCGCCACGACGCAATCAGGCAAGGCGCGCCGCCCTGCCTACTCGGCGCTCGCGAGCGAAAGGCTGGAGAAGCTCGGTCTGCACGCACGCCCGTGGCGAGAAGCGCTCGCCGATTATCTGACGCGCAAGGGCCATCGCTTGGCGTGAACCGATGCCCCTCGGACGTCGTGCCGCGCCGAGCGGCCGTCATGTCGCTCGTGCGACGCCTGCTGCCCGCTCCCTGACCTCGCGCCGCGCCGACCATACCGACTCGAAACCGCCGCTCGAATCGAGGATCTCCTCGAGCAGCGTCATCCAGGCGATGTTGTAGTAGCGCGGGTGCGCCAACTCGCTCACATTGTCGGCTGGCAGGTTCTGCAAGATCCCTTCGATGGACTCGAGCACGGTGACCCCGGGTGAGAAGCCGAGACGGTCGGCGAGCTTGCGGTTGGCGCAACGATAGTCGCGGTTGATCGCGGGGACCGGCGCGTCCTCGAGCGCCACGACGCGCCCACGCAGGCTCAGCGAGCCCGCGACGAGCATGGCGAGCTGGCGGATCTGGAAATTCTCGTGCACGACGTTGAAGATCTCACCGCCGACGCTGCCCGCCGGCGCCTCGATGCAACGCAGATGCGCCTCGGCCACGTCATGGACGTCGACGAGCGGGCGCCACATCCACCCGCCGCCATGGAGGAAGAGCTTGCCGCGCATCAGCGCGTCCTTGATGAAGGTGTTGACGACGAGATCCAAACGCATGCGCGGGCTGAAGCCGTAGACCGTGCCTTGGCGCAGGATCACCGGTGCGAACGTCGCGTCCGCGGCGGCCAGCAAGGATTGTTCGGCGGCGAACTTCGACTGCGAGTAGGCGCCGCGCGGCGCGACGCGCGTGGTCTCGTCGAAGTTGCCCTCTCCCAGGCCGTCGTAGATCGATGCGCTCGATCCGAAGGTGAAGCGCTTGATCCCGCGCTTGCGGCACGCCTGCGCGAGCTGTTCGGTCGCGGTCGCGTTCATCTCCCAGTTCGCGTGGGTGTTGTATTCGGCGGTGGGATCGTTGGAGAGGCCGGCGAGATGCACGACGCCATCGATGCTGTCAAGGGTATTGGGATCGAAGCTGCGCACGTCGGCCTGCACGAGCTCGACGCGATCGACCAGGCTCCCTAGAGGCTTGCGGCCCCAGTACAGCCGGTCGAGCACGCGGATCTGGTGGCCCGCTTCCAGGAAGCGTTCGCACAACACGATGCCGATGTAGCCGGCGCCGCCCGTCACGAGTATCTTCACGGCAAGATCTGCAATCCCAGCGCGCTGAAACGCTCGCCGTTGAATCCGAAGAAGTACGTGCGGGTGACATCGAACGCCAGTGAGGGCGTCACGCGGAAACGCAGATCGCCCGAGAGGGACCACGGGGTGACGGTGATCGGCGAAGGGTTATCGGTGATCGCGACCGCATGCGTGGCGCTGAGGCTGAGGGCGAACGGATCACCGTGATCGTAACGCGCGGTGAGGGTTTGGAAGTTCAAGCGCGAGTGAAAGATGGTGTTGACCGACGGGTAGTCGTCGAAGAACGGGTTCGCGCTATCCGAGAAGCTCGTCGATACATTGCGGTTCCAAAGCGTGTCCAGCGTCAGGCTATACGTCTGTGCCACCTGTCGATGCGGCAGGGTATCGGTCTCATCCTTCAGGTCGACGCTGCCGTAGAGGCTGCTGTTACGGCCGACGTTCCAGGACTGCGAGCCGAGGTAGCCCTCAAACCCGGTGTGCCAGACGGTCGTCGGCAATACGGCGTCGGGTGCAAACGGTGCGAACGAGCCTTCAAAAGGCACGTGCGCATATCCGTATTCGCTGCGCAAGAAGTAGTACGGCCGGCTGGCGGCAGACGGCGATCCGAACGGCTGGTTGTAGCTCTGCCACGAGAACGTCGCCGCATGCGAGCCCAAGCCTTGACTGGCCGACAGGTCCAGCGACGAGCGATGGAGGGCGTCGACCAGATCGTAGTGGTTGAAGGTGCCGAGGTCCGTGGTCGTGCTCGAGGTGAAGGTCTGGCTCAGCTTGTCGTTCATGTGCTCTTGCCACGTGAAATTGAACGTCTTGGTGTGGCCGATGAGCGGCGATCCCGACACGAGCACGTACGCCTTGCTGCTGTCGACGAAATGGCTGTCCAAGCCGATCGCGATCTTGGTGATCGTGTTGTACGAGAAATGCGCTCCTTGGATAGAGTTGGCCGTGCTGCCGAAATAGATCGGCAGGTCCTCGCCGTTGGTGGTGATGTTGGTCTGCGAATAGCCCGGATTCGAGGAGAACGTGTACACGTACGACGGCAATCCGACGCTCTCGCCCCCCGGCACGATGATGTGCGCGTTGCTCAACCGCACGTCTGCGCCCAGATGCGCCACCACTCGCGCCGCGCGCGCGTAGGGATGCTCGAAGCCGACGTCCGGCAGGGCCAACGGCTCATCGCCGGGAGCGATGCTCGCGGATCCACCGATGACCTTGCCCTCGACCGCTTCGCTTGTGATCGCGCTCGTCGTATCGATGAGGACGCCACGGCGCGTCGCGAGATCGATGCCGAGCGCGTCGCCGTGCGCAATGGTCGCTCCCTCGACCGTCACCGAACCCGCCGCCACGTAACGGTTGACGCGCAGGTCGAGGATGATGCGATCGGCGTGCACGTGCAGCACGCCATCGTCAAGGTAGGCGCGTCCAATGCCGTCGAGGATCAGATGACCTGGATAAAAGCCCACGAACTGCGCCTGCAACGAGACGGTTCCGTGCACCGCGGCTTGCGCGGGCCGTGCGCTCAACGCGGTCGCGACGGCGAGAAGGGCCGAGACGGCGGCGAGCAGCCGCGTTCGGCTTTTCGGCAAGCTACCTAGCCCCGGCCATATACGCCTTCACCGCTGCGCCAAGGCGCTCGATGCCCTCGACGATCATATCATCCGACGCGTTGCTGAAGTTCAAGCGCATCGTGTTGCGCACAACGCGGTTGACCCAGAACGGTCCGCCTGGCACGAACGCGACCTTGGACCGCGATGCCAGCGCCAGCAGCTCCTCGGTGTCGACTTCTTCGGGAACGCGCGCCCACAAGAACAGCCCGCCGTCAGGGTGCGTCCAGGACGATCCTGCCGGCATGAAGCGCTGCAGCGACTCGAGCATCAGATCGCGCCGCCGCGCGTAGACGGGCAGCATGCCGGCGATATGCGCCTCGAAGACCTCGGTGTGGCGCGCGTATTCGTAGACCGCGCGCTGCGTGAAGCTCGACGTGTGCAGGTCGGCCGCCTGCTTTGCCGGCACGACTCGTTCGAAGACCTCACGCTCGGGGATGACGAGCCAGGCGACGCGCATGCCGGGCGCGATGGTCTTGCTGACCGTGCTCATGTAGATGCAGTTGCGCGAGCGCGCGATCGACATGAGCGAGGGCAGATGCTCGCCGGTGTAACGCAGCCGGCCGTACGGATCGTCTTCGTAGATGGGGATGCCGTACTCGGCCGCGATGGCGACCACGTCCTTGCGACGCTGCAAGCTCAACGTGATGCCGCTCGGGTTCTGGAAGTTGGGCACGAGGTAGATCAGCTTGGGTTTGCGTTTTGCCTCGCGCAGCACGCGGATGAGGTCGCTCGTGATGATCCCTGACTCATCCGTGGCGACGTTGACATACTCTGCCTGGTAGGCATCGAACGCTTGGATTGCGCCGAGATACGCGGGGTTCTCGATGATGACCGTGTCGCCCGGATCGAGCAGCGTCTTGCCGATGAGGTCGAGTCCTTGTTGCGACCCGCTGATGATGAGCACGTGGTCGGGGCTGCATTCGATGTGATTGACGCGGGCGAGATATTCGCAGACCCATTGGCGCAGCGGCGGGTAGCCTTCGGTGACGCTGTATTGCAGCGCCGCGGCCCCATCGTGGGCGAGCACGTGCTGACATGCCTGGGCGAAGCCGGCGACCGGGAACAGCTCGGGCGCCGGCAGCCCGCCGGCGAATGAGATGACGTCGGGCATCGCCGTGACTTTGAGGATCTCTCGGATCGCGCTCGCCTTGAGGCGACCCATGCGCTGCGCGAAACGGAAGACTTGGGTGTCAAATGATGGGTCGGATGCGGCGAGTGACATGCAGACCTCGATAGACGTGCGGTTGGCTCGCGGCTCGTCCGTTCTCCACCGCGGCGCGGTATCCCCGTACTCAGTGCTCGGCGGGTTGCTCGTCGCGCCACAGCGAATGTGAGCTATGGCATAACGCTAACCAAGCGACAAATCACATGAAGATCGCGTATTTCGATTGTTTTTCAGGCGCGAGCGGCAACATGATTTTGGGCAGCCTCGTCGATGCGGGTCTGCCGCAAGACATGTTGGAACGCGAGCTGCGCAAGCTGCCGGTCTCGGGCTGGCAGTTGCGCACCGAGCGCGTGCGCAAACGCGGCTTGGCAGCGCTCTACCTCGACGTGCACGTGCCTGGCGAAGACGGTCATCGTGCGCATCCTCACCCGGACGGGCACGATCGCGCGAACGCCGGCGATCATCACCACGAGGGCATCGCCCACCGCACGCTTTCCGACGTGCTGCAAATCCTGCAGGCCGCCAAACTGCCGGCCCGGGTCGAGCAGACGGCTGCCCTCATCTATCGCAATCTCGCGCACGCAGAGGGCCGCGCGCATGGGGAGCCAAGCGAGGCGGTCGTTTTCCACGAGGTCGGGCAAGTCGATGCGATCGTCGACATCGCCGGCGCGGCGCTCGGCTTGCATCTGCTGGGCGTGGAAGCGGTCTTTTGCTCTGCGTTGCCGTGCGGCAAGGGCCGCATCACGAGCGCGCACGGCACCGGTCCCTCGCCTGCCCCGGCGACGCTTGAGCTCTTACGCGGCAAGCCGACGTACACGCTGGACGTCGAAGGCGAGTTCGTCACGCCGACCGGAGCGGCCATCCTGTCGAGCATCGCATCGTTCGAACCACGCCCGGCGATGACGATCGACAGCATCGGCTACGGCAGCGGCAGCAGCGACTTTCCCTTTCCCAATGTTTTGCGGGTCCTCATCGGCGAGACGACGCAGCCGGCGCCAGACGAGGCCGATCCTGATGACGTCGTCGTGCTCGAGACGAACATCGACGATATGAACCCGCAATTCTACGAACATGTCCTCGAGCGTCTCTTCGCGGCCGGAGCCCTCGACGTCTGGACGCACGCTGCGACGATGAAGAAGGGCAGGCCGGCGGTGGTCCTGTCCGCCTTGGCGCCACCGCAACGTGCGAGCGCCCTGGCTGCGGTGATGCTGGCAGAGACGACGAGCATCGGCGTGCGCCATTGGGTCGCCCATCGCGTAACGCTGCCGCGGCGCATGCAAAACGTCGAGACGAGCCTTGGGCCCGTGCGCGTGAAGGTCATCGAGCGGCCTAGCGGCCGTCGTGCCCGCCCTGAATTCGACGACGTGCGCGCCATCGCCGAGCGCGATGGCTTGACCATCACCGACGCGATGGCGCTCGTGGAACGAGAAGTGGCGGAATGGCTTGAACGAGGGTAGCGGACCCGAAGCGAGCGTCCTATCAGAAGGCTCCGCCTCCGAGCGACCGACCATCCGCGGTGCCTTCGACCTGCGCAGCTTCTCCGGCGATGCCGCGCTGGTCATCGGCGCAGCCATCGTCGGCAACCTGTTCTCATTCGTCTTCCACTTCACGCTGTCGCGCCGGCTAGGCCCAGACCTGTACGGTACGCTCGTCACGCTGATGGCGATAGCCACCTGGCTTGGCGTGCTCGGCCAATCCGTCGGCACGGTCGCCATGCAGGAGACGGCGAAGATGTGGGCCTCGCATCTCGACGCCGCGATAGCGCCGTTTCTACGACGCGCCGGACGGCTCACATCCGGCGTCGCGACGATTGCGGCGCTCGCGCTCGTCGTGGCGACGCTGCCGCTGCGCTCCTATCTGCACGTGGTGCAGCCGCTGCTGTGGTGGCTGCTCGCTCTCTACGTCGCCTTGACCATGTTCGCTGGGTTCGCGCGTGGTGCTGCGCAAGGCGCGCACCGGTTCACCATCTTCGCCGCATCCATGATCGGCGAGGGAGTCGCCAAGGTGGTCATCGCCCTGGCACTCGTCGCGCTCGGTTTTGGCGTGGCGGGTGCGTTGGGCGGGCTCATCACCGGCGCCGTCATCGCCGTCAGCGTGGTCTACGCCCCGCTGGTCTGGCGCGGCGCGAGCAGTGCGTGGTTGCACGACGAGCGCTTGCGCCTCGGAGGCGAAGCGCTCAAAGTGCTCGCCGTGACCGCCACGACCGGCGCATTGCTCTACATCGATATGCTCTTCGCCAAGCATCACTTCTCCGGCGTGCAGGCGGGGTATTTCGGCGCCGCCGGCACAGTCGCGCGGACGATACCCGCAGGTGTCGGCCTGGTCGGCCTCATCATCATGCCCAAAGCGGCGGCCGCGCGTCACGTCGGAGCGGCATCGCTGGCGCGCGTTCTGGCATCCGCTGCGATGATCGCGGCGGCGATCGTGTGCGCCGTGCTCATCTTCATCGTCTTGGCGCCCGGTTGGATCGTGCACGTGACGTACGGCCCGACATTCGCCGGAGCGATCCCGCTGCTGCGCATCTACGCAGTTGACGAAGCGCTCTTCGCGCTGTGGGCGGTCGCGATCAGCTATCTCGTCGCCGTTGCGAATTACGAGGTGTTCGGCGCGCTCGCGGTGGCGGCGCTGGTCGAAGCAGCGGCCATGGCGATTTTCGGGTCCACGCCGATGCGACTCTTGTCGATAGCGATCGTCGTCAATGGCCTCTTGCTGCCGACGGTGTGGTTGCTGGCGCTGCGCACCGTGCGTCGCGTGCCGCAGGCGAGCGGCCCCCCGAGCGCCGAAGGCGCGAAGTGATCTCCCCCGACGAAAGGTCACGCCGAATATGAACGCGGTCCGCCAGGACGCTGGGCACGTTTTCTATCGCAAGCTCAACCACCGGCTGCCGACGATCGTGCGAGGCCAGGGCGTCTTCCTGTTCGATGAGTCCGGCAAAGACTATCTCGACGCTTGCGGCGGCGCGATGGTGGCCAGTTGCGGCCATGGGGTCAAGGAGATCGCCGACGCGATCGGCGCGCAAGCCGCGACGCTCGGCTACGTCAACGGCACCATGTTCACCAACGAGCCGGTGGAAGCGCTCGCCGATACGCTCGTGCGGCTTGGCGCGAAACGGCTTGGAGAAGGCCTACTTCCTCTCCAGCGGCTCGGAAGCGGTCGAGGCCGCGCTCAAACTCGCGCGCCAATATCACGTCGAGCGCGGCGAACCGTCAGCGGCGCATCATCATCGCTCGCACGCCCGGCTACCATGGCAACACGCTGCTCGCGCTTTCGGCATCGGCGCGTCCTCATTACCGGCTGCTCTTCGAATCCTGGCTGGTCGAAGTGCACATGATCGCCGCGCCGTATCCGTACCGCGCAGGCGCCGCTGGGCGAGCTCTCACCGGCGATGACCGGCGACGCGCTCGAAGAGGCGGTCCAGCGGGCGGGGCCGACGCAACGTCGCCGCCTTCATCGCCGAGCCCGTGGGCGGATCGTCGACCGGCGCCTCGGTTCCACCGCCCGGGTACTACGCCCGCATCCGCGAGATCTGCGACCGCCATGGGATCCTGTTCATCGCCGACGAGGTCTTGTGCGGCGTCGGGCGCACGGGGACGTTTTTCGCGCTGGAGCATTATAAGGATAGCGCCGGCGAACCCATCCGCCCGGACATCGTCACCTTGGGCAAGGGGCTCAACGGCGGCTATGCACCGCTCTCGGCGATGCTCACCACCCAGAGGCTCTTCGACGCGATGAAGTCGAGCAAGCTGGGCGGACTCATGCACGCACAGACCTATTCCCAACATCCGGTCGCAGCCGCCGCTAGCCTTGCGACCCTGCGCTATATCGCGCAGCACCGCCTCGTCGAACGCGCCGCTTCGGTGGGCGCGGTGCTGCAATCCAGCCTGAGGACGCTAGCGGCGCAGGGTGATGGCGCGGGGCTCGTGGGCGACGTTCGCGGCATCGGCATGCTCGCCGGCGTAGAGCTGGTCGCCGATCGCGCCACCAAGCGGCCGTTTCCGCGCGAGCGCAAGGTCGTCGAGCGCCTCGTCGAAGCCGGTTTGCGCCACGGCATCGTGCTCTGGCCCAACGCCGGTCAGGCCGACGGAGTCAATGGCGATCTGGTCCTCATCGCCCCGCCGCTGGTCATCACGCAAGCAGAGATAAACCAACTTGTCACACGGCTCCAATCGGCGTTGGCCGATGTCGCACGCGAGATCGCGGCATGACGCGCGAGATCGCCGCTTAAGAAGAGGAAACGAATGAGCACGCAAGCCCCGGCCAAACAACCGAAGATCACGTACTCCGCCGTCGGCGGCAACATGGACGAGGTCCACGCCGGCTTCGAAGCCGCCGTGGCGAAGCTCAAGCAAAGCCTTGGCGCGACGCACCAGATGTACATCGGCGGCGAAGTACGTCAAAGGCGAAGGCTGCGCCGCTGCGCACTGTGTCGCCGATCGATCGCACGCTCGTCATCGGTAAGTTCACGACCGCGTCTGCAGGCCAGGTCGACGCCGCCATAGCAGGCCGCCAAGCTGGGATACAAGACGTGGTCGACCATGACGTGGCAGCAGCGCCTCGAGCTGATGCGCCGCGCAGCCGAGACGATCCGCAAGCATCGTTACGAGATGGCTGCCGTCATGAGCATCGAGATCGGCAAGAACCGCATGGAAGTCGCTCGGCGATGCCGAGGAATCTGCCGACTTCATCGATTACTACGGCGACCAGCTCGAGGGCCAGAGCGGCTACAGCCGGCCGATGGGCAAACTGTCGCCCAACGAGCAGACCCATGACGAGCTGCGCCCGTATGGCGTGTTCGTCGTCATCGCGCCGTTCAATTTCCCGCTGGCGCTGTCGACCGGGATGTCCGCGCGGCGCACTGCTGGGCGGCAACGCCGTCGTCTACAAACCGTCGGTGCAAGCGCCGCTGACCGGTGCGAAACTCGCTGAGGTGTATGCGCGAAGCCGGTCTGCCGGCGGGCGTGTTCAATCTGGTCTTCGGGTCGGGTGCGTCGGTGGGTGAAGCGCTCATCAATCACCCCGACGTCGACGGCATCGCGTTCACCGGATCGAAGGACGTCGGCATGCGCTTGATGCGCGAATTCTCGGCCGGTGGCAAGTATCCCAAGCCGTGCTTCGGCGAGCTCGGCGGCAAGAACGCCGCCATCGTCACCGCGAGCGCCGATCTCGACATGGCGTCCGAGGGCGTGATGCGCTCGGCCTTCGGATTGCAAGGGCAGAAGTGCAGCGCGTGCTCGCGCGTCTACGTGGATCAGCGCGTGGCGGACAAATTCTTGGAGCTGCTCGTCACCAAGACCCGTGCGCTGGTCATCGGCGATCCGACCAAGCGCGAGGTCTACATGGGTCCGGTCATCAGCGACAACTCGGTGAAGAAATTCGATGCCGCGGTCGCCTCGGCGCGCGCCACCGGAGAATTGCTCGCTGGCGGCGAGCGTCTGACCGCCGCGCCGACTGGACCGCGGGCACTACGTCGCGCCGACCATCGCGCGCCTCCCGTTGGACCACGAGCTCTTCTCGCGCGAGCTGTTCCTCCCGTTCTTGGCCGTCGGCATCACGACGTCGTTCGATCAGGCGCTGGCCGAATCGAACCGGTCGGAGCTTGGACTCACGGGCGGCTTGTTCTCGAACGACGAGCATGAGGTCGCGCGCTTCTTCGACGAGATGGAAGCGGGCGTGCTGTACGTCAACCGCCGCACCGGCGCGACGACCGGTGCGTGGCCCGGCGTGAACTCGTTCTGCGGCTGGAAAGGCTCCGGCATCACCGGTAAGGGCGGTTGCGGTCCGTACTACGTCACGCAGTTCATGCGCGAGCAGTCCCGCACGCGCATGGTCTGATTGCGACACAGGTAGTGGTCGGGACGACGGCGGCACGCTGCGGGCGGTCGCGCCAACGAGCGCCAAGCAAGAGACCGAACGTGCAAACGAGAATCTAAACGATTCACCCAGCGTGCGTTCACGCGATAAGATGCGGGCTGTCCCAAGCCCGCTCTTTCGTGAGCGCCCCGCAACACCGAAGAAGAGCAAGAACATGGCCAAGAACTACCCGCACATCGTCACGCCGCCTCCGGGCCCCAAAGCGCTTGGGATCATCGCGCAGGACGAGCGCTACGCCTCCACCTCGTACATCAAGGAATACCCGCTGGTCGTGGCACGCGGCGAGGGAGCGATGATCGAGGACGTCGATGGGAACCGCTACCTCGACTTCATGGCGGGCATCGCCGTCGCGTCCACCGGACACAGCGCACCCCAAAGTCGTGGCCGCTATCGAAGCGCAGGCCCGCAAGTTCTTGCACATCTGCTCGACCGACTTCTATTACGAAGGCTTTTCCGCGGTCTGCGAGCGTCTCGCCAAGCTCGCGCCCGGTCCGGAGCCGAAGAAGGTCTTCCTCACCAACTCCGGCACCGAGGCGACCGAGGGCGCCATCAAGCTCGTGCGCGCGCACACCAAGCGGCAGAACATCATCGCCTTTCGCGGCTCGTTCCACGGGCGCACCATGGGCGCGATCTCGCTCGGCTCGAGCAAGGTGAAGTACCGCCAGCAATTTCGGTCCATTGCTTCCCGGCGTGTACCATCTGCCGTATGCCAATCCGTACAAGTGCGCGGTCTGCCGCGAGCCCGCGACCTGCACCGACCCTTTGGCCTGCGCGCTCAACGAAGCCGAAGCGCTTTTCCACCAGCGCGTCGCGCCGGATGAGATCGCGGCGGTGTTCATCGAACCGATCTTGGGCGAAGGCGGCTACATCATGCCGCCGCGCGCCTTCTTGCAGTACTGGCGCGACTTCTGCGACGAGCATGGCGCGGTGCTCGTCTTCGACGAGGTGCAGTCTGGCGTCGGCCGCACGGGCCACGATGTTCGCCTCGCAGCTGCTCGAGTGTACCCGGACGTCACGCTGCTCGCCAAGGGCCTCGCGTCGGGCATGCCGATCGGCGCCATCATCGCCAAAGAGTCGGTCATGACCTGGGGCCACGGCACGCCACGGCAGCACGTTCGGCGGCAACCCGGTCTGCTGCGCCGCCGCGCTCGCGACGCTCGATCTCGTCGAGGGTTCGCTGCGCGCAGAACGCGGCCACGTTGGGAGCTTTTTGATCAAAGGCGCCCGCGAGCTGCAGCGCAAACACGACATCATCGGCGACGTGCGCGGCGTCGGACTCATGGTCGGCGTCGAATTCGTGCGCGACCGCGCGACCAAGGAGACCTACGAACGACCTCGTGCCCGAGCTCGAGCACGCAGCCTTCAGCAAAGGTGCTCTTGCTGCTAGGCTGCGGCCGCAGCACGATCCGCATCGCGCCGCCGCTCATCATCGACGAAGAGGACGTCGAGCATCGGCGCTGCGTATCATCGACGAGGTCGATCTCGCAGGTCCGCGTGCCCGCGTGAACGCCGGCACGGACTAGCCGGACGAGCGCGCCGATGAGCGATGCCACCAGCAAAGTGATGTCGATGCAGCGAGGCGATCGCGCGCTTCGTCGCACGATGGCGACAACGCTCGTCATCGAAGGCTTCACGCACCTCATCTGTTTCGCGGCGGCGCACGAGATCATCCGCCAGCGGCGCCGCGACCTGACGCTGTGCCGGCTCACGCCGGATCTCATCTACGACCAGATGATCGCGGCGGGCTGCGCGCCGCAAGCTGATCTTCTCGTGGGCGGGCAATCCCGGGCGTCGGCTCGCTGCACGCGCTGCGCCGCGCGGTCGAAAAACGCCATCCGCAACCGTTGGAGCTTGAAGAGTACTCGCACTTCGGTTTGGTCGCGCGTCTCTCGGCCGGCGCCGCGAACCTGCCGTTCTGGCCGCTGCGCAATTATCGCGGGCAGCGATCTGCCGGCGGTCAACCCGCTCATCCGCAGCGTCAACTGCCCATACACCGGCGAGGCGATCGCGACCGTGCCGGCGCTGAATCCGGACGTCACCATCGTCCACGCGCAGCGCGCCGATGCCAACGGCGACACGCAGATCTGGGGCTTCTACGGCGTGCAGAAAGAAGCTGCGTTCGCCGCCAAGCGCGTGATCGTCGTCGTCGAGGAGATCGTCGCCGAGTCGGTCGTGCGCGCCGATCCCAACCGCACGCTCATCCCCGGCATCATCGTGAACGCCGTGGTCCACGAGCCGTGGGGAGCGCATCCGTCGTACGCGCAGGGCTATTACGACCGCGACAACGATTTCTACGTCGACTGGGAAGACGATCTCGCGTGACGAGGCGGCGCTCGCCACATGGCTCGACGAGTACGTCTACGGGGTCGACGATCGCGCTGGGTATATGGCCAAGCTCGGCGCCTCACGTCGCGAGCGCTTGACCGCGAAGCCGCTTATGAGCGCGGGGGTGAATTACGGTTTCTGACGCCAGCGTACAGCAACACGGAGTTGATGGCCGTCCGCGCCGCGCACGAGCTGCACGATGGCGACGTCGTCTTCGTCGGCATCGGCCTGCCGAATCTGGCCTGCAACCTGGCGCGCGCCACGCACGCACCCAACCTCGTGCTCATCTACGAGTCGGGGGCGGTCGGCGCCGTGCCCGACCGCCTGCCGGTGTCGATCGGCGATCCGGCGCTCGTGACCGGTTCACTGGCTGTCGCGAGCATGGCCGACGTCTTTCAATGCTACTTGCAGGGCGGTCGCATAGAAGTCGGCTTCTTCGGCGGCGCGCAGATCGACCGTTACGGCAACATCAATTCGACGGTCATCGGACCGTACGATCGACCTAAGGTTCGCCTGCCGGGGAGCGGCGGCGCCTGCGAGATCGCGATCCACGCCAAACGGCGTCATCATCGTCGCACCGCTTTCGCCGCGCTCGTTCCCGGCCACGGTCGAGTTCATCACTTCGCCCGGTCAGAACGGCAAATACGGCAGTCGAAAGGCACTTAAGCTGCCAGGCGGCGGCCCGGTTCGTGTCGTCACCGATATGGGCATCCTCGAACCTGCAGCGAGCGACGGTGAGCTAGAACTGGTCGGCGTCTACCCGGGCGTGGACGTCGAAGACGTGAAAAAGAAAGTAGGGTGGCCGCTGCGCGCAGCGCCAAACATCTCCGTCTTGCCTCCACCGACGGCGGCGGAGCTGCACCTCTTGCGCGATGTCCTAGATCCCAATCATCTTTATATAGGGAAGAGAGACGCATGAAACGACCGATAGCCTCCCTGGCAGCCTTGGGCGCCCTCGTGCTCGCGACGCTTGCGGCCGCACCTTTGGCCGGGCCGACCCCGTCGCTGCCGGCCGATACCGGCTTGAACTTCAGCCAGACGCCTGCACAGCTGACCGCGAGCTGCGACGCCGCGATCGCTGACGCCAAGCAGAAGTTCGCAGCGATCCTCTCCCCATCCGCGAGCAGCGCCACCTTGGCGACGCTGCAAGCGATCGAGACCGAAAACGCCGACCTCAACGACGCGACCGTCGCGCAGCAAGTGCTGTTCGAGCTCTCTCCCGACAAGGCGGTGCGTGACGCCTCGACCGATTGCAGTCAGAAAGTATCGAACTACGGCGTGGAGCTGGCAGCCGATCCCCGGGTTTATGCAGTGGCGCAGAAGGTCGCGGCGCTCGGCGGCTCGATGAGCCAAGCGGACAAAAAGCTCGACGAATACTACCTCATCGGGGGCAAACGCGCCGGCGCTGGCCTCGATGCCGAGACGCGCAAGAAAACGACTGCTCTCTTCCAGCAGATCATCGATCTGGAACGAGATTTCGCGCTCGCGCTCTCCAACGACACGGCAAGCATCACCATCACCAGCGCAGAAGCCGCCGGGCTTTCTCCTGACTTCATCGCGACGCTTAAGAAAAGCGGCAGCGGGTACGTCATACCCGTCGATGAGAGCACGTATGGCCGCTTCATGGCCAACGCGAAAAGCAGCGCGGCGCGCAAGCGCTTCCTGACCGCTTACGGCTTGCGCGGCGGTATCAAGAACGTCCAACGCTTGCAGCAGGCGGTCACGCTGCGCGACCAACTGGCGCAGCTGCTCGGCTACCCATCCTGGGCCGCATACCAGCTCGACGCCAAGATGGCCAAGACCCCGCAGCGCGTCGAGGACCTGCTTAACACGGTCAGCTCGAAGCTTCTTCCCAAAGCCCAAAGCGAGATCGCCGAGCTGGGCAGGCTCAAGAACGCCCAAGGCTCGCCCGGGCCGCTCGAGCGCTGGGACTACAGCTATTACGAAGATTTGTTGGTCAAAACCCGATACCAGGTCGATGAGAGCGTCGTCCGCCAGTATTTCCCGATCGATCACGTCGTTCCGAGCGTGCTCGGTATCTACCAGAAGCTGCTCGGCGTGACGTTCGCCCAGATCACGCCGGCTGACGCTTGGGCCCCAGGCGTGCTCGAGTATTCCATCACCGATACGGCAAGCGGAAAGCCCATCGGATGGTTCTATCTCGATCTCTATCCGCGGCCCGGCAAGTTCGAACACTTCGCGAACTTCCCGCTGCGTCCGGGGCGCGTGTTGGCCGACGGCTCGTACCAGCGCCCGGTGTCCGCGATCATCGGCAACTGGCCCGTGCCCGCGCCGGGGAAACCGGCGTTGCTCAGCCACGACGACGTGATCGTGTTCTTCCACGAGTTCGGCCATCTCATGCACAGCACGCTTTCGATCGCCCCGTACGAGACGCTCTATGGGACCGCCGTGCGGGCGGACTTCGTCGAAGCACCCTCGCAGATGCTCGAGAACTTCATGTGGCAGCCTTCCATCCTCAAAGAGGTGTCAAGCAACGTCAAGACGGGTCAGCCGCTACCCGACGATCTCATCACGAAGATGATCGCGCTCAAACACGTCGACGATGGCTATTCCTGGTCGAGCCAGGCTTTCTACGCGCAGTACGACATGACGATCCATAGCTCCGGGCCGTCGATCAACGTCGACACGACCTGGTTCTCGCTGGAGAAGAAGATGACGCCGTTCTCGGGCATCCCGGGAACGCATCCCGAGGCTGGCTTCGACCATCTCATGGGAGGCTACGACGCGGGATACTACGGCTATCTCTGGTCGAAGGTCTACGCTCAAGATATATTCACCCGCTTCCAAAAGGAAGGGCTTGAGAACCCAGCGGTCGGGATGGCATATCGCAAGGACATCCTCGAGCCGGGCGCGACCGAAGAGCCGGATGTGCTGGTGCAGAACTTCCTCGGCCGGCCGATGAACCCCGACGCGTTCTATCAAGATATCGGCATAACGCAGTAGCCGTGCGGCGCATCGCGGCCATCGCGGCATGCCTGTCGCTTGCGCTGCTCGGCGCACGCGTGGCTGCAGACACCGCGGTGACGCCGCAAGCCGCGCTGGCGCGCCTGTTCACCGCCGAACACGTCGATGCCGGATGGTTCGCGCCATCGTTCTTGCAGCAGGTCAGCGCGATGCAGGTCGAAGCCATCGTCGCCTCGCTGCGCGCCCAACTCGGAGCGTACGAACGCGTCGATGCAAAAGGCACGAAGTATGCCGTCGTCTTCGCACACGGTTCCGACACCGCCAGCATCGTGCTCGATCCAAGCGGCCTCATCACCGGCCTCTTCTTCGAGTTGCCGCAGGTCACGGCGTCCAGTCTCGACGGTGCGGTCGGCGCGTTCCAAGCGTTACCCGGCACGGTGAGCCTGCTGGTCGAGGACAACGGCGCGCAGCGAGCGGCGTTGGCACCTGACCAAGCGCTCGCGGTCGGATCGACGTTCAAGCTCGCGGTGCTCAACGCGCTGAAGAAGCAGGTCGACGCGGGCAAGACGACCTGGCAGGCGATCGTCAAACTCAAAGCACGCGATAAGAGCCTGCCGAGCGGCGTGCTGCAGACCTGGCCGGACGGAGCGCTGCTGACCACCTACTCGACGGCTGCGCTTATGATCTCGCAGAGCGATAACACCGCCGCGGATCGCATTGCTGCTCTTCGTCGGCCGACCCGAGGTCGAAGCGTTCGGATACGGCAACCGGCCGTTCTTGACGACGCGCGAGGCGTTCATCCTGAAGGACTCCAAAAACGCTGCGTTGTTGACGCGATTTCGCGCCGGCGACGAAGCGCGCAGGCGAGCCCTGCTGAGCGAAGTGGACGCGCTCGCGCTGCCGGACGAGGATATCTTCGCCGGCGGTCAGCTGGCCGCGGATATCGAGTGGTTCTTCAGCGCGCGCGAGCTGTGCGGGCTCATGCGCGGCGTCCAAGCGTTGCCGCTCATGAGCATCAATCCGGGCGTGGCCGACGCGAGCGACTGGGAGCGCGTCGCCTATAAAGGCGGTTCGGAACCAGGAGTGCTCAATCTCACGACCTGGCTTGTGGCCCGCAGCGGAAAGTCGTATTGCGTGTCGGCGACGTGGAACGACGTCAAGCCGCTGGATGAGACCAGATTCTTTGGCCTGTACAAGAGCTTGCTGGCGACGCTCAAGGGTTAGTCCAACCCATCCCTGATCCAAAAAGACGCTGGGCCGCGGGGAGCCGGCCTGCGCCTTCTATGGGACCGCGGGCGGGCCAGTACGCGTCGGGTCGGCTGGCGGTGTGAACGTGGGAGGCGCCGCGGCTGGCGGGGTGGGTGGCGCGTGAGCGCGCCGATACGCCTGCGCCGTGCGCATGAGCATGTACAAGGAAGCGCCGAGCGCGATCGCCGCCAGGGTGAAGTAGATGACGATGCCGACCCATCCGGTCAGCGCCGACAGCACGAGGAATATCGCCAGGCCGACGGTGACGCTCACCGCCGGCTTCGCGGGCGTGCCTTGCGTGGTGCGGACGAGCCTTTCGCCCAAGAACTCCGCGATCGCGGCCTTGCCGATCAGATAGCCCGCCACCGTGAGCAGCACGGCCAGCGGGATGAGCGGGATGCCGATAACGGTGATGGCGAGCGCGATGACGACGCACGCTAGGATGATCGGTGAGAAGAATCCGAGCATTCCGGAGAGCACGGGATTCTCCAAGAGGTGCTCGGTGGCGCTGCGCGTGCGCGCCGGGAAGAGCAGGAATGCCAGGAACGCCAGCACCGCATCGATGAGGAAGAACACTCTCCAGCCGTGACGGGACCCGGACGTCTCTTCAGGCGTCTCCCCCTGCGCCGGCGGCACCGGCTCCATGGTGGGCATCGGCGGGACCGGCGGCATTACCGTGCCGCCGTGGCCTTGCGGGGTGTTCGACTGGTTGTCGATCACGCCGCCGACGTTGACCAGGCTTCCATCGACGTGACCCTGCGGGGCGATGTAGATCCTGCCACCGAGTGCGACCGCGTCGCCATCGACCTTTCCATACACGTCGGCGCTGCCGCTGATCACGACCAGGTCGCCGCGCGATCTCCTGACCTTCTTTGATCACCTGGTGCTGGCCGCCGAAGACGACCATGTCGTTGCTGGAATCGGTGTACGAGGCGCGCGCTGCGCGAGGTGTGGCGAGCAGTGACCAGCGCGAGCAGCGCCGCCAGCACCGCGAGCCTGCCGGCTGTGGACCGCGCTTGTGTCATCGTGGATTTCATACGGTTTGGGCTCCGAACAAGGCCGTGCGCATGCCGGCCAGATAGCGCCACCCTGCAGCGAGCACGATCAGAAAGACCGCGCCTTCGATGATGCCGCCGACGAGCGCATAGGTGAACAGGTGGAAGTGGTCGGCGACGCGGTAGAGCGCGTTCACCGACGGCGCCATCTTGGCGAACACCACGCCGGTGTCGGCGACGACCGCTTTCCAGCGCAGCAGACCGGTGGCCGTGAGCGCGGCCAGCTAGCGCCCAGACGATCATGTTATAGGCTCCTAGCCACCACATGCGCAGCTGACGCCGCGCCGGAGCCGGCATCGCGGCGATCCTGGCCATCACGACGCTGGTGAAGTCGACTCGGGGCTCGATCTCGGTCAGACGCGCAAGCCGGTGCTCGACCACCATCATCTCCTCGGAGAACGTGCGGCAGCCCACGCACGAGGCGAGATGCGCCTCGAGATCCGCGGCAGCGCCCGCTGCGAGCACGCCGTCTTGATATGCGGGCAACCGCTCTCTACACGCAGAGCACTTCACGGTGCGTCACCTCCGAAAGAGAATCGTGACCGGCTGGAGCCGGTGTGTCGTATGATCCAAGCTGACGGGCCGAAGGCGGCCTTGCCGCGATGGATGAGCGTCTTGACGTTCCCCAGCGACACGGACATCGTGTCGGCGATCTCTTGGTACTCCAAGTGCCGGAAGTAACGCAGCACGAGAGCGGTCTTCATCTTTTCGGGGATGCGCTGCAACGCGGCGCGCAAAACACGCTCGTCATCGCTCGCCAGCAGGCGAGCTTCGGGCGCGGCGTTGGGGCGTTGATCGGGCAGCTTCTGTTCAAGCGTCTCATCCTCATAGAGGTCTTCGGTCGGCGGCTTGCGCCGCTCTTTCATCAGGTGCGTTCGCGCAGTGTTGCGGGCGATCTGATACAGCCAGGTGGAGAATTTCGCAAGGGTGGGATTGAAGGTGTTCAGATGCGCGTAGGCGCGCAGAAATGTCTCTTGGCTGATGTCGTCGGCTTCCTCAGGCGAGCGGACCAGGGCGTAGACGAAGTTCACGATACCGCGTTTATGCCGCTCGACCAGCGGTGCGAAGGCGTTGCCGTCCCCTTGTAGGACGAGGGCCACCAGGTCCTCATCCGCAACCTGCGCGATAATCGCGGAACCTCCGTTGTTTGGTCTACCCGCACGAGGGCGAAAAGTTTCGCCAAGCGGCGATGTGTGAAGTGGAAAAGTAGCCCGTTTTCCGGGGTTTCGCGCGCGCTGCCGGGTTTCGCTTTCGCCTGGGCGAAAGCCCGCCCATGCAGGAGCAACAGGCACAAGCGCTCCCCGGTAAGCCGGTGGCCGCATCCGCCATCGAGCTGGCCTCCTTGGTCGAGGTGGCCGACACCAATCCGATGGGGAACATCCACGGTGGCGTGATCATGAAGCTGGCGGATCAAGCCGCGGCGGCGGCGGCGATCCGGCACTCCGGGCGCATCTGCGTTACCGCGGCGATCGACCACCTCGATTTTCTCAACGCGGTGCATCTCGGCGACATGGTCGTGCTCAAATCTACCGTGCATTACGCGCATCGAAGCTCGATGGAGGTCGGCGTGCGCATCGAGGCCGAGCGCCTGCAGACCGGCGAACGCAAACACGTCGCGTCCGCCACGCTCATCTTCGTGGCGCTCGACGAGCACTGCAAGCCCGTGACGGTGCCGCCGGTGATCCCGCAGACGCCGGAAGAGCAGCGCCGCTACGCGCAAGCGCAATCGCGCCATCAAGAGCGCATCGCGAAGCGGGCCAAAGAGCGCGCAACGCGCGGTTGAATCCAGGCTCTGACGAGTCCAGCGGCACGCCACTGACGCGCTATGCGCTGCTGGCGCTGGGCATTCTCGGCCTGTCCGTGGCCGGCGTGCTCTACAAGCTCGCGACCGCGCCGACCCTCACCATCGTCGCCTATCGCACGCTCTTCGCCGTCATCATGATGGCGCCGGTGCTGTACGTCTCTCGGCTGCGAGCCAGCCCCGCGCGCAACGCGCCGCTCGCTCGCGCGGACGTCGTCGCAGCCGTGCTGTCGGGCACGCTGTTCGCGCTCGACGTCACGCTGTGGGCGATGAGCCTCCAGTTCACCAGCGTGTCGAGCGCAGCGCTGCTGGTGAGCATGGATCCGATCTTCGTCGCGGTGGCCGCGGCGCTGATCTTCGGCGAGCGCCCCTCGGCGCCCATGATCGCCGGCATGGCGATCGCAGCGTGTGGCGCCGCAGTCATCACCATCGGCGATTTCCACATCTCGGGCCGCGCGCTCATCGGCGATATCCTCGCGCTGTCAGCCGCGTTCGCCGAGACCGGCTATCTGTTGCTCGGCCGCCACGTTCGGCAGCGGGTGGACACCTTGCGCTACGTCATCATCGTCTACTCGGCGTGCGCGGTCTGCGTCTGGCTGGCGCTGGCGCTGTTGCGCGCGCCGGCCACGCTCGGCCGCCACGACCTGATCGTGTGCGCGGCACTGGCGCTCTTCGCCACGGTCTTGGGTCACACGCTCGTCTCCAAATCGCTGGGTCACATGCCGGCGGCAGTCGTGGCGATCTCGTTCCTGTCGCAGCCGATCATGACCGCGTCGCTTGCATATCTCGTGCTGCACCAAGTCGTCGCGCCCCTCACGGCGATCGGGGGCCTGATCGCGTTGGTGGGCATCGGCGTTGTGGCGTTCGGCAACGAACGCTACGTGGCGAGCGGTCCGCCCGCAGCCATATAGGCATACCGCGAAAAGGGCGTCACCAGCGTCGCGAACAAACCAGGTCCGATGGCCAAACGTGCGTTGATCACCGGTATCACCGGTCAAGACGGATCGTATCTCGCAGAATTTCTGCTCGAGCGCGGCTACCAGGTCTTCGGCATGACGAGGCGTTCGAGCACCAACTCCTTCGATCGGATTTCGCACATCATCGATCGGCTGACGCTGCTCTCCGGCGACCTGCTCGACGAGCACTCGCTCGCGTCCACCATCCGCGAAGCGCAACCAGATGAGATCTACAATCTCGCGGCGCAGAGCTTCGTTCCGGCCTCGTGGTCGCAACCGGTGCTGACTGCGGAGTTCACCGCCGTCGGCGTGTGCCGCCTCTTAGAGGCGATGCGGTCGGTCAAGCCGGATGCGCGCTTCTATCAGGCGTCGAGCAGCGAGATGTTCGGCAAAGTGCACGAGACGCCACAGACGGAGAAAACGCCGTTCTATCCGCGCAGTCCCTATGGCGTCGCAAAGGTCTTCGGTCATTGGATCACCGTCAACTATCGCGAATCATACGGCTTGTTCGCGTGCTCCGGGATTCTGATGAATCACGAATCGAGTCGTCGAGGTTTGGAGTTCGTCACGCGCAAGGTGACGGACGCCGCGGCGCGTATCAAGCTCGGCAAAGCGACCGAGCTGCGCATGGGCAACCTGGACGCGAAGCGAGATTGGGGATACGCGGGCGACTACGTACGCGCGATGTGGCTCATGCTGCAACAAGATGCGCCGGATGATTTCGTCATCGCGACGGGCGAGACTCGCACGGTCCAAGAGCTGGTCGAGACCGCGTTCGGCCACGTCGGGCTGGATTGGCGCAAGCACGTGGTGTTGGATCCGAAGTTCATCCGCCCGGCTGAGGTCGATCTCTTGGTCGGCGATGCCAGTAAAGCCAAGAGAATACTGGGCTGGGCGCCGACGGTGACGTTTGCGCAGATGATCGAGGGCATGGTGGACGCCGACATCGAGCGGCACAAGCGCAGCGCAGACTGATGCGGGTCACGGTGACCGGAGCCGACGGCTTCGTCGGACAGTGGTTGCTTCGTCGATTGCTGGCCGACGGCGATGAGGTCACCGGGTTGGTCCGCGCGAGCACGCCGCAACTGACGACGCTAGAACCGGCACTGGCACAAAAGATCCGCTGGCGGCGTTGCGAGCTCGCCGACGTCGACGGCTTGCGCAACCAGTTGCGCGATGCGAAACCAGCGTCGATCTTCCACCTCGCCGCGCAGTCATCCGTGCCCGCAAGCTTGCAGGACCCGATTGGCACCTTCGAGACCAACATCATCGGCACCGCAAACGTGCTCGAGGCCGCACGCGTTGCGGCGGCGGATGCGACGATCGTCGTCGTCGGATCAGCCGATGCGTACGGGTCGGTGAGGCCGGAGCTACTGCCCTTGCGAGAAGACGCACCGCTGCAGCCGCGCAACCCGTATGCGGCGTCCAAGGCCGCCGCCGAGATCATCGCGCTCCAGCACGCGCGGGCCGGTTGGAACCGCGTGGTCGTGACCCGTTCGTTCAACCACACCGGTCCCGGGCAGAACACCGCCTTCGCCGTCGGCGCGTTCGCCAAACAAGTCGCCGACATCAAAGCCGGCCGCGCGGCGCCGCGGCTTCGGGTCGGCGATCTCACGCCGCGCCGCGACATCAGCGATGTGCGCGACGTGGTCGACGCATACGCGTTACTGGCACAGCGCGGAAAGACGGGTCTCGTCTATAACGTCTGTAGCGGTCGTGACGTGAGCATGCGCGACATCGTCGAAGCATTGCTGCGGCTTGGCGGCGTGCACGCGGAAATAGAAGAGGATCCTGCGCTGCTGCGCGCGGTCGACAACCCCGTGCTGCGCGGTGATCCTTCGCGCATCGCAGCCGATACCGGCTGGAAGACGCTGATCCCGCTAGAGACGACCCTTGCCGACGTGCTGGCGTACCACGCGCATGTCGCAGCCTGACCCCAACGCCGGTTGGCGGACCGCCGTTTTCAAGAATCGCGGTCTGCTGCTCGTGCCGGTGGCGCTCATGCTCGTCATCTTCGGTCATCCGACCATGCGCAGCGCCGTCATCGGCATAGCCGTCGCGTTGGCCGGCGAAGCGCTGCGCATGTGGGCGGTCGGCTACTCCGGGGTGACCACTCGCGCCGACGTCGTCACCGCGCCCGTGCTCGTCACCGCCGGACCGTACGGTTATATCCGCAATCCGCTCTACGCGGGAAATGCTATCATCGCCCTGGGGTTTTGGATCGCGTTCTGTGGCGGCGTGTCGCTGCCCGTGGCTGCGGCGATGCTCGCCGTCGCGGCCTTGCTCGTCATCGGCGTGTACGCGTCCATCATCCCGTTGGAGGAGGCGTATTTGGCGAGCGCATTCGGCGACCCGTATCGCGAGTACCTGACTCGGGTGCCGCGTCTGTGGCCGTCCGGTTCGCCGCTGCCGCCGGCGCAACGTCAGGGTGTCTGGCGCAGCGAGGTCATCGTGCGAGCGGAGGTCATCACGCTTGTCTTCTTCCTCATCATGGCTGCGGCGGTGTGGCTCAAACTGCGCGTTGGGTGAGCGCGGCGGAAAACGCCAGGTATGCCGCCTGCAGGGACAATAAGAGAGACCTAAGCTTCATTCCTGAGCAAACGCCCAAAAATCCCACCCGCGGGGACGAGACCATAAGGGTCGCCGAACACCCGTTGTCTTGATGGGTAAAGCGACCGGGTGCTATTCTTCTAAGGCGCTTAAGCGTCGAAGCACAGGCGGTCCGGTTCTGCGGAGATCCGGCGTGTGCCGCCGCCGGGATGACCGGCTCGCAGTCGACAAGCCGCGAGCGAGGCGTCAATCAGGGAATATCGACGCGAGAACAGCGCAACGGGCCGCCAAACCAGGCGGCCTTTTTTTTGGGGGACCGCTCGCGCGCGAGACGGAAGCGAATTGATATGCGCGTCCTCGTCATCGGCGCAGGGCAAATGGGCAGTGGCATAGCTCAGGCCTGCGCGACGGCCGGCCATCACGTGCTCGTCAACGATGTCGACCAACGCGCGGTCGATCGCGGTCGAGAATCCATATCGCGCAATCTGGCGCGTGCGGTCGAGAAGGGCCGCCTCGCTGACGCCACCGTGCGCGAGATCGAATCCCGCATCGATGAACGCCTCGTACCCATCAACGGTGCAGACGTCGATATCGCCATCGAAGCGGCTAGCGAAAGCGAGCCCCTCAAGCGAGCGTTGTTCGCCGAGCTCGACGCAGGCTTACCCGTTCGCGCCATTTTGGCGAGCAACACCTCGTCGATCTCCATCACCATGCTGGGCGCCGCCACCAAACGTCCAGCCGACGTCATCGGCATGCATTTCATGAACCCCGTGCCGGTTATGAAGCTCGTCGAGGTCATACGGGGCATCGCGACGTCGGACGAGACATTCGCAGCGGTCAAGCGTTTCGTCGAGGAGCTGAGCAAGACGCCGGTCGAGGTCAACGACTTTCCGGGATTCATCAGCAACCGGATCCTCATGCCGATGCTCAACGAGGCGATGTTCGCCTACATGGAGGGGGTGGCCAGCGTCGAGGCTATCGACACGGTGATGAAGCTGGGCATGAACCATCCGATGGGGCCGCTCGAGCTTGCGGACTTCATCGGGCTCGACACGTGCCTCGCCATCATGCGCGTGCTCCACGACGGCTTCGGCGATCCGAAATACAGGCCGTGCCCTTTGCTCGCGAAAATGGTCACAGCCGGCCAACTCGGCCGCAAGACCGGACGAGGGTTCTACCAGTACTCATGAACTTCGAGATCACCAAAGACCAGAAGGCGGTCCGCGAGATGGTCGCAGCGTTCGCGCAAAAAGAGATCGCACCGAACGCTTCACAATGGGATCAAGCGCGCACGTTCCCGGTCGACCTCTTCTCCCGGCTCGGTGAGCTTGGCATCATGGGGATGTCGGTCTCAGAGCGCTACGGTGGGGCTGCGCTCGACACCGTCAGCACGGTGCTCGCGATCGAGGAGATCTCAGCGAGCGGACGCCGGCGTGGGCGTCACGGTCTCCGTCCACGCTGGGCTGACGACGCGTATCATCGAGTCCTTCGCAAGCGAGGTCGCCAAGCAGCAATACCTCCCCCAGATGTGCACGGGGCGTTGGCTGGGCGCGTTCGCGCTGACCGAACCAGAATCGGGCTCGGATGCCTCCAACTTGCGTACCCGAGCTCGAGCGCGCGGCGATGCGTACGTCCTGGACGGCACAAAGCAATGGGTCACCAACGGCGGCTACGCCAAAGTGTTCATCGTCTTCGCACGCACCGGTGGGCCGGGCCCTAAGGGCATCTCGGCGTTCGTCGTCGACCGCGACACGCCGGGCGTGAGCATCGGACGGCTGACGGACAAACTTGGCATCCATTCATCCAATACGGTGGATGTGAGCTTCGCCGACGCCGAGATCCCGTCGACGCACCTGCTCGGCGAAGAAGGCGCGGGCTACAAGATAGCGCTTGCTTCGCTTGGAACCGGCCGGCTCGGCATCGCGGCGCAAGCGGTCGGCATACTGGCGGCGTGTCTGGACACCTCGGCGAGATACGCGCGCGACCGGCATCAATTCGGGCGCGCCATCGGCTCGTTTCAGGCCGTCTCGTTCAAGATCGCCGACATGGCGGTCGATCTCGATGCGGCTCGCTTGCTGCTGTATCGGGCCGCCTGGATGCGCGATCAGGGCTTGTCCGAGATCGACGCTTCGTCGAAAGCGAAGCTGTTCGCGTCGACCGCCGCACGCAAGCATGCCGCAGAATGCGTGCAGATACTCGGGGGCTACGGCTACACGACCGAGTTCCCCGCGGAGCGCTACTACCGCGACGCGAAGATCACCGAGATCTACGAAGGCACTTCAGAGGTGCAGCGCATCGTGATCGCGCGCGAGATCCTCGGCAGGCTGGAAGAGCGCGACACGTCCGGCCGGCCGCAGCGCGGCGGGTCGGGGCGCAATGGAGCGAGGATCTCACGCGAGCGCGCGCCGAGGCACGACTAATAGCATAGCCGGACAGGTGCGCGGCGTCGCACCCACAGGGAGATAGACTGGTCGCCCGACGTATGTAGCTGGTCGATCCAGGCAATGCACAGCGACCTCGGGCGAATCGCGCGCGACCGATCGACCCAATGGAGACCGACGATGCGCTTATTGGAGTACCAAGGCAAGGAGCTGTTCGCCAAGGCGGGCATCCCCGTGCCGCGCGGCCGCGTCGCCGCATCGGTCGATGAGACCGTGCAGATCATGCGCGAGCATCCGGTGCCGTCGGTCGTCAAGGCGCAAGTGCTCATCGGCGGCCGCGGCAAGGCAGGCGGCATCAAGTTCTGCACCAACGCCGACGACGTGAAAGAGCCGGCAGCCGCGATCCTCGGCATGACGATCAAAGGCGAGGTCGCGCACCGCGTGCTCATCGAAGAGCGCGTGGACATCGCTCGCGAGTTGTATCTCTCCATCACGGTGGATCGCGCGAGCAAACGGCCGATCGTCATCGCCTCGGCGATGGGCGGCATGGACATCGAGGAGGTCGCGGCGACCAACCCGGAGGCGATTGCGAAGTACTGCATCGATCCGGCCGATGGCTACTGGCCATTCATCGGGCGGCGCGTGGCAAAAGCGGCGATGATGCCACCTGAGGTGACCGCCCAATTCGCGAGCGTGCTCGGCAAGCTCTATGCGCTCTTCTTCGACGTCGGCGCGATGTTGCTCGAGATCAACCCGCTGGCGATCACGCGCGACGGCAAACTCGTCGCGTCGGACGCGAAGGTCGACATCGACGACAACGGTCTCATCCGCCACCCAGAACTCGAGGCGTGGCGCACCGATCTTCCCGACCATCCGCTCGAGCAGCGTGCGCGCAAGACCGGGCTGAACTACACGTACCTTAGCGGCAAGGGCGGCGAGAACGTCGGCGTCATCGGCAACGGCGCCGGGCTGGTCATGGGCACGATGGACGCGGTCCGAGCACGCCGGCGGCGAGGCGACCGATTTCTGCGACATCGGCGGCGGCGCGAAAGCAGACGTCGTGCGCAATGCCGTGGAGATCGTCACCGCCGATCCGCGGGTCAAAGCGCTGTTCATCAATATTTTCGGCGGCATCACGCGCGGCGACGAAGTCGCGCGCGGGTTGCTCGACGCGCTCGACGGCGGCGAACTGGAAGCGCGAGAAACTCGTCATCCGATTGACGGGCACGAACGAGCGCGAAGGCCGTGCGGTGCTCGAGGCCGGCGGCATCGCCGCGGTCGAGACCATGAACGAGGGCGCCGAAGCGCGCCGTCGCCATCGCCAAGGCGTAAGGGAGCAGACGTGTCGATCTATCTGGACCGCAACAGCATCGCCATCGTGCAGGGCATCACCGGCCGCGAAGGATTGGCGCATGCCAATCGCATGCGCGAATACGGCACGACGATCGTCGGCGGCGTCACGCCCGGCAAAGGCGGACAGACCGTCGAAGGCTTCGCGGTCTTCGACACGCGTGAGCGAAGCCAGAGAACAAGACCGGGGCAAACGTCAGCATCATCTTCGTGCCGCCGCCGTTCGCCGCTGATGCGGTGCTTGAAGCCGCAGACGCAGGCATCGGTTTGATCGTCTGCATCACCGAAGGCATTCCCGTGCACGATATGCTCAAAGCCGTTTCGGTGCTGCCGCCGGCACGCGCGCTCATCGGGCCCAACTGCCCCGGGCTCGTCTCGCCCGGCGCAGTCGCTGGTCGGCATCATGCCGGGGCACGTCTTCTCAGCCGGGCAACGTCGGCATGGTGTCGCGCAGCGGCACCGCTCACCTACGAGATCGTCGATCAGCTCACGCGAGCGGGTATCGGACAGAGCACGTGCGTCGGCATCGGCGGCGATCCGATCATCGGAACGGTGTTCACCGATTGCTTGCGCGCCTTCGAGAAGGACGATCAGACACGACGCGGTCGTGATCGTCGGCGAGATCGGCGGCAGCGACGAAGAAGATGCTGCGGCGATGATCGCCCGGCGCGAGATTCACGAAGCCGGCGGTCGCGTTCATCGGCGGCCGTTCGGCTCCAGAAGGGCAAGCGCATGGGGCACGCGGGCGCGATCGTCAGCGGCAACAGCGGCACCGCCGCTGCAAAGGTTGAGGCGTTCACGAAGGTCGGCGTGCCAGTGGCCGACAGCCCGGCCCAGATCCCCGATCTGGTCCGTTCGATCCTGGCAGAACCCGCGCGCCGATAAGCATCTGCCTAGACCGCTCGGTCCATATGCTGGGCAAACTGTCCCGCAAAAGGGGCTGTCGAGCAGGTGTGCGTGGGGGCCGAGCGAACGTTAAAGTCACGTTAAGCGGTAAGGGCGACAAGCATTGCGACGAGTGGCTTGTGTCGTTCGTCGTCGTGCGCCACCCCGCTTGACTTGCTCAATCACTAAGGAGGAAACCCTTGATGCAAACTAAGGGCCTTCTCCGCATCGCGTTCTTGGCACTGATGGTTTTGCTCGTCCAGGGAACATGGGTACTGGCTAGCACGACCGGAAGCATCGAGGGCAAGGTGACGGATCAAAACGGCAACGGAATAATCGGTGCGAAGGTCACTGCATCCTCGCCGTGTCAGACGTTGAGCACGACGACGACGCGAATGGTTTCTACACCGTTCTCGACCTCTCCCCAGACACGTACTCGGTGACGGCGAGCAAAGATGGGTACGACACCTCGACCATCTACGGCGTGACGGTCACGCAGGACCAGTCGACCGCGGCCGACGTGAAGATGCGGCAGACGGTCAGAACTATCGGTCACGTCACGACGACGGCAACGCCTCGCGTCGTGAGCAAGACGGTCACCGGCGACCTGTACGCTGTGAATGCGAATGCGATCGCAAGCTCTCAGGGTTCAACCGGTGGCGCTGAGACGCTCTACAGCCAGAACGGCGTCGTCGGATCGCTGCCGGGCGTCACTCGTTACTGTGGGCTCAGGCCCAGGCTATGGCGGTCAGGGTCAGCTCAGCATCCGTGGCGGTGCACCTGACCAAGTCGGATACGAGCTCGACGGCATCCCGTTCAACCGCGGCTTCGACTTCTTCAACGGCACGACGTTCAACACGAACGGTTTCGCCAGCCTCGAGGTGTACACGGGCGGCGCGCCGGCGGATGCAGGCCGGGCGATGTCCGGTTACATCAATGAAGTCATCCAGCGCGGCAAGTACCCGGGTGGCGCTGATTTCACCGCCACGGTCGGGACCCGCTGTTCAACCACAGCTGCAGGCGGACGTCTATGGCGGTACGCCGGACAGCCAGTTCACCTACTACGTCTCGACGCTTGCGCAGAATAACTACGTCAACTTCGGCGATCGCAGCAATCTCGCGAACACTTCGTTCACGGTTCCGGCAAACGACCCGGGTTGCGGCGAGTTCAACACGGGCCGCGGCTAACGGCACGACGGCTGCAGGTCTCCAGAACTGCGCAGGCGTGACGTACGATCAGCCGGTCTCGCAAGGCGCGTACGCGTCAACGCCGTTCGACGCGCAGCGCGATACCGCGACCAACCTCAACTGGGAGTTCGCCCACAACGGGCTCAACGACGACCTGCAGGCTCTGTACGTCGTCGGCAGCGACCTGGATACCCCGTACGGCCTGTACGGCTCGCCAGGAGCAGATCCGGCCCAGGCCACGACGAACTACAGCTGCGGCACGACGCTCAGCGACTGGTCAGACGCTGTGGCCGACCGGCGTGATCTATCAGGGTCAATCCGGTCAGCCCTACAATCCCGACCTCATGATGCCGCTCACGTGGCCGTCATCGGGTGGGAGCTTCAACCAGGCGACAGGGATCAACAATCCGACGGGCGGTCCGATCCCCTCGAACTTCCAGGACAGCCAAAGCCAGCAGTACTCGATCGAGAAGGTTGGCGTACACGAGATCGATCAACCAGGCATCGTTCCTACGCCTCTCTGCGTACCAGATGTACTCTTCCTGGACTCTCGACCAACCGATCAACGGCTTCGTCGGGTTCTCGTTCTACCAGCTGCATGACGACGCGACCGGCGTCAACCTCGACTACGAGAACCAGATCAACCAGCAGAACCTGGTGAAGATCGGCGGCGACTGGACACGCGACCTGACGCTGCGCTACAATTACGCTCCCCAGGTGAGCGGAGCGCCAACGTGCGTGCGTTGGAACCACGGGCTGCACGCCGGGAGCAACCGTGACGACGATCCCCGGACCGTTCAGCACCTGGTCATCGACGACGCCGCTCGATTGGGATGGCGTGATCAGCGACTCGTTCAAACCGAGCGACAAGCTGCTGTTCGACCTCGGTCTGCGTTGGGATCAGTTCGGATTCCAGCTCATGCCGATGAAGCTCAGCGGTCCAGACGGTTTGGCGTACCTCGGTGAGGAGACGCAAGGCCAGTGCTTCGACGGCTTCAACTACAGCCCGAGCGATCCGAAGGTCATCGCGGGGGACAGAACTGCTTCCAGATCCTCAGCGCCTCCGCGAACCCCAAGGATCGACCGGGCGCTGGCAACGCTCATTGGCAGGATCCCCAGAGCTTTCGTCAGCTACACGACGATCAGCCCGCGTTTCGGCGCCACGGTCAATCTCGATTCGAGAGACGTTCTGCGCTTCTCGGTCGGACGCTACGTGCAACCGCCGAACTCGGCATTCGAACAGTATCGGCGAAATCCGGACTGGGGTCCGGGCACTTCGCTCGGATCTGCTGAACAGCTTCTATGATGGTCTGAACTTCGGCGTGGTTCACAACATCCTGCCGGAGGACAGCACCAACTACGACGCCTCGATCGAGCACGAGTTCAACGGCGGCTACTCGGTGAAGAGTGACGCCATTCTACAGGAACACGCGTAACCAGATCCTCAGCATCCCGTTCAATCCGCAGTCGCCGGCCTTCGTGACTGGAGACAACTTCGGTAATGCACACATCAGCGGCGATCGAGTTCCTCACGGTCAAAAACGTGCCGGGCGCGAGCGGGCTCGGTGGGACGCTGGCTGTGACCTATACGGAACTCGTTGATCAGGTTCAACGTCGGCCAATGGTGGTCGGACGACGTTCATCGACTGATGAACGGCACCAACCTGGCCGGCACCTGCCATGGGTGGTATCTGCGGCTACAACCAGGCTTACGGAACTAACTACGCACTGCTCGATCCCAACGGACACTAGCACCATCGTTCGTGATGTCGCCGACATCAACGGGTCCGTCCTATGACGTCGCCTGGGTCATCAACTTCACGCCCGAATTCAAGAGCAACGGGTTTGATGTTTTGTGCCCTTCAGCTACTCGTCAGGCAACCCGTACGGCGACGCCCTGCAATTCCCCGATCCACACTGCGCACCAGGCGTTCCAGCAAATGCAAACACGGGATGCCTAGCGGTTCCTGCGGGCAAGACCTTCTACGGCGGCAATGGGCCGGATCCGTACACCGGCACGTTCGACTCGCCGGGGTCGCTCAAGGGCCCGTCGTGGTGGACTGTGAACCTCGCGATCTCACACGACATCGGCCACAGTCTCAAGGCGTCGATCTTGGGAACGAACCTCCTGAGCGGAGTTTCGAACCAAGGTTACGCGTGGGAGCAGCCGGCGTCACAGAAGAACATCTCGTACGGTGACAACGGGTTCTACAGCGCCGCGCCGCTGGGTGCGTTCAGCAACCCTGGACCGAACCCGGGGACTGCCTACTACGGCAATAACTACTATCCGTACTCGTCGGCTGGTATCTTACCGTATCAAGACTGGATCTTCCAAGTCTCGGCGAAGATCTAGCGCGTAGCGACACAGACAAGCTGGAAGGCTGCTGGGAAACCAGCAGCCTTCTGCTTTTAGCGCAGGCCACAGGGCAGGTCGAACAGGTGGCCCCGCGAACTAGACAGGCCAGTTCGATTTGTGGATGCGGCCGCCTGGTCTGGCTCGCAAAACCCCCGATGTGAGGAGAACCCGACTCTGATGAATCCCAGACTGGGAGTTTGCATTGCTGCGGCCTCGGCCGCCGCCATCATCGCCGCATTCACCGGCTGCAACTACGGCTCGACGAGCACCAGCCCCACACCGACCCCGATCCCGACCTCAGGGCCGGACACCCTGTACGTCCAGGATGCAAGCTCGAAGACGGTCAGGGTCTATCTCCACGCGGCGGTCCTCAACGGCGTTGCGTTCGCATCGGCGACACTGCCCACAAGCGACCCGAGCAACCCGGACGTGATCTTCTCACCGACGTTCAACGTGCTATGGTATCCAAGCGCATATCCCAATCAGACGATCGGCCCACCGGTCTCGACGCCGATCAAAATATGGAACGCTCCATCCACCAAGAACGGCGCGAACCCCGACGTCCAGGTGCCCTACTCCAATGGCCAAGGGACGGCCGCCTACGACGCGACCCACGATCTGCTGTACGTCGCCAACGTCAACGGCCCCAGGCTTCAGGTCTATAAGAACGCGCACATCATGACCCCGGCATCTGTGCCGGCGGCGAACATCACCATCACCATCACCGATCCCGGTGTTTCGGGGACTCCGCGGGCGCAAGAGCTGCTGTACGATCCGGTCAGCGACCGGCTGTTCGTGAGCGACGAGGGAACGGTCGTTGCTTCTTCGACGCCTTCGGCGCGGCGGCCCAGGCGGCGGTCACCTCGAGCACCAACCCGACCATCCCGGCTAGCCGCGAGATACTGGGCCTCAACTCGCCGGACGGCATGGCGTACAGCGCTGCCAACGACATCTTGTTCGTCGGCGAGCTCAGCCGCAAGCAGATCAACGTCATCCATAACGCGAGCACGGCGAACGGGCCCAATGGGCACGGCCAGCTCATCACGAACTTCAGCACAGGACCGACCGGCATGGCGTTTGACGCAGTGCGCGACCTGCTGTTCGTCTACGACCCGCTCGTGATCTGGGTGATCCCCGCCCCTGAAGTTGCGAGCGGCAACGTGAACCTGGTCGTCAATCGCCGCCAGTTCTTCGATTCGGCCAGCGAGCTCGTCGGCTTCGGCCTCGCGGTGGACACGACGCACTAAAGGGCCGAGCGGTTCAGGCGTTCTAGGTCAGCCCGAGCAGACGGGCGATCACCATGCGCTGGACTTCGTTTGTGCCCTCGCCGATCTCATTGATCTTGCAGTCGCGCCAATAGCGCGATACCGCGTACTCGTCCATGAATCCGTAGCCACCATGGATCTGCACCGCCGCGTTGGCGCAACGTCGCGAGACCTCTCCCGAAAAAAGCTTGGCGGTCGCCGCCGCCATGGCGAAATCGCGACCCTGATCCTTGAGCCAGGCGGCTTTGAGCACGGCTGTGCGCGCCAAGTCTATCTCCACCGCCATGTCGACGAGTTGGAACTGCACCGCTTGGAATTTGGCGATGGCCTGTCCGAATTGATGCCGCTCCTTGGCGTACTTCGCTGCCGCGTCATAACACGCTTGCGCCAACCCGACCGAGAGAGCGCCCACGCTGATGCGACCGCCGTCGAGGATGTCGAGGAATTGCTTGAACCCGCGGCCGCGCTCGCCGAGAAGGTTCTCTTGCGGCACCCGCGCGTTGTCAAAGGAAAGCTCGCGCGTATCCGACGCTCGCCAACCCATCTTCTTATACGGCGGCGCTTGGCTGTAGCCAGGCGTCGCCTGCGGCACGATGATATTGCTGATCTCGGGCCGGCCGTTCTCGCCTGGACCGGTGACCGCGGTGATGGTGACGCCGCCGGTCATGGGGGTACCGGCGTTGGTGATGAAGCACTTCGAACCGTTGATCACCCAGGCGCTGTCGCGCACCTGGGCGCTGGTCTTGGTCGCGCCTGCGTCCGAACCGGCGCTGGGCTCGGTCAGGCCGAAGGCCCACAGCTGCTCGCCGCGCGCCAGCGGCGGAAGATATTTTTGCTTCTGGTCCTCGCTGCCGAAGAGCAAGAACGGTTGCGTGCCCAGCGACACGTGCGCTGCCATCGTGATGCCGACGGACGCATCCGCGCGGCCGATCTCCATCACCGCGAGCGCGTACGAGACGGTGTCGGCACCGGCGCCCCCATACCGCTCCGGAAATGGCAGGCCGAGCAAGCCGAGCGCGCCCATCTTGCGCACGGTGTCCAATGGAAATTCAGCCTTGGCATCCCAGTCTTGCGCGTGCGGCGCGATCTCACCGTCGGCGAATTCACGGCACAGCTTCTGCACGTCCAACTGATCGGTCGTGAGATCAAAGTCCATGCGGACCCCTTTGCCAAAACCGTGAGCTCTTCCCCACCCGATAGGGCCGTGCGGCTGGGCGGCGAATGAACCGGAACAGGATGGCCATTTTCAGCACTCCCGGCTTTGCGCTGGGCCGAGCATGATCGTCTTCCAGGACGTCAGCCTCATCTACCCCAACGGCGTCCACGCGCTCACCGAAGTCAGCCTCAGCGTCGCCCGCGGCGAATTCCTGTTCTTGGTCGGCAGCTCCGGGCAAGGCAAGTCGAGCCTGCTCAAATGCGTCAACCGGGAAGAGCGGCCGACCGAAGGCGACGTCGTGGTGGACGGACAGAGCCTGGCCGAGGTGCGCCCGCGCCAGATCCCGTTCCTGCGCCGCAAGGTCGGCGTGGTCTTCCAAGACTTCAAGCTGCTCCATCAAAAGACGGTCTGGGAAAACGTTGCCTACGCCCTCCAGGTCACGGGCGCGAGCTCGCGCGACGTCCTGCGACGAGTGCCCCGAACCCTCGAACTCGTCGGCATCGCCCACAAGAGCAAGATGTTCCCGCACGAACTATCCGGCGGCGAGCAGCAGCGCACCGCCATCGCCCGTTCGCTGGTCAACAATCCTTTGATCCTGCTGTGCGACGAGCCGACCGGCAACCTCGATCCAGAGACGTCGAGCGAGATCATGGCGCTGTTGGCGCGCATCAACGCCAAAGGCACCACCATGATCGTCGCCACGCATAATCAGGCGATCGTCGACCGGATGCGACGCCGAGTGGTCCGCCTCGTGAATGGTCGCATCGCGCGCGATGAGGAGCGCGGCCGTTACCATGTTGGATTGGGGTAGGGTCAGGTTCTTCTGGGCCGAGGTCGCTCAGAACTTCACGCGCAACATCACCATGGCGCTCACCGCCATCGGGACCATCGCCATATCCATCGTGTTGCTGGGCGTCTTCCTGTTCTTGCGCACCTCGTTCGACATCGTCATGAAGAACATCGTCGGCCAAGTGGCCATCGCCGTCTATCTGCGCGACGACGCGAAGGGCCCGGCAGTCGAGGACTTGATGCGCCACGCCCAGACCGATCCGCGCGTCGACAGCGTGCGCTACGTGAGCAAGAAGCAGGCCATGATGAACCTGCGCCAGCGGCTGCGGGGCCAGTTCAACCTCAACGTGCTCAACAGCAACCCGCTGCCGAACACCATCGTCGTGCACACGAAGCTGCCGCAAGACGTGCCGGCGGTGGCCGCCAGTCTTGAGACCAAACCTGGCGTCGCGGTGGTCAACTTCGGCAGCAGCGTCACCGAGAAACTGCTGCGCGCCGAAACGCTCTTCAGCGCGATCGGGGCGGGCATCATCGGTTTGCTTATCTTAGCGACGTCGCTCATCATGTACAACACCATCAGGCTCACCGTCTTCGCACGCCAGCGCGAGATCCGCATCATGCAGCTGGTCGGCGCGACGGGCTGGGCGGTCCGCTGGCCGTTCATCTTCGAGGGCATCCTCTCGGGTCTACTAGGGGCGTCACTGGGCTTGCTGCTGCTTCAGACCGGCTACCGTTCGCTTGTGCAAAAGCTCGTGGTGAGCGTGCCGTTCATCCCGTTCAGCCTCGCGAGCATCCCGCTGCATCATCTGGCGTTCGAGCTGCTCGTCGCCGGCATGCTCGTCGGCATGTTGTCGAGCCTGCTCTCCGTCAGCCGGTATCTGCAGACCGCATGACCCTGCGGCGCTACCTCATCGTCGCATCCCTGCTGGCGGCATTGACGATCATCGCTCCGGTATCGATGCCGGGCTTGCGTCCGGCTGACGTCGCTTCGGCGGCGACGCCCGTGCCGCTCGGCGAGAGGATCCGCCAGAAGAAGGCGGTCATCGAAGCGACCCACCGCAAACTCGAGCAAAGCCGCCGCCAATTGCATGAGGCCCGCTTCAAAGAGCAGACGATCGCGCAGCAGCTCGACGCCGTGCAGAGCAGCATCGCACGCGTCCGCGTCGATCTGAGCGACCTGGCGGGCTCGATCCGTCAGACAGAATTACGCCTTGGCATACGGCGCGGCCAACTCGCGGCGGCACAGGCGAGCCTGGCGCGCCATCGCGACGCTCTCAACCGCCGTCTGGTGGACGTCTACGAGTACGGCAGCGCCTCGTACCTCGACGTGCTGCTCAGCGCGACGTCGTTCGTGGATTTCATCGAGCGCTGGGACTTCGTGCGCTATATCTTGCGCTCGGACGCGCAGCTGATCGCCGCGGTCAACCGCGAGCAGACCCAGTATCAGAAGATCGTCTACGACCTCGAGACCACGCAGGCCGCGCTCGCGCGGCAGCAAGATGAAGAGCTGACCCGCAAGGGGCAACTAGGCGTGCTGGCCGACGAACGCCGTCATCTACTCGCGGTCGCGGCGAGCCAACGCCACGTCATCGCGCAGCAGGTCGACACCCTCGAGAATCTGAGCGCCGCTGAGGAAGCGCGGCTGCAAGAGCTCATCCGCGAGCGCCAGCGTCAAGAGGAGCTGGCGGCCATGAACGCGCGCATGGCGGCGGCGCAGGCGCGACGCGCAGCGGCCATCGCGGCCGGCCTGCCCCCGCCGGTCGAGCGACCGCAAGGTGGGCCGGTCAGCTTCGCATGGCCCGTCCATGGGCCCATCACCTCGCCTTTCGGCATGCGGGTGGATCCTGTCACGGGACGCTATCAGCTGCATTCCGGAATCGATATCGGGGCGCGCTACGGTGTGCCGATCCAGGCCTCGGCCGATGGGATAGTATTGTACGCCGGCTGGTACGGGGGGTACGGCAACGCCATCATTCTAGACCACGCTTCGGGACTCTCGACGCTGTACGCGCATTGTTCTGCGATGTACGTGACCGAGCATCAGTGGATCCAGCGCGGACAGGTGATCGGCGCCGTCGGGGCCACCGGTTGGGCTACTGGACCGCACCTCCATTTCGAGATACGGGTCAACGGCGTGCCCGTCGATCCTCTGTCGCGGCTCTAGGATTTTTACACGTTTTCCCAGGGGTTGCAGCGGGTGGCTGCGGGCATAAGGCCCCCGACGGCGAATGAAACTCCTCACCCCAAACGTTGTATTAGGAAGCGTGTCCCGCGGTAGCGGACTTGAAAGGAAACGAACAGCTCTAGTGTCCTCCTCGCGTCGCACCATCATCGTCTTGATCCTCGTGATCGCCGGACTGCTCGCGTTTTTGGCGGTGCAGCACCGCACGCATCTCGCGGTGCGCATGCGCGAACACCATCCCGTGCTGGCCTGGGACATGGGCAACGTCGCGGGAGATGCCGCGGACGGATCCAGCGGCGATCAGCAGCGGAATCTCGACATGCTCGACATGTCGCTGGACAAGATCCGCAATGTCTACTACAAGCCGGTCGACGAATCGCTGCTGCTGCAAGGCGAGCGCAATGGCCTGATCGAGTATCTCAAATACAAGCACATCGCGGCGACGCTGGCGCTCCCGCCGGTCAGCGCGGGCGCATCACCGGCGCGGGTCGACGAGGACGCCAATCAGCTGCTTGACGGCGCGCTTGAGAAATATAGCCAAAAGGCCGGCGCTGACAACCTCACGTATGCCGCCATCGAGGGCGCGCTGAGCACGCTGCACGATCCGTACACCGTCTTTTTGAGCCCGCGCGACAAGACGTCGCTCACTGAATTCATCCAGGGCGGGGATTTCGGCGGCATCGGCGTGTACATCGGCAAAGACCCCAAGACGCACGAGATCAACGTCATCCAACCCATCGACGGCACGCCGGCGGCGCGCGCCGGCCTCAAACGAGGCGACATCATCATCTCGGTCAACGGCAAACAGACCAAGGGTTTGGATCTCGATCTCGTCATGAACCTGATCCGCGGCAAGGCGGGCTCGACTGTCACCTTGGTGATCCGTCGCAGCCACAGCGACCTGCGCGACTTCTCGATCGAGCGCGAGGTCATCACGGTGCCTTCGATGACGTCGCACATGATCGACGGCGATATCGGTTATATCCAGCTGTACGATTTCGGCGAGCGCTCGGCGCAAGAGGTCACGGACGCGCTCGACCAGCTGCTCAAACAGGGCGCGCAAGCCTTCATCTTAGACCTGCGCGACAACGGCGGCGGATTGCTCGACGCGGCGGTGGACATCTCCTCGAAGTTCATCGCGGACGGACCGATCGTCTCGCGTCATCGACCGTGATGGCCACGTCGAAACCGACGACGCCAACCAAGACGCGATCCCGCCGCATCCGCTCGTCGTGCTGGTCAACCAATACTCGGCCAGCGCATCGGAGATCACCGCCGGCGCGATCCAAGACTCCAAGATCGGGGTGCTGCTCGGCACCAAGACGTTCGGCAAGGGCGTGGTGCAGACGATATATGACTTGCCCGGAGGCAGCGCCATCAAAGTCACGACCCAACGGTATGTGACGCCAAACGGACGTGATATCAACAAAAAGGGCATCGAGCCCAACATAGTAGTGCCGATGGACTATAGAGACGTCGGCTTGTCCGGCAAGGACGTACAGCTCCAGGCCGCGCTGCCGTTATCTGAAACGCCAGATCGCGCTGACGCAGCACAACGTATAGCAGTCCGGGTGGCCATCAGGCGCCCAACCCAAGAGAAAGGTTTCTCATGACTTCGTCCCTGCAACGGGTGGTGGCCAAGGTTCTCGGTGTCGCATTCGGCTTGAGCCTCACGGTCGGTCTCCACGCGGCCGCTTCGGCGTCCGCGAGCGACGACGTCGGCCGCTCCATGCTCGATTACTCGTTCGAACGAGCCTCAGCCGAGTTCTACAAGAAGACGACCGACCAAGTGCTGCTCGACGGTGCGGTGAGCGGGATGCGGACCGTCGTCAAGGGACACGGCGGCGATCCCAACAAGGTGCCGACCTTGCACGCCGCGGGCAGCGACAGCGCCGACATCGCCGCGCTCAACCACGAGCTCTTCGTGGTCGAGCACGATTACGGCCAAACGGTAGGCGGCCGCAACATCGCCTACGCGGCCATCGACGGCATGATGCAGGCGTTGCACGACCGTTGGACGGTCTTCATGACGCCGAAGGAATACCGCAGCCTCAATGAAGGGCTCGACGGCGGCAACTTTGCCGGTGTCGGAATCGTCATCGATGTGGACGCGACCACCAAATCGCTCCTCGTCGTCCAGACCATCGACAGCGGGCCGGCGGAGAAGGCCGGACTGCAAGCCGGCGACGTCATCCTCACGGTCGACGACAAGCCCACGCAGGGTCTGACGACCGAACAAGACAGCTCTCTCATCCGCGGCAAGGCAGGCACCACGGTGCAGCTCACCGTGCAGCGCGCCGGCGTGCCCAAGCCCATCGTCATGACCATCACGCGCGAGACGATCCACGCGCCCAGCGTCCGCGAGCGGGTGCTCGACGGCGACATCGGCTACGTGCAGGTGTTGGTCTTCGGGCTCACCACCGGCCAAGAACTCGCCACTGCGATGCAAAAGCTCGACAAGCAGGGCGTGAAAGGCATCGTGCTCGACCTGCGCAACAACGGCGGCGGCTATCTCAACGCTGCGATCGACGTCTCGTCGCTCTTCGTGCCGGAAGGTCCGATCGTCTCGATCGACAGCCGCACAAAGCCGCTGACGACGTTCGACGCCGAGAACACCGCGGTCGCGCCGCGTCCGCTGGCGGTGCTCGTCAACGGTTTCACCGCGAGCGCCTCTGAGATCACGTCGGGCGCCATCCAGGACTCGGGCGCAGGCATCCTCATCGGCAGCCGGACCTTCGGCAAAGGCGTCGTGCAGACGATCTATCCGTTGCCCGACGGCAGCGCTATCAAGATCACGACCGCACGATATCTGACGCCGAACGGACGAGACATCAACTCGGTCGGCATCGCGCCTGATATCGCCGTGGCCGACGTCAAACCGCCGGACTTCGGCAAGCCGGCGACCGACGAGCAACTGCAGCGCGCCCTGACCTACGTGCAGGACAAGATCGCCGCGGGCGACGCGCCGGCAGCTGCAAAGCCGACGAGCATGCAGGTCACGCAGCCAGGCAACACCGCGGCCCAAACGCAGGGAACCAGCCCGCAGTAGATAACCGCGGCCGCATGGCGGTCGACTCCGGCCACGCCCCGTTCGCGTGGGAACCAACGGCGCAGACCATCGAGGGCGCCAACATCACGCAGTTCATGCGTGCGGTTGGCGCCGCTTCATTGGAGGATCTGTGGGCGCTCACGCGCCGCGACATCGCCGGCTTGTACGAGCGCCTCATCCCCCATCTCGGCCTTGCGTGGCTTGCGCCCTATCGCCAGCTGCTCGACACCTCGCGCGGCATCCCGTTCGCGCGCTGGTTCGTCGGCGGCATGTATAACGCGTCGTACAACTGCATCGACCGTCATGTCTCGCAGGGTCGCGCGCAGCAACCAGCGCATCATCTGGGAGTCCGAAAGTGGCGCCACACGCGGCGCTGAGCTACGAAGAGCTGCTCGGTGAGGTGTCAGCGCTGTGCGCCAGCGCTGCGGGGCCTCGGGGTTGGCAAAGGGGATACGGTCGGCATCTTCATGCCGCTCGTGCCGGAGACGGCCATCGCGCTTCTGGCGATCGGCCGCATCGGCGCTATCGCCGTGCCCGCGTTCTCCGGCTACGGCGCCCAGGCGCTTGCCACGCGGCTGGAGGACGCGCAAGACGCAAGCTCTTGCTGACCGTTGACGGCACGATGCGCCGCGGCAAGTACGTCGATATGAAAAGCGTCGCCGACGCGGCGTGCGCGCTTGTCCCCACCGTCGAGCACCGGCTGGTCCTGCGCCAGCACGGCGACGCTGCGCCTGGGACGATGCGCAAGACGTTGACTGGCGCGCGGCGACCGCGGGCCAACCTCGCTTCGTGGCGTCGGAGCTCACCGATCCGAACGATCCGTATCTGTTGCTCTACACTTCGGGCTCGACCGGCAAGCCGAAAGGCGTCGTGCACGGCCACGCCGGCTTTCCCGTGAAGGTGCAGATCGATCAATATCTGTGCTTCGACGTGAAACCGGCCGATCGCATGCTCTGGTTCACCGACATCGGATGGATGATGGGCCCGTTCTTGGTGCTCGGCGCGCTCGGCCTCGGCGCTACGGTCGTGCTCTATTCGACGGCACGCCCGACTATCCGCCGCCGGACCGGCTCTGGGAGGTCTGCGCGCGTCACAAGGTGACGCATCTCGGCATCGCGCCGACGGCGATCCGCTCGCTGATGATGCACGGCGACGCCATGCCGCGCAGGCACGATCTGTCCTCGCTGCGCATCCTCGGCTCCAGCGGCGAAGCATGGAACCCGCAACCATACAAGTGGTTTGCTCGCGCCGTCGGCGGCGGGACGCTGCCGATCATCAATTATTCGGGCGGCACGGAGATCAGCGGCGGCATCCTCGGCTGCTTCCCCATCCGCCCGCTCGTGCCGTGCGCGTTTCACGGGCCCGTGCCCGGCATGGACGCCGACATCGTCGACGAGCAAGGGCACTCCGTGCGCGGACAGGTCGGCGAGCTGGTCATGCGTCAGCCGTGGCCCGGCATGACGCTCGGATTTTGGCATGACGACGAGCGCTATCTGCAGACATACTGGTCGCGCCTCCCGAGCGTGTGGGTGCACGGCGATTGGGCAGCGTCTCCGACGACGGCTTTTGGTTCATCCACGGGCGTTCCGACGACACGATCAACGTGGCCGGCAAGCGCGTCGGCCCCGCGGAGTACGAGAGCGCGCTCGTCGGACACGGCGCCGTCCGCGAGGCTGCGGCGATCGCGGTGCCGGATGAGATCAAAGGCGACTCCGTCGTGTGCCTGGCGGTGCTGCGGCCGGGTTATGAGCCAAGCGAGGACTTGCGGGCGACGCTCGGCAAAGCGTGGTCGCAAGCCTGGGGAAAGCGCTCGCGCCGAAGGCCGATAAAGTTCGTCCACGACCTGCCGCACACGCGCAACGCGCAAGCTCATGCGCCGCGTCGCTCGCGCGCGCTATCTCAAGCTGGATGACCTCGGCGATCTCACCGCGCTCGAGAATCCGGCATCGCTGGACGCTATAGACGCGGCACGCTAAGCCGCGATGGACTAATCCGACAGGGTTCAGAGCGGCTGGACTCGCTTCCCAGCGGCGTGATACAATTCATGTGCCATGGTCGAGATCACGTTGGCCGAAACCGAGCCCGCGACGGAGTGGGTCAATGGGCGCGCGCTGCGAAAAGTGAGCCCACAACGAAAACACGCGTTGGCCCAGGGCGTTCTAATCAGCGCGCTCTATGAGTGGGCTGTGCGTGAAGGGTCAGGTCGCGTCGGCACCGAGTGGGAGTTCCGCATCGCTCCCCCGGGAGAGATACGGCGGCCGCTTGTGCCCGATGTGGCGTATCTGTCGTACGACCGAGTGCCCTATGAGTCTGCCGCGGAGGCGGACATCCCTCGCGTCGCGCCCGACGTCGTCCTCGAAATCTTGTCGCCGGGCGACCGAACCACTGACGTAGAAGAGAAGGTGCGCGTCTATCTCGCTGCAGGTTCAGTGGTGGTCTTTTTGGTGGACACTACGGCGCAGACCGTGACCGCGCGGACCAAGAGCGGTCAGCGGATCTTCTCGGCGGACGAGAACCTTACCGACAGCGCGCTGCCGGGATTCTCAATGCCGGTCCGCCGTCTCTTCACAGAACCCATCCCTAAGCCGCGACGCGGGCGATGAGACGATCAGGCTGACAACCTTTATCAGGCTCTTGCCGGGATCCGCTCGCGCATGCGCTTGGCTGCATCGACCATGTTGCGCAGCGCCGGCAGCACCTCTTCCCAGCGTCGCGTCTTCAAGCCGCAATCGGGATTGACCCATAACTGCTCGGGCGACAAGAACCCGGCTGCCTTTTCGAGCAGCGAGTGCATCTCATCCGTGCTGGGGATGCGCGGCGAGTGGATGTCATAGACGCCGGGTCCGATCTCGTTGGGATAGCGGAACCTCTTGAACGCATCGAGCAGCTCCATGCCGCTGCGCGACGATTCGATGGTGATGACGTCTGCATCCAGTAGCGCGAGCGACCTCGAAGATGTCGTTGAACTCCGAGTAGCACATGTGGGTATGGATCTGCGTGCCATCGTCACACGGCCGATGACGCGATGCGGAACGCTCGCGCGGCCCAATCGATATACGCATCCCAATCTTTGCGCTTGAGCGGCAGACCCTCGCGAAAGGCAGGTTCGTCGATCTGGATGATCCGGATGCCGGCGCGCTCCAGGTCGGCGACCTCGTCGCGGATGCGCCAGCGCGATCTGCGTGGCAGTGACCGAGCGCGGCTGGTCGTCGCGCACGAATGACCACTGCAGGATGGTCACGGGTCCCGTGAGCATGCCCTTCATCGGGCGCTTGGTCAGCGACTGCGCATACCTGATCCAGGCACGGTCATCGGACGCGGACGCGAGACATCGCCGAAGATGATGGGCGGCTTGACGTACCGGGAGCCGTAGCTCTGCACCCAGCCGTTTTGCGTGAAGGCGAATCCGCGAGAGCTGCTCGCCGAAATACTCGACCATGTCGTTGCGCTCGGCTTCGCCGTGCACCAGCACATCGATCCCAAGCTTCTCCTGCTCGCGGATCGCGTGCTCGATCTCGGCCTTCATGGCTTTTTCGTAGTGGGTGCGGGCAGCTCGCCTTTCTTGAACTTGGCACGGGCCTCACGGATCGCCTGGTCTGCGGGAAGCTGCCGATCGTGGTCGTGGGAAAGAGCCGGCAGCTTCAGGTCCGCCTGTTGCTTGCGCTGCCTCACCGGAAAGGCGCTTGCTCGCGCGGCGTCAGTCTCGACAAGCCCACTGACTCGCCTCTCGACCGCCGGATCGTGGATGCGTTTTGATTGCTCGCGGCTGCGCCGCACGGTGTCGGAGAGCTGCAGCTCGTCGACGATCGCCTCGCGACCATCATGTTCCAACCCGCGGCCGAGCACCGCGAGCTCGTGGAGTTTTTGGCCGAGAACGCGAGCCAGGAACGCAGCTCGACGTCGAGCTTGGTCTCCAAAGCCAGGTCGACCGGCGCGTGGATGAGGCTGCACGAGGGAGCGACCCAGACGTTATCGGTCTTGGCACGCACGCGGTCCAGCAGCCCCAACGCGCGCCGAAGGTCGGTGCGCCAGACATTGCGGCCGTCGACGACGCCGCATGACAGCACCTTGCCGGCCGCCAGGCCGGCGACAAATGCGTCGAGCTGTTCGGGAGCGCGCACGAGATCAAGATGGATGCCGCTGACCGGCAGCGCTTGCAGCATCGCGGCATGCTCCTGCACCGACTCGAAATAGGTCGCGAGCAAGATGTCGACGCCGCATTGCGCGAGCGTTTGATAGGTTTGTGGGAAGGCGGCTAGCCACGCCTTAGGCAGTCCGGCTGCGAGCGCCGGCTCGTCGAGCTGCACCCAGCCGACTCCCACAGCCTTGAGTTGACGAAGCACTTCTTGATACACGGGCAAGAGCTGTGCCACTAGGTCAAGCCGGTCGGATCCATGCGCGTGCGCACCGCGCTCCTTGCCGAGCCAGAGATAAGTGAGCGGTCCGACCAGCACGGGTTTGGGCGTGAAACCCTCATGCAACGCTTCGCGGGCCTCGTCGACGATGCGGGTGCCGCGCAGCGCAAACCGGGTGCCTTTCTCGAACTCCGGCACGATGTAGTGGTAGTTCGTGTCGAACCACTTGGTCATCTCCATCGCCGGCGCCGCCGCAGAGCCGCGCGCCATCGCGAAATAGGTCCGCAGGTCGACCGCATCGCCGGAAAAGCCGAAGCGGCTGGGCACGGCGCCCAGCATGGCGCTCATATCGAGCATCTGATCGTAGTACGAGAAATCGCCGACAGCCACGTAATCCAGGCCCGCATCCCGTTGGATCTGCCAGTGGCGGCTACGCAGTTCGCGCGCGGCATCTTCGAGCTCGGCCTCGCCAGTCTCACCCTTCCAATACGACTCCAGCGCACGCTTGAGCTCGCGCTTAGCGCCGATGCGCGGAAAACCTAAGGTATGAACGACAGCCACGTTGTGAGTCCCTTTTAAAAGAAGAGAGAAACGGTCTCGCTTACTTGCCGAGCAGCTTGCGCGCGATGACGATGCGCTGGATCTGCTGCGTGCCCTCGTAGATCTGGGTGATCTTTGCGTCGCGCATCATGCGCTCCACCGGATACTCCGTCATGTATCCGTAGCCGCCCAGCAGCTGCACCGCATCGGTGGTCACCTTCATCGCGACGTCACCGCACTTGAGCTTGCAGAGCGCTCCCCAGTAGGTGACGTCATCCGCGCCCAGGTCGCATTTGTGCGCCGCCTCGTAGAGCAACAGGCGCGCCGCTTGCGTCTCGACGTCCATGTCGGCGATCATCCATTGCAGGCCTTGCTGCTTGGCCAAAGGCTTGCCGAAGGCGACGCGTTCTTGAAGGTATCTGGCTGCGAAGTCGAGCGCCCCTTGCGCGATCCCCAGCGCCTGCGCAGCGACGCCCGGGCGCGACTTGTCGAGAGTCGCCATGGCGATCTTGAACCCCTGGCCCTCGGCTCCTAGCAGACGGTCGGCGGGGATGCGGCAATTGTCGAGGATGACCTCGTTGGTCGGCGACCCACGGATGCCCATCTTGTGCTCGACCTTGCCGAGCTTGAAACCAGGATCGTCCTTGTGGCAGATGAAGGCCGAGACGCCTTTCGGGCCTGCTGAAGCATCGGTCATGGCAAAGACGATGCAGACGTCGGCGACGGCGACATTGGTGATGAAGACCTTGGTGCCGTTCAAGACGTACCGATCGCCGTCACGGACCGCGGTCGTGCGCATGTTGGCCGCGTCCGAGCCCGATGTCGGCTCGGTCAGCGCATAGGACGTCATCCACTCGCCAGTCGCGAACTTGGGCAGATACCGTTTCTTCTGTTCGTCGCTGCCTGCGATCATGATGGGCAGCGCGCCGAGCTCTTGCACGGCGATGATGAGCGCGCTGGTGGCGCACGCTTTGGAGACCTCTTCGACGACCTTGACGTAGGTCAGGAAGCTGCCGAGGCCGCCATATTCCTCAGGGAAGGGGATGCCCAACAAATCGTTCTTCGCGAAGAGCTCGCGAACATCGTCGGGATATTCGCCGGTCGCGTCGATGGCCGCAGCTCGTGGCGCGACCTTCTCTTGCACGAGCTTGCGCACCGTGTCGAGGACCATCTTTTCAGCTTCGATCGCTTCAACGCTGCGCTCGGGTGCCAACATAGCCGATCTATCCTCGAGTAACCTTGGATGTGCCTGAGAATTCCCTTGATTCGTCCCACTGGCGGAAGCGCCCTTGCCAGGCTACATCTGGTGTTGCAGGATCTTGATCTCTTCGATCAGCCTCAACACGACGTCGACCCCGGCCAGATTGATGCCGCAGATATCGGTGAGCCGGCGGATGGTGGACAGCCGCTCGACGTCGCCGTCGGAGTAAAAGCGCACGTCGTCGACCAGGCGTGGGGACAACAGGCCGGCGCGCTCGTAGCGCATCAGCGTCTCCGGCGTGACGTCGAAGCGTGCGACGATCGCGTTGATGGCGTAGAAGCCCTCGAGCAACTCGGCGTCCTTCATCGCTTCCCGTCGAGTTCGGCGAGCTGTCGCCACAGCTCGCGCTCCTGCTCGCTGAGCTGTGTCGGCAGCTGCGCGACGAGCGTCACGTAGAGATCGCCGTTGCCGCTGCCACGCAGCTTCGGCATGCCCTTGCCGGCGACGCGTAGCTTACGGCCGTTTTGCGAGTGGGCAGGCACTTTGAGCTCGATGTGGCCGGTCACGGTGGGCACGGTCACCTCACCGCCGAGCACGAGCGTGTAGACGCTCGCCGGCTGCTCCACGTAGAGATCGTCGCCCTTGCGCGTGAAGGTCGGATCCGAGGTGATGTGCACCACGAGATACAGATCGCCTTTGGCGCCGCCGCCGAGACCGGGCTCGCCTTGACCCGGCGAGACGGATGCGCTGGCCATCGCGCACGCCCGCCGGTATCGTCACCTCGAGCGACTTGGTCGTGGCGATCGCGCCGTTGCCGTGACACTCGCGGCAGAGCTTGCCGTGGTCGTTGCCTGTGCCGTGACACTGCGGGCACGGTACGTGCGTCTGCAAGTTGAGCGTGCGCTTGCCGCCCGCGTAGGCGTCGCGCAGCGACAGCTCGATCGTGCTTTCGATGTCCGAGCCGCGCGAGGCTCGCCGCCCGCGGCCGGTCTGCGCCGTCGCGCCTCTTCCGATATTGCCGAAGAAGGTCTGAAAGAATTCGGAGAAGCCGCCATCGCCCAGGTCACCGAAGTCGAACTGCGCACCGCCGCTCGGGGTCGTCTGGTACTGATAGCCGCGCGTGTCTTGAAAATCTCGAGCGCGCTGCTGCCAGTCGCTGCCCAACGTGTCGTAGGTCTTGCGCTTCTCCGGGTCGCTCAAGACCTCGTAAGCCTCGGAGATCTCCTTGAACTTCTCCTCGGCTTCTTTCTTCTTGGTCGGGTTGACGTCGGGATGCCACTGGCGGGCAAGCTTGCGATACGCCGCCTTGATCTCTTTAGCGGCCGCGCTCTTGGTCACGCCGAGCGTCTTGTAGTAGTCCTTATACGAAACGGGCATGCGCTGCCCGCTATTCGGATGGCTTCGAGACGATGACCTGCGCAGGCCGCAGGAGGTCCTCGCCGATCATATAGCCTCGGCGCGCTTCATCCAAGACGGTGTTGGCCGGTTTGTCCGGCGCGACGCGCGTGCCGACCGCCTCCGATACCTTGGGGTCGAATATCTTCCCGGTGAGCTCGACCGGCTTCACGCCTTCCGCCTCGAGCAAGCTCGCGAACTGCTTGATGGTCGCGAGCAGGCCGTCGACGAGCTGTTCTGCCGATGTGCCCTGCCGGCGATACGCGGCGGCGCGCTCGAGATTGTCGAGCACGCCCAAGACCCGATTGAGCAAAGCGCGCCGGCCGGCATCCGATTGCTCGCGGATGAACCGGTCGGTGCGCTTCTTGTAGTTGTCGAGATCGGCGAGCGCGCGCAGGTACAGGTCGCGCTGTTCTTGCGCCTGCGCTCGGGCGCGCTCAAGCTCGGACCGCAGTGCCTCCGCATCGGCCGGCGCCGGCCCGTTGGCCGGCGTCTGGTCGACCCCAGGCACCGGCAGAGCTTGAGAGCGAGTCGAAGTCGTCGCCGCCGGCCACCGTTATGTCTCTTTGTATTCCGCGTCGATGACGTCGCCGTCCGGCGCAGCGCTGCCCGGGCTGGCACCGGCGCCGCTGGCCGCATCCGGCTGCTCGGCAGCTGCACCGTTACCGCCGGCGCCATCGCCGCCGGCTGCGCTCGGCCTTTTGATAGACGCTCTGCGCGATCTTGTACGACGCCTCTTGCAGCCGATCCGATGCGCGCTTGAGCTCGTCGGTGGCGCCGCTCTTGAGGAGCGAACGCACGTTGTCCAGCGATTTCTCGACCTCCGCCTTCTCGGCCGGATCGATCTTGTCGCCCATGTCCTTGAGCGTCTTCTCGACGGAGTACACGAGGCTCTGCGCTTGGTTGCGGACCTCGGCCTCCTCGCGTTTGCGCTTGTCCTCCTCGGAGTGCGACTGCCGCATCCTTGACCATGCGGTCGACTTCATCTTTGGAAAGATTGCTCGACGCGGTGATGGTGATGCGCTGTTCCTTGCCTGTGCCCAGGTCCTTGGCGTTGACGTGGGTGATGCCGTTGGCATCGATGTCGAAGGTCACTTCGACCTGCGGCACGCCCCGCGGTGCAGGCGGGATGCCTTCCAGCCTAAAGCGGCCTAGCGTCTTGTTGTCCGGCGCCATCTCGCGCTCGCCTTGCAGCACGTGGATATCGACCGAGGTCTGCCCGTCGTCTGCGGTGGTGAAGGTCTGCGACTTGCGCGTCGGGATGGTGGTGTTGCGCTCGATGAGCTTGGTCATCACGCCGCCGAGGGTCTCGAGCCCGAGCGACAGCGGGGTGACGTCGAGCAAGACGACGTCCTTGACTTCGCCCGCGAGCACGCCCGCTTGGATGGCCGCGCCGACCGCGACCACTTCGTCCGGATTGACGCTCTGGTTCGGGTCCTTCTTGGTCGAGCGATTTGACGAGCTCTTGGATGACCGGCATGCGCGTGGCGCCGCCGACGAGCACGACTTCTTTGATGTCGTCGATGCTCAGCTTGGCGTCGCGGATGGCGTTCTCGAACGGCTTGCGGCAGCGATCGGTCAGATCGGCGGTGAGCTGCTCGAACTTGGCTCGCGTCAAGGTGTAGTCGAGATGCTTGGGACCGTTCTGATCGGCGGTGACGAACGGCAGGTTGATCGACGTCTGCACCATGGAGGAGAGCTCGATCTTGGCCTTTTCCGCGGCCTCCGTCAGGCGCTGCAACGCCTGGCGGTCGCCGGAGAGATCGATGCCCTGGTCCTTCTTGAACTCCGCCACCAACCAGTCGACGATGCGCTTGTCGTAGTCGTCGCCGCCCAAGCGCGTGTCGCCGTTGGTCGACTTGACCTCGAAGACCCCGTCGCCGACCTCGAGGACGGACACGTCGAACGTTCCGCCGCCGAGATCCCAGACCAGGATCGTCTCGTTGCCTTTCTTTTCCAAACCGTACGCCAGCGCCGCTGCAGTCGGTTCGTTGATGATGCGCAGCACGTCGAGGCCGGCGATGCGGCCCGCGTCTTTGGTCGCCTGCCGTTGCGCGTCGTTGAAATACGCCGGCACGGTGATCACTGCTCTGCGTGACCTTCTCGCCGAGGTACGTGCTAGCGTCGGCGACAAGTTTTTGCAGGATCATCGCCGAGATCTCTTGCGGCGAATAGCTCTTGCCGTCGATCGTCACCTTATGGTCGGTGCCCATCTCGCGTTTGATCGATGAGATGGTGCGATCGGGGTTGGTGATCGCCTGCCGCTTCGCGAGCTGACCGACGAGCCGCTCGCCGCTCTTGGTGAAGGCGACGACGGATGGGGTGAGCCGGCTCCCCTCTGCGTTGGTGATGACCGTGGGCGTCGAACCTTCCATATAGGCGACGACCGAGTTGGTCGTTCCCAGGTCTATGCCGACGACTTTTGCCATGATGATTGCTCCTTGCGACCAGGCTGGTAAGACGGTCGTCTCCCAGCCTGGTGATGTTTCGTGTTCGTGTTAGCCGTACCCGGTGGTCCCGGCCCTCATGCCTGCTAGCCCTGCGACCTGCCTAGCCTTGCGGCGGCACGTCGGGACGGTCGCCCAAGGTGACGTCGAAGGGCTGCAGGCTGCCGTCGCGCCAGATCAGCACGGTGATCTTGTCGCCCACTTTGAGCTTCGCGATTGCGGATCGGATCTGATCGGGGTCCGTGACCTTCTTATGGTTGAGCTCGAGGATGATATCGCGGCCTTGCAAGCCGGCCTTCTCGGCGGGGCTCTGCGGCTGCACAGCGACGACCACGACTCCACCCGTACCGGAATAGCCCAGATAGTTGGCCAGTTGCTTGTCCAGCGCGCGCATCTGCACCCCGATGTAGGCGTGAGCGACGTGGATGCCGTGCCCGGTCGTCTCTATCTCCGCGAGAACCGGCTCAGCGGCGTTGATGGGGATGGAGAAGCCGATGGCCTGTGCCTGCGGTGCGACCACAGCGTTGATCCCGACGACCGTACCGCTCGTCGTGATGAGCGGTCCGCCCGAATTGCCCGGGTTGATCGGCGTGGTGATTTGGATCATGTCATCGTAATGGAAGGTCGGGAAGCCCTCACCACCGCCCGCGTCGATGCCGGTGCGATGGAGCGCGGAGACGATCCCTAAGCTGACGGAGTTCTGAAACGACTCCGGCTCGCCGATCGCTAGCACGAACTGACCTTGCTGGAGCGAGCTCGAGTTGCCCAACGGCAAGGCCGGCGGCAACTTGGAGCCGTGGATCTTGAGTATGGCAAGATCGGTGCTATTGTCGGCCCCGACGACTTGCGCGTCCACCTCACGGCCGGTCCACAAAAGCACTTGCACGTGGTCGGCGTGGTAGATGACGTGGGCATTGGTGGCGACGTAGGCTGTGTCACCGTCGCGTTTGATGACGAAGCCCGAGCCCGACGCCTTTGCGGTGAACGGCTGATTCTGCGGCGGCCCCTGGTCGCCGAAGAACTGACGGAAGAACGGATCGTTCTGGAAGGGGTTGTAGTAGCTTTGGACGCCGTGCACCGTGGATTTGATCAGCACCACGGATGGCTCGGTCTGTTTGACCACATTGATGATGCGCTGTTCGAGGTCGCCGTCGCCGGAGCGCGGCAACGGCGCAGCGGAAGCCACGTTGAAGGTCGCGGCGGCCTCGCTGCTGTGCGCAAGCTTCGGGGCGACGAAGGTGACGACGAATGCACCGATGAGCCCGCCGAGCAGTCCGATCAGCAGGAAGCTCAACGAGGTACGGGTTTGGGAGGTCATCGCGTTTTTTCTCTCCTGTTCGAAAATGGGCCGGGAAACGATTGGCGCGCAGGCCTGCGCACGGGCGGCGGTAAGGACCGGCGCCTAGAAAATGGTACTGTTATGGCTTGGAATTGTTGCCTCAAGGCCTGGTAGGCCTTGGTGTCCCGATGCGCGGGCGCAGCCGGCGCCAGGAGTCAATTAGCACTATAGCATCGAGACTGCTAACGCGTCAAGGCAGTCGACGGCTACATTTCGGCGGTTTAGCTGACGGCTGCTATCACGCCCTGCAGAAGGCTATACGCGACCGCGGCGACGGTAGCCGCAGAGCGCGGCATGCCGAGCAATCGCTCAAGCGCCACCGCCACGATGACGTAGTACCAGATGTACAACGGGTTGTAGGCTGACAGAAATGCAGCCACCACGCGATCGTGCTGGAAAAGCATCCCCAGGCTGGGCAATCGCGCCAGGTCGAGCGACGAGTTTAGGGACGAAGGATCGTGCAGCGAGACGAGCAGCGCGTTGACGACCAACGCAATGCCAAGCACGGCGTACGAGTTGAGCGCGGCGACCCACGCCGGCGGCGAATCGAGCCTTGCCACCGCCGATCGCGGCGCTGATGAAGAAGAAGATGGCGATGAACAGCCACACGAGCCACGGGCCGACGAGCGCGCCTATCATAAGGAAGAGACCGATCGATCGTGAGGTCTGGGAGACGGCCACACGCTCGCGAAGCTGATCGCCGGGCGGGAGCGCAGCGATGCGGTGCGCTTCGCTGACCGCCAGGACGTGCAGTTGCGCAGGCTGCGCGATCAGCGCGGCAAGCAGCGTCAGCAACATTCCGAAGAGCGCGGCCCAACCCCACGTCGGAAAGCGCTGAAGCTGCGAGAAGGCAGCTCGTGGTCGCCATGGTACGGCGAGGTACGCGATGAGGCCGTTCAAGCGTCGCGCCGCCGCAACGCGCGAGCGGTCCTCGCCGCCGTCAGTCATCCCTTGGGGTCACTTCGTCAGCTTGATCAAGACGTTCTGGCTCGGCACCGAGACCTCGTGCACGACGAAGGTCGTGGGGTTATACCATTCATCGAAGTTGACCGATGCGGCGATGCCGATGCTCACGTCGTTCGCAGGCACGCCGGTGGGAGGTGAACCCTGGTTCTTGTCGACACGCGAGGTCTGCTGCAACACCCGGCTGGGCAGGATCTGCGAGAATTGCGCGACGTTGGCGGCCTCGATCTGCGCGGGCAGGAACAAAAAGCCGGTCATGAGCGAGAGCTCGAGCACGAAGCCGACGTGCACGCCGGACGGCAACGCGATCGTCGAGACGCCGTCGATGCCGTCAAACCGGACCGTCGCGCCGCCGCGGCCGAAACTGACGTGCGCGGTCAGCGACCCGCTCCCTTGCGGATAGGGGTAGGTCGCCGTATAGCCCTTAGGCGCAAGGGTTTGAGCGTCCAGCGTCTCGTCCGCGACGAAATTGGAGCCGTTCACCGTCTCGTTTTCGTGCACGGTGATGCCGGCATCCGTGCGTTTCACCGTGACCGTGCTCGTGCCGATCGGGGCCGAATTCTGCGCGATCGAGTAGGTGTAGGTGCCGTCCGGCGGTGCCGCCGCGTTTGTAGGCGCCTGAGTCGCCGCGGCGCCCGAGGCTGCCTGCAACACTGTTGCGATGACGAGAGCTACTGAGAGCATCATGCCCCTCCAATGGATGTCGACGACGGGCCCGCCGGCGGGGCGCCGCCAGTGTCTTGGCCGACCGCGCCGGCTGGGGCCGTCAGCCCTGGCAGCGGAGCGACCGCGCCTTGAGCCGTCCCCATCGACGCGAGCCCCGTGATCACGCCGAGCCCCATCGTCTCGACCGCCGTGCTCGGCACGACGATCATCGCGCCCGTTCTCCTTGAGCCCCTCGTAGAGCATGTTCATGGCGCGTAGGTGGAGCGCGACCGGATTGTTCTGGTAGCCTTTCGCCGCTTCGAGGAAGGACTCCGCGATTTGACGCTCGGCATCTCCGAGGATGACGCGTGCTTGACGTTCGCGTTCTGCCTGCGCCTGTCGAGACATGGCATCCTGCAAGTTCTCAGGGATCTTGATGTCGCGGATCTCAACCGACTGGACGGTGATGCCCCATGGGGTCGTCCGCCCGTCGATCGCCTGTTGCAGATTGGCGTCGATCGCTTGGCGGTTGGAGAGGAGGTCGGCCAAGATAGGTGGTGCCGATGATGTCGCGCAGCGCGGTCTGCGCGGCCCAGCCGATCGCGTCGCGATACGAGGCGACTTCAAGCGCCGCCTTCTTCGCATCCCAGACGACCCAGAAGAGCACCGCGTCGACGTCGACCGGCACGGTGTCTTTGGTGAGCGTCTGCTCTGCGACGAACGTGCTCGTCTGGACGCGCTGATCGATCCAGGCGGCGACGCTGTCGATCGCCGGGATGATGAAGAAGATCCCGGGTCCCGCAAGGCGCTGGAATCGGCCGAGTCGCAGCACGATCGCCTTCTCCCACGCCTTGGCGATCTGGATCGAGGTGAGCGAGAGCAGCGCCAAGACGATGCCCGCGAGGACGTAGCCGAACGATTCGGTCTGCGACAGCATCGCGACGCCGCCGGAGAAGAACACGAACGCGAGCAGCCACGAGATGGCATTGCCGAAGTGGACCGATGGCGTGCCGGCCACTACCGCACCAGTGGGCGCCGTGCTCGGTGGGTTGGTTACCATTGGCATGACTAGTGTTTCCCTCCGTTGTCAGCCTTATCGAAACGTTTGATCGCGTTGACGAGTTCATCCGCCGTGAAACCGAACGCCTCGCACTCGGCGCGCGCGCGTTTAGCGATGTCCATCGAGACGGTCGCGGCGCCGCGACGTGCCGGGCGCGGCCAGCGGCGGGGCGATGAACGTGCCGCGTCCGCGCGTGCTCTTGAGAACGCCATCGCGCTCGAGCTCGGCATAGGCGCGGTTCACGGTGTTGGGATTGATGGACAGGTCGATGGCCACTTCGCGCACGGTGGGCAACTGGTCGCCCGGCCGGAGATCGCCGCGTGATATCGCGTGCAAGATCTGCTCCCGTAATTGCAGGTAGACTGGGATGCCGCTGGATTCATTGAGATGGAACACTCGCTACCCGTCTATTGTCCTATTGTCTTAATGATTTGAGACAAGTATACGACGCGCGAGACCGGCTGTCAAGGGCGGGGCATCACCCAGATGGCAGGGGCCGACCCAATCTCCGGACCGCGAGGCGCCCATTGCCGGCGACTGGCCGCCGTGGGATAGGCGACGCATGACGTTCTTGATCGCTCCCGCTTCGGTCGCCATGATCGCGCTAGGTCATCGCGGACCTGTCCAGCCGCGGCACCACCATCATCCCGTGCACGCGACGGCGCACACGCCGCGTCGCGCACGGCCGTCGGCCGGCATCCGCGCCGCTTCGCAAAGCCGAATGGCTCGCCTCGAGCGGCTTGCACTGCTCGTGCGCCGCGAAGCTCTGCTGCGCGATTTCCTTATCAAGGCGCGAACGGAGACGTCCGACCTTCACGGACAACCGGTTGTACAAGCTGGATCCAGGCATCGAGATCGATGAGACGACGAGTCGCGACGGATTTCATCGGCAGTCCGATCATCCGGGCGCGCGTGCGCAACCGGACCGCAAGCCGGCAAGCGTTATTGCTCGAAGCGGAGATCCGGTCTTCGACCGGCATGCGCAGCCGCGCCGGTGCTGGCGCTGACGCTCGAACCGGGCGAAACTCGCACCGTCGAGCTGCTGTGCCCAGCAACGAATCGCTCCCGCTTCATTGATATGGAGCACTTCGACGCTGTAGAACGGCAGGCCAATCGGGCGGCTCGCCTAATTGACACCATGCATGCTGCATGAGTTTTTTCCGACATCGCACGATGAGACGTCCCGCGAACCGCTCAAAGACCCCACCGGCCAGTTACCTCCGAGTCATCCCGCTAGGCGGCTGCGGCGAGATCGGCCGCAACACGACCGTCTACGAGACGCGCGACGACATCATCGTCGTCGACGCCGGCGTGCAGTTCCCGGAAGAAGAGATGCTGGGCGTCGACCTCGTCATCAACGACATCATCGTATCTGCTCGAGCACCGAGATAAGGTGCGGGGTCTCGTGCTCACGCATGCGCACGAGGACCATATCGGCGGCGTGCCGTTCTTCTTGGCACAGCTCAACGTGCCGGTCTACGGCACCGACGTCACGCTGGCGCTCCTGCGCGGCAAGCTGCGCGAGCACAAGCTGCTCGGCGTGCCGACCTGCGCGTCGTCGACCCTGGCGAAACGGTGAGCATCGGCTCGTGCGACGTCGCACTTCATCACCGTGACGCACAGCGTCTCCGGCTCGTGCTCGCTCGCCTTGCGCACGCCGCTCGGCACTGTCATCCACACCGGCGATTTCAAGTTCGATCAGACGCCGATCGACAACCGGCCGACCGACATGGCGGCGCTGGCCGCGCATGGCCGCGACGGCGTCTTGCTGCTTGGCCTCGGACTCGACCAACGCCGAGCTGCCCGGTCACACGCTCTCGGAGCGCGTCGTCGGCGAGACGTTCAACGACATCTTCGCCCAGTGCAGACGGCCGCATCATCATCACGATGTTCGCCTCCAACGTGCCGCGTCTGCAGCAGACCGTCGACGCCGCCAACCGTCACGGCCGCAAGGTCTGCTTTGTCGGCCGCAGCATGCAAAACGTCAGCTCGATCGCGCTCGAGCACGGCTATCTCGAGATCCCGCCGGGCGTCCAGATCCGGGATCACGAGATTGAGCAATTATCCGGATGAGAAGCTCGTCATCTGCACGACGGGCAGCCAGGGCGAGCCGATGTCGGCGCTCGTGCGCATGGCGGCCAACGACTACAAGCGCGTCAAACTCAAACGCGGCGATACGGTGATCATCTCGGCGACGCCGATCCCCGGCAACGAGCGCAGCATCGGCCGGACCATCAACAACCTCTTCAAGCTGGGCGTCAACGTCATCTACGGTCAGCAGCGCCTGGCGCACGTCTCGGGGCACGGCCGCCAAGAAGAGCTGCTGCTCATGCTCAACCTCACGCAGCCGAAGTACTTCCTGCCGGTGCATGGCGAGTACCGCATGCTCGTCCAGCACGCGCGCCTCGCGCGAGCGGATCGGGATCGCATCCGGCCAACATCTTCGTCGCCGAGAACGGCGACGCGCTGGAGATCACCGGACTCCGGCGCTCGCTTTGGCGGCCGCATCTCCGGCGCACCGGTGTACGTGGACGGGCTGGGCGTCGGCGACGTCGGCAACGTGGTGTTGCGCGATCGCCGTCATCTTTCAGGCGACGGCATGATCATCGTGACGGTGACGGTGGACAGCGAGGACGGCAAGGTGCTTGCCGGACCGGACATCATCTCGCGCGGGTTCACCTACGGCGGCGATGGCGACGGGCTTGTTGGACGAGGTGCGCCGCGAGGCGACCGCCATCATGGAGAGCGGTGCGCGCAAGAGCCTGACCGAGTGGTCGGCGATCCGCGAACACGTCCACAAGGGTCTGTCGAAATTCATCTACGACCGGACCAAACGGCGGCCGATGATCGTCCCCGTGGTCATGGAAGTCTAATAGCGCGTGGCCCAGGCGTCGGTCGCGCTTGAAGCGCGCGAGCTTGAGACGCCCTACACGACGGTGTGGACCGACACGTGGCGTCGCTTCCGCCGCAGCCCTCCGCGCTCATCGGCCTCGCCATCATCTTCATCTTGGCCGTGTGCGCGATGTTCGCACCGCAGATCTCCGGTCACACCGATCCCCTGGCGCAGAACCTCACCGAGCCGACCGCTCGCGCCATCCTGGCACCACCTCGCCGGCACCGACAAGCTCGGCCGTGACATCTTCACCCGGCTGCTCTTCGGTGCGCGGCTTTCGGTGGAGATCGGGTTCGTCTCGGTCGGCATCGCGCTGACCCTCGGCACGGTCGTCGGGCTCATCTCAGGCTACTGGGGCGGCAAACTGGATTCGATGCTTGATGGGCTTGATGGACGTGATGCTCGCGTTTCCGACCATCATCTTGGCCATCGCCATCTCGGCCATCCTCGATCAGCGGGTCAGCGACGTCGTCAAGCTGTTCTTCGCCATCGGCATCGTCGCGATTCCCGTATACGCGCGCATCGCGCGGTCGTCCGTCCTCGCGGTCAAGGAGACCGAGTTCGTCGAGGCCGCGCGCGCCGTGGGCAATAGTTCGTTCAAACTGTTGTTCAAACACGTGCTGCCCAACATCTCGGCGCCGCTCATCGTGCAGGCGACGCTGGGCATCGGCACCGCTGAGCTCGACTCGGCCGGACTTTCGTATTTGGGTCTGGGCATCCAGCCGCCGACGCCGGAGTGGGGATCGATGCTCAACGACGCGCGCGACTACTGGCTCAACGCGCCCTGGGCGCTGCTCTTCCCGGGGCTTGCGATCTCCGCGACGGTCTTGGGATTCAACCTGCTCGGCGACGGCCTGCGCGACGCGCTCGACCCGAAGTCGAAATAGGCAAATCCCGCCCGCTCATCGAACGCCTGTGCGTACTATATATGAAGCAGAGCAAGGCCGCGCGTTCTCGGCGCGTTGATCCGCTGCCCGGTTTGACGCTCAACCTCGAAGTGTTGGGTGTCGGCCTGCTCGCGCTCGCGCTGCTGCTCGCGCTCGCTTTGGCATTGCCGTCGGGTCGCACCGGTTCGCTCGGGCCATTCGCCGCTGAGGTGTTGCGCGGCGGATTCGGCGGCGCGGCTTGGCTTGCGGTCGCGCTGCTCGCCTGCGTGGCGGTCATCGTCTTCCTCGAGCTGCACGCGCTGCGCAAGCTGGCCATCCTGTCGGCGTGCGCGGCCGGTGAGTTCTTGGTTCTCGACGGCTGGCTCGGACTGGGCGGCGATGGCGGACTCGTCGGCAACGCGATCGGGCATGCGTTCGCGTTCCTGTTCGGCATGCCGGGAGCCGCCATCGTCTTCGCCTTCGGCGCGATCGCGTTCGTCGTCGTGCCTACCGGGCTATCGTTGAAATCGCTCATCGCAGCGCTCACGCGCGGCGCGCGCGCAGTGTGGGGTGCGGCTGCCGGCGCGCTCGCTCCGCTGCGCGCACGCCTCGAACGGCGACTCGAACTCGAACGCAGCCAGCCGGTGAAGCCGCTGGTGGTTGCGCGTCCGGAGCACGAGTCTATCGCGGATGTGCAGCACGCCGCGCCGGACCCGCTCGCGTATTCCGCCGCGGCGGTCGTCGCACAATCGCAGGCGGCAACGCTGATCGCTCCCAACCTCGAGCCGGTCGTCGAAGCGCCGGCGGCCGTCGTCATCCCGTCGCCGGCCGTGGTGAGCCCCACGCCCGATCCGGTGGTCATCACGCCGGAGCTCGAGCGCATCGATAATCGCCGCGAGCCAAAGCGAGTCGCAGCGGCGCAATCCGCGGCAGAGCGCAAAGCGATTGCCGCCGGCGGCTACCGGCTTCCGGATTACGCGCTCTTCAATCCGCCCGGAAAAGCGCGTCCACGACGAGGCGAGCGCCGCGATGCTGCTCGAGGAGACGCTGGCGTCGTTCGGCGTGGCCGGCAAGGTGACGCACATCGAGCGCGGCCCAAGCGTCACCCGCTACGAGATCACGCCCGGCCGCGGCGTCAAGGTGAGCGCCATCAAGTCGCTCGCCGACAACGTCCAGCTGGCGCTCGCGGCGCAGAGCATCCGCATCGAGGCGCCCATACCCGGCAAAGCTGCGGTCGGCATCGAGGTGCCCAACAGCGCCGTCTCAACGGTGAGCGTGCGCGAGATCCTCGACTACTTGCCGCGCGGCGAGGGCAAGCTGTTCTTCGCGCTGGGCAAGGACATCACGGGCCGGCCTATCGTCGGCGATCTCACGCGCATGCCGCATCTGCTCGTGGCGGGCGCCACCGGCGCCGGCAAGAGCGTCTGCCTCAACGTCATCCTGACGTCGCTGCTGGCGACCTGCACGCCGGATCAAGTGCAGCTCATGCTCATCGATCCCAAGCGGGTCGAGCTGACGTCCTACAACGGCATACCGCATCTCATCCGCGAGTGCATCACCGATCCCAAACTGGCCGCCGGCGGTCTGTTCGAGCTGACGCGCGAGATGGACGCACGCTACGAGCTGTTCGCGCGCGCCGGCGTGCGCAAGATCGAGGAATACAACCAGGGCCGCACGGATGACCGGCTGCCGTACATCGTCGTCGTCATCGACGAGCTCGCCGACTTGATGCTCGTCGCGCCCACGCGCGTGGAGACGAGCATCTGCCGCATCGCGCAGCTGGCGCGCGCGACCGGCATCCACCTCGTCGTGGCCACGCAGCGCCCTTCGGTCGATGTCATCACCGGTCTGATCAAGGCCAACATCCCGTCGCGCATCGCGTTTGCGGTCTCCTCGCAGGTCGACTCGCGGACCATCATCGACATGGCCGGCGCCGAGCGGCTGCTGGGCCGCGGCGACATGCTGTACTTGCCCATCGACGCGCCCAAACCGGTACGCGTGCAGGGCGCGCTCGTCACCGGCGACGAGCTGGAGCGGCTGTGCGAGTTCTGGCGGACGCAGGAAGACCCGGCCAACCGCATCGACATCGAGCTGAGCGAGGTCGAAGAAGACGGTCGCGGTCCGGCCGACGAGCTGGCCTTCGAAGCCGCGAACATCATCATCGAACGGCAGATGGCCTCGGTCGCGCTGCTGCAGGCCGAACTCAAGGTCGGGCACCCGCGCGCGGTCAGGCTCATGAAGATCCTCGAGGAGTTCCGCGTGGTCGGACCGGCCGAGGGCACGAAGCCGCGCAAGATACTCGTCGGCTCAGGCGACATCGACAAGTTGGCGGACATGCTCGCGCCGCGTCGCGACGAGCAAACGCTGCTGTAGGGTCTGTCGAAGCGCGCACAAGGCCGGCTTGTGGGGCCCGCCGAACCCGCCGCATATCATGGCACAAGGTAGCTCGCGGCTAGACGCAGTCGCGCACAAACTGCAGTCGGGCGAGCCGTTGACCCATGCTGACGGGGTTTTTCTCTTTCGCGAGGCGCCCTTCCACGAGTTGGGCAAGCTCGCGCATTCCGTCCGGACCGCCAAAAACGGCGTCAGAGCGTACTACGTCGTCAAGCGCTATCTCAACACCACGAATATCTGCTACGCAGGCTGCAAGTTCTGCTCGTTCGCCGCGGCGCGAAAAAGAAGATCGCGCTTATCGCATGTCGCTCGAGACGATCCTCGACAAGGCCTGCGCCGAGCCCAACGACTACGACGAACTGCATATCGTCGGCGGACACGATCCCAAGCAGACCAGCCTCGAGTTTTGGATCCCTGCCATCGCCCAACTCCACGCGCGCATCCCGCACGTCCAACTGGCGCTGTTCACCGCGGCCGAGATCGATTACATGTGCAAGCGGGCGCGCTGCTCGTACGAGGACGGATTGCGCCGGCTGCGCGACGCCGGTCTCACCTCGCTCAACGGGGGCGGCGCCGAGATCCTCGTCAAACGCGTCCGCGACATCATCTGCCCGCACAAGGCGAACGTCCAGGAGTGGCTCGACGTGCACCGCGTGGCGCACGGGCTCGGGATCAAGACCAACTGCACCATGCTGTACGGTCATGTGGAGACCATCGAAGAGCGCGTCGAGCATCTCATGCTGTTGCGCGACCTGCAGGCGCAGACCGGCGGCTTCAAGTGCTTCGTGCCGCTGGCGTTTCACCCCGACGGCAACGATCTCGAGGATATGCGGCTGGACCGGCGGCATCGACGATCTGCGCACGATCGCGGTCTCGCGCCTCATGCTCGACAACATCGACCACATCAAGGCGTACTGGATCTCGTACGGCATCAAGATGGCCCAACTGGGGCTGAATTTCGGGGCCGACGACATCGACGGCACCGTCCACAACGAACAGCAGATCTACCGCGACGCCGGCAGCACGACCGATCAAAGCACGTCGATCGTCGAGCTCAAGCGGGCGATCGCCGAGGCGGGCTTCGAACCGACGCGGCGAAATCTGCTCTATCGCGTGCTCGAACCGGCGTAGGCGCTCGTGTCGCCATTGCCGCAGTGCGGCCGCATCGCCTACACCAACGACCTGCCGGTCTATGCCGGCATCGACCATGACGTGGTGCAGTTCCCCGGCACGATGCTCGCTGACGTCCCGGCCGCTCTCAACGAAGCGCTCATCGCCGGCCGTTTAGACGTCAGCCCCATTTCGTCAGCGTTCTATGCCGAACACGCGGACTCGCTCACGCTGCTGCCCGGCGTGTGCATCGGCGCGCGCGCCAGGGTGCTCAGCATCTGCTGCATATCGGCGCGGCCACCCTCAGCTTTGTCCGGGGTGCCCATCGCGGTGACCCGTGAATCGGTCACCGGCAAAGCGTTGCTGCGCGTCATCTGCCGCACGCACTACGGTTTCGACCCGGTCATGCGCGCAAGCGATGATCCGTTCGGCCAGCATCTGGCCGACGGCTCTCCGTGCCTTCTGATCGGCGACAAGGCCATCGACGCGGCCGAACAGGCTCCCCCGGACAGCGTCCACGATCTCGGCGAGCTATGGAACGCGGCTCACGGGGTCCGGCATGGTGTACGCCGTCTGGGCCGCGCGCAACGAGTACGTGCGCAGCCACCTCGCGGAGGTCCGCGCTGTTGCTCGCGCGCTGAGCATGTCGCTTGAGTGGGGCCTCGACAACTTGGACCTGGTCATCAAAAGCGCCGAGGCGCTGCATCCGCGCGCCGCTGGTTTCTACACCGAATACTATCGAGCGCTGGAGTTCGGCTTCGACGATGCAGCGCGCACGGCGCTGGACACCTTCATCGCGCGCGCGCACGCCGCCGGCGTGCTCGAGCACGCCCCCGATCTGCGCTTTCTGGACGAGGTGCCGCAACATGTCTGAGGTCGCAGCGCTGCTGCGCAAAGCCGCCGAGGGCGGGCGCCTCAGCCACGAAGAGGGGTTGACGCTGTATCGCCAGGCATCGCTGCACGACGTGGGCGCGGCGGCGCACGAGCGCCGCACTCGGCTGCACCCCGGCCCAGAGGTCAGCTACGTCATCGACACGACGATCAACTACACCAACATCTGCGACGTGCATTGCACCTTTTGCGCGTTCTTCCGGCCGCAGGGTCACGCAGAAGGCTACACCATGACGCACGAGCAGGTGCTGGCGCGAGTGCGCTGGGCAGCAGATCAGGGTGCGACCCAGATCATGGTCCAGGGCGGCGTCAATCCCGATCTGCCGATCGACTATTACGTCGAGCTGTTCAAGCAGATCGGCGCCGCCTTCCCGGGCGTCGACATCCACTCGCTCTCGACGAGCGAGATCTGCGGCATCGCCAAGCGCGAGCAGATGAGCGTCAAGGACGTGCTGCTCACGCTGCGCGCCGCCGGTCTGAAATCGCTGCCCGGGGCGGGCGCGGAGATCCTGGTCGAGCGCGTGCGCAAGCGCATCTCCGCCCGCAAGATCGACGACGACCGCTGGCTGGAAGTCATGCGCGTGGCCCAGGGCCTGGGGATGCCGACGACCGCGACGATGATGTTCGGATCGGTCGAGACCGATGCCGAGCGGATCACCCATCTCGACGTGCTGCGCGAGCTGCAAGACGAGACGCACGGTTTCAGCGCTTTTATCCCGTGGTATTACGTGCCGCACAAGACGCCGCTCAAAGGTCGTGAGGCGTCGGGGATGGAGTACCTGCGGGTCATCGCCATCAGCCGCCTCTACCTGGACAATTTCGCCCACATCCAAGCCTCGTGGCTCACCCCAGGTCTCAAGCTCGGTCAACTGGCGTTGCTCTACGGCGCCGACGACATGGGCGGCACGATCCTCGAGGAGCGCGTGGTCACGCTCGCCGGCAGCACGAATCAGGCGAGCCGGGCGGATCTCGAGAAGGCCATACGGCAGGCGGGCTATATCCCGGCGGTGCGCGACACCTACTTCAAGCGCAGGGACTATCCGCTGGCGACGAGCGCGTAGCGCTTAGCGCGAGACGAGCCGGAAGAACTCCAACAGACTGTCGAGCGGCGGCGGCAAAGGCGACCCCTGGATCACCGCGGTGAAGAAACCATCTCGCACCGCGTCGGGCGCGAATTGCGCCAAGCGCCGGGTGAAGCCGCGCAGGTTCAGCTCGGTGGAGTAAGTCGCCGTGTCGCCCAGCGCCTTGCGGAAGTTGAACGAACTCGCGTTGAGATACCACAGCTCGGGCAGCCGGTCGATGCGCAGCGCGATCGCGTAGCTGAGCTCCTCGCTGGTCACCTCCGTGCCGCCACGCTGGCTGGGGTCGAGCGTGGTGTGCGGAAGTCTGCCCGTCGCCAGCAAGGCGGTCGGACTGAGGGCGACGCCTTGCGCTTTGGCCGGCACACGGGTCACCGACACGTGGCGGATGCGCGCACCGTACAGCGCGCGCAACTCATCGGCGACGACGACCCGTTCGTCCCCGCCGTCGGCGAGCTGCACTCGAATGCGTCGCTCGGGCAGCTCGAAGACGAGCGTGCCTATACGCGCATTCGGCGGCATCGAGACGCCGAAGTCCTCACCCGCTTTAGCTGCGTCAGGCACGTTGTGTTCGTCCATATCACCGTCTCCGGGGCCAATTATCCGAGGTGAAATTATCCACGTGCACGTCGGGATACTGTCCGTTGACACGAGCCTTCGTGAACGTATCGATCAACTCCATCCCGGCGTTGTTGGCGTAGGTCACTTGCGCGACGTTGAAGGGCGCCAACGCGTCGTTGGCGTTGGTCGCCGTTAGTTCGATCATCATGTGATCGGTCTCGTCGTAGATGTCCTTGGTACGGGTATCGCTTGATTTCTCGATGGCGTCATAGGTCTCTTGGTGGCCGCCGCGCTTGCGCGGATTCGCGGCTAGCGCGGCGTACAGCTGGTCTTCCGACATTCCCAGTTTGATGCCGAACGGGCCGCGGAACTGCGGGTCGCTATTGATCGAGACCGCCACCACCGTGCCGTTCTTGAGCAGCACCTGCCCGAACGGATAGGTCATCACCTCGGCTGCGAGGATGCCGGGCAGTTCGAACGGCGCGTCTTGTTGAGGCTTGCCTAAGATCGCGATGACGCGAGTGCGCGAGATGCCGGGCACGGCGCCCGTCTTATAGCCGCTCACCGGCGCTGCGGCATGTCCGCATGCGCCAAGGCCCAGCATCAGTACGAGCAGCGCCGCGAGCGCGCGCGATCGATGACCGTTGCCCAATCCGTTCCCTATCTGCCGGTCGTGGTCCACGTTTACCGGTCTGTACCCACTGCGCACGACTCAAACGCGAAGGTGTAGACCCCGAGACCATATTCGACCGGCCGCAGCTGTAGATCGTGATGTCCGAAATGGCGGTTCATGATCAGCTCGTACGCGCGCGGAGCGTCGACGACGACATACGAGCGGCCCGTCTCATCGAAGCGGATGTCGGCTCCTGCGTCCTGATGTTCGACGGGCTTTCCATCTTGATCTACATAGACAGTAATCGGCTTTTCGCCCTCCGGTTTCAAGACCGAAACCACCTGGATCGCATGATAACGAAGGACCAGATGGTCAGAGGCGCCGAGGTCGACCCTGGCATGGACCATGGCCTGCTCCGCGTTGAACCAGGGACCCTGCAGGTACACCAGGCCGTCGGCGTGATTCCGACCCGAGTCCGTATAGTCGACGACCTGGTTGCGATGGTAGCCTTGGCGGTTGCCCAAAGCCGCATCCGAGCCTCGCCACAAACCCACGTACACCTCCGGCGTTTGCGGATAGCAGACCGCTCCGGGCTTGTCGTAGTTGTCGACGGGCAACAGCTCCATCGGCGTGGGAAGCTTCGCATCGGGATGATTCTTTTGGACGAGCGCTTGGATCGCTCTTTCGGTCGCGGGATAGTCGCCTTCGCCGACATGGTCGAGCACGACTCGTCCTTCGCCGTCAATGAGGAAGTCGTGCGGCCAGAACTGGTTCTGGTAACGCTGCCAGATGACGCTGTTGGAATCGAGCACGATGGGCCAACCGACCCCCAAGTGCTGTGCCGCCGCCGCGACGTTGGCGCTCTCGCCCGAAAAGGCGAATTCAGGCGTGTGCACGCCGACGATCACGAATCCGTATTGCTTGTAACGCTCGTACCACGCCTTCTCATAGGGCAAGGCCTTGAGGCAGTTGACGCAGGTATATTCCCAAAAATCAACGAGCACGATCTTGCCGCGCAGCGACTGCGGCGTGAGCGGCTGTGAATTGAGCCAGCCGGTGTTCCCGTCGAATGACTGGATGGTGCGTATCGCGCTGTCCGCGGCGGCCGGGCGCAACGCCAAGGACAGCACGCAAGCGATGACCGCGCCAACGCAAGCGCAGAGCGCGATGCGCGCGACCAGCACCTTCATTGCTCGATGATACCAGAGGCGAGCACTTCGTGGTCGTCCGCATCGTACAGGACGAGCAATTGCCCAGGCGTCAGCATGGCGGCGGGCTCGTCGAAATCGACGAGCAGCGCTCCGGCTCCGTCGAGGCGGGCGCGGGCTGCTATGCCGGCGCTGCGATAACGGCAGACGGCCAGGCCGCGCGCGAAACCGCCGGCAAAACGCGCTGGTTGCAGGATGTTCGCCGCGCTGCACGCGACCTCGCGTCGCGCCAATGCTTCGCGCCGTCCGATGACGACCGTGTTCGTGGCGCGATCGGTTTTCAGCACGTACCACGGACCATCGCCCAGATCGGCCGGCAGTCCCTTGCGTTGTCCGACGGTATAGCCGAGCAGACCATCATGCCGTCCGACCTCACGGCCATCAACCGTCAACACAGGACCGCTCGCGGCGCTTTCGGGGAAGCGCTCCACGATGAACGCGCGGTAGTCGCCGTCGACGAAGCACAAATCCACCGAATCGGGTTTCTCGGCGACGCCGAGGGCGAGCTCGCGTGCCGCCGCGCGCGTCTGCGTCTTGGTGTGCTCCCCAAGCGGCAGGACGATGGATGCGAGCTGATCGCGCCGCAGGCCGGCGAGCATGTAGGATTGATCCTTCGAGCGGTCGACCGCGCGCAACAGATGCGGGCCTTGTTCGTCGACATGCACGCGGGCGTAGTGACCAGTGATGAGCGTCACAGCGCCGAGCGCTCGCGCGAACTCCAAGAGCGCGCCGAATTTCACCAGGTTGTTGCACGCGATGCATGGATTGGGCGTACGACCAGCCAGATATTCGCCGCAGAAGTAGTCGACGACGGCGCGGCTGAACGCCGCTTCGAAATTGACGATATAATGAGGTATACCGGCCACCGCGGCGGCGCTTTTGGCGTCCTCATACGCGGTCGGTCCGCAGCATTGACGCACTTTCTCGCTCAACGCCCCGGAGCCGGGACTCCAAAGCCGCATGGTGACGCCTACCGCATCCCAACCGTCGCCGACCGCTATGGCGGTGGCCACAGCGCTATCGACGCCGCCGCTCATAGCGGCGAGGCATAGGCCGGCGCGCGGCCGCGGCGCCAGGCGGGCCGGAGTCTGGGGCGGTTTGTCGGTCATCACAGACTGCATCATCTTCGACTGGGGCGAACGGTCCAGCAAAGGACAAACCCAGAGCCTTTCCAATTCTTTCCAACGGCACTGCGCTCATCTAATCCCCATGCACTCCGATCGGCCGCCGTCGTCCATCACCGGACCCGGGCGCGCTTTCATCTCGACGATCGAGAGCACGCAGACCACACCGCGAATGGGACCGTCATGGGTTATATAGGCGAACAGCTTTCAACGGCACGTCGTGCGTTGGGCATCAGCACCGCTGACGCCGCTGCCGCTTTGCGCATCCGAGCGATGTTCGTCGAGGCACTCGAGCGCGAAGATTGGGCGACGATCGGCGAGTTCGTCTACGTGCGTGGCTTCTTGAAGAACTATGCGAAGCTGCTCGCGCTGGATGCCGCGCCGCTCGCGGAACAGCTGGCGCTTGAGTACCGCCCGACTGAGGCGCCCCTTCCCCGGCCCAGCGCCGAAGCGTTCGCGAATTCCGGGCTGTCAAATCAGCGCGACCAATCCGCCAGCAGTCCTCGTTTCGTCCCGTGGGTGCTCGGATCGCTCACCGCCGTCGCCGCCGCGCTCGTGATCATGGTGGCGATCAGCCTGTTCGGTCTCTTCTCGCACGCCGACACGAGCGCGACCCAACCGGTCACGCCGTCGCAGAACACGCCGGCGTCGATTCCCGGCGCCATCAGGTTCGAACGTGTTCGAAACCGGCGCCGACGCACAAGCGCAAAACGGCGGCGTCAACCTACGGCTCCAACTCACGCAGCCGAGTTGGCTTTCCGTGACGGTCGACGGCAAGCGCGTCGTCTATGAGACGCTGCCGGCCGGCACCGTGCGCGACTTCCACGGCGCGCGGGAGATCACACTGCGGGCGGGCAATGCTGGCGGCGTGGTCGCAAACATCGACGGCAAAGATCTGGGCGCGCTCGGGCAGGCCGGACAAGTCGAGGATCGCCGCTTCGCGGCGACCAAACAGGCCGACCAGCTCAAAGCGCTGCATGAGTGAGTTCTCCTTCGACGTCGTCTCGCGCATCGATCGCCAAAGCCTCGCCGACGCCGTCAATCAGGCGCAGCGCGAGATCTCCACGCGCTTCGACCTGAAGAATTCCCGGTCGTCGATAGAGCTTGCGGAGCTGACCATCACCATCGTCGCCGACGACGACATGAAGCTGCGCAACGTCAACGACATCCTCCAGAGCAAGTGCGTGAAACGAGGGGTTTCGCTCAAGGCCTTGCAGTACGCCAAGGCGGAACCCGCCTCCGGCGGGACGCTGCGACAAACCGTGACTTGCGCGCAGGGCATAGGCAAAGAGCAGGCCAAGAAAATCACCGAGGCGATCAAGGACGCCAAGCTCAAGGTCGGTGCGCAGATCCAGGACGAGCAGATCCGGGTCTCGAGCAAATCGAAAGACGAGCTGCAAAAAGCGATGGCGCTGGTCAAGGGGATGCCGCTCGATTTCCCGGTGCAGTTCGTCAACTACCGTTAGAGAACAGGTTCAATCTTGGCTGATCTCGACAATTTGGGTCCGGCCGCGGACGCGGTCGGCGCACAGCTGGGCTCGGGCCAACCGCCGCCGCCAACGCGGCGCTTCCCGCGACGCTTCATCGCCATCTTTCTCGTCCTGCTCCTCTTGCTGGCGGGTGCGTTCGGTTACGTCAGATACAAGGGCGGCGTCAGCGGCGCACTCGCGCCGTTCATGCCCGCGCCCGATCTGGTGCAGATCTTCGGCAAGCCCAACCTGCGCGTGCTCGTCATGGGCCTGGATGAGAACTGGACGGACAAAGACGAGTCGTACACCGCGACGTCGCGGACCGATACGCTCATCGCGGTCAACGTCGATCTCGCGGACAAACAGATCAGCGTGCTGTCCATCCCGCGCGATCTCTGGGTGTATATCCCCAAATCCGGCTACGGCAAGATCAACGAAGCCTACTCTGACGGCGGTCCGCAACGCACCGAAACCACGGTGGAGAAGAATCTGGGCACGCCGCCATTCGACTATTATGTCGTCTTGCGCCTCGACGCGACCAAGAACGTCATCGACGCGCTCGGCGGCATCGACGTCGACGTCGAAAAAGACATGGACTACGACGACAGCTGGGGTCACCTGCACATCCACCTCAAAAAGGGGCCGCATCACCTGAACGGTGAGCAGACGGTCGGGTATATCCGCTTCCGCCACGATCCCGAGGGCGACTTCGGGCGCATGCGGCGTCAGCGCCAAGTCGTGCAGATCCTGGCCAAGCGCATGCGCGATCCCAGCGTCGCGCTGCATCTGCCGGCATTGCTGGCCGTCATCAGAGACAACGTGCGCACCAACATGCCGTTCGGCAAGCTCTACGACCTGGCGCTTGGGATGCGCGGCGTCTCGCCGCAATCCGTGCACAGCGCGCTGCTGCCCGTGGATATCGGCTGGACCAATGGCGAGTCCGTGCTCTTCGCGCAAGCCGACGCCCACAAGATCGTCCACACCTATCTGGTGGCCGGCTTCGGCGCGAGATTCGATCCATCCAATGTGCACGTGCGGGTCGAGAACGGCTCGGGCACGCCGGGAGCCGCATCGGCGCTGGCCGACTTCTTGCGCCAGCGTGGCTTTGATGTGGTAGAGACCGGCAACGCCAAGACCTTCAACAATCCCAAGACGACCATCGAGACTGCGGATCAGCACATGGCCGGCGAAGTCGCCAAGCAGCTGCCGGTCAAGGATCCGAAGATCGACGTTGGGCCGGTCGACGGCGTCGACATCGTCATCGTCATCGGCCGCGATTACCGCATCCAATAACCGGTGAGTCCGCTAGCGTTGCGGCGCCTGCGCATGTGGGCCCTCGTCGTCGCCATCCTCATCCTCGTCGTGCTGCTGCGACGCTGGATCCACCACGCGCAGCTGGAATCACAGCCTGTGCTCGTGCCGGCCAGCGTACCCGCGGCCGATGTGGTGTCGCCGCCGGCGCAGGCTATCGTGCGCCGCATGGCGCTCGACCTGCGCGACACGCTTGCGCCTCCGAGCCGCGCGCGCCTGGCGGTGCTCACCTTTGACGACGGGCCCTATCCCGTCACCACACCCGTGCTGCTGGCGCAGCTCCGTGCGCTCCACGTGCCGGCGACATTCTTCGTCATCGGCCGCGATGTGCGCGAGCAGCCGGCCATAACCTTGCGGGCGTTGGCGGCTGGGATCGAGGTCGGCAACCACACCCAAACGCATCCTGAGATGGACGCGCTGCCGCCCGCCGCGCAGGAGCGCGAGATCGCGGATGGCGCGAAGACGATCGCCGCACTCACCGCACAGCGACCGGCGTTCTTCCGGCCGCCGCACGGGAACTTCGATGCCGCCACGATCGACGCCGCGCGCTCTCAGGGCGAGACCATCGCGCTATGGGATGTCGATCCGGGCGACTGGCGCACGCTGACCTCGGATCAGATCGCTGCGCTCGTCCTGGAACGCGGGCGTTCACCCGCGGTCATCCTGCTGCACAACGGCAAGACCGCCACGGTGGATGCCTTACCACGCATCGTGAACGCCTATCGCAGGGCCGGCTTCGAATTCGTCACTTTGGCGGAACTGCGAAGACGGTTGCCGATCGATGCGATCAACGATCCCATCCGCGTCGCGCTCAACGGATCGTAAGAGGAGCGTCATGACACCCTCGAAGCGGCAGATCATCAAGACGAAACCTCAACGCCCGTATATCATCGCGCGCATCATCGCTCTGGTGCTCGTGGTGGTCGCGCTCATCCTGGGAGTGCTGTTCTTCATGCATCCGCACGGCCTGCACGCGCTCGGCGTCTGCGCGGAGCGGACCTGCTCGAGCGTGCTGCAGGAGGCACTTCTCGGCGGACGAACTGCGCCAATCCTGACATCCCTGGAGCGTCACGCTCATGAAGTTCTACATTAAGGGCCGCAATCTCAAGGTGACGCCTGCCTTGCGGGCCTATGCGCAAGAGAAGATCGGCCACCTCGCCCACTACCTCGACCAGATCCTCGATGCGCACATCACCTTGCGCACCGAACGGCAGCAGCAGATCGTCGACGTCGTCCTGACGCTGAAGCACTTCCTCATCAAGGCAGAGGAACGCTCGCCCGACATGTACGCCTCCATCGACCTCGTGCGCGACCGGCTCGAGCAACAGATCCGCAAGTACAAGACCAAGCACTGGGACCACCACGTCAAGGCCAATGGTAAGGGCGGATCGGTTCCGCGCCGCAAGACGACGTCTAAGACGAAGGTCGCCGAGGAGGCCGACGAGTCAGATAAAGAGCTGCGCATCGTGCGCTCGAAAAAGATCGATATAAAGAAGATGGATCCGCAGGACGCCGCCCATCAGATGGAGCTGCTCGGCCACGACTTTTTCCTCTTCGTGAACGACCAGACCGGGGCGGTCAACGTTCTCTATAAGAGACGCGGAGGTCAGCTCGGTCTTATCGAAACCATCTCGTAGGCCGCAAACGACGGCCCGAAACACCGCCGCTAGAGAGAGTTCACACGTTGTCCTTCATCAGTAATATCCGCTCGTGGGTGGACGGGAACGACCGCGAGATCGCGCGCCTGCGCAAGATCGCGGTGCGCATCAACGAGCTCGAACCCAAGATGACCGCGCTCGCGATGAGGCGCTCGCGCGCGAAAACCGTCGAATTCAAGCAACGCCTCGACCAGGGCGCCACGCTTGACGATCTGCTCGTGGAGGCGTTCGCCGTCTGCCGCGAGGCCGCGCGGCGCACCCTGAACATGCGCCATTTCGACGTGCAGCTCATCGGCGGGATGGTCCTGCACGAAGGCAAGGTCGCCGAGATGCGCACGGGCGAGGGCAAGACCCTCGTCGCGACGCTGCCCTTCTATCTCAACGCGCTGACCGGCCGCGGCGTCCACCTCGTCACCACCAACGATTACCTGGCCAAACGCGACGCTGAGTGGATGGGCCCTATCTACGGCTTCTTGGGGCTCTCGGTCGGCATGATCCAGCATTTCTTGCCGCCGCCGGAACGTCGCGCCGCCTACGCGGCCGACATCACCTACGTCACCAACAACGAGGCCGGTTTCGACTATCTGCGCGACAACATGGCGCCGCATCGAGCTATTGCGTGCAGCGCGATCTCAACTACGCCATCGTCGACGAGGTCGACTCGATCCTCATCGACGAGGCGCGCACGCCGCTCATCATCAGCGGCACGCCGGAAGCGGTGCTCGGGCCGAATTATAAGGATGCGTCGCACCTCTACGAGCATTTCGCGCGCAACATCATGCCGCAGCTGCGCAAGGACGAGGACTACACCGTCGACGAGAAGATGCACGCGGTGCCGATCACCGAGGCCGGCGTCGCCAAGGTCGAGCGGCTGCTCGGCGTGCACAACCTGTACGACCCATCGAACCTGGAGCAGACGCACCAACTGCAGGCCGCGCTCAAGGCCAAAGAGCTCTTCCGCAAAGACGAGCAATACGTGGTCAAGGACGGCGAGATCATCATCGTGGATGAGTTCACCGGCCGGCTCATGTACGGCCGCCGCTACTCGGACGGCATCCACCAGGCGATCGAAGCGAAGGAAGGCATCAAGATCAAGAGCGAGGATCAGACGCTCGCCACCATCACCTTCCAGAACTATTTCCGCCTCTACAAGAAGCTCGCCGGCATGACGGGCACCGCCAAGACCGAAGAGCGCGAGTTCCGCGACATCTACGGGCTCGACGTGCTCGCCGATCCCGACCAATCAGCCGGTCAAGCGCACGGATCACGACGACGTCGTCTACAAGAACGAAGAAGGCAAGTTCAGAGCCGTCATCAACGAGATCGTGGAACGGCACAGCGCCGGTCAGCCGGTGCTCGTCGGCACGCGCTCGATCGAGAAGTCCGAGCGCCTCTCGGCGCAGCTCTCCAAACGCGGCATCGAGCACAACGTGCTCAACGCCAAGTACCACGAGAAGGAAGCCGAGATCATCAAGGACGCCGGGCTGTACGGCCGCGTCACCATCGCGACCAACATGGCCGGGCGCGGCGTCGACATCAAGCTCGGGGAGAACGTGACCCCGCAAGGCGGCTTGCACATCATCGGCACCGAGCGCCACGAGTCGCGCCGCATCGACAACCAGCTGCGCGGGCGGTCCGGCCGCCAAGGCGATCCGGGGTCATCGCGTTTCTACGTGGCGCTGGACGACGAGCTGATGCGCATCTTCGGCGGCGACCGCATCCGCTCGACGATGGAGCTGTTCAAGCTGGACGACGACACGCCGATCGAGGCGGGTATCCTGACCAAGTCCATCGAGAACGCGCAGAAGAAGGTAGAAGCGCACAACTACGAACAGCGCAAGCACGTTCTCGAATACGACGACGTCATGAACAAGCAGCGTAGCGTGATCTACGCGGAGCGTCGGCGCGTCTTGGAAGGACACGATCTGCGCCCCTCGTTCACCGAGATCTTGCATCAGAAAGCCGAGCAGGCGGTCAACGCGAACTGCGCCGACAACGTGCACCCGCACGAATGGGACCGTGCGCAGATCCTGGAGGATCTGGAGACCGCGGCGCGCGGCATCAGCAAGCGCGTCACGGTGCAACAGCTAGACCCGCTATCGAAAGAAGAGATGATCGATCTGCTCGCGCGCGAAGCCGACGCGATGTACACGGAAAAAGAAGAGCGCATGGTGGCCCGGTACCCCGATCTGGATGGCCCTGGATTACGCGAGGCGTTGCGCAACCTGGAGCGCGGCACGATGCTGCAGATCATCGACCGGCTTTGGATCGATCACCTCTACACCATGGACAGCCTGCGCCAGGGCATCGGACTGCGAGGCTGGGGCCAAAAAGATCCGCGCGTCGAATACGAGCGCGAGGCGTTCGAGCTCTTCGAGGACCTCAAAGTGGCGATCCAGGAAGAGTTCCTTTCCGCCATGTTCCAAGGCGACGACTTCCACATCGTCGTGCAGCAACAGGGCGCACCCCCACCGCCGCAGACCGGGCTCACCGAAGGGCCATCTCAACCAGCGCCCAGCACAGCGATGCCGCTGCCCGAGGCTGCAGCGTTGCGGCGCTTTGACCAACTACACTCCAACCGCGACGAGTCCGCAGGCGGCCCGGCCCCGGTGCGCAAGGGTGAGAAGGTCGGGCGCAACGATCCGTGTCCGTGCGGGTCCGGTAAGAAGTACAAGAAGTGTCACGGAGTAGCCGCCTAAAAAAAAAGACTTGTGCCCGGGCATTGTGGGACAGCGAGCCCCGAGCCGAGATTCTGAAGCGCGGTTCAAACGTCCGGTATGCGCCTGACGGCCATTCGCAAGCGCGCCGAGGCTACGCGCGAATGCCTTTTGGGCGGGGATATGCGAACGCTTGATTATCGTTCGCGATCACTCGCTTTGCGCACGAACGTCCGGTATCTATTACATCGCCCGCAATTTGTGAAATTGGCGACTGAGCAAAGAGCTTAGCGACTATTTGCTTGCTACGTGTAAATCTTTTTGCCACAAAGCGTCACCCGAACGTCAGTGCGAGTCGCCAGCACGTACGACCCAATGGAAGTTTTGTGTCGCCCCGTAACGGGCATGGTGGACTTGAATCGGCTGGAACAGGAGCCTTTTCGTCAACCTTGTTCCGGTCAATCGGCTCAAATAGACTAGAACCCACCTGGTTTCGCCATTGGCACTTTTCGGAAGGAGTAGAGTTATGCGCGAATTTACAGGGCGGCCATTAGTCGCAGTGCTAGCTGTTGTTCTTCTCTCCCTAGCGCCCGCGAGCGCCCTTGCGCGCGGCGGCGCGTTCTTGTGGCATGTCGAAAAGCTCCAGAACGGTGCTGCCGTAGGGATCGCGAAGGGCCGCGTTGTTTCCATGCACGTGGTTCATCCCAAATCTCTTGCAAGGCAGACTCCCAGCGTCAGCCGAGGCGAAATCGGCAACATTCCGTTTAGGCCTCGCTTGAATACCCAAACCTATGCGGCTTTGAAAGCCGCCGCATCTCACAACCTCCATGCTCCGAGGATGCTTAACACCTACTCGCTGCTGTCATCTGCGGCCGCGGCGGGGGGGGCCTCCCATTCAACTCGTAACGGGCCTAACCGACGGCCGCCATGTTTGCGGGTACTTCGGCACCGGCTGTCAACCGCCGGACATGGCAGTCGCGGCGTCCTCGAACTGGCTTGTGCAGGCTACCAACACAGCGGTAGCGGTCTACGATAACAATGGCGTCATGGTACTCGGGTTTCCAATCGACTTCCCCACGTTCTTTGGCGTCCCTAGCCCTGGACTATGCACATTCAATCCGAGTGGTATCCCGTTCACTTCCGACCCACGGGCTTTCTACGATCCCAATGATAAGCGATTCTTCATCGCGATGGAGGCTTTCAATGGAGTCGCCGACGCGTGCCCGTTCTCGTCTACCGCGTACATTGCCGTAAGTCAAACGAGCGACCCGACCGGTGCGTGGAATATTTACAGCGTGGATTCCGCCCTGGCTAGCGCCACTGACTTCGACGACTATACGGAACTTGGCTTTGACAGCCAGGCCGTTTATATTGGTGGCAATCAGTTTCCGTGTTGCGCAGCTGGGTTCGGCGGCGCTTGGACGATCATACTTGATAAGCATGGCATGGAGAATGGGACCGCCATCGCTGCGCCAAATGTCATCGGCCCATATCTCTCTTCGTCCAGTCCAACGTGCCCGGGCGGCGGCTGCTTACTCGATACGGTCAACCCGACAACGTCGGTGGCCAACCTCGCTCAGCAACCGGGAGCGACAATATTGACGTCTGCTGACCAATCGAGCCCAACCTTTGCCTGCGGTTTTGGCGTCACGTGTAATAACATCGATGTGTGGGGAATATCGAATCCGCTTGGCGCAACTCCGGTGGTTTCGATGCAGACAGTGACGTTGCCGACGTCCTTCGTGCTGCCTCCCAACGGCGATGAGCCCGGGCGTCCAGGATCGATTGAAACGATCGACAATCGCATCTCGGGAACGCCCACGTATACTCCGAAGGGCGGGGGTCGCGTGTCTTTTGCTCTCGAGACCGGCGTTGCGTTCGGCACAGCGACGTTTCCGGGCTTCATATGGGGCATGATCGCGATTAAGGAGGCCGGTGGTAAGCTTACCAGCGCGACCCTAGCCGAGAGTGGCGTCGTTGCCGCTGCCAACATGACCAACTCGTTCGCGGTCACGCAGCAGACCCCGCAAGGAGCTCTCTTCGTTGCGAGCGACGTGATGAGCCTATCAACGTATCCCGGCTGGGTGTATCGCCTCCAGCGTGGGGGTGTTCCGGCCGGGAAGCTCGGAGCGCCCACGCTCGTCCAAAGGGGTCTTGATATCTTCGGTGGATCGCGTTGGGGTGACTACGAGGCAGCCTCCTACGACGGGTTCTCATCGAACAACGTGTGGCTCGCGTCCCAGTATGGAAACACCAACTACGACTGGGGCACATCTATGGCCAAAGTACACTAGCTATACAGCGACGACAACGAATGCGGGGCTACCGTGAGGTGGCCCCGTTTTTTTTTTGAGCGCGAGCCGGCCAATCAATTCAACGCCATGCACTAACGTGGGTACTCCAAGTGGCCGGAGCCCCAAGTTCATGCCACGTCTCGGTTGTTAAATTCGCGCTTTTCGACGCTCTTCGCTCTCCTGATCGGGTGTGCTATATAGAATTTGCGAAACTCTGGCGTACGTTGTAGGTGCGCGTGCCCTGCAGCCCGGGCACGGGCACCTGCAACACTCCCCAGACTTGCGCAAATTTCTATATCGCACTCCAACCCCTGGGTGAACGCCGTGCTCGCGAGATGCCTGGGCTACGCTACTGCCGGCGTCAATCTCTCGCAATACCTGAAGCTTGAATTCCTTATCAAAGGACCGGTTGTGGGGGGGTTGGCATGGGTTGCTCCTTTCTTGGAGAAACCCTGACTTAACTCGTTGTTGCAACCCCGTGCGCATTACAACCGTTCGCACTAATCTAAGAATGCGGTGAAACAACATGGCACCCCTAGTTCAATTTCTCGCTGGACTCATCGCATGTTGTTTGACGTTTTCGCTAGCAAGCGCCAAAGCCGGATTGCCGGGAATTCCCGGCGTTCCCGTTCCTCCGATCCCTAACGTGCCGAAACTCCCGACCCTTCCGTTCCCCGATGTCTCGCAGCTCCTCTCCGGTCAAGACGCCGTCAGCACGAGTCTCGCTAACGCTGTAACGGGCATCCCGTTTTTGAACGATTATCAGCCGTTCATCGTTGCTCCCCTTGAAGCTGGCTCGCGAGGTGCCGGTGGCGGTTTCGACGTACCCGCTGGTTCGTATGTGTTCGAGGCGAGAAGTTATTGCTTGCATGCCGGCAAGTATTTTGCTGTAGGAGGCAGCGGGTATCTTTACGCGCCGCTGAAGGGATCGAAGGCGCAGATCATTCGGACTATCCTAGAGCGATCTGCAGTTCATCTTGAGGTTCCTCAGCACGACGTTCAGCTGCTCATCTGGGCGATTCTTGCTCGAGTGAGAACAAGCGACTTATCGCCACAACTGCAGGCTGACGCCGCAAAGCTTTTGCTGCCGTCTCAAATCTTGTTGCTCAACAGTTCGGCGATCGGCGTTGTGCCAGAAGGTCAATTCGGCACTTTGTTAGCGAAGATACCCGATTCGCTTCAACCGGTGGTGCAAACCGAGAACTCAATGCGTGGATTACTTGCCTCAAACGCAACATATGAAGCAATGGAGCGAGTCGCCGTTCCGCAATCGCCGCAACACAGGACGACTCTCTCGCCGGTTCGATGGTCGTTCGCGCCACAAGGGTATTTTGTCTGGTACATCCCCCACGGGTTTTCATGGACGACAACCTTTGTGGACGTACCAGGCGCCGTTCTCATGACTCAAGACTCGCTGGGCCGTGTTACGCTCTTGAAAGATCGACAAGGAGACAGCGTGATCATTTCCTACGTTGACTCCAGCTCCGGAGCACGCGTCGCAGGGGATTCTCAGGTCGAGTTCTATCGAATCCGCTCATTGCGGTTCGCGTGGCAGCAGACAAAAGGCGGTAAAACAAGCTTACAAAGTCAAACGTGGCCGGCAAACGAGTGGGTCTTGGTCGGAGTACCTAACGGAAAGGGTCGGGTCTCGTCACGCGTGGGTTCGACAAGCGGGCAAGAATTATACAATAGCGCAGGTTCGCTCCGCGATCAATTTCTCAATCTGCTGCGGACCGTTCATGGCGATTCTCAAACACTCCCGTCTTTGGTCGCGCTGGGCGAGCTGCGGGGAGCAATGCAGTCAATATCAAGCGGTCAACAGGTTCGCTCAGCGGCTATCCATCGGGAACTGAGTTTTCCGTTCGCTGCGTGGGAGTCAGCGTTCGCCCGTTCGGTGGGAGGCCGCACCGCCGCACTCGTTGATGCGGGCATTGATCCTCCTATTAATCTGTCGGATGGGGTCGGGCAGCCGCAAGATCCTGGGGCTCAGCGGCTCGCACAGTCGCCTGTCTGTCAAGAACTTCCTCCGGGACCGGGTAATAATGCGCAACAAATAATTTCAAAAGGTCTGTCCGACGGCGGATACCCCCATGCGGGTTCAAATCCGCAGTTCATCAGCTACCAAGAAATCGGAAACACGGTGTATTGGCACATTGATCTAAATAGTTCATTCGACCCGATATCTCCCTGCACGCCGGGAACTCCGCCCTATAGTTTTTACGGCGGAGTCCACCGCGACGGAGACAATTTCGGTGCGTCGTCCGGTCTCATGCACAATGGGCAAACGATTGGTAAAGGCACGGGGTCGGCGCCCGAAAAATGCGCCTCATGCGCGATTGGAGAATCCTTGAGACCGATTCACTATTAGCAAATCCGGTTAAGAAGCGAAAAATGGATTAGTCATACAATGATGAGCCGAATATTTTTTGCGATAATTGACCGAGCACCGGACGTTTGCGCGCGTTTGCAACCGTTTTGCAGATGAGTCGATAGCAATGGATTCAGTGCCGCCAAAGCCCGCAAAAAAAGGCCCTGGTTCCACGCTCGAATACCAGACTTTTCTGTGCTTCCAGCAATCTCGCCACGGAACATCGATTGTTTGCGTATTGCTCAGGCCCTGAGCGTCGGGTCATTTATCCAGTCTACCGGATGTTGGGGATCGACGCACCGGACGTTTGCGAATGGCGTTCAAGCGCAGACCAGATGTTTACGAGCGACGCGCTTCAGGATCGCTGTCCCAGAATGGCCGGGCACAAGTCTTTTTGAGTAGCCGCCTGAAACACATCAAGTCCACCGCACGTCCCGAAGTAGAGAACCGAAGCCGTAGACCAATACAATCGATCCTGTTCAATCCCGCTGGTTCGACACCCAATTGCATTGATTATTGGATGAATTCATAGGCTTGAACCCGGTCGTTTTTGCGGGCTTTTGCGGCCAATCCGTCGTTAATCTAATGTCCACCGAACTCACTCAGTTTCAAGTTAGTGACCATCGCAGATCTTCCAACATTTCCGCTCCCGGATGTATCTTATACGATAGATGCTCTCGGGGAGCGAAGTCTTAATGTCGGGGAATGAAGAGAAACTCGATCGGATAGCGGCAGCCGCGATGGCGGGCGAAGCGCCCGCGTTGAGTTCGCTAATGGCTCGCAGTTGGGACTTAGCTTTTCGCTTGGCTGCACGGATGCTTGGCGATCGTCAAGCCGCGCAGGATGTGGCCCAGACCGCGTGCGAGCGCGTCTTACGATCCCTCCGGTTCTTGAGATCCGCGAAAGCGTATAGCCCCTGGTTTTATTCCATCGTTACGCGGATCGCACTCCGCGAGCGTATGACGCTCGCACGACGGGCTAGTATCGAGCCTTGCGATCGTCCCGCTATCGTAGATCCAACGGATTCCGTTGCTATTAACGAGGCGATAGATCGCCTTAAATCCGAGCTAAAAGACGTCGTCGTGCTCTTTTACGGGTGCGATCTCAGCACTGATGTTATCGCTCGCAGTTTAAACGTGCCCAACGGAACGGTCCGTTATCGGCTGCATGAAGCGCGCAAACAGCTCCGAGAAATGCTCGAGAGCACCATTGACCAGGAAAGCGTAGGATTGTAAGCAATGAACGAATTTGATCAACGCATTCGTGATGCGGTGCGCGGCTCGCTTGCCGCTTATGAGGTGCCATCGCATCCGCAATTCGTACCCGAGTCTACATCAATTCACCACGGTCAAAGTAAAAGATGGGTTGTGGCGGTCGCCGCAACAGTTTGTCTAGCCTTCGTAGCGGCTGCGTCAACAGGACACATCGCTGTCGCACAACTCGAAAACACCGTTACGCAAATACTTCGATTCTTCGAAATCGATGCGCGCGGCCGGCAGTATCCGCTAGAGACACAATCCTTGAGCTTGACCGAAGCATTGCAGACGCAAGCCTTTCATGTCATAGCACCGGCAGGGACTTCCGGACGGCACAGCGTTGCGGTCGATTCAAAGACTAGGCTCTGGCAATGCAACGACGCTGATATTTGCCTTCGATCGCGACGGGAGGCAGTTCTCGATCGTTGAGACGCCTTCAAGTTCGCAAACCATGCCAACTATTGGTTACTCGCTCGCGCCGTCCTTTCCTCACCCAAACGATCGTAGACCGCAGCCTCATGGCCACTATTTCAAGGTTCAAGCAGTCGAATGGGTAGCAGGATCCGCGCACGTGGCCCTGTTTGCCGCAACTGCATTGACGTCAGATGAGGTTATAGGCATCGAACGCGCGATGAGTCATCTGTGAAGATGCGAGCGTATGGTCGGCCGAGCCCTAGGTTATGGCACATTTCGACGCCCGGTCGAGGAGCCAATAACAATTGTCGCATTGGTTCCTGGTCTCACCAAGAATTCACCCTTTCCAGCCGCCGAGTTCCAACCGTGACTGTAGGAGATCGATAGGATGATTAGGGTGGCCATTAAGAATACGAACCAGTTCCGTCCAACCGCACGCGCGAATAGGCCTAACGACGACAGCTCGGTTTCAGGCTCCACAGCTTTTCGATGCTGGCAGGCGGAAATGCGCCCTGACGTCCGGTTCTAGTGACAATAACTTACCTCAATTCCAAACGTCCGGTGACTTCGTAAACGTTCGGCGACCTATCGGGTGTTGTCGATCTCGCTTCGGCCGATCATGTAGCAAAAGCCGATAGATACCGAGCGAGGATACGACCGCGTTGTGGACGCCACACCGCCCTCGGGTTCGGTGTAATCGCTGGCCAGCGTTTGTCCGCCGTATTGCGCCGTCAGCAGCCATTGACGAGCGAGCGTTTGCGCGAAGTTCAACGTGATAGGCGTCGTGTTCGGTGAGAAGTTGTGCTGGACGAACAAGCCGATCAGCGTTCCACCGCGCGAGCGCCACGTCGGGATGATCTGCGGCGTGAAGCTCCAGCCTCGCTGGACCCCAGACGCTGTCGTGCTTACCACTGCGTTGATGAACGGTAGGGTGACGGCGATGCCATATGGACTTCCAGGCCGGACTGGCATGCTTGCGAGCGGCATCAGCGTATAGGAAGGGCCGGCTGCTGTGAGCGATTGTGAGCCGGTCTGCGCCTGATACGACGCGGAGAAGCTAGCCAACGCGAGTGAGCGATTGTTGTAGTAAACTTCCTGTTTGTAGCCAAATGCCATGTCCGTCGCGCCAGCGACCGTGACGTCTTGTATGGTGGTGCTCTGCTCAAAGGTAGGTAAGGTAACCGATACTTGCGATCGCCTCGTGACCCCGATGACGACGAGACCGTTTGGATAATAGAACGACCGGCCGGATCCAGTCGTCGTCTCGATTTGACCATTGAAGGTCACCTGCGAATACGAGGTTGTGTTCGTTGCTCCGTAGTTGGCTTGAAGCATAGCCTGACCCAATACGAACACACATGGTCCGCCGGCGAGGTATTTCTTGACGAGCTCGAGCGATCCGCCGCAGGGGTCGAAATACCCCGACGGCCACACCGCAGGGCTTGGCGTAGGTGAAGGTGTTGGATTAACGGTGTCTGCGACCGCCGCGCACGGCGCGAGCAAAGCCAGGGCGACGCCCGCAATCAGCGCACCGGATCTCATCAAGGGACGCGATCCCACCCGACATCGCGCCCAAGTTCGCGCGCAGCGCGATACGCTGCACGCCCGATGACGCCGGCATACGTGGGAAACGAAAGCGGAATCCGAGCGATCACTTCTACCGTCATCTTCGCGGTCATCGCGACTGCGACCAACTGCACGATGTCCACTGCGCGCTCGCCGACGATGTGACAGCCTAGGATTTGTCCGGTCTGCCGGTCGACGACGAGCTTACAAAAGCCGACGGTGCGGCCGTCGATAATCGTGCGCGTCGTCGAATCAAATGGTATTTTCACGATGAGGGCATCGTGCGCCTCACGGGCTTTCGCCTCCGTGAGACCGACCTGCGCATACTCGGGATCAGTAAAGCTGCCGATCGGTGCCGCCTCGTTTCCGGCGCTCATGGTCGGGCCGCGTACGGCATTGCTCCCCGCGACGTAACCTTCTTGAATGGCCTGCGGTACCAACATCGCTCTGCCATTGACGTCGCCCGCGGCGAAGATGTTCGGAACGTTGGTGCGCAGATATTCGTCCACGTGCACGCAGCCTCGCGCTTCTGTCGTGACGCCCGCAGCCGCGAGATCTAGTCCGGCCGCATCAACGACCCATCCGACCGCGACAACTGTAAGCGCAGCCTCGGCGGATTCGCGGGTGCCTTCCTTTACATACGTCATGCGTACGCCACGCGCGCTTTTCTCAAATCGTTCGATTTGGCCAAAGCTTTCGCGTATCTCGATGCCTGACTCACGGAATGCGGCCGTGACGGCCGCCGAAACATCTTCATCTTCTGTCGGGATGATTCGCGCGGCTGCTTGGAAGAGCTGTATGCGCGATCCAAGCGCGTTGAAGATTGAAGCGACTTGCGCGCCTGTCGCGCCCGCGCCGATGACTAGCATTGATTCAGGAACGGATTTGAGCGCAAGCGCATCACCAGGGGTGGCAGTCAGCTCAAACCCCGGAAGGTCGAGCTTTCGACTCACGCCTCCCGTGCAAATGATGATCTTTCCGGCTTGAAGCTTCGTTCCATCTGCCGCTAAGACAGTCTGCGAATCGAGAAATCGAACGGTGCCGGCTCGTTCGTACAACGTCACACCCAGACGGTCGACGTCGTCGCGCCACGCCGAGTGCGTGCGTACCTCGGCGATGATGCGATTCACGCGTTCGAGCAACTGCGCGTAGTCAAGTTTCGGCACACCGACGGCGATGCCGTATTCAGGCAGTTGACGCGCCTCACGCATGAGGCGCGCCGCATGAGCGAGCGTCCTCACAGGGACGGGCCCATCGTTAGCGGCCATGCCGCCAAATCCGCCCGACGTGATGAGCGCGGTTCTCGCGCCGAGATCACCGGCTCGCATCGCCGCGTTCACGCCTGCAGGGCCTGCGCCGATGACAACAACGTCGAACACCGTTGTCACGCCTACGATGTGAGAGCAGCCAGCCAGCGCAGCGCAGAAAGGCTCGGCATGAAGCAGTATTCGCCGCCCCGCGTTGTGACGAAGCGAGGTAAGCCCTGCATGCGCCGGCGGACGGGCCTGCGTGGAATCGTGAAGACGCCTCCGCCCTCGTTCACGCCGCTGATCGGGTCTTGCTCGTCCGAGACGCCGAAGAACACGCTATCGTTGATCCACTGCGACTGGACAAACTCGAATTGGCGCTTCAAGTGCGAACCGATGAAGGCGAACATGATGCCGCGGTCGGCGCCATCGTCCTCAAGCACGCCGTCGGGCAACGGCGGGCCATATGCAGTGCCTCGTCTCAGCATGCGGTGGAGCCGCACGAAGCCGGCGATGTTCGCGTCGCGCGGATTTGAGCGACGCATGTGCGAGCAAGGCGGAGTCTTGAACCCGATGTCGTCGTCGGCGAACGAGAAGTTGTTATTGCGCGACGGATCCGCACCAAGTTGCGGATCGTCATGCTCCGGCGCGAGCGCTAGCGGAGCGCCGCTGCGCCAGCGCCCCATCATTTTCGCGGCCAGTAGCTCTTCTTGCGCGTCGTGTTCTGAGTTGGTGCGCAGGTATTGGCGGAACGCCGCCACGCGCTCGTGCAGCTTGCGAAAGACCGCGTAGGTGCCGTTGCGTCCTAGCACGTCGGGCTGCGGCATCGGTGGAAACCCGCCCATTTCGTCGCGATAGCCGAGAATGAACTCGCCTGCCTTTAGCGGCGTCTCACGCGGATTGGAACCCGGGATGCCCGTGCCCTCGATCGCGGGATGACTGATGCCGTCGCGATAGCCGAAGTGCTCCTTTTCGGTCGGGAGGGCGTAGCAGTCCTGACGCCACAGCGCCGTGATCCCAGGAAACGTCTGGTGTGCCTCGCGCACGCGCGTGAGCTCTTGCTCGAGTTGTTCTTTCTTCGGAGCGATCGCGGTGAAGATGACGTGGCAGTCCGGTGTACCGAGCGGTTTTTCCCAATGCTGCGGCGCGCTCTCCCCAGTGTCGCCCAGCACGTGCGCACGCGCAGCCATGCCGTGCACGAATTCAGGCGGAAAGCTCTCGAGGGAAGCCTGTGGTACTCCCAGCGCCTCGAGTCCTGCATACGTCAGCGACACGCTCGCCCACACATCGCCGCGCGGGCTATGCGGATGAGCGACCGACGCGACCGCGGTGCCGGCGCGCCGCATCAACTCGCGTCCGGCCGCCTTGTCATCAATGCGTATGATGATGTAGGTAGCGGCAAAGGGAGTTGGCCGCGACCGGACGGCGCCGCTTTGGATGTCGTCGAGCTGGAGCGGCTCGCTCACTTGGCGGCGATGTTCTTCCAGAAGCGCTCGAGGCTCTCGTCGCCGCCGAAAAGTGTGGTGAAGATGGTCGAGTCGGCCAGCATGATGTCTCCCGCCCGGTCACCGCTCGGCGGCATCCACAAGAACATGTTGAACTCTTTGTCACCCGCTTGCGTGAATGGATGCGGCCTTGAGAGGTCGACTGGTTGCTTCGCGAGCAAGTGGATCGATTTCGTGTCGTCGGTCGTGAGCGCATAATGGGGCAGATGCGGGTGGAAGTTGAACGTGGCGACCCCCTCGAGAAACCCGCGCCGATCGAGGTCCCGAAATGTGGTGAGCGGCGCAATTTGGTTCTTCGTGCCCTCAACGGTCGCCGGTCGAAGGCCCCAGCGGTTCTCGACCGGCACTCCCAGCGCTTTCATCAACGATCTCGTGTAGCGGCCGAAACGTTGCTGCCTTGGAACGAGCGCGTCGCGGTGATGACGGTATTCCATCTGACGCTGCTGCATGTCGCTGGAGCTACCGACGTCGTGATGCGGGCTCAAGACGAGCGTCGTCCCTTCGCGCTTTAGCCAATTGCGAATGGCCTCGATCTCCTCGGGCGACGCTGCTTGTTCGGTTACCAGATGGTCGAGTCCGAACACCATGAGCGTGTCGGTATCGGCCAAGATACGCTCATCGATCGGCAATTTCTGCCCGGCTTGATCGATGCGCTGGTAGTCGATGACCGGCTGCCCGGTAGCCTCGCCGACAACTTGCTGGAACCGGACGATTGAAAGATGGAACAGCTCGAGCGTTCCAGCTATGCCCTGCAGGAACATCTGCTCCGAATACTCCGGCGTCTCGTACGAGGGCCAGGCGACTCGGCGCACTTCCGTCATTGTCGAAAAGCGATTGTCAAGCTCGGTGACATCGCGATTCGATTCCCAGGGATAGCTCCAGGTCCAGTAGACGCTGAAGCGCCGTTGACCTATCTTATACGGACGCGGCACGTTGAGTTGATTGTACGTGCGCGGCGACCAGATCGCACCGTTCGGCATGCTGCGCCTATTGCATCTGGTCGAGCATCTCGGAAAGCGCCTGCTTCACTCTCAGCGCTTTCTTAATCTCATCGGCGGTGACGTACGGAACCTCTGCGTACTCCAAGAAGCTTGGATGGTGATGTTCGCGCACCCACTTCACGAATGCTTGTGGATTCGTCTTCCAATCCTCCGGGAAGCCCTCGAGATTCATGAACGAGGTTGTTATTCCGGACTGACTGAAGAGCGCGACCGCATCTTCGGTGTATTTGTCGAAATCTGTGTCGAAGATCCCCTGGTACATAAAATAGAGATCGCCACCGATCGGAAAAAGAACCCATTTCAACGTATGAAGCTTCAGTCGCTCAAGAAAGTTGGGAAGTTCGGCGACCGCCTTCTCGATCGTCGTGCCATACTCGCGCATGGATGCTTCTTTTCCAGGCTTGACCTTCGCAATGATGGTGAAGCCATACCCTAAGGGCGTGCGCGGAAAGATCGGCCCATATAGACCCTTATCGGGCTTGAAGTATCCTTCTTTGGGGATCGCCATCGCTGCGGGGTTCGCCCAAGCGGGTTCGCTCATTTGGATCTCCTTTAGATCACTCCGGGCACCGAAGCGCTGTTCTGAAAAATTCAGCAGCCTTTAGGACATCCCAAGGTGGGGGAGAGCCTGTTATTCACCTGGGGCCCCAAAACCTCGGTAGCACGTAGGGTTTTTCTTGATGAGCGATTCGCGAAGACGAACCCCCAAGGGCGTTCCGTTGTGGCACTAGAAATGACTTTGATGTTCACGCAGCTCTTGAGCAAGGGAGCGGACGTCGCCATGCTCAGCTTTGTGATCTCGAGCATGTTGGCGCTGGGAACTAGTCTCACCATTGCTCAGATCATCGAACCGCTGCGCAACATTCGCCTGGTTGTGCTCGTACTTCTCGCCAACTTTGTGGCGATGCCCTTTGTGGCGCTCGTCCTCGCAAATGTGCTTCAGCTGGACGAGCAGTTTGCGATCGGGCTATTGGTCCTCGGGTGCACGGCCGGCGCCCCGTTTCTACCAAAGCTCGCAGAACGTGCAGGGGGCGACATCGCATTCTCGGTCGGCGCGATGGTGCTGCTGATGGTCGTCACGATCGGATATCTGCCGATCGTCCTACCGTTGCTGCTCCATGGCGTCACCGTCGATCCGTTGAAGATAGCCCGCTCCTTGGTCCTGCTCATGCTGCTTCCGCTTGCTGCAGCCCTCGCCATGAAGGCGCGTCGTGGAGACATCGCCGCACGCGTGAAACCGGCGCTCAGCTATATTTCCAATCTCAGTCTGATCGCGCTGCTCGTGCTGATCACCGCAGCTAATATCAGCAAAGTCCTGCAAGTTTTTGGATCGCGAGCGATCCTGGCTGGGCTCGTGTTTATCGCGGTAGGCTTTGTGGTCGGCTGGTTGCTGGGCGGGCCAGGAGGCGACACGAGGCGAGTCGTCGCCTTTGGAACGGCACAACGCAATATCGCCGCCGCTCTGTTAGTCGCTGGCGAGAGTTTCGACAATCCAAAAGTGGTCGTGATGGTGACCGTGATCGCGATCCTATCATTGATCACCCTCATGCCGCTATCGGGCGCATTAGTCGATCGAAGACTCTAACATTCGAGCACGCTCGATGACTTCTACCATGAGACCATCGCGCTCCGTTATCAGCAAATGACGTTCGCTCGCCGCTTGGATCCAGCCGTTCCCCACGAGCGTCGCACCATCACCGTGGAGCTGCATGATGATGCCCGGACTGTCGAGTGTCGCATAGTTCGCTCCGTGGAAGTGATCGCGATACACCCCGATAGCGCGCGCGAGCATGCCGCCGCTCGCCCGCGAGCAGGGCTGGATCATTGCCAGATATTTCCAGAAGTTGTTTACATCCTGCACCTTTCGCCTTGCTTTGATGTCATCGAAGACGGCGCGTACCTCCGGCGAAGCCTCGGCGTATTCTATGGGTTGCGGCCTGTTCATGACTGACCTCCAATCCTTAGAGAAGGATGCTGATGAAAACGCCGCTCGGTATTTGGCACGCAAGGTCAAGGCCCTGCAAAGAGCGCGCGGGAGACATGGCGAAAAGAATCGGCCTATTTGCGTTCGATAATCAATCGAAAATCAAGACCCTCACCCGCACGGCCCCTAATCCACGCCCTAGTGTGGTACGGGCACTCTGAGTGCCGACCTCATTCGCGCGTCACCCGAACCGCGTTAAAGTCATACGACCTGTTGTTGATATCGTAGAACGTGCCCACAATCCCATCGTTGGAAATTTTGCCCTTGATCGTCATGTTGCCGGCTGTGCCCAACCTGACCTTAATGAAGTCGCCGCTTATGCCACCGTTCACGAGGACGATGCCTCCATGGAACGGATCCGGCCGGACGGAGCTGTCCCGCCACTCCCCATTGAGAATACCCTCATCGTTGACTTTGAAGAGAAGAGCTCCCGTAAACGGTGCCGTCTTCTTGAACCGATTCGTAATCTGGCACTCATAGATCAGCTGCGTGTTCCTAGGAACCTCGTACGCAGAAGCCGCGGGCACGAGGCTTGCGACAAGCGCCAACAGGGCGACGATCAGAACGAAGATAATTCGCATGAAAATGACCTCCTAACTGGTCTTTGTGTTCGTCCATTCACAGGAAGACACCGTTCATCCGCCCCTAAAACTCTCTTCATGGCCTCGACGTGGCAACCGTAGCATTTCTTGAAGAGGTTCGGTTCACGAGCTCAGCGCATCGAAATCGGCGACTCAGGTGTCCCAAAATGGCCGGGCACTTCTGCCCAGTCACTGAATCTCGCGCACCGGTCCATGAAGCGCCGCAAGCGTGGTGACCAGCAACATCAGCGCGGCGGCGCCGGCGAACATGCCTTCGACGCTCCATGCGACGGCAACGCCGGCGATTGCCAGCGAGATGGGTTGCAGACCTACAGCCGCGAGCATGATGACGCTCATGGCGAGACCCAGCATGGTGCGGTCGACGCGCTGCTGGAACCACGCCACGATGTGCACGTTGAGGAATCCCGACGCCGCGCCCATGATGAACAGCACCGCGCTCAGCATCCACGCTTGCGTCACGACGCCGAGCAGCGCCGTACCGAACGCTATCAAGACGCTGATCGTCAGCATCAACAGGCCGCGTTGGCGTGGCTTATAGATCCCCGCTCCGAGGGCACCGACAAGGCCGCCGGCAGCGACCGAGGCGACGAAAATGCTGAACGCGATCGGTGAGCCGAAATGCTCCTTGGCGATCCACGCCAATCCTATCGAGACCGGACCGGAGACGCAGAAGTTGAGTGCCGCAGCGACGAACAGCAGCGAACGCATGGCGACATCGGAGTTGATGTAGCGCAATCCCTCCGCGATCGCTTCCAGGATGCCGGCGCGCGCCTTGGTCGTGGCCGCTGGTGGCGGATCCGGGAGTCGCCACAGCGCCGCGATGACGAAGAGGCGTTCCTCCGGTATCTCGGCGCGGACTACAAACCGAAAGGCAGGTCCTGAAAACCAATCTACGACGGGGCGCACGCATCGGTCGCAAACGCGTCGCTCGGTGTTGCGCGCGCTTGGGCTGTGCGGCACAGTTCGGCGCGGGTTTGTGCGCAAGACCCCGGGGGTAACTTACCAGCAAACGCTTATAAGGTCCAATAGAACAAATCGAGCGACGCGATAAGATAGGAGATCCTCATGAGTACCAGTAGCTCGAACACAGGAATTGCCATGAGCACACCCCCTATTGTGTCGCCGCAGGAGTGGGAGGCGGCGCGCCAGCAACTGCTCGTGAAAGAGAAGGAGTTGACCCACGCTCGTGACGCGATGGCTGCCTTGCGTCGGCGGATGCCATGGTTGGCCGTGTCGAAGCGATACGAGTTCGACGGACCCGAGGGCAAAGTGAGTTTGCTCGATTTGTTCCAGGGCCGGCGTCAGCTGATCGTTTACCGGGCCTTCTTCGAGCCCGGTGTGTCTGGGTGGCCCGAGCATGCCTGCGTTGGCTGCTCCATGATCGCCGACCACGTGGGCCACCGTGCCCATCTAAATGCACGCGACACTACGCTCGTGTTCGCCTCGCGTGCGCCGCAGGCGGACATCGAGCGAGTAAAGGCGCGGATGGGTTGGCAGATCCCGTGGTACACGATCACCGACGAGTTCGACGCCGACTTCGGAGTGGACGAGTGGCACGGCACGAACGCGTTCATCAGAGATGGCGACAGCGTGTTCCGCACCTACTTCATAAACAGCCGAGGTGATGAGGCGCTGGGGAGCACCTGGAGCTACCTTGACATGACCGCGCTGGGGAGGCAGGAAGAGTGGGAGGACTCACCCGCGGGCTACCCGCAGACCCCGCCGTACGAGTGGTGGAATTGGCACGATGAATATGCGGGCGACGCAAAGCCGGGATGGGATGCAAACGAGAATCGATTTGTCGAACGATAGTTATTCGAAAGGGGAAGGCGTCGTGGCGCGGCAGCGCTCGCGAAAGTGACAATACGAGGGACCGATGAAGATCAAACTGACCAGCGTGTACGTCGACGACCAGGAGAAGGCCCTGCGCTTCTATACCGAAGTGTTGGGCTTCGTGAGGAAGGCCGACTTCAGCCAAGGGCCATTTCGCTGGCTCACGGTGGCCTCACCAGAGGACCCGGACGGCACGGAGCTGCAGCTGGCGCTCAACGAAAACCCGGCGGCCAAAGCTTACCAGAAGGCCACGTTCCAACAAGGCCAGCCCGCGGCCATGTTCTTCACCGACGACGTGCAGGCCGATTACGAGCGTATGAAAGCGCGCGGTGCCGAGTTCACCATGCCACCAACGGACGTGACGGCCTCCAAGATCGCCATGCTGAACGACACCTGCGGCAATCTCATCCAGGTCACGCAGCTGATGCGCCGGTAGCGCGGACGTTCGCGGATCGAGGCTTGGTCGTTCCCGACAGCGCTCGCTGTTCACCGGCGCTGAATCGCGTGCTATTTCGCGGGGGTTACCGGCACAGCCATGATTGTGGCCAGCATGGTTGCAACCACCTTCTCTTTGCCCTCGCTGATGGCAAAGGCATCCGCTGTACAAACCGTCAGCGTCCGTCCTGCTTTCTTCACTTGTGCTCTGGCCACTAAGACCTCGCCGGCAGCGGGTGCTAGGAGGTTCAGCTTTAACTCAACCGTGAGGACCTCCTTATCGTCTGCTGCCACGGTTAAGGCGGCATAACCGCAAGCAGAATCCAGCACGGCAGTGATGGCACCCGCATGCAGGTAGCCGTTTTGCTGCGTAAGCGTCGGCGAAAATGGCAGACGAATTTCCACGCCGCCTTGCACCACTGCCGTGAGCTCGGCGCCCAAAGTGGACATGAAGGCCTGCATGGAAAAGCTCTCCCGGACGCGTTCCTCGTGGGTGGTCACGTATCTCCTCTAGCCGGACTTTGGCACGTGATCAACGGGACTCTTTCTCGAACAGTACCAGTCGAGCGACACTTTGTTCATGGTTTGAAACGGAGTCCTCTCAGTCACGGTACAAGTAGCCGCTCGTTCTATTTCGCTTGGATAAGCTTAGGGTGTTTTTCGATGTCGCTTACGCAGAGTCAGATCGAGAAGAAGCTCAGCGACGAGAATCTCGACGAGTTGTTAGACCTGTGGCGGACCGAGCAAGGTGCCGAGAAGCGCCGTGACCTGGACCTGATGGCCGCGGCGATTCCCTTTTCCACAGACGCGATTCTTCGTGTTCTGGATTGGCGTGCGGTCCGGGAGACGTCGGGCGAGCCGTTCGCGCGCGCTATCCTACGTCACGGATCGATTGCCTCGATCGCGACGAGTTCCTGATTTCGATATGCATAGCGACAAATCGGCGCGAAGGCGTTTCAGGTCAGAGTTTCGTACGCGACTTGTGGGACGCTGATTGGTGCGCGGGCTTGGAACGCGACTACGATGTGGTCGCTACGGCGAACGCACTGCATTGGCTCGACGCGCGTCGTGTCTGTGAATTATGCAACGATGTGTTCCGACTGCTCCGCCCCGGCGGTGTGTTCTTGTTCGTCGAGCCCGCATGCAACGAGCCGACGTTCGCCGCCGGATTCGCCGAGTGGAAGTCGCGACAGCCGAGCCGTTACACCCGAGAGAACTGGGAACGGTTCTGGAACCGAGCGAATGAAATTCTTGGTTACGATCACACGAAACTCTTGGGCTCGCGACATTCACATTTGGACGAAGGCATGCCGGTATCGGGTTGGGTCCGTGTATTGAGAGACGCCGGTTTTGAGTCCATCGACGTGCTGCTCCGAGATGCCGACGAGGTGATTCTTGCTGCCGCCAAACCTTGAGGCCTCAGCAAGCCGCTCACTTGACCTGGATCGTCAGCGACTGGGTGTACGTGAGCTGCACGATGTCGCCGACCTTCAGGCCGACCAGATTGTTCTTGTCGCTGACCAGTAGGCTGACCGCCTTGCCCTGCTGGGTCACGACGGTGATCGCTGGCGTCGCCATATCGATCGACTTGACGGTCACGGTCGTGGTGACGGTCTGAGTGATCTGTCCGCCGGGCTTCTCGCCGGTGAAACGCGTCACGGTCGGCGAGGAAGAAGCCGTCGGCATCGCAGTTCCGGGTTTCACGATCGAGGTTGCAACCGACTCGAGGTACGTGAAGACCACCGTCTCCCCCACTTTGAGCTCATCGAATCGTTTGACGTCCGGTCCGACCTTGATCGACTGCACGTTGCCCTGATCATCTTGGAGCGTGATGATCCGGTTGCTCTGATCGATTGCAACGATCTTTGCGGTCAGCGTCGCCGTCGCGCTCATGGTCGTCTGCGGCGCGGGAGTTTGGGATTGCGCGCCGGTGGCCATGGCCAGCACGGTCGCGACTGCGACGAGAATGGTGACGATGACGCTCTGTCTCACGATGTCCGCCTTTCTTTAAAAAACAAGTGTGGGGTGTTCACCTAGGCTAACGCTTGCTCCTCGGGCTCGGTTCTTTCTCGCGCGGCCGACCCGAAACATAAAGAGGCTTGAGGCGGTATTATGGCTTGGGGATCGACCTCAACCTGTGGTGTAAAGGGGGCTCGCATGACCGTTGATCGCTATGCACGGATCGTTGGTGCGCTTTGGCTGGTTTCAATAGTCGGGGGGATATACGGCTTTTTGTTGGCTCACGGAACGCATCTTGGTCAAGATGCGATTCTCATCGGAGGGGGTGCCTATGTAGCGGTTTCAGCCCTGCTCTACGAATTATTTAGGCCGGTGAACCCGAGTCTTTCTCTGCTTGCGGCATTCTCCGGCCTCATGGCGGTCATCGGCTTTACCGGATCGGGAGACAGCTCTTTCTATGGTGGCCTTCAGTGTGTTTTGCTTGGATACCTCATACTGAAGTCTTCGTTTCTGCCGCGGCCGGTTGGTGCGTTGATAGCGTTCGCAGGGCTCGGTCAATTGATAATTCTTTCAACCTTGTTACCCCCCTCAGTGGCAAAACCACTCGCTCCGATTGGATACATCTCAGACGGCATCGGGGAAGGAGCGATGGCGCTATGGCTGGTCGTGATGGGAGTGAGCAGATTGCAGTGGGAAAAAGCGGCGAAACGGGAGCGAGCCAGTGGCTATCTCATTGTAGACGACGAGAAACGCGACCAAACTGCCGGCGGTTGAGGGGCTCTCGACAAGGCTCATTCCACGGCGAAAGGCGTCTGGGAAAGTAAAACGGCCCACGTGCAGAACCTAGACCTCGATGAACGAGCAACTGCGCACCGATCTGACCCGCATCGACGACCGTCTGCAGACCTTGCAGGTGCGGCTTTGACTATGCCGGCAAGCTTAAGAAGATAGGCGAGCTCGAACAACAGACGCACGACCCCGCGTTCTGGAACGATTCGCAAGGCGCGCAAGCGCACATGAAAACCATCGCCGCGCTGCGCGCAGACGTCGACACGCTCAAAGCGCTGGCCGACAAGGCCCATGACCTGCGCGAGTTCATCGAGCTTGGCGAGTCCGACTCTGCGCTTGAAGCCGAAGTCACGGCTGAGGTCGAGCGTCTGCGCGCCGGCGTCGATGAGGCGGAGATGACCGCCGTCCTGGACGGCGAGTACGACCGCCACGACGCCTTGGTGAGCATCCACGCGGGCGCAGGCGGCACCGAGGCCTGCGACTGGACGTCGATGCTGCTGCGCATGTACATCCGCTGGGCGGAGCGCCACGGCTATCGAACGCAATTGCTCGACTCGCTCGAGGGCGACGAGGCGGGTCTCAAGAGCGCCACGCTGCTCGTGCAAGGTCCTAACGCGTACGGTTATCTCGAAAGCGAGCGCGGCGTGCATCGCCTCGTGCGCATCTCCCCTTTCGACGCCGCTAAGCGCCGCCACACATCATTCGCTTCGGTCGATGTCGTGCCCGACGTCGAAGAGGGCGAGGAAGTCGAGATCAAGCCGGACGAGATCGAGATCGAGACCTACAAGAGCGGAGGCGCGGGCGGTCAGTACGTCAATAAGACCGAGAGCGCGATCCGCATCATCCACAAGGCGACCGGCATTATCGTGGCCTGCCAGAACGAACGCTCGCAGCTGGCCAATCGCAACCGAGCCATGAAGATGCTCGCCGCCAAGCTCATGCAGCGCGAGCGCGACGAGCGTGCGGCCAAACTCGCGGCGCTGGGCGGTGAGAAGAGCGCGATCGAGTGGGGCAGCCAGATCCGTTCGTACACGCTACAGCCCTACACCATGGTCAACGATCATCGCACTGAGCTCAAGGTCTCAGACGCGCAAGGCGTGCTCGACGGCGACCTCGATCAATTCATGTGGGCGTACCTGCAACAACGCCGCCGCACACCAGCCGCGTAGCCCACCAACGGCTGGCATTTATTCGGATCACCGCTCTCAAGGATGGAACGACATCATGTCCACGCAGGCTGAACAAGCGCAGGCACTTCGAGCGCTCCACCAAACAGCGCGGCCCTTGGTCTTAGTAAACGCTTGGGACGCCGCGAGCGCGCGCATCATCGAAGAGCTCGGTTTTCCGGCGGTAGCGACGACTAGCGCAGGCATCGCCTGGGCTGAAGGCTTCGCCGACGGCGAGCGCATTTCGCGCGAGCGCATGTTGGCGCGCGTCGAGGTCATCGCGCGGTCAGTGAGCGTGCCAGTGACGGCGGATCTTGAGGGCGGCTATGGCTCCGGCGTGCGCGACGCGATCGACACGGCCAAGGGCGCTATCAAGGCGGGTGCGGTGGGGCTCAACTTCGAGGACACGATCGGCGGAGGCAGCGATCTGCTCGATAGCGAGCGCCAAGCCGAACGCATCGCGGCGATGCGCGAGGTCGGGAACGAGATGGGTGTGGCGCTCGTCATCAATGCTCGGACGGACGTGTATCTCGCGCAAGTCGGTGACGACGACGCGTGGCGATTCGCGGAAGCGACGCGGCGCGCCGATCTCTACCTCCGTGCGGGAGCGGACTGCATCTTCATCCCGGGCGTTACAGACGAGGCATCGATCTCGGCGCTCGTGTCTGCAGTGCGGGGACCGCTTAACGTGCTGGCCGGCGCTGCGACACCGCCCGTGCGACGGCTGCGCGAGCTGGGCGTCGCTCGCGTGAGCGTGGGCTCGGGTGCCATGGGGTACGTCCTCGCGCAGTTCCGCGACATCGCGCTCGCCATGCGAGACGGCGGCTCGTTCGAATTCGCGGCGCAGCGGATCCCGCATGCGGAGATGAATGCGCTGTCCTCAGGCGGGCAAGGCGATCGGAAGCGAGCAACCACGCCGGGCTAAGTCCATCGCATATGGTAGTGCAGGTTCGGCCCCCGAATGGCCGAATATAGATGGTGTATCGAGCCTGCGGCCTCCGCTAGAGAATCAGACAAAACGGCGGGGCACGACGGGAAAGGGGGGTGGTCGCCGTCACTACAGACAGTAAAATGTTCCATCAAGATCTGACAGTCGGCGAAGCCTTTGCTCTCCACCCTGGTGCGAGAGCGGTCTTCGCCAACTTCCACTTAGGAGGGTGTGCCCACTGCGCGATCTCCGAGTTCGAGACGATCGGGCAAGTGAGCGAAGGTTACGGCATCCCATTGGAGATGATACTGGACGCGCTGAACGGTTTGGATCAGGCGCCGGTGGAGGTCCAACAAGCTTCGTAACCACGTGGTCGAGCCTCGCTCGACCGCCACGATGACAGACCACCCCGAGCGTCAGAATGACGCTCGTTTTTTTTAGCGAAGGCGACCGAGCACATGCCGCGCATCAGCGTCATCATCGTCAGCTACAACGCGGCCGACCAGTTGGAAGGCGCGCTGCGCTCGGTCGCGGCGTTGCCGGAAGTCCAAGCGGACCCTGACCTGGCACAGGTCATCGTCTCAGACAACGGTTCGCGCGACGACAGCGTCGCGCGTGCCCAAGCCGCATACCCGTCAGCGCTCGTGCTCCGCAACGGCGAGAACCTAGGGTTCGCCAAAGCCTGCAATATCGGCGCGCGCCACGCCAGCGCGCCTTTGCTCTTTTTCTTCAATCCCGACGCTCGCGTCCACGCCGGCGCGCTGCGCAACGCAGTGGAGTATTTCGACGCACACTCCGATGTGGCCATGGCCGGCGCGAAGTTGCTCAACGAGGACGGCAGCACGGCTGAGTCTTGCGGCGAGTTCGACACCTGGTGGCAATCGTTTCTGCGTAGTTCGGCGTGGGGCGAGTTGCCGTGGTTCCGCCGCCAGTCCAACGGATACCGGTTACGGCAATGGGACTATGCCAGCGTTCGCGATGTCGATCTGGTCGTCGGAGCGGCGATGTTCATCCGGGCCGACGTCTTCAGACGGCTCGGCGGTTTCGACGAGCGTTTCTTCCTTTATCACGAAGAGATCGACTTCGCCCACCGCCTACGCGAAGCCGGCGCACGGGTCGTGTTTTTGCCCCAATGCATCGTCACGCACGCCGGCGAACAAGGGGGTAGCCAGTCCACCTGGGGCAAAAGCGGGGTGCTCGGCTGGCGCCAGCGCAGCCGCCGGCTTTACTGGATCAAACATCATGGGCGGCTCTGGTATTGGTCGCTGTGCAGTGCGCTCGTGGCGCGCTACGTCCTGTATTTGGCGGCGCTCGGCGCCGTCGTCCTGCTCGCGCACGCGGCGCTGACGGCCCGGCACTAAGAGATGAACGCATCGCTCGAACAACGTCAACAAGAACTGGCTGCCCTGTGCGCGCGTGTCGAGGCCTGCCGGCGCTGCGCCATCGGATCGACGCGCACGAATGTGGTCTGCGGCGTCGGCAATCCGTGTTCGCCGCTCGTCATCGTCGGCGAGGGTCCGGGTGAGAACGAGGATCGCCAGGGCGAACCGTTCGTCGGGCGTGCCGGCGAATTGCTCAACAAGATGCTTGCAGCGATCGATCTGCGCCGCGAAGACGTCTTCATCACCAACACCATAAAGTGCCGAGCGATCGTGGACGAGGGCGGTCGCATTGCCAACCGGGCGCCTTCGCCCGAGGAGATGACCAACTGCCGGGAATACCTCGACCGTCAGCTCGCCATCATCCAACCACGGATCATCCTGGCGCTTGGTGCGCCAGCGGCGAAGTCGTTTTTGGGGCGCGATTTCTCGATCACGCGCCAACGCGGCATCTGGTACGCGGGTCCGGATGGCACCGACCTCATCGTGACCTTCCATCCAGCCTACATCTTACGGCAGACCGGCGGCAACATCACTGCGGTCAAGAAGCTCGTCTGGTCCGACCTGCTCGCGGTGCGCGCGCGGCTCGACCAGCTCGCCGGCGCCGCCGACGACGTCGAGGCAGAGGCGGCCGTCGCTGCCGCGCCTGCATCATTGAGCTTCGATTTTCAATGAGCAAGACGGCGGCCGTCGTCGCAGCACCGGCGGCAGGCGAGCGCGATGCCAAGAAGATCTGGTGGGAAGCGCGGGCGCGTGAAAGCGGCTACGCCGGCGGCCAGGCGCTGCAGTCCAAGCTCGACCTACCCGCCTACCGGCTCGACCAGATCTACAGAGCGGCGAATCGCGAGCTGCAGACCGATGCGCAGCGCATCACGGTCCTGCCACTGGCGCTGCGCGCGCGGCTGGGTGAGACGATCAAGCTCTCCAGCGTTGCGCTCGAGCACGAGGTGACATCCGGCGACGGCCAGACGACCAAATTCCTGTTCGGCCTCGAGGGCGCTAACCAGGTGGAAGCGGTGCTCATGCGCCACCGCGGAGGCCGCACGACCGTCTGCATCTCCTCGCAAGCCGGGTGTGCGCTGCGCTGCGATTTTTGCGCGACCGGCCAAGGCGGGTTCATGCGTCACATGACGGCGCTTGAGATATTCGACCAGGCCGCGTTCGTCGCGCGGCGCGCGCGCGACGAGTCGCGCTCGATCACCAATCTCGTCTTCATGGGCATGGGCGAGCCCTTTTTGAACTACGACGCGGTCATGGATGCCGTCGCGCTGCTCAACGATCCCTTGGGCTTCGGCCTGGGTGCCCGGCGGATGACCATCTCGACCGCCGGGGTCGTGCCCGGGATCGAACGTTTTACCGCCGAGAAGATCCAGGTCAACTTAGCGATCTCGCTGCACGCCGCGGACGACGAGTTGCGTACCCGTCTGATGCCCATCAACAAGCGGTGGCCCATCGCGCGGCTCATGCAAGCCGCACATGACTATGTGGCCGCCACGCGGCGCAAGATCTTCTACGAGTACCTGATGCTCTCGGGGGTGAACGACAGCCCGGACGACGCGCGGCGCTTAGCCGATCTCCTCGGCGGCCCACTGCATCACGTGAATCTCATCCCATACAACGCGACGAACGCGCAGTACGAGCGCAGCCAGCTCGTCCGCATCAAACGTTTCAGCGCCCTCTTGCAGGAGCGCGGGATCCCGACCACCGTGCGGCACACCATGGGTGACGACATCGCAGCGGCGTGCGGGCAGCTGCGCGTCGAGAAGGCAGCCTCCTGATGCTCGAGGTCGACAACGTCTCGAAGAGCTTCGGCAGCGTCGTCGCGGTGAGCGATCTGTCGTTTCGCGCGCGCCCGGGCGCGGTCTTCGCCTTGCTCGGACCGAACGGCGCCGGCAAGACGACCACCATCCGCATGGTGCTCGATATCTTCGCTCCGGACAAGGGTGAGGTGCGCTTCGGCGGCAAGCGGGTGGACGCCGATGTCCGGCACACCTTTGGTTACCTGCCCGAAGAACGAGGCTTGTATCCCAAGATGAAGATCACCGAGCAGCTGCTCTTCTTCGGTCGTCTGCATGGGATGCAGACCGCTGACGCGCGCAAGCGCATCGCAGAGCTGTTCGAGTCGTTCGGCCTGGGCGACAAGCTCAAGAGCACGCCGCTCGAGCTTTCCAAAGGGAACCAGCAGAAGGTCCAGTTCATCGCCGCGATCCTGCATCGCCCTCCGCTGTTGATCCTGGACGAGCCCTTCTCCGGTTTCGATCCGATCAACGTTGAAGTGGTCAAAGATGCGGTGCGCGGCCTCGTCGCCGACGGCACCGCGGTGCTGATGTCGAGCCACCGCATGGAGCAAGTCGAAGAGTTGAGCGAGGACATCTGCATCATCGACCGGGCCCACAGCGTCGTCAGCGGCAATCTCGCCGCCATCAAAAGCAGTTGGCCCGACCGCTTCGTGCGTATGACCCGCTTGTCGGACATGGACTTCTTGCGAAACTTCCCGGATGTCCACGTCCGCGCCGGCTCGGACGGTCTCGCGATCGTCAAGCTGCCGCCGGCCGCACAGCCCGCTGAGCTATTGCGAGCGGCGGTCGCCGCCGGCCCGGTCGATCACTTCGAAGTCGTCGAACCGAGCCTGAACGACATCTACCTGCATTTCGTCAAGCCCGAGGATTCCGCGGCATGAACACGGTGGCGATCCTGGCTGCGCGCGAGTACACGTCGCGCTTGAAGAGCAAGGCCTTCATCATCGGCACGATCTTCGGCGTCGTGGGCATCATCAGTCTTTCGTTCATCTCCGCCCTGGGATCGTGGTTGGCAGGCACGTTCAGCACCTCCATCGCGCTCGTTGCGCCCGATCCCCAAACGGGGCAGATGTTACGCCGCGCGCTGGCCCAGGACTACACGGTGACGCTGGAGCCCTATAGGAGCACCGGTCCTGATATCACGCCGGCGTTGAAATCCGCCGTCATCAAGAAGGTCTACGACGCTGCCCTGATCGCGTATCGCCAGCCCGATGGCTCGCTGGCATTCGCGTACTACCCGGTGAAATCGGCTAGCCTTGAAGATCAGCAGTCGCTCAAGACCAAGCTGCTGCAGTCTGTGGTCGCGGCCGACTTCAAGGGCGCAGGCCTGACCATGGCTCAGCGCGTCGTCAACTTCCCGTTCCACGTGACGAATCTCAACCCGCGTTACAAGACAGCCGCCGAAGCGGGGCTGGCGCAAGGTCTGGTCTATTTCTTGCTACTGTTGCTGTACATCGCGGTGATCATGTACGGCGTCTACGTCGCGCAAGGCGTCATCGAAGAGAAATCCAATCGCGTCATGGAGATCATGATCGGCGCCGTGCGCCCAAGCCAGCTGCTCGCCGGCAAGATCGTGGGCATCGGGGCGCTGGCGCTCAGCCAGATGGTGGTGTTCGCCATCGCATCCGGGGCTATGCTGTTGCTTGTGGGCCTCCACTACGCCACGAGCGCGCAGGGCGCGAGCGCACTTGCGGCCGCGCAGCATCAAAGCGCGCCGCTCACCATCGCTACGGTGCCCGCGTCCACCATCGCCTATCTGCTCGTGTTCTTCATCCTCGGCTTCTTCTCGTATTCGACCATGTTCGCCGGCGTCGGCGCGCTAGCAAGCAAAGCGGAGGACGCACAGCAGAGCAACGGCCCGCTGATCGGCCCGATCATCCTCGCCTATCTGCTGTCCATCTTCGCGCTGCAAGATCCGGACAAGCCGTTCTTCGTCTGGGCCTCCCTGGTGCCGCTGATCAGCCCGATGCTGATGTTCACGCGCGTCGCGACGTCGACGGTGCCGCCGTGGCAGATCGCCGTCGCCATCGGCCTGTCGCTGGCGTTCATCTGGGCCAGCACGCTGCTCGCCGCGAAGCTCTATCGCGTGGGCGTGCTCATGTACGGCAAGCCGATGTCGCCCAAAGAGATCTGGAGAGCGCTGCGCTCGCCGTCATAGGCGCCAGGGCCGCGCGGGTCTCTCGCACGAAGGTACGGGTTATGCGCGTGACACGCGCGCACGCCGGATGTGAGGAGGACGCTTGGACGTCGCAGCGACGCGACCGAAGCCGACCATGGAGGAGATCACGGCGCTGGCAAAGCGCCGCGGCTTTATCTTCCCCTCGAGCGAGATCTACGGCGGCGTCAACGGCGCGTGGGACTATGGGCCGGTCGGCGTCGAGCTCAAACGCAACGTGCGCGAAGCATGGTGGCGCGATATCGTCGAGCTGCGCGACGACGTCGTCGGGGTGGACACGTCCATCCTCATGTCGCCCGACGTATGGCGTGCCTCAGGCCATCTCGAGCACTTCCACGATCAGATGGTGGATTGCCGCACGTGCAAGAAGCGCTTTCGGGCGGACCAGATCACGGGCGACCGCTGCCCCTCGTGCGGCAACGCGACGCTGACGGAGCCGCGGGCCTTCCACATGATGTTCAAGACATCGATCGGCGCCATGGAAGACGCATCGTCGGTCGCCTATCTGCGCCCCGAGACCGCGCAAGGCATCTTCGTGGATTTCAAGCTCGTCTACCAGACGGCGCGCAAGAAACCGCCCTTCGGCGTCGCGCAGATCGGCAAGGCGTTCCGCAACGAGATCACGCCCGGGAACTTCATCTTCCGCTCGCGCGAGTTCGAGCAGATGGAGCTCGAGTATTTCGTGCCCGGTCAGCCCGAGTCCGAAGGTCTGCGCTGGTTCGACTATTGGGTGGAGGAGCGTCACAAGTGGTTCACGGCGACTCGGCGTCCAGCCGCAACGCCTGCGCACGCCACGAGTATGCGGGCGCCGATCTGGCGCACTACAGCCGCGCCACCACCGATATCGAGTATGACTTCCCGTTCGGTTGGGGAGAGCTTGAGGGCATCGCGCACCGCGGCACGTTCGATCTCGAACAGCACGTCCGCGGCAGCGGCAAAGACCTCGCGTTCTTCGACGAGGAGAACAAGGAGAAGTTCTTACCCGCGGTCATCGAGCCGTCGCTGGGCGTCGACCGTGCGCTGCTCGTCTTCCTACTCGACGCCTACGAGCGCGAAGCAGACCGCACGGTGTTGCACCTCCACCCGCGGCTCGCGCCGTACAAGGTGGCGGTCTTCCCGCTCGTGCGCAACAAGCCCGACATCGTCGAGCTGGCATCGTCGATCGAACGGGCGCTGCGCCCGGCGATGCGGACGGTCTTCGATGACTCGGGCAACGTGGGCAAGCGCTATTACCGCCAGGACGAGATCGGCACGCCGTACTGCGTGACCGTCGACTACGAAAGCTTGGACAACCGCGACGTGACCGTCCGCGACCGCGACACGAAACTGCAAGAGCGCGTGGCGATCGACCGCTTGCAGGACTATCTCGCCACGAAGATGCGTGGTTGACACGCCGCCGGCGATCGTTCGCGCGGCGAAAGCCGCTGATGCCGAAGCGATCTGGCACGTCCTCGAACCGCACATCCGCGCCGGCGAGACGCTCGCCTTGCCCAGGGAGATGACGCGGACGGACGCGCTTGCGTCGTGGTGCTCGCCCGAACACGAGGTCTTCGTGGCGGAGATGGATGGGCAAATCGCGGGCACGTATTTTCTGCGAGCGAACCAAGCCGGGGGCGGCGCGCACGTCGCCAACTGCGGCTACGCGACGGCACCGTGGGCGAACGGTCGCGGCGTCGCGCGCGCCATGTGCGCTCACTCTCTCGAGCGCGCGAAAGCGCGCGGCTTCACCGCTATGCAATTCAATTTCGTCGTGAGCACGAACGAGCGGGCGGTCAAGCTGTGGACGCGCTGCGGATTTGCGATCGTCGGCCGGCTCCCGGGTGCGTTCCACCATCCAACCAAAGGATTCGTCGACGCGCTGGTCATGTTCGCCACGCTGTGAGCAGCGCGAACGACGGTTGAGCTTTCCGGCAAACGCAGCACGCATCGTCGCTGAGCGACGCGGAACAAAGGCCAATTTCTGTCCCGCATCGAAGTACTGAAGAGAGTTTTCATGCCATTGCGTCGCCCCGCTGGGCGGCCCAAATCCGGGGGAAGAATGAAGGCAAAGCCGCGAGCAGCCAGCACCAAGAAGCCATCCGCAAAGAAACCGTCCGCTAAGCCAGCCGCAAAAGTCGCCCAAGCCAAGAACCACAACCGAACCACAGCCAAGGCCCCGCACACCGCCAAATCAGGCGCCAAGCCGCAAAAGCAAACGCTTGCGAGGCCATTGCAGGGCAAGGCTTTGTCAAAAGCTGGGCCTGCCAAGCAGGCGGCCGGAAAGCAGGCCGCTGCCAAGGGAACCGCCCTCAAGGAACCGGCGTTGGTCATGGCACCCGAGAACGGCAAACCGATACCGCTGGACCCCGAATACGGGATGATGGCCGGGGTGAAGATGGCCACGATCCCCGTCATGGGCAACATCGAGCGCAAGGCGATGCCGCCACTGCCTTCCCCGAAAAAAGCGGTCTCACGCAAGCTCGAACCGCCCACCAAATCCACGCTCGGCAAGATGACCTACACGTTCGAGGAGGGCGGCTCGGCCATGCGCGAGCTTCTCGGCGGCAAGGGCGCGGGGCTCGTCGGAGATGACGCGCATCGGTTTGCCGGTGCCGCCAGGCTTCACGATCACGACGGAAGTCTGCCGGCGCTACATGGAACTCGGGCGCCAGTTCCCGCCCGGCCTCGAGGAAGAGATCCACGGCGCATCGCCGAGCTCGAGCGCAAGACCGGCAAGGAATTCGGCGGTGAGACGAATCCGCTGCTCGTCTCCGTGCGCTCGGGCGCCCGGGTGAGCATGCCTGGCATGATGGACACCGTGCTCAATCTCGGCTTGAACAACCGCACGTGCAACGCGCTCGTCGTGCTCACCAAGAACGACAAATTCGCCTGGGATGCATACCGCCGCTTCGTGCAGATGTTCGCGACCGTCGTGCTCGGCATGCGGCGCGATCCGTTCGACGAAGTCGTCGAGCGCTACGTCGCCAAGGCGCGGGTCGCCGTCGGATCCGGATCTCACCGCGCTCGCATTCCGCAACATGACGAGCGAGTTCAAAGCGCTGGTGCGCCATTACACGAAGAAAGATTTCCCCGAGGATGTCTTCATCGCAGCTGCGCATGGCTGTCGACGCGGTCTTCAACTCGTGGAACTCGAAGCGCGCGCATCGAGTACCGGCGATACGAGCGCATCCCGGACTGGTGGGGCACCGCGGTCAACGTCGTGCACCATGGTCTTCGGCAACATGGGCGAAGACTCGGGGACCGGCGTGGCGTTCACGCGCAATCCATCGACCGGCGACAAGACGCTCTACGGCGAGTTCCTGCAGAACGCGCAAGGCGAGGACGTCGTCTCGGGCTCGCGCACGCCGATGAAGATCTCCGAGCTCGAAAGGCGCAACAGCCCAAGATCTACAAGCAGTTCCTCGAGCATGGCATCCAAGCTCGAAAAGCACTACCGTGACATGCAGGACATCGAGTTCACGGTCGAGCGCGCCAAGCTCTGGGTGCTGCAGTGCCGGTCGGGCAAGCGCAGCGCCGCCGCCGCCGTCCAGATCGCGGCCGACATGGTGAAGGAGCATCTCATCAGCCGGGAAGAGGCGCTGATGCGCATCGAGCCGGCTTCGCTGCAGTCGCTGCTGCACGCGCAGATCGACGAAAAAGTCAAAGCGCGCCGATCGCGCGCGGGCTCAACGCGTCGCCCGGCGCCGCGGCAGGCGTCGTCGTGTTCGACCCCGACATCGCCGTCGAGATGAAGCGCGAGGGCAAGCGCGTCATCCTCGTGCGCCCGATGACGACTCCCGACGACGTGCACGGCATGGTCGCCGCCGAAGGCATCCTCACCTCGCAGGGCGGCGCGACCTCGCACGCCGCGGTCGTCGCGCGCGGCATGGGCAAACCGGCCGTGGTCGGCTGCGAAGCGCTGCTGATCGACTTGCGCGCGCGCCAGTTCGTGGTCAAGGAACGAGCACTCGTCCACGAAGGCGATCCGATCACGATCGACGGCACGACCGGGAACGTGTACCTCGGCGAGCTGCAGATGCAGGCCGCCAAGCTGTCGCCGCAATTCCGGCACGTCCTGCAAGTGGGCCGACGATTTCAAGGGCTCGGTGTGTTGGCCAACGCCGACACGCCCGAGGATGCGCTCAGAAGGCGCGCGATTTCGGCGCCGAGGGCATCGGGCTTGTGCCGCACCGAGCACATGTTCATGCAGACACGAGCGGCTGCCGGTCGTGCAAGAGATGATCATGGCCGAGACGCCCGACTCGCGGCGCAAGTGCCTCGAGCAGCTGCTGCCGATGCAGCGCGAGGACTTCCAAGGCATCTTCCAGGCGATGAAGGGCTTGCCGGTCACGGTGCGGCTGCTCGATCCGCCGCTGCACGAGTTCTTGCCCAGTCCTGGAAGACCTGCTGGTCGAGACGACCGAGCTGCGCGTCACCAAAGGCGACGCCGCGACCCTCTCGCGAAGAAAGACGGCTGCTTCGACGCGTGCGCGCGCTGCACGAGAGCAATCCCATGCTCGGCCTGCGGGTCTGCCGGCTCGGCATCGTCTATCCCGAGATCTACCAGATGCAGGTGCGCGCCATCATCGAAGCAGCGGTCGAGCGTCAGCAAAGAGAAGATCGACGTCCGTCCGCTCATCATGATCCCGGGCGTGGGCACGGTGACCGAGATGAAAGCGCTTCGCGACCTGGTCGGCGAACGAGGCCGAACGGATCATCAAGGCAAGCGGCGTCAAGGTGCCATACCAAGTCGGGACGATGATCGAGCTGCCGCGCGCGTGCCTGGTCGCGCACCGCATCGCCGAGCACGCCGAGTTCTTCTCGTTCGGCACGAACGACCTGACCCAGACCGTCTTCGGTTACTCACGCGATGACGCCGAAGGGTACGTTCATCCCGCGTCTACTCGGACGAAGATCCTGCGCGAGGATCCGTTCCAGGTCATCGACCAGGACGGCGTCGGCGAGATGATGCGCATGGCGATGGAGCGCGGGCGCATGACGCGCCCCGACATGAAGATCGGCATCTGCGGCGAGCACGGCGGCGATCCGTCGTCGGTGCAGTATCTGCCACGACATCGACTCGACTACGTCTCGTGCTCGCCGTTCCGCGTGCCGATCGCTCGGCTGGCCGCCGCGCAAGCCGTGCTCAAAGACGAGAGAAGGAGACAAGCTCTTCCGGAAGCCGGACCAGGACTGACGTGCGGCAACGACCGGCGCTCGTCGCACGCCGCCGGTGCGTGATAGGACGTCCATGGCACAGCTGATCTCGATCCGCGAGGAACAAGAGGCGCGCGAAGCCGCGACGCTCTCTCCGCATGCGGCGCTCGCTCGCAACTCGCGCGGGCGGCGCACACCCGAAGCTGACGATCCGATCCGCACGTGCTTCCAGCGCGATCGCGACCGCATCATCCACAGCAAAGCCTTCCGGCGCCTCATGCACAAGACGCAGGTCTTCCTGTCGCCGCTGGGCGACCACTACCGCACGCGCTGACGCACAGCATCGAGGTGATGCAGCTCTCGCGCTCCATCGCACGCGGACTCAACCTCAACGAGGACCTGGCCGAGGCCATCGCGCTCGGACACGATCTCGGCCATTCGCCGTTCGGCCACGCCGGCGAGGCTGCGCTCACCGAGGTCATGGCTCGCTACGAGCCCGGCTGCGAGATTCATCCACTCGGAGCAAAGCTCGCGCGTGGTCATGTATCTCGAGCGCCGCGGCGACAAGGTCGGTCTCAATCTGACCGAAGAGGTGCTCGACGGCATCGCCAAGCACAGCAAGCACGGCGGCGCGCTCGCCGGCTATCAAGACGTGCCGTTCACGCTCGAGGGCCAGATCGTACGCTACTGCGATCGTCTGGCCTACATCAATCACGACATCGACGACGCGCTGCGCGCGGGGATCATCCGCGAGGACGAGCTGCCTGCCAAGGCGATCGAGACGCTCGGGAGCCGCGGTTCCATCCGCATCGAGACGGTGGTGCAAGACGTCATCACGCAATGCCGCGGCCGCAATGAGATCCGTCTCTCCGACCCGGTGCTCGACGCGGTGGAGACGATCAAGACGTTCATGTTCGAGCGCGTCTATCTCAACGACGCCGCCAAGACCGAGGAGCCCAAAGCTCAGAACATCGTTAAGAAGCTCTTCATCTACTATATGGAGCACCCGGCCGAGCTGCCGGAGGAATTTGCGCGCGGCGCGCAGCCGCACGACCCGCTCGCGCGCCGGGTCTGCGACTACATCGCCGGGTTCACAGACCGTTTCGCCATCAAGCGCTTCAAGGAGCTCTTCGTCGACCCGGTCGAGGCCGAAATACCGCGCGAGTGGGACGTCTGATCCTCACGCCGGTTCGGTAAGGGCCCACTGCGCGAGAAGCAGAAGCAATCACTATGCCCGTTGACGGCAGCATCGTGCAAGAGATCCAAGCCAAGGTCGACCTGCTGGCCTACGTCAGCCAGTACGTCACCCTGCGAAAACGCGGCCGCGAGTACGTCGGTCTGTGCCCGTTCCATGCGGAGAAGACGCCCTCGTTCTCGCTCAACGCCGAGAAGGGCGTTTGGCACTGTTACGGCTGCGATGCGGGCGGCGACCTCATCAGCTTCGTGCGGCGCTACGAGAACGTCGAGTTCCCCGATGCGCTGCGCATGCTCGCCCAGCGCGCCGGGGTCGAACTGCACGAGTCCGAGGGTTTCCAGCGCCGGCGCAGCGAGCGCGAGGCGATCTACGAAGCCAACGCGGTGGCCAAGGATTACTTCGTCGAATCGCTGCGCCGCAGCGCCGACGCGCGCGACTACATCAAGCAGCGCGGCATCGACGACCAGACCTGCGAGAAGTTCGCCGTCGGCTTCGCCCCTGAGTCCTGGGAAGGGTTGGTCACGTCGCTGACGCGGGCGCGGATAGATCTGCAGCTGGCGGCGCGCGCGGGTCTCATATCGCTTCGCCAAAGCGAGGCAGGGTATGTCGATTTCTTCCGTCGCCGTCTCATGTTGCCGGTCTTCAATCTCACCGGCGAGGTGATCGCCTTCGGCGGTCGGGCGCTCGGCGACGATCCGCCGAAGTATCTCAACACGCGCAACACGTCGGTGTACACCAAGGGTCAGCACGTCTACGGGCTGCACATCGCGCGCCGCGCTGCCGCCGCCGCCGAGGCGATCATCGTCGTCGAAGGCTATCTGGATTGTCTGGCGCTGCACCAAGCCGGATTCGGCAACGCTGTCGCAAGCCTGGGGACCGCCTTCACCGTCGAGCAGGCGCGCGAGCTGCGCCGCGTCGCAAGCAATCTGTATCTGTGTTTTGACGGCGACGCAGCGGGCCAAGCCGCGACCGCGCGCAGCATCGATATGCTCAACGAGGAAGGCCTGTCCGTGCGTGTCGCGCGACTACCCGAAGGGCGAGACCCTGACGATATCGTGTTGCGCGACGGCGCGGAGGCGTTTCGGCGCGCTGCTGGAGGCTTCGCAGCCCTGGATCGACTTCAAGATCGAGATGGCGTGCCGGCGCATCAGCGCAGCGTTCTCGAGCAAGAGCGATATCGCGCGCCAGGCGATGGGCGTGATCGATCGCGTGCGCGACCCGATCGAACGGGATCAGTACGTGAAAGCGATGGCGCGCACGCTCGACGTCGAGCGAAGCGGCCCTGCGAGCGGTGCGCCCGCTGCTGACACCACCGCCGCGCGCCCCAATGGTGACGGCGGCCACGGACAGCGCCGCATGCCGGCGCCGGCGCACGCGCTCTCCGTCGAACGCGAGCTCATCGCGCTTGTGCTCGTGCAGCCCAAGTTCTTGGAGGCTGTGGCAGACGATATCGCACAAGACGATCTCGCGGATGAAGAGATGGCCAACACCTACGCCGCGTTGCTGCGCGAGCGCGACGCGATCGCGCGCGGCATAAATCCGCTCACGCTTTTGGCCGATGAGACCAACATAGCAGAGCTCACACGCCTCGCGCTGTCATCGCCGCCGCTCGCGCCGGACGAAGAGCAGCAGCGGCTCGAGCGCATCCTTGAACGCTTCGAACGTCAGCGGCTCGAGCGGAGGCTTTCCAGCGTCGACGCTGAAATAAACAGGCTCCTGACCGCTGGGAAATCGGTGCCAGAGCCGCTGCGCGATGAGTACAATTCCCTCGCGGCAACACTGCGAGGAGCAGTCGCCGAAAGAAAGGAGGGAAAGTAACAAGTGGCAGCGCGCAAACCGCGCAATGCGGCACCGGCTGCGCCGGAAGGCGTCGTCGAGAACGGTCAACCAGCTGCGGGCGCGACGACGCGTGAAGCCGCGGTGAAATCCCTCATTGAAAAAGGCAAGAAACGCGGCTCGCTGACGTACGACGAGATCGCGGCGGTCTCTGCCGCCTACGACGAGGACGACCCTGAGAAGGGCAACGAGCTGGTCGAGGAGATCATGGGCCAGGGCATCGACATCACCGAGATGCCCGAAGCCGAGGCCGCCGAAAAAGAAGCCGAGGCGGTCGAGGAACCGCCTGAGGACCTCACCTTCGTGCCGGGCGTCGCGCTCGACGACCCGGTGCGCATGTACCTCAAGGAGATCGGCCGGGTGCCGCTCTTGGGCATGGCCCAGGAGCAAGAGCTGGCCAAGGCGATCGAGCTGGCCGAAGAAGAGCGCGAGCGCGCCAAAGGCAACGGCGGTCAGGCCAACCCGGCGGTGCTGGATGCCGGTGATGGTGCCAAGCGCGATCTCACCGAGGCCAACCTGCGTCTCGTGGTCAGCATCGCCAAGAAGTACGTCGGCCGGGGCATGCTCTTCTTAGACCTCATCCAAGAGGGTAATCTGGGTCTCATCCGCGCGGTCGAAAAGTTCGACTACAAGAAGGGTTACAAGTTCTCGACCTACGCCACGTGGTGGATCCGTCAAGCCATCACGCGCGCTCTCGCCGACCAAGCGCGCACGATCCGCATCCCCGTGCACATGGTCGAGACGATCAATCGTCTGGTCAAGATTTCGCGCCAGCTGCTGCAAGAGCTCGGCCGCGATCCCGTCGGTCGAAGAGATCGCCAAAGAGATGAGCCTCTCGCCCGACAAGGTGCGCGAGGTGATGAAGATCGCGCAGGAGCCGATCTCCCTCGAGACGCCGATCGGCGAAGAAGAAGACAGCCATCTCGGCGATTTCATCGAGGATCCCGAGGCGGTCGCGCCGGCCGAAGCCGCGTCGGTCACCATGCTCAAGAACAAGATGGGTGAGGTGCTCAAGAACCTCACCGAGCGCGAGCGCAAAGTGCTCGTGCTGCGATTCGGCCTGGAAGACGGCCATCAGACGCACGCTCGAAGAGGTCGGTCAGGAGTTCGGCGTCACTCGCGAGCGCATCCGCCAGATCGAGGCCAAGGCGCTGCGCAAGTTGCGCCATCCGAGCCGCGGTAAAGCGCTCAAAGACTACTGGTCCGCGGACTGACGAACAACGCGCGGTCGGCGTGCGGCGCTCGAGCAGGAGGGGAATGAGTAAAGCTATCCTGTCGCTCTCGGCTGCTCTAGCGTTGCTCGTGGCGTTGCGAGCGAGCGTCGCATATGGCGTGCCCACGCCGGCGCCGTTGCCGCCGCCGACACCGAGCGCATCAATCTCGGCGCCGTTCGGGGCCATCGGTTCGCTCGAACGCGATCGCAAGACGCCGCCGGCGGCGTTTGACAAGTACCTCAACGATCGCGATCCCGCAGTGCAGGCGCGCGCTGCGCTGGCGCTCGGCCGCCTCGGCAACCCCGCCGCCAACACGACGCTCGTCGGCGTGCTCGCGAGCCCGCGCAGAGCGGATCAGGTCCGCGCGGCCGCTGCATTCGCGCTGGGCTTGCTCGCCTCACCGGATTCGGTCGACGCGCTGTCGACCGCGGCGCGCCACGATGCTCCATCGGTCGCGGCCGCTGCCGAGATAGCCCTTGGACGCATCGGTGGCCCGACCGTTGTCGACCTGCTGACGCAGCTGCTGCTTTCGAGCAGCGATGCCGGGGTCCGGGCGCAAGCCGCCGTCGGACTGGGCACGGCCGCGCTTCCCGGCGCGCCGGCTATCGACTACGCGCATCGCGACACGGCGGCCAGCGCGCTTGCATCCTCCATATTGACCGAGCACGACCAAGAGGTGCGCTGGCGCGAAGCCTGGGCGCTGGGCCGAGCCTTCTATCAAAACCAGGCGCCGACGTTGCGCCGCTTGCTTGGCGACGATCAGGAGCTGGTGCGCCTCTACGCCGTGGTCGGGCTGCGCAAGCTCGGGGATCGCAAGTATGCGCTCCCGGTGCGGCTAGAAGCCAACGACCCCTCGTGGCGAGTGCGCGTCGAAGTGCACAACGCTCTGGTGGCGTTCCGCGATCCGACGACCGTCAACCTCAAACCGCCGCCGGTTCCCAAAGAAGATCTCGAGCAACCGCAGCCCATGCCCAGCGGCGCGCCATTCGGCGACCATCCGCAGGTAGCGATCGTCACCAACAAAGGCGTCATCGTGCTCGAACTGTTCCCGGATGAAGCGCCATACAGCGTCGACAATTTCCTTTCGCTCGTCGATCGTGGTTTCTACAACGGGCTGACCTACTTCCGGGTCATTTCGGACTTCGTGGTCCAAGGCGGCGACCCGAAGAACACAGGCGACGGCGGCCCAGGTTACTCGATACCATCCGAACGCAATCCGGTCGAGCAGCTGACCGGGATCATCTCCTACGGCCTCGACTACGACAGCAAGACCAACACGCCGCTTTTCGATTCCGCCGGCAGTCAATACTACATCACGCAGTCGCCGCAATTGCATCTCGACCGCGGCTTCACCGTGTTCGGAAGAGTCGTCAAGGGCATGGCGGTGGTCGATGCCATCGCGCCGCAGCCGGACGCGCCGCGTCCTGCCGGCATCGGTCCACCGGATGTGGCCAAGAAACTCTACCGATGTCAACCGGTAAGCGCGCAGACGGCACAGGTCGAGGAAGAACTGCGCACGGCGGAGATCGGCTACGATGCGCGCTGAACGCCGCGGTGCGGCTGTACCGTCCAGTTGGAGGCGGCCCGACCCGATGATGCGAAGGCCGAACGCGATGAGCTCCGTAGCATCTCCCATCCGATGCTGCTCCTGAGGCTTTGGCAATGGGCAATCGTAGACAGCACATCATAGAGCTGGCCGCCGAGGTCGTCTATCGCCAAGGCTTCAAGGGAACCAGCGTGGAGAACGTCCTCGAGATTGCCGGCGTCGGTAAGGGCAATTTCTATCACTATTTCCGCAGCAAGGACGAGCTCGGCGTCGCGATCATCGGTGAGATCGAGAAGTGGTTCAACGGGCAACCCGGTGACGATATGTTCTCGCCGTCGAAATCGCCGCAGCAACGGCTCAACGATTACATCGCGCACGTCGCTCAACAGCGCCATCGCGACAACCACGGCGACCAGCTCGGCAATCTGGCCGCGGAACTAGGCGACGTCGAACCTTTCGCCAAGCCGTTGCGCAGAGCGATGGATGCCTTGGTCGATCGGTTCGAGGCGCTGGTGGCAGAGCAGGCGCTCGAGCGCGGCGTCAGCGTGCAGGCACGTCAAATCGCTCGGATGCTCGTGGCTGAGATCCACGGATTGAGCGCGATCTACAAAGTCGACCGCGACGAGGCGGCTTTCAACAACGGCTTGGGCCTCGTCTGGCAGATCGCCGTCGACGCGATCGGCGCCAAACCGCCGGTGCCGCAAAGCCCTGGATCGCTGACCCGTTCCGATTAGCCCTGTGCGCCGCGCACAGCGGGTTTGCATCAGCCGTGGCGTAGCCAGTCCCTCATGGTCGCTCTCATCATTTTCGCCGCTCAGGCCATCCTCACGGTCTTCGCCGCCGCGTCGTTGCACGCAGCATTTCCCGAGATCGGCAAGCGCTTTGAAGCCGCCCATCCCGGCATCACGGTGCGCTTCAACTTCAATGGAAGCCAGATCCTCGAGGCGCAGCTCGCACAAGGCGCGCAAGCCGACGTGTTCGCAAGCGCCGATCAGCGTTGGATGGACAAGGCGACAAGCGACGGCCTCGTCCTCGGGGCCGCGCAGTTTGCGAGCAACGCCTTAGTGGTCGTCACCCCGCCCACGTCGCGCGTGAGCTCGCTTGAGGACCTGGCCAAGCCTGGAGTGCAGCTCGTGCTCTGTGCGGATGCGGTGCCCTGCGGCCGCTATGCGCGCACGATGCTCGCGACGTTGGAGAAGGATCCGAAATACGGGCCGGGTTTCGCGGCCGCGGTCACCCACAACGTGGTGTCGCAAGAAGAAGATGTCGAGGCTGTGCTTGCCAAGGTTGGACTGGGTGAAGCTGATGCCGGGATCGTCTATCGTTCGGATGCCGCTGGATCGACGGCGAAGCTACGCGTCATCGAACCGCCACCGAGCGCGCAACCTGCCGTCTCCTATCCCATCGCACCGGTCAAGTCGAGCGCGTCGCCGGCGCTTGCTCTCCAGTTCTGTGACTTCGTCCGGTCGTCGGACGGCCAGGCTATCCTGCGCCGCCTCGGCTTCACAGCCGCCCCCGCTCCCGCGCCTTCTCCCTAGCAGCGCCAGCCCGCTGCAGTCGCGTTGACCCGTCTGCCTCGGGCGACCGCCCGCGATGCCACGCTTGGCGCCGTGGCGATCGTCTTGTCAGGATTCTTCGTCCTGTTCGGGCTCATCGCGCTCGTAGCGCTGCTGGTTCGCGTTTCGCCCGCGGCGCTGATCGAGGCGCTGCGCAGTCCTCTCGTCAGCGAGGCGCTCTGGCTATCCGTGCGCACGAGCGCCGCCTCGATACTGCTTATCGCCGTGTGCGGAACGCCTCTGGCAGCGTTGCTTTCCAGACCATTTCGCGGCCGCGCCGCGCTCGAGACACTCGTGACGCTTCCGGTCGTGCTCCCGCCCGTGGTCGGCGGTCTGGCGCTCCTTTTGGCCTTCGGCCGAGCCGGGCTTCTCGGCCGAGAGCTTGCGATGTTCGGACTGCACATCCCGTTCACGACACTGGCTGTCGTGATGGCGCAGACGTTCGTCGCCGCACCGCTCTACATCTCGGTGGCCAAGAGCGTCTTCGCGCGCGTCGACCCAGAACTCGTCGATGCTGCGGCGACGCTGCGCGCATCGACCGTGTACACGTTTGCACGCGTCATCATCCCACCCGCGCTGCCGGCGCTGGCGGGTGGTCTGGCGCTCGCCTGGACGCGAGCGCTGGGCGAGTTCGGAGCGACGATCACCTTTGCGGGCAATCTGCCCGGCGTGACGCAGACCATGCCGATCGCCGTCTACATGGCCGCCCAAACTGATCTGCAGGCAGCTATCGCTATCGCAGTCATCCTCATGCTGCTTTCGTACGGCGCTTTGCTCGTGGTGCGCCACGTGGTCGGCGAAGCGGGGATCATCTCATGACGCTGCGGGTCGACGTTGCCGCGCAGGTATCGACGTTTTCCGTCGCGTGCGACTTCCAGGTGGATGGCGGCAAGACGGTCGCGCTCGTAGGCGCGAGCGGTGCGGGCAAGACATCGGTGTTGCGCACGATCGCCGGTCTGCTGCATCCGCTGCGGGGCAGCGTCGCCTGCGACGACGACGTGTGGGCGGACGCTGCGCGAGGCGTCTTCATCCCGCCCCAGCAGCGCGATTGCGCTATGGTCTTTCCGGGCTATGCGCTCTTCGGGCATATGAGCGCGCTTGAGAACGCAGCCTTCGGGTTGCGGGCAAGCGGTCACGCCGGGAGTGACGTCTTGAGGCGTGCCCAAGAGTCGTTGGAGCTTGCCGGTGTGGGGTCGCTCGCCGCGCGCAAGGCAGGGTCGCTCTCCAGCGGCGAGGCCCAGCGGGTGGCGATCGCAAGGGCGCTTGCCATGGAGCCGCGAGTCTTGCTGCTGGACGAACCGCTTTCGGCTATCGACGTGGAGCGCCGCGCGCCGGTTCGCGAAGCGCTACGACGTATCATCACGCAAGCCGGCATCGCCGCGGTGCTGGTGACGCACGACCCAGTGGAAGCGATGCTCTTCTCCGAATCGCTGGTGGTCATGGAAGCGGGCGCTGTCGTGCAGCGCGGTACGCCGGACGACTTGCGCGAACGCCCGCGGTCCAGCTACGTGGCTGCCTTCGCAGGCGTCAACCTGTACCGCGGCATCGCGCGGCCGCTCGACGGCGATATCAGCGAAGTGGACATCGACGGCGCGACGTTGACCGTCCTCGGGAGACTGACAGGCGCGGTCGCGCTGGTCATCGACCCAGACGCGGTCGTGCTCTCACGCTCGCGACCGGAGTCGTCGGCGCGCAATGCGCTCTTTGGACCCGTGGCTCAGCTCGTGCCGGACGGAGCTTCTGTGCGCGTCAACATCGCGAGCACTCCGCCGATCGTGGCGCGCGTGACGAAGCGCTCGGTTCAGGAGCTGGAGCTTGCGCCCGGCACATCGATCTACGCGATCTTCAAGGCGAGCGAGATCCGGGTGCACTGACCAAGCTGTCCTTGCCGCCGACGAACAACCCCGCGATGAGGGCGCCGCAGATCGCAAGGCCTGCCGCGATGAGCATGGCGCGGCGGAAGCCGACGACATAGGACTCCGCGATGGCACGATCCACCCGCGCGCGAACGATCGCCGGCAGCGACGCTGGCGCTCGCGCCGCCGCAAGTCTCGGCCGCTGCGCATCGATCGCTGCGACCGCAGGCGCAGGCAAGGCGATGGATGACAGGCGCTCATCCAGACCGTGGTTGAAGCCGGCCACGACTGCCAGGCTCAGTGCGGCGATGGCGAGCAAGCCAGCGGTTCGGGAGACGGCATTATTGATGCCGGATGCGACGCCGAAGTGGTCCGGATCGACGGACCCCATCACCGTCGTGGTGAGCGGCGAGACGACGAGCGCCATCCCAAAGCCGAGCCCGATCATGACCGGGAAAAAGGTCGTCCAATACGAGCCGCCGATGAAGGGCAGCGCTAGACCCGCCAGCGCAAGCGCGCTAATGGTCGAGCCGGCGAGGAGCGGCAGTTTAGGGCCGATTGCGCTCGCAAGTCCACCGGCCCACGGCGATAGGCTGAAGATGAGCGCGATGAAAGGCAATAGCGACGCGCCGGCTGCGGTAGGCGAATAGTGTTGCACCAGGATAAGATCGAACGGCAAAAAGAACGTGGCGCCGCCCAGCGCGGCATAGAGTAAGAACGTGAGCGCGTTGACAGCTGCGAAGTTGCGATTTGAGAAGAGGGCCAGCGGCATCATGGGTGCGCGCACGCGACCCTCCACCACGACGAAGACCACAAGCATCGCAACCCCGCCGATCAAGATGCCGATAAGTGCCAGCGTCCAGCCCGCTCCGCCGGCGGAGATGAGCGCGTACACGATGGCGCCCAACGCGGCGGTCGCGAGCGTCGCACCCGTCCAGTCGATGTGATGGACCTTCTCATCATCGCGGCTCTCGGGGACGTGGCGCATGGTGAGCACTGTCGTCACTGCCGCGAGCGGCAGGTTGATGAAGAAGATCCAGCGCCAGGATGCATGTTGGACGATGAAACCCCCGAGGACCGGGCCTGCCGCCGCCATGATCGCGGTGAAGCTCGACCACACGCCGATGGCGCGACCGCGTTGACGCTCGTCGAACGACGCGCCTATGATGGAAAGGCTGCCTGGGGTGAGCAGTGCGCTTGCGATCCCTTGGATAGCCCGGGCGGCGATGAGTTGGCCGGCGTCGCGTGCCAGACCGCATAGGGCGGACGCGGCAGCGAAACCGATGACGCCGATCAAGAAAACGCGCTTGCGCCCGAAATGATCGCCGAGCGAGCCGCCGACCAGGATGAGCGCTGACAAGAAGAGCGCGTAGGCCTCGACGATCCACTGCGCGTCGACGATCGTGGCGTGCAGGTCGGTCTGCAGGGCGGGCAACGCCAGATTCACCGCCGTGCCGTCGATGAACACCATGCTCGAGGCGATGATCGTGGCGGCGAGGATCCAGCGTCCGGCTGCTGCCGGCGCGGCTACGGCGACCATAACGTGCCACTGCACGTTGGGCTCGGCTCGTTCCTGTCTTAGCCGCAATCCGGCCACGCCTGCGGCGTACCATGCGCTTCCACCGGATGAGGAGATGATGGACGTCGAGACGATAAAGCACGAACCGAGCGGCTCGTTCCTTTATACAGGATGCTACCGGGCACGCGGCGAGCTCACTCGCGCCGATCGAGCAGCGTGGGGTCTGCGCGAACCGTTCTTCCGTCACCTCGAACGCCATTCCGGCGCTGCGCCGCGCAGCGCAGTCTCATGGCCGCTCGTCACGATGAGGCCACAAGCGTGTGGACGCGTAGCGGTCGGCACGGCGCAACCGCGTTGCAGGGGCCCGCACTCACGCGCAGATGAGGCTGCGCGACAGCCGGTCGGTATTGGGGGCGCGGTGCCGATGCCGCAGCGCACGCGGCGGTTCCTCCCGTCGCTCGGAACCAGCCTCCGACAGGCGCACCGCTGGTCGCGTCTCAGATTGAACGTCGACGGTGATGCTGTGACGTGTCTGGTGTTTGGCGAGCGGACGTTCGTCACCGGCTCCATCGCCAGCGGCAGGCAGGGCTGCACGTGATCGACCCGGTCGCGGCGACAGACTCGCGCGCAACGAATGACGTCAGCGCGGCGATCGCCCAAAACCGCGCATGGCTCGCAGCGCTCGAAGCCGAGGACTCCCCTCTCGGTCGCGACGAGAGACTCCCCAATGCACTTCCACCGTTAGGCATCGACGGCGCCGGCTTTTTCGTGCTCGACGATCGCGGGCGGCGCGTCTTCTCACGCACCGGCGCATTCCACGTCGCCGACGACGGACAACTGCTCGACGATCGCAACCGGCAGGTCATGGGTTTCGCTGCGGGTAGCCAAGGCGTCGCACCCGGCGCTTTGCACGTACCAGCTGCGGACCTTGAATCCAACCGCTACCACGCCTATGAGATCGACGAGGACGGAAGCCTCTATGGTATGCAACGCAGCGCACCCAGCCACCACAAAGCTATGGCGGACGTGCGTGTCAAGATAGGCACCCTTTGCATCGCTGTGTTTCCAGCGCCCGAACTGGTCGCGTCGGTTCAAGACGAGCTGCTAGCGACGCGCGCTTCGGGGACGCCGGCGTACGTGCCGGCTAGCGCCGCACACGTCGGAGCCATACAGCGCCGGCCGCAGCACTCGATGCCCGAAGCGCTGCGCCAGAACCTGCGCGATCTGTGGAGCTTGAGCGGACGAGCAGACATCGAGGTCGCGATGGCGGCTAGTGCAGACGCACTTGCGCGTATCGCTCTGAACCTGGTCAAATGAGAAGCTCGTGCTCGGGGTTGAAAGCGAAACTGCATCGCTGGCGGGCACCGGCGCTGTCAAATAGATCGCGCGATGAAGGGCCGGATGACGCAGGCCGAGCTCTGGGCCGCTTGGGGCGCAGGGCGCTTGCTCAGGTGCCGCGCGTCATCCCAGAGTGCATTTCCGCTTCCCTCAGCGCATTGACGCGGCGCGGTTATGTGGACGCCCCTGACATCGGCGATCGGGCGTGGCGCTTCACAGAAGCCGGCCGCCAGGTCTTCTGCGTGATCGATGAAGATGCGGAGAGAAAACTGGTCGGCTGGATCGTCGGCGGTGTCACACCGCAACGTCCATCCGCCATAGAGCGCACCATCATCGCCGAGGCGATCAGACAGCTCTTGGGCACGGTGCCGGCAGACTTTCGCGAGGAGCTGCGTGCCCGACCATCGCCTGCGGACTGGCGTTGCGAGCTCGAGCTAGAAGCCAGTGCGGGAAACAAAGCCCAGCTGGCTCTCTACACTGCGGGCGTGACCGTTGATCCGCCCGCGCTGACCGCTAAACCGGATCTGCGAGAGATGACGATGTCGTTGCGAGCCATGTTTCCGAGCTTCGGCATCGCGCTGGATGAGTTGTCGAGCTGGCATAACGGAACGCTGTTGCGCTTGCGCCGGCCGCAACGTGATCTCTCCATTTGGCTTTGCGTTGGCAGACGGCGCGTCGCCACGGCACAGCTCGGCACGCTTCTGGGAGAAAGGGCTGCAAGGGTCATCGCGCTACACCCTGAGCCCGTGTCATGAGCCGTCTTGACATGCAGTCGCTCGCCGAGGTGAGAGTCGCCGTGACTGCGCTCGTCGGCCGAGCGACGGCGTCGATCGAGGAGGTGCTCGGCTACGCGCCTGGCACGATCGTCGCGCTGGACGCCAAGGCGGATGCTCCGGTGCCCTTGCTCGTCAATGGCATCGCCATCGCGAGCGGAGATATCGTCGCGACCGAAGATGGCAGCCTGGCGATAGAGATCGGTGAAATACTGGCGCCTGTCGAGACGCGTCCGCTGCGATGATGCATGAAGCGACCCGTCTGCTCGCCCAACCGGCGATGGGATCACCAGCCGACCTCTTGATCGCGTTCTTCGTGTTGGCGCTTATCCCCGTGCTGGCGATCTCGGTGACGTCGTTCACACGAATCATCGTCGTACTCGGCCTGCTCCGGGCCTCGCTCGGCAGCGCGGCGCTGCCTCCCAACAGCGTCATCGTCGCGCTGGCGATCATGTTGACGGCTGCGATCATGGCGCCGACCATCAGCGCCATCGATCGCGACGCGATAATCCCATTCCAGTCGCATCGATTGTCCGCCGACCAAGCATTCGCCGCGGGCGAGCGCCCCCTGCGGTCGTTCATGCTGAAGCAGACGAGGACCGCTGACATCCTGGCTTTTGAGCGCATCGCCAAAGCCGGTCAGCGCCGGCCCGTGGATGCGCCTTTCCCGGTCCTGGCCCCGGCATTTCTCATCAGTGAATTGCGCACCGCGTTTGCCATGGGGTTCGCGCTCGCGTTGCCGTTCGCGGTCGTGGACATCGTGGTGGCAGTCGTGCTCATGTCGCTTGGCATGTTCATGATCTCGCCAGCCGCAATATCGCTTCCGATCAAGCTCTTGCTGTTCGTCGCCGCAGACGGCTGGACGCTCGTCGCCGGCGCCCTTGCGGCATCGTACCGATGAATCCAGTCGCAATGGAGCTGTACGGCACGGCGATGCGGACGGCGCTGGTCTTATCGTTGCCGGTGGTCGGGCTCGTGGCGTTCATCGGCGTGCTCGTCGCCATGGGCCAGACCGTGGTGGGCATCTCTGATCAGAACATCTCATTCGGCCCGAAGCTCATCGCGGTCGCGGTAGTGCTGCTCGTCGGCGGCATGCCGGCGCTGGGCCTTCTGATCGCACTCTTGCGCGCGGCGATCTTGACGCTGCCTCGCCTGGCCAGCTAAGCGCGACGCGCCCGTGGGAGCGATCGCCGCGATGGCTGGGGCGCTGGCCGAAGCCTCCGCCTTCGCTGCCACGGCGCCGTTGCTCGGACATCAGGCAACACCAAGGGTCGTGCGAGCGGTGCTCGCTCTGTGGCTCACGCCGCTGCTCGCGATCGGTGGACCACCGACAAGCTCCGCGAACCTCATCATCGTCGTGGTGGAGCGCGCCATCACCGGCGCAGCATTCGGCCTGGGCGCTGCGATTGTCGCAGGCGCGGTGATCGCGGCGGGTGACCTGATCGACACAGCCCTTGGCTCTCCGCCTTTTCTGGAGCGTCCGGCTATGGGCGGACCCATCGCCCGGATGTATCAGATCGCGTTTGCGGTGACACTGCTGCAGAGCGGCGGACTAACCGCGCTTATCGCGCGATTAGCGCAAGCCGGTGCGACGCTTCCAGTGCATCTGCTCGGCTGGCATGGGCTCGGCGCGCTGGGAGGCGCATCGCTTGGCGCTAGTCTCGCACTAGCAGGCCCGGCGCTTTTCGCCCAAGCCCTCGCGACGATCGTGGCCGGTGTGCTGGCTCGGGCCGCGCCCGCGCTCAACGGCATGACCTTCAGCGGTTCGTTAGCACCGGGTTCTGTGCTGTTGGCCCTGGGGGCGGGAGCGATGACGCTACGTGCAGAGTTGATCGCGCTTGCGCGTGACACGATCCATTTCGTGACCGGTACGTCTTCGTGAGCCAAACTGAAGGGCGCACGGAGGAAGCGACACCGCGACGCCGAGCGAAAGCTCGCGCGAAAGGCATGAGCGCGCGCAGCGCGCTCGCGATGGCGGCCGCCACGCTCTGCGTCGCCGCGATACCAATATTGTTTCTCGCGCGCTACGTCGAAGCTTGGCCGCAGAGCTTCCGCTCGAGCGTCGCCGCCGCGACATCGGCGTCTCACACAAGCGGGTTCGCCGTCGCTCGCAATGTCATCCACCTCACCTTGTCCGATCTTCGGCTGTTGCAGTTATGTGTTGCGATCGTCGTGTGCACGGTCTGCGCAGCTGCGGTGGCGGCGCTTGCATGCGGCTCGCTGGGTTTTGCGCCGGGCGCGCTGATGAAGACGGGCACCAGGTTGCTAGCGGCAGGAGGCATGCGCAAGCTCGCATCGATCGACAACCTCACCCAGGCAGGGATCGCCTTGCTGGCATTCGGCTTCATCGCGTGGTGGACGGGACCGGTGCTGTTACGCACGATCGTTCAGTTGGCGCAGAGTGGCGAGTTCCTCGGCCAAGCAGCCGAGGCGAGCGATGCGAGCGTTGCATTGTGGTGGCGGGCTGCTGTGGCGTTGGTCGCCGTGGCTGCGCTCGAGGTCGCCGTGCAGCGACGCCGACTTGCGACACAGCTTCGGATGACGCCCCGCGAGCTGCGCGACGAGCGTGCGGAGACCGAGAGCCGCCCAGACACCAAACAGCGGCGCAGAACCATCGGCGCCAAACGCGCACGCGGTCTCCGAATCGCCGCTATCCGTCGCGCGACTGCGGTGATCGCCAATCCGCAACACGTCGCGGTCGCCTTGCGATACGCGCCGCCCGAGGTTGAAGTGCCCACCGTTGTGGCGCGCGGCGCCGGTCTCAACGCAGCGGTCGTAAGGGCTGCAGCGCATGGCTTCGGCGTGCCCGTTATCGAATCGCCGGAGCTGGCGCGTATGATCTATCGCCCGGGTGGAAGTCGACGAGCAGATCCCCGAGGAGTGCTACGCGGGCGTCGCCGCTGTCTTCGCGTGGATCATCCGAACCCGGGGTGGGTTGCGCCGTTGCGACGCAGATAGCCCGTGAACAAGTCGCCTGGGCCGCTCTCCGACATCCTCGCCATCGCGGTGCTGGCGAGCATCGCCATGCTCATCATCCCGCTTCCGCCCGCGTTGCTCGATATTTTGCTCGCGTTCGACATCATGTTCGCGACCGCCGTGCTCGTGGTGGCGCTTTCCATCGAGAATCCGCTGGAGCTTGCGGCTTTTCCATCGCTGCTCTTGGTGACGACGCTATTCCGCCTGAGCCTTGACGTCTCTGCGACGCGGCTCATCCTGACGCAAGGCGACCAAGCCGGTGGCGTAGGGGCGGTCATCCCAGCCTTCGGAGAATTCGTGATGCAAGGCAATGTGGCGGTCGGACTGTTGCTTTTCATCATCCTGATCGTCGTGCAGCTCGTCGTCGTGACCAACGGCGCCCAGCGCGTCGCCGAGGTCGCAGCACGTTTCACGCTGGACGCCATGCCCGGCAAACAGATGGCGATCGATGCCGACCTGCACACGGGTCTCATCGACGCGACCCAGGCGCGAGCGCGACGCAAGTCGGTTCAGGCGGAGGCAGATTTCTACGGCGCGATGGACGGAGCGGGCAAGTTCGTACGCGGTGACGCCATCGCGGCGATCGTCATCGTCTTTGTGAACGTCTTCGCGGGCATGGCCATCGGAGTGCTGGGCAAGCACCTCGACGTGCTGACCGCAGTCCAGACCTATCCATTGCTCTCCATCGGCAATGCGCTGGCGACGACGCTGCCGGCGTTCTTGCTGTCGACCGCCATGGGCATCATGGTCACGAGGACCGCGTCCGAAGCGACGCTCGGGGTCGAGCTGCTGCGTCAGATGCTGGCGCATCCCGCCGCGCTGCGCACGGTAGGTGCAGCGATGCTCGTGCTCGCGATCGTCCCGGGTCTCCCGCACATCGCGTTCGGATCGCTGGGGATCGGCGCGGTCCTCGCGGGAGCGTTCTCGCTTCAGGGCCAGCAGCGCCAAGAGCTCGCTCGCGCTGCAGCCGAGGCCGATCGAAAGCGAGCCGAAGCGCACAAACCTGAACACGCCATCGCCTTGCTCGGCGTCGAGGCGTTGTCGATCGGTCTTGGGGAGCGGCTGCTGCCGTTGCTCGAGCATCCAGCGGCCAGCACGTTGCTCGGACGGATCGCGCTGCTGCGGCGCAACGTCGCGCTCGAGCTCGGCATCGTCCTCCCGGGTGTGCGCGTCCACGACGAACTCTCGCTCCCAGCGCGCGGATTTGCCATACGCCTGCGCGATCGCGTCGTCGCTCAAGGTGCCTTGCATCCGGATCGCGCGCTCGCCCTCGGCGAGCCCCACGTGTTGTCGCAGCTTCCCGGCGAGGCGGCGCTCGAACCGGCCGGCGGGCTGCAAGGGGTGTGGCTCCCCGCGCCCGATCGCGGCGCTCCAGCGGATCTCGGCACAAAAGGCGCGCTCGTCGTCGATCCGATCGCCGTGCTCGCCAGCGCGCTGGATCGAGTCGTCCGCGCCAATGCCGCGGCGCTGTTGGGGCGTCAAGAGGTGCAGGCGCTGCTCGATAATCTCAAGCAGAGCCAGCCGGCCGCCGTCAAGGGGGTCGTTCCGGAGATGGCGTCGCTTGGACTAGTACAGCGTGTGCTGCAGCACTTGGTCAGAGAAAGTGTGTCCGTGCGCGACATCTCGGCGATAGTGGAGAGTATCGCGGATGAGGCCGAAAACACAAGAGATGTATCCATCATCGGAGAGTCCGTCCGCCGGCGCCTGGCCCCAAGCATATGCGCTTCGCTGGCGGACCGAGAGAACGTCATACGAGCCGCTGCTCTCTCGATCGGCCTGGAATCGCAACTGGCGGCAGCGACCATCCTATCCGAACGAGGTCCGCAGCTGGCTCTCGAGCCATCAGCCGCCGTCCGCGTCGCCGAACGCCTTCGCGTTTACGAGCTCGGGATGGGTGCTCGCTGCGTGATTGTGTGCTCGCAATCACTGCGACTGCCGCTCGCTCGGTTCATCGAGGCCTTCGGCGGGTCGATAGCTGTCTTGGGGCTTGGCGAAGTCGTTCCCGGGTATACCATCAACGTCGTCGAAACGATCGCGTGCGACGCATCATCATGAAAGATATGGCCATGCAAGGCAACGTGACCCCACTGCGCAGCTCACTTTTTGAGCGCCTGCGCCGGGATGAAGACATTCTCACCCTCATCGACACAGCTGACTCCGTCCTCGGCGCGTTGGGCTACACCGACCATGGCCGCCGGCACGCCACGCTTGTGGCCGTCAACGCTTCACGCGTGCTCGCCACGCTCGGTCACGATGCGCATGCCTGCGATCTCGCCGCGGTCGCCGGGCTCATGCATGACGTCGGCAACTGCGCCGGCCGGCACTAGCCATGCGGCGGCGGGTGCGGTGTTCGTCTACCAGCTGCTCGTGGCACGAGGCGTCGAGGTCGCAGATGCGGCGACGATCATGGCCGCCATCGGCAATCACGACGAGAACGAGCAAGGGGCGGCCTTCGATGCGGTCAGCGCGGCGCTCATCATCGCCGACAAGGCGGACATCCACCGATCGCGGGTACGCACGCGCCGGCCGCAGGACTTCGACGTCCACGACAAGGTGAATCACGCGGTGACGAAGGCGGAGCTCGAGGCGCACGCCGAGCCAAAGCGATAACGCTGAGCTTGACCTGCGATCTCAACATCGCCGGGCACACCGATATCGTCGACCTCTTCAGCCTCCGCTTCGCCATGAGCACGCAGCGCCGCATCGGTGCTCGGCTGCACGTACACGGTCATCGTCAACGACGAGCCGATCTTGTAGGCAGGAACCTCCTGTCCACCGCGCCCGAAGCCTTCGAGCGACTGCGGACGCAGCGAGTGTTCGCCCGGCGTATGTAGCAACGGACCTCGCGGTCGTCTTGGCGCATAAGGGTTGGCCTGCCCACAACGCGAAAAGGCCGCTCCCATGTTCTGGTTTCGCTGGAAGCATCTCATCAAGCTCACGTCATCGTCGTGCTGTGCGTCCTGTGCGCACTCGCCTTCACGCCGCTGGGCAAGACCGATCCAGCTCGGTCTTGACCTGCAGGGCGGCTTGCGCGCGCTCGTCGAGCTCGAGCCGACGCCCGACGTACAAGATCACGAGCGACATTCAAGACGAGGAGATGCAAGTGCTCCAGACCCGGCTTAACGCACTCGGCGTCAACGAGATCACGTTCTCCAAAGTCGGCCACGATCGCATCAACATCGAGATGCCGGGCTTGACAGATCCTGAACAGGCGCTGCAGCTGATCCAGCAGGCCGCCGTGCTCGAGATGCGACCGCTCACCGCGGCGCAGGTCGCCAAAGGTCGGTCGGCAGTTCGACCTACGATCCAAAGTTCGATCGCGTACAAAGCGTCGGGTCCACCGGTGATCACCGGCTCCGACATGTCGAGCGCACAGCCCGCACCGACGCGGCGGCGGCGCCTACGCGGTGGACTTCACGCTGAAGAGCGACGGCTGCGAGGCAGTTCTCGAGTGGACGCGCAAGAACATCGGCAATCCGCTGCCCATCTTCTCGGACGGCAGGCTGATCGAGGCACCGACGATCGAAGGCGCGATCAGCAACCGAGGGCGAGATCGATGGCGACTTCACGACTCGATAGCGCGACCGCGCCTCGTCAACGAGCTGAATTCCGCGGCGTTCGTTGAAAGTGCCGACCACGATCATCGAAGATCGAGAACGTCGGCCCGACTGCTCGGCACGATCGACTTGCAGACGTCGCTCGTCGCATCGCTCGTCGGCCTCGGCATCGTGCTGCTGTTCATGCTCGTCGTCTATCGCGTGCCCGGGCTGCTCGCCGACTTGGCGCTCGTCGTCTACTGCTTTCTTGATGCTCGCGTACGTCTCGCACTTCGGCGTGGTGCTCACGCTGCCGGGCATCGCCGGCTTCGTGCTCTCCATCGGTATGGCGGTCGACGCCAACGTCCTCATCTTCGAACGGATCAAGGAAGAGCTGTGGGCCGGGCGCACGACGCGCGCGGCCGTCGGCGTCGGTTTCAAGCGCGCGTTCTGGACGGTGTTCGACTCGCACGTCACGACGATGGTCGGCGCCTTGGTCCTGTACGGCTCGGCACGGGCACCGTCAAAGGCTTCGCCTTCACGCTGCTGGTCGGCACGGTCTTCTCGCTGTTGACCGCGGTCAACGTCACGCGCGCTTTCACCGACGTCGTCGTCGACAACGACTCGCGACCAAGCCCGTCTGGTACGGGGCGTAGAGGGCGGGTATGTTCTTTCGCAATCTGAAGATGGGATATCGTCGGCCAGCGCAACATCTGGTTCGCGCTGTCGGCCGTCGGTCATCATCGCCGGCGCCATCGCGCTTGTTCGTGCATCACGGGCTGCCGCTCGGCCTGTCGTTCACCGGCGGATCCACCGTCGAGGTCAAGTTCAGCCAGACGCGTGACCGAGGCGCAAGTGCGCGCGGCGCTCTCGCGCATCGACGTCGCCATGTCGATTCGGGCGACACCGATCCGGCGAAGCAAGCGAGATCCGCAAACAGTACGCCGCGATCGCCGCGGGCGACGCGACCTTCCAGCTCGCCCAAAAGACAAGCGACGTGGCGCCCAACGATCGCGCGACCATCTCGACGCCAGATCCGTCATCAGCGATCCGAGCCCGATCTACGACGCGCTGGAGCAAAGCCGGGCTCACGGTGGATCGCGCGCAGAGCCAGAACACGGCCGTCGGGCCTACGCTCGGCAAGGAGTACCTGCAGCAAATCGCTGCTGGCGCTCGTCATCGCGCTCGGCCCTGCAGCTCTTCTACATCGCATTCCGTTTCGGCAATCAGCTGCGCTTCGGCGTCATCGCCGACATCGCGCTGCTGCACGACGTCTCGTGATGGTCGGCATCTACGCGACTCGCCGACCGTAAGGCCGACGACGCTTTCTTGGCGGCGCTGCTGACCGTCATCGGCTATTCGGTCATGGATTCGATCGTCATCTTCGACCGGATCCGCGAGAACGGCCGCGTGATGGCGGATCGAGCCGTACGACCAAATGGTCAACACATCGCTGCTGCAGACCATGACGCGGTCGGTCTACACGCTCGCGACCGTGCTCATCATCTGCTCGCGCTGTTCTTCTATCGGCGGCGACACGCTCAAGAATTTCGCGTTCGCGCTGCTCGTCGGCGTGACGAGCGGCGCCTACTCCTCGATCTTCATCGCCAGCCCGTTGCTCGTGCTGTGGAAGAACTGGGACAATCGCAAGAGAGCCGCCGTGCGCGCTGCCGCCGGGGTCCGCGAGACGCTGGCGACGTCGACACCCGGCGCAGCCACGGCCAGCAACGCATATCAGATGAGGCGTCCGGCGCCCAAGCGCAAGGCGCCCGCGCCGCCGCCTCGCTATCGGAAAAAGCGCGAGGGCCAGGCTCAGCCTATGGAGTCGCCCTCGACCTCCGAGCCCGGCGGAATCATCGGTTTGCTGGCGGAACTACAAGACGAGCATGGCGGCGACAGCTCCGACGAGCAGCTCCCAAGGGACCCGTAACTACAACGAAGCACTGCGCCTGACGGGTCAGGCCCGGATGCGCGCGCTGCGCGTTCCTTTCGCGTCGAACGCCTTGCTCGTCGCGCTCAAACTCGTCGTCTGGTTCTTGTCGGGATCGGTCAGCGTGCTGTCCGAAGCGCTGCACTCCGTGGTCGATCTTTTCATAACCGGCCTCCAACTGATCTCGGTGCGCCTGGCGACCCGGCCTGCGGACGACGATCACGCCTACGGCCACGGCAAGTTCGAGAACATCGGCGCCGCGATTGAGGCGATCTTCATCCTGGCGGTCACCGCAGGCGTCGTCGTCTGCGCAGGCGATACAACACATCCGGTTTCCGGTGAGCATCGCGCATCTGGATCTCGGATTCGGCGTCATGGTGCTCTCCGCAGTGGTGAACGCGGTCGTCTCGCTACGCCTGGCGCGAGTGGCCCGCGCCGAGCAATCGCCGGCGCTGCAGGCAGAGACCGACGCAATTGCGCGCCGACGTCTGGACCGCTATCGGCGTCGCCGCGGGCCTGCTCGTGATCCGCTTCACCGGCCTCACGCTGATCGACCCGATCATCTCGCTGATGATCGCCGGGTTGATCGTCAAGGCGGCGTACGACGTGAGCGTGCGAGCCGTTATCGATCTCACCGACGGCCGGCTGCCCCGAAGCGGACGAGACGCTCATCCGCGAGATCATCGAGCGCCATCACGATATCTTCGCTGGCTACCACAAGCTGCGGACGCGCCGCTCCGGGGGTGGTGAGTTCATCGATTTCCATCTGCAGATGCAGGGCGATATGCCGCTCCAACAGGCCCACGATCTATCCGACACCATCGTGGTCGCCATCAAGGAGGCGCTGCCCCGCGCCCACGTGCTCATCCACCTCGAACCCGACACGCAGGCCTAGGACAAGGCCCGCCGAACCAGCCGGCGGGAGGGCCTTAGTATGAGGCTTGTCATCGTCGCAGCTTTGTCGGCTGCGATTCTCGCGTTGTGCTCAAACCAAGCGTTGGCGCAGACCCGCACGTATTACATCGCAGCAGATGAGATCGTCTGGAACTACGCGCCCGCCGGTCGGGATGTGGCCGACAATCTGCCGATCCACCGGCAGTCCCCCGCGCAACTCGGCTGGACTTATAAGAAAGCGGTCTATCGCGAGTACACGGATGCGACGTTCACCAAGCTCAAGCCGCGGCCGCCAAACGAAGGATATCTCGGGATTTTAGGTCCTGCAATCAGAGCTGAGGTAGGCGACACGATCGTCGTCGTGTTCAAGAACAACGCGCACCTGCCGTATGGCGTCCATGCGCACGGCGTGTTCTATCTCAAAGGCTCCGAGGGCGCGCCCTACAACGATCATAAGACGCCGGCACAGCGACTGGGCGACTCGGTGCCGCCCGGTGGCAGGCACACGTACACGTGGCAGGTCCCCGAACGGGCTGGTCCTGGTCCAAACGATCCGAATTCAATCGTCTGGATGTACCACTCGCACACGGACGAGGTCCGTGACGTCAACACCGGACTTTTCGGCCCCATCATCATCAGCGCTGCCGGGCAGCTGCAGCCAAACGGCCTCCCTAAGGGCGTCGATCGCGAGCTCATCACTGCTTTTGCAGAACTTGAGGAGGACCAGAGCCGCTATCTCAACGACAACATCCGCGCCCATGGCCAGGACCCGGCCAAGGTCAAGACTGCGGCGGGCGTATTCTTAGCTGGCAATCAGTTCTTCACGATCAACGGATACCTCTACGGCAACGGACCTATGATGTCCATGCACCGGGGAGAGCACGTCCGTTGGTACGTCGTCACAACGATGAGCGATTTCGACGTCCACGCGCCACACTGGCATGGCCAGACGGTGCTCCATAATGGCATGCGCACGGACACGATCGAGCTCAATTTCATGGATATGCAAGTCGTGGACATGACGCCTGACAACGTCGGCATCTGGCTCTACCATTGCCACGTCAACTTCCATCTGCAATTGGGCATGTCGACGCGCTTCGAGGTCTTGCCCTAAGCCACAACTGCAGCCCCAGCCGCATCTTCGCTTGCATCATACGCGCCGATAGCGCGGGCGAAATCCCGCCCGTGCACCGCGTCGTAAAAATCGTTGTGCGTCTCGACGACGCCCTGGTCCGCCCATGCGTCATAAAGGTGACGCGTGATCGGCAGATGCGCGGTCGGACCGGCCGCATCCGCGTACGAAGCATGGAACGGACCGAAGGCCGAGGACTCCTTGTGCGCGAGCACGATGCCGGCGACCGCTTGAGCTGCGGCTCGGGCCGCTCCTCGCAGCGCATCGGGCAAGCGGTCGTCGTCGGCGACGGCGCCATACGAAGCGATGGCGGGGCGGTCGGCATGCCACGGCATATCGGCAGAGTGATCGAATCGCACCATGCCACGGACGGAACGCAGGTCGGCGCGGATCTCGCGCCGCATCTGCTCGCCGGATTGGGAGTGAGGCAAAGTGCTGACCTGCTCATTGAAAGCGGCGATCGACGATTCCATGCCAGCGATCTTCTTGGTATCAAGGTCCAAAACGTCAAACGCTGCGGCAGCATGGTATGAGTCAGCTCCGCTGCCGTAACGCGCTCGCATAGTGGCATCGACCACCGCCTGTGGCCACTGCGCTCCCTTGGTCAGGGTGTCCGCGAACGCGGCTGAAGGCACGCCGGGCGCGAGCATCGTCTCGGGAGAGGCGGCGAGGTAGCGCACGCCGATGTGCGAGAGTGTGTCGGCAAACCCCACCGTCGCCATCAGGCATTGGTTGGCAAGCACGCCCGTCACGGTATCGTCGGCACCTGGATGCTGTTTGCGAAAGGCGGCTTTGCCGTCACGGATCGCTCCGGCGATGTCTTCAAGCGACATGAACCCGCCCGAGCTGTCGGCTTGCAACCCCCCGCCGTCACCGCCGCCGTGATCGACCAGGTCAAGCCACACGTCTGCCTTGCCAAACGCTGAATCGTTGACGCGTGCTTCGAGCGTCTGTTGGACGAACGCCGCCAGCGAATGACGGTCGGACATGTCAGCCGGTGCCGTGAGGCGCGTGATGTGCTGGTTACCGTTTTGGATGGTCGACCACTCGGTGCGCAACTGCCCGCGCAGGAACGGCGCTCTAGAGACGCGTGTCGTGTCCTCGGCCACGACCTTGAGCGCAGGATTGTTTGCGGTCGTCGCGATGAAGTCCGTGACGTTTCGCTCTTGCACCTCGTCGAGATTGTTGTCGCCGTCGCGATAGACGCCGAAGACCACGGGATTGCGCTGCGATGCGCTCAGAGCGATAGCATCCACGGCCAAGCACCTCCACCAATCGGGTTGGATGCTTGTTCACGCGAACGCTGACCGTCGTCAAGGCTAGGGCCGCCGTCTAGGCCTGACGCCCAAAGGGGCCGCCCGCATTTTGGTCAAACGCAGCCCGCGACGTTCTTCCTCATCTGCTATAGAGGAGAGGCTTTGTCATGAAGTATCTGATCGCAGGGTTGTCAGCTGCAGCGGTCCTCACGTGTGCGCAGATCGCCTTGTCGGCCAACGGCCAATCCGTCAGCACGCAGAACTGGACGACGACTGAACCCGCCGCCAAGTGCGTCGTCGATGCGACCTCCGCGCTGACCAGCGCCGGCTTCAAGCACGTCACGTCCGGCAAGGTCCATAAGGACACCAGCGTCGTCCTCTTCGCTGATCAAGACACCTATCAAGCCACCGTCTTCTGTTTGAACAAGTACATCGCGATGGAAGTCACCGGTCCGACGGACCAGAAGACCAGTGACCTGGTCGACGCCTTCGTCAAGGCGTGGAACGCGGAATAGGACGACAGTGGAGCTCGCCGAGCTGAAGGCTCTGGTGCGTGCGATTCCGGATTTCCCGAAACCGGGCATCCTGTTCCGTGACATCACCCCGCTCATCAAGAACGCGCAGGGATTTGCGAGCGCCATCGACATGCTGGCCGACGCCTACCGCAAAGAGACGATCGACTATGTCGTGGCGATCGAGGCGCGCGGCTATCTGGTCGGCGCGCCGCTCGCCCATACGCTCGGCACGGGTCTGATCCCGGTGCGCAAGCCCGGCAAGCTTCCCTACAGCACCCTGCAGGAGCACTATGCGCTGGAGTACGGCACCAACACGCTCGAAGTGCATAGCGATGCCCTGGGCCATGGGGAGCGGGTCGTCATCGCTGACGACCTGCTCGCGACCGGCGGCACCGCCAGCGCGACCAAGACCCTGGTGGAGAAGCTCGGCGGGGATGTCGTGGGATTTGCGTTCCTCATCGAGCTGGCCGCGCTGGCAGGGCGAGCGAAACTCGGGGACAGCCGGGTGACGAGCCTCATGACCTTCTAGCCCGCAGCGGGTAACCATCGCAGAACTGTGGCGGGAACGCTTGTGCCATCAGGCGTAGAACCCTTACAATATATCTAAAATGGCGAATAATCTCGGTGAACTCATAGACCTGGTCCGCGGCTACCTGCCGGCGGTCGACGCCGCATGGCTCGAGGAGCGTGTATACGTTCGCGAAGCACGCGCACGACGGTCAGACGCGCGCGAGCGGTGAGAGGTTCATCTCCCACCCGTTGGAGGTCGCGACCATCCTCGCGGAGCTCGAGATGGACCCGGCGTCGATCGCGGCGAGCCTGCTGCACGACGTCGTCGAGGATACGACCATCCCGCTCGAAGAGGTCGAGCGCCGGTTCGGCCCGGAGATCGCCGGCTCGTCGACGGCCTCACCAAGCTCACGAAGATCCCGTACCAGATCGCAAAGAGGACATCCAGGTCGAGAACCTGCGCAAGATGTTCCTCGCCATGGCTAAAGACATCCGCGTCATCATCATCAAGCTCGCCGACCGGCTGCACAACATGCGCACGCTGCAAAGCCTTGCCGGCGAGCGAAGCAGCGGAATATCGCGCAGGAGACGATGGAGATCTACGCGCCGCTCGCGCACCGGCTCGGCATCTACAAGATGAAGTGGGATCTCGAAGACCTGGCGCTGCGCTACAACGATCCGCAAGCCGTACCGCGACATCGCTGAAAAAGTCGCCAAACGGCGTACGACCGCGAGAAGACGGTCGACTGGATCATCGCCGAGGTACAGAGACCGCTTTGCGGCGGCCGGCATCAAGGCCGACGTCAGGGCCGTCCCAAGCACTTCTACTCGATCTACCAGAAACTGCAGCATGGCAAGGAGTTCGCAGAGATCTACGACCTCAGCGCCATCCGCGTCGTCGTCGATTCGGTCAAGGACTGCTACGGCGCCGTCGGCGATCGTCCATAGCCTATGGACGCCGTTGCCCGGCCGCTTCAAAGATTACATCGCGATGCCGAAGACCAACGGCTACCAATCGCTGCACACGACGGTCATCGGCCCGGGCGGCGACCCGATCGAGATCCAGATCCGCACGCTTGAGATGCACCGCTCGAGCGGAGTACGGCATCGCCGCGCACTGGCGTTACAAAGAGGGCGGCGCGCAGCGACGACTTCGACCAGAAACTGGCCTGGCTGCGCTCCCTGCTCGAATGGCAGGAGGACATGCGCGACAGCCGCGAGTTCATGGAGAACCTCAAGCTCGACCTGTTCAACAACCAGGTCTTCGTCTTCACGCCCAAGGGCGACGTCATGGGGTTTCCGTCGGGATCCACGCCGATCGACTTCGCCTACCACGTGCATACAACGATCGGCCATCACTGCATCGGCGCCAAAATCAACGGCAAGATCGTGCCGCTCGACTATCAGCTACGTAACGGCGACATCTGCGAGGCGCTGGTCAACAAGAGCAGCCCCGGCCCGTCGCTCGACTGGCTTTCCATCTGCAAGACCTCGAGCGCGAAGCACAAGATCAAACAGTGGTTCCGCAAGAACCGTCGGGATGAGAATGTCATCGTCGGCCGCGAGATATTCGAGCGGGAGATCGCGCGCAATCAGCTGACCCAGGTGGCGACGGCGCCGTTCTTGACGCAAGCTCGCCGCGCGTTTCAACTGCTCGAGCATCGAGGATCTCTACGCGGGCATCGGCTTCGGCGACGTCTCGGTCACCTCGCTCGTCGGCAGGCTGCGGGAAGAGGCTAAGCGCGAGAAAGTCGTGCCTTTGCCGGCTGGAGCGCCAGACGGCGAGCATGCGCAAGGCGCGCGAGCGGGCGGCTTCGGGCGTACGCGTCCGCGGCGCGGACAACATGCCGGTGCGTTTCGCTAAGTGCTGCACTCCGGTGCCGGGGGATGCCATCGTGGGGTTCATCTCGCAAGGCAAGGGGATTTCGGTGCATCGTCTCAGTTGTCCCAACGTCGTGGGCCTGAGCACGCAACCGGAGCGCCTCATCGACGTCAGCTGGGATACGTCACCAAGCGACTCGCACGTCGTCGACGTCGAGATCGAAGCGTTCGATCGGCCGGGCCTGCTGCAAGACATCATGAGCGTGCTCTCCGAGCAGAAGACCAATGCGACATCGGTGACCGCCAGGGTGAAACGGGACCGCACGGCCACCATCGCCTGTAGCCTGCAGATCCGCGACCTCAACCACCTCAGCTCGATCCTCGGAAAGGTCAACAAGGTGCGCGACGTGCGCACCGCCTATCGCGTCACCAAGCGGGAGGCGCGTGCCGGCGGCTGACCGCCTTTGACAAGGGAACACGCAACGACATGATATTCAAGAGCATCTTAGCGCCGGTTGATGGATCGGCGCCCTCGAACGCGGCTGTCGCGCTGGCCGTGCAGCTCGCCAAGGAAGGCGGAGCGTCTTTGACGTTCTGCCATATCGAGCACATCCCGCGGCCCTCGCACGACGCAGGCGGTTTCGCACGCGAGCAAATAATGGAAGAGGAGAACAAGACGGCCCACCAGGTGCTCGAAGCGGCCACCAAGACGGCAGCCGATGCCGGTGTCCAGGCGAAAACCGCGCTGCTCGCGGACCCGGTCGTCGACGCGATCTTGGAAGCGGCACACGACAGCAGGGCCGATGTCATCGTCATGGGCACCCACGGGCGCGGCGGCATCGCGCGACTCCTACTGGGCAGCACGACCGCTAACGTCATCGCGCGATCGCCCCTTCCCGTGCTCGTGGCACCCCACGTATCAGGTTGAGGCGATCGTTTGCGCGTCCGAGCGCGCTGAGCTAGCACCGCATGCGAGCTGTCGTCCAGCGCGTCTCAAGCGCGTCGGTCAAGGTCGACGACCAGACCTGTGGGGCCATCGAGCGTGGTCTCGTGGTGCTCGTGGGCGTGGCGCGCGATGACCGCGAGAGCGATGCCGAGGTCATCGCCGGCAAGATCGCCGGCCTGCGCATTTTCAATGATGAGTCTGGTGCGATGAATCTCTCCGTTACGGACATCGGCGGTGGGATATTGGCCGTCTCTCAGTTCACCCTCTACGGCGACGCGCGCAAGGGGCGCAGGCCAAGTTTCATCGATGCGGCGGCTGGCCCGGATGCCCTTCCCCTCTTCGAACGCGTCGTCGAGCTGATGCGCCGAGAAGGTCTACCTGTTGAAACGGGAATCTTTGGAGCGACCATGCAGGTCAGCCTTGTCAATGAAGGGCCGGTGACGATCTTGTTGGACTCGAGGAAGCTGTTTTGAGGCCGACCCTTCAGGTGCGTCTCGACGCTATCCGCCACAATGTCGCCGCTTGGCGCAGGCACCTTACCCCACGGCCCCTATGGGCTGTGGTCAAATGCGATGGCTATCGTATGGGTATGGCGCAGGTGGCGCGAGCATGCCTTGAGGCTGGCGCAGAGCGGCTCTGCGTCGTCGAGATGTGGGAAGCTGCAATCCTGCGAGAAGCCGGCATCAACGCACCGATCGTGCATGTGGCCGCGACGCCACCCGAAGATATCGAGACCGGACTCAAGCTCGACGTCTCCATCGCCATCGGGGATGCGCAGCGCGCAGCGATGCTGTCACGCGCGGCTCGCGCAATGGGCGTGCGCGCCAGGGCACACGTCGCCATCGAGACCGGTACCGGCTGGTGGGGCGTCACGCCGGCGCGCGCGAGAACGTTTGCAAGCGACGTCTCCGGGCTTGGCGACGTCGAGTGGGAGGCCGCCTGGACGCACATCGCCGGTCGCGAATCGATGCCGGCCCAACTCGAGCGCTTTCACGCCGGTGTCAAGGAGTTGCGCGCAGCCGGTGTCGTCATCCCGCTGCTGCACATCGGGAGCACAGGCCCACAGGTCTGGGGTTTGCACGAAGGGGTCGCGCGCATCGGCATCGGGCTGCACGGCGCCGCGATGGGCGATGCGAAACAAGCGGGCGCGCTACGCACCGCCTTTGAGGTACGTGCTCCGGTATACGGAGTACGGCGCTTCGATGAGCCCATGCCGCTCGGGTACGGCGGCATATACGTGGCGCAGCCAGGCGAGACCATCGCCACCTTGCGCATCGGCTATGGCGAAGGCATGCCGAAGTCGCTAGCAGGGCGTGGATCGGTCGTGCTGGCCGGCAGCGTATGCCCTATCGTTGGTGCCATCGGGATGAATTTCACCATGGTCTCGGTGCCGCCTGGCGTGGAGGTCTCGCCGGATGATGAGGCGCTGATCGTGGGTGACGTCGCGGGCGTGCGCCTCGAAGAAGTGGCAGAAGCTGCCCAGATGATACCTCACAGCGTCGTGACTATGTTCGGTTCGGGCATCCAGGCGCAGTATGCGGATGCGGCGGCGCGTCAGCCGGTCGCGCGGTCAGTGTAGCGCCGGTTCCCCAGGCCCACGTTCGTCTGCGGCCACCGGTCGCGCATGCAACGTCTCATCGACGAGCTGCTGCATCTGCGGAAGCGTCAGCGCGCCCGTGATGCGCGCGCGGACAACCCCACGGCTGTCGATCAAAAAGCTCGTCGGGATGAAGCGCGCGCCTAACAGGCTGTGGGTGACGCCTTCATTGTCCAAGAAGATGGGGTATGTCAGGCCATAGTGCTGCACGAACTCGCCTACCGTCGCGATGTCCTCTTCCTGGTCGATGCCGACGATGTCCACCGGCATCGAGGCGGTCTTCTTGCTGAGCGTTTCCAGCGCGGGCGTCTCTTCCTGGCAATTCGGGCACCAGCTCGCGAAGACGTTGAGCAACATGATGTGGCCTGGTTTGGGTGTGACCGCCAGCCGCTGTCCGCCTAAGGTGGTCAGCTGGAAGGCCGGTAATGGCTGTCCTGCTTCCAGCACCGCCCGACCGGCGGGCTTGATGTTGGTCAGCTGGCGGAAGCGCGCGATGACCCCGTGGCGATGCTGGTACAAAAAGGCCACCGCGAGTAAGGCGACGATGAGCAAGAACAGCTGTGCACGGGGCGATCGCATAGGTGAAGAGGATTCGCCGCAGGTCCTCCACCTCCATCCACATCGAAGCCATCGCCCAACCACAGGATGCGCACATACTTATGCACAGCCGCTCCCTTGTCACTGTGTTTGAGCGTGTGATATACTCGTCGGGCTTGCCGGGCGGTTCTCGCCCGATTTCCTTCCTGCTCGTTCGCGACCGTGTCTTCACGGTCTCCCAGAACAAGCCTTACGCCCAGAGGGAGGCAGCGCACTGCGCATGTCACAGTACGAAATCACGTATATCATCCGCCCGTCGTTTGAGGACCCTCAAGTCGACGAACTCTCGGCGCATTTCTCCGACGTGGCCAAGAACAACGGCGGCGACGGCATCGCCGCGGAGCGGATGGGGAAGAAGCGCCTCGCGTATGAGATCCGCAAATTGCGCGAAGGCCATTACGTCTGCATGAAATTTGCCGGCAGCCCGGACACCGCCAGAGAGGTCATCCGTCAGATGCGTCTGCATGACGACGTCTTGCGTGCCCTCCTGGTACGACTGTAGAAGCGAGGTTCAACGTGGCTGGATCCTATAACCATATCGTGCTCGTCGGCCGCCTAGTCGCCGATCCCGAACTCCGCCAGACCCAGGCCGGCGTCCCCGTGACGTCGTTCCGCATCGCCGTCGACCGGCCGAAGAGCCGCGACGGCGAGAAGCAGACCGATTTCTTCGGCGTCAGCATCTGGCGCCAGCGCGCCGAGCGCGCTGCCGAATTCCTGCAGAAGGGACGGCTCGTGCTCATCGCCGGGCGGGTGCAGATCCGCGAATACACCGATCGCGACAACAACAAGCGCACCGCGGTCGATGTCGTCGCCGATGATTTTCAGATGCTCGACTCCCGGCCCACCGGCGAGGGCGGCCAGCGCGGCGCTGCACCTGCCGCGGCTCCCGCGGGCGACCTGCCCGAATACGAATACAACGCGGCGGACGAAGAAGTCCCCTTCTAACCTCGACGTGAGATAAGGAAACCTATGCCTTTCGGAAAGAAAAAGACGGCCACCAAACGCAAGAGCACCAAAGAGCGCAAGCCCAAGCGCAAGTCTTGTTCAATCTGCATCGAAAAGCTGACCGAGCTGGACTATAAGGACACCATGCGGCTGCGCAAGTACATCACCGAACGCGGCAAGATCGTACCGCGCCGCATCTCCGGCAACTGCGCCAAGCATCAGCGCTGGTTGACGGAGGCGGTGAAACGTGCTCGCGTGATCGCGCTGCTCCCATTCACTTCTGAATAAGCCGTAAACGCCACTCATCGCACGTGAAAGTCATCCTGCGCAAAGACATCAAAGGGGTAGGTAAGGCGGGCGAGATCACGTCCGTCTCGGACGGATACGCCCGCAACTACTTGCTGCCACGTGGGCTCGCCCACGAGGCCACCGCGGCGAACCTCACGCAAGCAGCGCAAGCCAAGGCCGCCCAGGCCAAGCGGGATGAGAAGCTCCTGGCCGAGGCGCACGAGCTCGCGGCGCGCCTTGCCGGCAACCCGACGGTGGTCAAGGCCAAGGCCGGCGAGAGCGGTAGGATCTTCGGCGCCGTGACCAATGCACAGATCGCCGAGGCCCTGCGCGACTCGCTCGGCGTCGACATCGACCGCCATAAGATCGAGATCGCCGAGCCGATCAAGACGGCGGGCGATCATCCCTGTCTGGTCAAACTGCCGCTCGGGGTCACCGCGCGGATCACCGTCCGGGTAGACCCGCAGTAAGGCACATCTCGTCAACGGAGGCGCGTTTCCCGCAATGGTGATGACGGCGGTCGATCGCATTCCTCCCCAGAACCTCGAGGCCGAGCAGGCGATCCTAGGGTCGCTCATGGTGGACCGCGAGCTTGTGCCGGTCATCAGCGAGATCGTCCAGAAGAACGATTTCTACGCTCCGCACAACGCCACGGTCTATGACGCGATCGTCTCCGTCTACGAGCGCGGCGAGCCGGTTGACAAGGTCTCGGTCGCAGAAGAGCTGCGCCGGCGCAAGCTGCTCGACGAAGTCGGCGGCGCAGATTTCATCAGCCAACTGCTCAACACGGTCCCCACCACTGCGTCGGCCGAGTATTATGCCCGCATCGTGGCCGAGAAATCCATCCTGCGATCGCTCATCACCGCTGGCGGCCGCATCGCCGTCATGGGGTTCGAGCAACCTGAGAACGTCGATGACACGGTCGACCGCTGCGAGCAGATGATCTTCGACATTGGCCGACGCACGGCGGGCGGCTTCACGCTCGTGCGCGACCTGCTCAAGCCGGCTTTCGAACGGATCGACACGCTCTACCATCAAAAAGGCAGCGTCACAGGCGTTCCCTCAGGTTTCGCGCGCCTGGATCAGTTCACGACCGGCTTCCAACCTGGCGAGCTCATCATCATCGCTGCACGTCCATCCATGGGCAAGACCTCGCTGGGTCTGAACATCGCCATGAACGCAGCCAAGGGCGCCGGCAAGCGCGTGGCTGTCTTCTCGCTGGAGATGAGCAACGATCAGCTCGTGCAGCGCTTTTTAAGCATGGAGGCGCGCATCGACGCGCAAGCGCTGCGCACGGGCAACATAAAAGACAAAGAGTGGGGTGAGATCACCCACGCCATGGGCGTGCTGGCAGAGGTGCCCATATCCGTCGACGATTCAGCCGCGCTGACGGTGGGCGAAGTGCGCTCGCGATCGCGCCGGCTCGCGGCGACCACCGGACTCGATCTGATCATCATCGACTACTTGCAGCTGCTGCGATCGACAAACGCGCGCATCACCAGCCGCGTCGAGATCATCGATGAGATCTGCCGTAGTCTCAAGGCGCTCGCCAAGGAGCTCAAAGTGCCGGTCATCGCGTTGGCGCAGCTCAACCGCTCGCCCGAATCGCGCAATGACAAGCGACCTATGCTCTCGGACCTGCGAGAATCCGGCGGCATCGAGCAGGAGGCGGATGTGGTGGCGTTCATCTATCGCGATGAGTACTACAACCCGCCCACGCCGGAGAACGAGAACATCGCCGAGATCAACATCGCCAAGCAGCGCAACGGCCCAACCGGTTTGGTCCAGCTGCGCTTCGACAAGCGCTACACATCGTTCGCCGATCTAGACACGCAGCATTCGGAGTACTGATCCCCACTCGACCGATGTCGCGCCCAGCGGCCGGTACGCTTGCATGCGCGGCAGGGTCCGGCGACGGTCAAATGTAAAGAAAATCAGGCCGCAATGCTTTGCAGTGGCAGAGCAGCACGCTAGATGCCGACGTAGCTCAGCGGTAGAGCAGCGGTTTCGTAAACCGCGGGTCGTCAGTTCAATTCTGACCGTCGGCTAATCACTTTTACCTGACCATTCCCAGATGATTGTCGTTTATATCGCCATTTTGATCCTCGGTTTCAGCACGGGCCTGCGCGTTCTTACTGCGCCTGCGGTCATCTACTTGATGCGCGGCGGCATCCTCGGCTATGTGCTCGCGTTATTCGCCCTTGGAGAAATGGTTGGAGACGCGTTGCCAAAAACGCCGGCACGGACCAGCCCACCATTCCTCGTCGCTCGATTGATGAGTGGTGCCTTCGTTGGTTGGATCGTGGCGCAGCCCTACGGGTCTTCCATCTTCGGAGGTCTTATCGGTGTCATTGGCGCCTTGGCCGGGGCCTATCTCGGATTGAGGATTCGCGTGATTATGATCAAGTCTATCGGTGCCATCCCCGCCGCTTTGCTCGAGGATCTTGTCGCAGTTCTCATCGCTGTCTTTGCGGTCCACAGCTACTCGGGTGTACTCATTCCCAACTCCGTGGCGCTGCCCCCACCAACCGGCTAACCAGACTAAATGCGAGCGCAATTCGAACACGAGTGCTAATATGACAACTCGTCGGGCAGTGCTATGCTTGCCTAAGCCGCATCCGAGAGCAAGTTAGGCCTAATCCCATTCGTCGGCGGCGAGGGAGATCATCATGATTCAACAGCGGTCACGTGTTGTTCTGTTTGCGATTCCGCTTGTCGTAGTGGCAGCGTTCACCATCGCTGCAGACAGATCTCATCCAAGCGAAGGTGTCATAGATCCAACCTGCACAAGTTCAAGCCCTTGCATCGAGTATGACAACAATGGTTCCGGTCCGGGCGTTCGTGGTATCGGGCTCACTGGCAACGGTCTCAGCGGCGAGGCAAAAGTCAATAGCAGCTCAGCGTCTAACGGTAGAGCGGGGGTCATCGGCGCCGATAGCAGTTCGAGCGGCGTCTTCAACGCGGGTGTCAAAGGTACGTCGATCCGCGGCACCGGGGTTATTGGTGTTTCGACGAGTTCCAACGGCGTTAGCGGCACGTCGTCAAGCGCTACTGGTGTCTCCGGCGCTTCAAGTACCTCATTTGGAGTTGCAGGCCGCACCAATGGTAAGGGCCCTGTTGTGGCTGCCGTCCAAGGCACGAACAATGCTTCCGCAATCGCGGTTCGCGCGAATGGCCTCGGCGGCCCGCTCTTTGTCGGCAACAACTCAGGCGGCGTCGACGTCTTCAAGGTCGACGATTTCGGCGACGTGCTCGCGACCGCTGAGGTCGTTGGCGGCAACAGCGCAACCGAGAACACAGGCGTCGAGGGGCAGGGGACGTTCGAAGGTGTGGTCGGCATAGCGGAATCGAGTGGCGGCGTGGGTGTGCGCTCCACCGGTGTCGGCGGCAGCCTGATGTATCAGGCGACCAACAGCGGCGACGTCAACGTCTTTGACGTCGACGACTCTGGTAATGTGACGATCACGGGCTTAATCACCACGGCGGGATTCTGTTCGAGCGGCTGTAGCGTTCGAGCGGATCAACCGGGCGCTCGTGTTGTGTCGTATTCCCCACGCGAGGCGGAGCCGACGATCGAAGACGTGGGCGAAGCGCAGCTTGTATCGGGCAGAGCGTACGTCCGCATCGACGCTGCGCTCGCCGGTGTCATGGCCCAACACAGCAACTATCTCGTCTTCATTACGCCGGAAGGCGATAGCCGCGGTCTGTTCGTCACCGGTAAGTCGCCCGCCGGATTCACGGTCGTCGAGAATCAGGGCGGCCATTCAACGCTCGCGTTCAGCTATCGAATCGTGGCAAAGCCGTTCGGCGTGAGCGGGCCTCGTTTGGCCAAAGTCATGATGCGCGCCGAATCGAGGAAGTTGCCGTCCATTGCACGGCCGGCTCCGCTGCGAGTCCCAAAGACGCAGTCCTAACACCTCGTCTAGGCAAACAATCGCGCGGCCGCCTCACAAGGGCGGCCGTTTGCTAGCCAAGTCATCTAGTGTTGCAGTGAAATACGTGATTGGTTCGTAATACGGGCGCACTCGCGGGCGGGTTAGCGTACGCTCATCGCCTCAGACCCCACAATGCGGTGCGGGCATCGCCGAGTCAGATGGGTTTTGGGAGTGATAGTAGGACCCTATCCTTGCTCCAAGTGGGCGCCCTTGGACGTTCGGATAATTCCGAACATCATCGTAGCGTTTGCTAAGAAAGGCCCAAAATGAACACTAACCGTTCCCGGTTCGCTCTTCTTGCGATTCCTCTTGTAGCAGTGGCGGCGATGACCGTCGCTGCAGACAGGCCTCGCGCTGATGGAGGTGTCATCGATCCCACCTGCAGCAGTTCCCTTGCGTGCATCGAGTACGACAACAATAGTAACGGGCCCGGGGTCAAGGGTCACAGCCTCAAAGGCAATGGGCTGGCAGGCTTTACTTTCTTGAACAGCACCTCAGCTTCCGGCGCAAAAAACGGCGTCTACGGACAAGACGAGAGCACCGCAGGATCTTTCAACAGCGGAGTAGGTGGCAAGTCCGTCCTCGGCACGGGAGTGTCGGGTGTGTCGAGCAGGGGCGTAGGGGTGTCGGGCACCAGTACCGGCAGCTTCGGCGTCTACGGCACGAGCGCCGATACTGCCGGCGTTGATGGTAACGGATTCTACGGCATTTACGGAGTTGGCACAAGCTATGGTGTTGTCGGAACAAGCTCGACAGGGTATGGTTCTTTCCTAAGTGGCTCACTGGTAGGCGCTTATGGTTCAAGCACGTCCGGATCCGCGGTTTACGGCTCGTCAAGTACGGGGTATGGTCTACAGGTTCATACAGGAGGCCATGTCGGCGCCTACGTCACTAATTCGAACGGGAACGGCGGTGACATAGCGGGCTCATATATCGGTGTGGTTGGGCGCGCGCCGACTACTGGATTTCCTCTGATAGCCACAGACAACTCGGGAAACAACCTATTTTGGGTGGATGGATCGGGCAACGTTAATTACCATGGAGGGTTGTTCCATTTCGCCGCTACCCGTACCGGCAAGACAGCGGTCACCTATGGTGCGACGACAGCGGTCCCATCGGTTGAAGACACGGGCTCGGGCCAATTGGTCAACGGCGTCGCGATGGTCTCGTTGGATCCAGCGTTCGCGCAGACGATCGATCCGCGGGCTATATATCACGTCATGCTGACTCCCGACGGCGACACCCGGGGCCTCTACGTCGCAAGCAAAGGACCGAGCGGGTTCGTCGTGCGCGAGGTGCAGGGCGGTCGCGGTTCGTTGGCATTCGACTACCACATCTACGCAACGGCACTTGGTCATGCGGGAGAAAGGATGACGGTCATGAGTGACGCGCAGACGAGGGCGATGGCGCCAAAGGCCCCGCTCGTTTCTGCGCGTCCTCTGCCGGCGGCACAACCCCCAGTTCCCCTACGGCCGCCGGCTCAGGCTACGCACTAAACCAATCCTAACCACGACGGCGAGAGGCAGCAACCGGCCTCTCGCCGCCAACACTCCTCCATCACCTGAATTAGACAAAAACCGTAAAGACAAAAGGCCTACCTGGTTCCGAGCGGCCGGAATTGGGTCCTAGGTCCGTGTCTCTATCCGGGTGCTAAGATATACTTACTCATGATGATAGTACGAAAGTTTTTCACCGTCGCCACCATGGTCGGCGCCTGCGCAGGCCTCATACTGCTCTCTGCCTGTGGTGGCGGATCCGGAATGGGCCCCACCTTCCCCACGCAACCCACGCCGATGGCATCACCGACACCGGCACCTAGTCCAACCATAACCCTGAGTGCCAGTCTGCTCCACGCCAACGCGGGCGGCGTCATCGGTGCGGCGGATATGTTCACGCCCACTTCGGGTGACACTTCCAGCGGTGGCACGGGCAGCGCTGTGGATGGTATCACGTGCGAGCCCACGATGTCGAACAACTATCACATCCATGTCTTCGTGGGTATCATCGTCAACGGCGCGCAATATGCACTGCCCATCGCGGTCGGCATGGTCAAACCCGGCGCCGCAGTTTCCGGATTCATCAACTCAGCCCAATGCTTCTATTTCATTCATACCCACGATTCATCGGGGATCATCCACGTCGAGAGCACCAACCCCGGAGGCGTGCCGATCACGAGCTCGATCTACACGCTGAAGAATCTGCTCGACATCTGGGGTATCACCGTCGACCGGACGCACGTCGGTCCGTTCGCGGGTCCAGTGGTCGTCTTGACCTCGGGCCAGACATACCGCGGCGACGAGAACGGTGGCGTCGTGCCGTCGAGCACCTACACGTTCTATGGCGGCGATCCGAACAGCATCCCGCTCTTCTCGCACGAAGTGATCTGGCTGATCGTGGGTCCGACCTACCCGGCGTCGCTTGACGGCGTGAGTTTCTACACCGAATTCTAGAGATAGGCGCCGGCCGGAAGAGGCAAAGAAATTCGATGGTCACGTCAAAGGACGTGACCATCGTGGCGTCAGACCCCAAAAAGGCTCTCGATCGGATAAAGACGGCGCAAGAGAACTTGCTGGCTTTGCACCGATTAGGCTTTATGGCCGGGTTGCATCACAGCGACTACCTCGAGCGCCTGGAGCGGCTCGAAGGGTATCTGCGGGATGCGCAAGACAGCATCGGCACGCAGTCCGAATCGTATCAGCTCCAGCGCTCCGTCGCCAATCTGGATGAAGCACGTAAGGCCCTTGACGATCTCGAGCCCGTCAATCCGCAAGAAACGCAGCTCGTCGACTCCCTGTATGCCAGGCTCGCAGCGCTTAGATCCGACGTCCACCAAGCGCTAGAAGCGCTCGGCTTTCAGGTCCCTGAGTCACCATAGCGCTCCAAGAACGCCCCAAAGAGGTCCACAAGGCGCGGCGAAATAAACTCGTCCGCACTCCATGGCTATGCAGCAGACCGCTACGCAGATCCCCTTCGAGCACGCTCGCCGCGACGCTGGACGAGCCCTCGCGGATAAGCTGCGGCGCGGCCGGTTCGGCAAGCACGACGCGCGCTACGATCCGCACCGCGGCCGGGTCGAGATCGGGGTGTGGGTGCCCGATCGCTCGAGCGCCGATTACTCACCATATTGGTGGCGTCTCAAGCGCGCGACGTTTCACTGGCGCAAACACCTCATCGTCATCGACCACGCGCTCAACTTCGAGTTTCAGATCGACGAAGAAGTGCCGTTCGCGTTGCTCACACACGTCGCATACGGACCAAATAAGGTGACCTTCTCGTTCGGCGACGCGATGCGCATAACGATCGGCGTCAGCGACCTCGCGGTGAGCTCGCAACCCAGCGATGCTGTGCGCACCGACTGGGGCATCAAGGGTTTCGCGCTGCGATAGTCGCCGATGCGAACCGATAAAGGAAAGGCCAATCCGTGAAGCGAGGATTGATCGCTAGATGTCTCTTGATGATGATGCTGGTTTCGCTGTGCGCCAGCTGCACCAAGGTCGGGACCAGTACGAGCGTCGGCGGCCACGGCAATCCCTGGACCGTGCACGGCCATCTACGTTGGGCCGGCGTCTCCGAGCCTGACAACATGAACCCACTGCTGGGCGAGCAGCAGATCGAAGTCGACCTCTCGATGTTCTGGGCGGGCTACCTGTTCAATTGGAACGATCAGAACCAATTCGTCCCCGAGCTGGCCACGCAGGTGCCGACGACCAATAACGGTGGCATCAGCAAAGACGGGCTCGCCTTCACCTACCACTTGCGCCCGGGGGTGAAATGGCAGGATGGCGCTCCGTTCTCCGCCGACGACGTCATCTTCACGTGGCAAGCCGTCATGAACCCAAGCAACAACGTTCAGACGCGCACCCCTTACGACCTCATCACGTCGATCGACAAGAAAGACGACTACACGATCGTCGTCCACCTGCGAAAGCGCTGGGCGCCGTTTGTCGACTCGTTCTTCACCATGTCATCGACGCCGTATCCGATCTTGCCCAAGCATCTGCTCGGGGATCTGCCAAACATCAATAGCTCTCCCTACAACATCAAGCCGGTGGGGACCGGACCTTTCATCGTCCAGGAATGGCAGAAGGGGACGATCATCCGCATGACGGCCAACCCAAACTACTGGCGCGGTGCCCCGAAACTCAAGGAAGTCGACTACCGCATCATTCCGGATGAGAACACGATCCTGACGCAACTGCGAACGCACGAGATCGACATGGAGTACGTCGCTCCTGCCTCGCAGACGCCCAGCTACAAGGACATCACCGGCGTCCACATCTACCTCACGCCCTTCACGCAGTATCGTGAGGTCGCGTTCAACAACACCAATCCCATCTTGAGCGACGTCCGCGTCCGCCGCGCATTGGCGTACGCCATCAACCAGCAAGAGATCATCGACACCGTGAGCCACGGCATCAATATCAAGGGCGACACCGATCAGCCCCCGTTTTTGTGGGCGCATGCCAAACACGTCAAGCAATATCCCTACGACCCGGTGCAAGCGCGCGCGCTGCTGGACGAGGCGGGTTGGAAGCTTGGCCCCGACGGGTATCGCTACAAGGATGGCAAGAAGCTCGAGCTCGGCATGACCGGCACGACCGGTACCGCGGAGACGCGCGACCTCGAGACCTTGGTACAGCGTCAGTGGCAGCAGATCGGCGTGCAAGGCGACGTCAAGAACTACATCTCGCCGCTGTTCTTCGCGAGCATGCAAGCCGGAGGGATCCTGCAGAACGGCAAATACGACACCGGATTCTACTCCTGGATCAACGGCATCGATCCCGACGATTCAACCCTGTTCATGTGCGATCAGATGCCGCCCAACGGACAGAACTCGTACAAGTTCTGCGACCGCGACCTGGACCAGGCCGAGCGCGTCGCCATGACGGAGTACGATCAGGACAAGCGCAAGGTCGCCTACGACAGGATCCAAGAGATCCTGGCCGACCAAGAACCGTTGTTCATCGTATGGTACGTACGCCGTCAAGACATCATCAATAGCGATCTGCGTAATTACAAACCGGCGCACGCTGTGACGACGTTCTGGAACACCTGGGAATACGAGTTGTGAGAGCCGGTGCGACCGCCGCGCTCGTGGCGGCGGTCGTGCTCGCCGGCTGCTCGCACGTGACAACCGGACCACAGCGTCAGACCGAGCTCGTCCCTGGTGTGGTGCGCATCGTCGGGATCGGTAGCTTGGACAACCCCAACCCCGAACTCTCATCGCAGATATTCTCGGTGGATCTGGGCATGCTGTGGGGCGGCTGGTTTTTCATCGTCAACGAGAAGGGCGGCCTTGAGCCGGACCTTGCCACGGTCGAGCCGACCCTACGCAACGGCGGCATCAGCAAGGACGGACTGACGATCCGTTATCATCTGCGCCGGGGGGTGCAATGGCAGGACGGCGAGCCCTTCACCGCGCGCGATGCTATCTTCACGTGGCATGTCATCATGAATCCGGCCAATAACGTCGTCGCTCGCGTTGGGTACGACCAGATCGCCTCGATGCAGGCGCCCGATCCGTACACGCTCGTGGTGCGTCTCAAGCGGCCCTACAGCCCCGCGATCGCCTCGTTCTTCTCCATGAGCGGCGTGCCGATGTGCGTGCTGCCCGAGCACTTGCTGCGTGGCATGCCCAATATCAATCATGCTGCTTTCAACAACAAGCCGGTCGGCACGGGGCCGTTCATCGTGGACCGTTACGATCCGCAGACCGGCTTCATCCTCAAGGCCAACCCGCACTACTGGCGTGGGCCGCCCAAGCTCAAGGAGATCCGGCTGCTCTTCGTGGCCGACGAGAACACGCGCGCGGTCATGATGCGCACCGGTGAGGCAGACCTGTACTTCGATCCAGCCAACCGCATCGTCGCAGAGCTGCGGAACATACCGGACACGCGGCTGCTGCGCACGCCGTTCAATGAGTTCTGGTACTTGGGCTTCAACCTCGCACACCCGCCGCTGAACGACGTGCGCGTGCGACGGGCGATCGCGATGGGCATCGACAAGGACTACATCGTGCGCGACGTCTTGCACGGCGCGGCGATCGTGGCGCAGAGTGACCAGCCCGCTTCTTCATGGGCGTACGATCCACGGCTGCGCGCGCCGGGCTACGATCCATCCGCCGCCGCCAAGCTCTTGGACAGCGCCGGCTGGCGCATGGGCCCCGACGGCTACCGATACCGCGATGGCAAACTGCTCGCGTTGACCTACGCCTATAGCACCAACGCGGGGGATGCCGTCCGTTACGGCCCCATCTTCCAAAGCACCATGAAACAGCTGGGCATCTCGATCGACGTGAAGGGCTACCCCGACGCCATCTACTACGCGGCGAAACAGGTCGGCGGCATCCTCAACAACGGCCACTTCGATATCGCCTACCAAGGTTGGATAGGCGGCGTCGATCCCGACAACAGGACCCTATGGGCTTGCGATCAGCAGCCGCCGAACGGGTTCAACACGACGGGTCTGTGCGATCCGCGCATCGACGCGCAATCGAACATCGCCATGACGTCTTACGACCGCGCCGCGCGCAAGGCCGCATACCTGCGCATCCAACAGCTCGTCAACGAGGATGTGCCCGTCGTCTTCCTCTACTGGGAGCTGCGCAACGACTGCGTGCGCGATGGTCTGACCGGTTATCGCCCGGCTCCGGCGGTCTCCGAATTCTGGAACAGTTGGCAATGGGATACGTGATGTAGACGGGATATCGGTGCGGTCGTCGAATACGTCAGCCAGCAAGGTCTTGGGATCTCACCCGCCGGCAACGCCGGCGTTAGGAGTACACGCGCATGAGTTTCCTATCGTGGATCGTCGTAGGCATCATCGCCGGCTTCCTCGGCAAGATGGTCGTCCCAGGCGAAGGCCCGGGTGGCCTCTTCGGTGATCTGATCATCGGCGTCATCGGCGCCATCCTCGGCGGTTGGCTGTTCAACATGTTCGGTCATGTCGGCGCGACCGGGATCAACCTTCCCAGCATCATCGTGGCGTTCATCGGCGCCGTGATCCTGCTGCTCATCATGCGAGCGTTCGGCCGCAAAGCCTAGCGCACGCGCGCGTCGTCTTGGGCACGGTCGCCGCAGCGTCCGTGCTCTTTTTCTTGGTTCACGCGCGTCAAGAAAGCCGCAAAAGAAGTCCACCGAGCTGCGAAGAAGGCGCACGGGTGCAGACGCTGTTCGTCAATGCGCGCATCACGACGCTCGACCCGAACGCATCAAAGCGCGCGCTGTCTGTTGGTCGAAGACGACGTCATCGAGCGTGTGCTCGACGCACGTCCCGACGGGGCTGGGTGCCGCAGTGCGCGTGGTCGACTGCGCCGGTGGATCGATCGTGCCCGGGTTCCACGACTGCCACGTCCATCTGACCGCGAGCGGACTTTACGCCGGCGATCACGATCTCAGCGATTGCCGCGACGTGCCATCGGTGCTCGCACGCATCGCAGTGCTCGCTCGCCGGGATGAGATGGTCTACGCTGGGGGCTTTGACGAGACCGCGACCATCGATCACCGGGCGCCCACCAAGAGCGAGCTCGACGCGGTCACCGCCGGAAGGCCGGCGCTTGTCAGCCGGATCGACGGTCACTCGTCCATCGCCAATTCAGCGGCGTTCGAACTGATGGGGATCGATCCGAACGCCCCGGGCGTCGAAAAGGACGCCGCAGGCGTCGCGACCGGCAAGCTCGTCGGTTCCGTGCATTGGACGGTGCAGCCCGGTTATGTCAAGACCTTGCCGGCTAAGATGCATCGCCGCGCGGATCGGCTAGCCGCCCAAGGGGCGCTGAGCGCCGGCATCACGACCTTGCACAACATCATCGTCGGCGACGCGCCGTACGAAGAGCTGGCCGAGATCTACATCGATAACGCCGTGCTACCCGTCCACGTCATCTCCAAGACCTGCACGACCAACGTCAACAAAGCCAAGCAACTGGGCCGCCGCGTTTTCGGGGGCGACATCTTCGTCGACGGTTCGCTTGGATCGCATACCGCCGCGTTGAGCGAGGATTATCACGACGCTGCCGGGCGCGGCTTGCTGTACCTGAACCGCGAACAGCTGAGCGAATTGTTCCTTGAGGCGGCACAGGCCGGTCTCTCACCTGGTGTTCACGCGATCGGCGACGATGCGATCGAGCAGGCGATCGCGGCCTGGGAGAGAGTTCGTCGCCAAGCGTCGGTTCGCTTGCAGGTCTGCGGCCTTCGATCGATCATTTCGAGCTGGCCCGCCCGGATCACATCCGGCGCGCGGCAGGCCTAGGAATTTTGCTGTCCATGCAGCCCGCTTTCGACTCATTTGTGGGGCGGTGATGGCGGCATGTACGAGCAGCGTCTCGGACAGGCTCGAGCGAAGACGATGAATCTTTTCCGGGAGGCCAAGCGCGCCGGCTGCACGATCTGTTGCGGATCGGACAGTCCGGTCACTCGCCTGTCAGCGTTGCTCGGCATCCACGCCATGGTCAATCACCACGTCGAGCAAGAGCGTTTCTCCGTCGATGAAGCGCTGCGTTGCTACACTAGTGACGCTGCAGCGCTCTCGTTCTCCGAGAACCGTTGCGGCCGGCTGTCCGCAGGTCTGGCCGCGGACTTCACCGTGTTGGAGAAGCCGCTGGAGAGCATGGCGCCGGAGACGATCAAAGAACGCACGCGTGCTCATGACGGTCGTCGACGGCGATATCCGGCACTCGGCGATATAGCGGTCAGTACAGACGGACGAAAGGAGCTCCATGGCCCACATCGCTTGACGCGGTCCGCCCGATCGAGCGGCGGAGATCGAAGCCGCACGCGCCCGTATCGCCGGCGATCGTCGTCCGCACGCCGCTGGTCCGCCTCGAACTTGGCTCCGGCGCTGCGGACATACGTCTAAAGCTCGAGAACCTGCAGCCGATCAACGCATACAAGCTGCGCGGCGCCGCCAACGCGGTGGCGATGCTCTCGCCGGCGGAGCGCACGCGCGGTGTGTGGACGATCAGCGCCGGCAACGCGGGGCAAGGCGTCGCGTACGCCGCGCGCCGCGCCGGCGTTCCTTGCACCGTCGTCGCGATCGAGACGGCGCCAGCATCGAAGCTCGAGCGCATGCGAGCGCTGGGCGCCAAGCTGGTCTTGGCCCCATACGAGGTATGTTGGAAGGCGCTCGAGGAGCGTGCTTATGAAGGCGTGGAAGGTACGTTCGTGCACCCATTCGACGACAACAACTTCATCGCCGGTCACGCGACTATGGGTCTTGAGATCCTCGAAGATGCGCCCGACGTCGCGGCCGTCATCACCGCGATCGGCGGCGGTGGTCTCATCACGGGCGTCGGCCAGTGCGGTCAAAGCCCGCAAACCGGCGGTCAAGATCTTCGGCGCCGAGCCCGAGACCGCCGCGCCCTTCGCGCTTTCTTTCGCCAAAGGATCGCCCCAGGCGTTCGCGGGTTGGCGGGCGACCTTCGTCGACGGCGCCGGAGGACAGAGCGTCTTCCCGCGCATGTGGGAGCGGATGCGTCCGCTGGTCGACGGTTCAATCGTAGTGACGCTCGAGCAGACCCGGCAAGCCATGCGGCTGATGGCGGAAAAAACGCGGATCATCACCGAGGGCGCGGGCGCGCTAGCGCTTGCCGCCGCGATGACGGGCAAAGCGGGAGAAGGGCCCATCGTCGCGGTCGTGTCGGGCGGCAACATCGATCTGCCCACGTTCGCCGAGCTGATCCAGGTCTAAGGCCGCTTCGAGCGCCCGCTCGTTTCGAGAAGACCAAGATGATCGAGCGCCGAGTAGATCGATGCCACCTGGCTTTGCGCACGCACGTGGCGTCCACGCACCTGATCGAGGACTTGATCGAGCGGCACAAGCACCGTATCGACGTCTTCTGTGACCTCGGGCCGCGGCTCACGCTCAGGGCGAGCACCGCGTGCGATGAAGAGCGAGAACCGCCCTGTCGAGCTCGTCGGATCGGTCGTGAACTCGGCGACAGGTTGGAACTCCGCTGCGACATAGCCGGTCTCTTCCTCTAACTCTCGGCGCGCGCACGCGAGCGCATCCTCTCCGGGTTCGCGCATGCCGGCCGGCAGCTCGAGGACGAAATCGCCGATGCCGTGCTTGTACTGGCGCGTGAAGACCACCTCATCGCGCGGCGTGATCGCAAAGGTGACGGAGAAGCCCGCATGCTCGCGTACGTAGTAGGACTCGACGACCGTCCCGTCCGGCAGTCGGCACGCATCGCGGCGTAGACGGTACCAGGGAGACTCGAGCACGTACTCCGACGAGATGACCTCCCACTTGCGCTTGCCCATGATCGCCTGGTTCGTGGGCCCGTCGCGGCGCCCATCCAGCCCAGCGCCGCGGCGGCGCGTAAACCTTTGCGCGCGCTGAAACGTATTAGAAGTGAGCGGCATCCGTTCGCCCTACGGCGGCCGCTCTATTCTCTTGGCCCCGCGGCGCAAACCGGCCTCCGGTGGCGCGGGGCGGTACGGCGACCGATATTGTAAGGAGAATGGCCACCCCGCTCATCGAGGTCGACCGCCTGACCAAACGGTTCGGGTCTACCGTCGCCGTCAATGGCATATCGTTCACCGTGAACGCCGGCGAGATCTTCGGCTTCCTGGGGCCCAATGGCGCCGGCAAGACGACCACCATCAAGATGCTCACCGGTCTCGTTCGGCCGACGTCGGGACGCGCCCGTCTGGCCGGCTTTGACATCGTCCGCCAACCGTTGCAGGCCAAACGCGTCTTCGGGTACGTGCCCGACGAGCCGCAGGTCTACGCCAAGCTCTCCGCCGTCGAGTTCTTGGACTTCGTTGGCGATGTGTATGGTATGAGCCCGGCGAAAAAATCACAGCGCATCCCCGAACTGCTCGCCCTCTTCGACCTGGCGAACGATGCCGACGGATTACTGGGCGGCTTCTCGCACGGCATGAAGCAGAAGATCATGCTCTGTTCGGCGTTGCTCCACGAACCAAAGATATACTTCTTGGACGAACCCACTGTGGGTCTCGATCCGCGCAGCGCAAAGCTGCTCAAGAACATCCTGCGTGAGATCGCTGCAGCACAAGGGGCGATCTTCATGTCGACGCACATCATGGAAATCGCGCAGGCGCTGTGCGATCGCATCGCGATCATCGATCACGGCCACATCGTCGCGATGGGCACGGTCGCGGAACTGCAGCAAAGCCGAGGCCACGACACGCTCGAGGACATCTTCCTCGGGCTCACCGGCACGGCAGAAGAGCGGCGCTTGGCGGAGATCATTTGATCGCCACCGTCGCGGACGTCCCGTCCAGGCGCAGATCGAGCATCGCTGAGATGCTGTTCCTCAGCCGCGAGCTTGTGGTTCAGCGGGCACTGGCCGCCCAGCGCGATTGGTCCAGCCGCACCGTCTACACCGTCGCCATCGTCGCCGGCAGCGTCCTGTTCTGCTTGATCCTGGCCGGCACGTATTTCGGTGCGCGCACGTTGGCCGACGCAAAGGCGCTGCGGTTGCTCTGGAGCATTCCCGCTTGGGCGTTCTTGATCTATCTTTTCACCGATATCTTCATCGCGTTCGGCCAGGCGCTCGGCGACCTCTATCTCGCGACCGACATGCCCATGCTCCTGAGCATGCCGCTGCGCACCTCGAGCATCGTCGTGGCGAAGTTCGTCGGCGGCGTCGTCCAGAACGAGATCTATGTCGCGACGTTTCTCGTTCCGTTCGTGCTCGGCTACCTGGCCGGCACGAGCGCTGCCTGGTGGACCTATCCGGTGGCGCTCGTCGGGGTGGCGGTGTTTCCTGCGATGCTCTACGCGGTGCTGGCGGCGATCACCATCCTCGCACTGCGCTACATACCATCAGGGCAGGCCAAGGAGGCGCTCTGGCTCCTCGGCGCGATCGTGCCGACGGCTTTCTGGGTGGCGAGCTTCTACGGGCATCGCGCGGGCGCACGGAGACATCTCGACGCTGCAGCTTCCGGCTCCGGCGGCCTGGCTGCCCAGCACGTGGATCGGCAACGTCATCGCGCTGCTCGCTATGGGGCAGGCCGCCGACGCGTTCGTGTGGTTCGTCTTCCTTCTCGTGGCGACGCTCGTGATCTGTCCGGCAGCACTGTCGTTCATCGCCCGCAGCTTCGGGTATGGGTGGAGCGAATCGATCACCGTCGGACGCCGCGGGTTGGCACGACGAACACGCGCGTTCGGGAGCGCCACACCGTGGGTCGCGCTGTTGCGCAAGGACGCCTGGACGCTCGTCCGCACGCCGCAGCTGTGGTTCAGCCACATCACCTCGCTGGGCTTCGTGGGCTATCTGCTGGTGGGACACAAGGTCCAGACGCCGCTGCTACCGCTGACGGTCCAACTGGCCATGGTGCAGATCGGTTTTGTCGCCGTGCTCGCCGGGCTCAATCCAGGCATGACTGCGCTTTCGCTCGAGCATGGCGCGGTATGGCTGCTGCGCGCGACACCGCTGGCACCGTTCGACATCCTGCGCGACAAGTTCGCGATCGCCTGGGGCCAGACGGCGATCGTCATCTGCTTCGGCGCGGCGGCATTGGGATACGGCTATGGCTTTCGGCCTGGCGGAACCGTGGCGCTCGTGCTCTTCGCGCTGCTGATGTCGTTGTGCTCGGTGAGCTTCGGACTGGCGTTCGACACGACGTTCCCATCGTTCACCTGGGACAACCCCAACGCCATCAACCGCGGCGTGCGAATGGTGATCCCGTTCCTCGCCGGCGTCGCGGCGCTGCTGCTGTGCGCGGGATTGCTCGGCGTGACTCGGGTGCTGTTGCATGGCCACGCCGCCGTCGCCGCCGGACTTGTCCTATGCGCGCTGACGATCGTGTGGGTCTCCTCCGGCGCGATGCGCACCTCGCTGCGCAACATCGAAGCTCTCGAGGTCTAACCGACAAGCGCGAACGCCGGGTCGAACCGGCATCCCGGGGGAATCGCACCGCCACCAAAGCTAAGTATAGCAGGCGATGATGAGCGGATCCCCGATGTACATCCTGCACGCCATGAATATGGGCCCACAAGGCGCTCCGCCCAGGCGCATCGATTGGCGGCGCATCGCCACCTATTTCGTACCGTACTGGCGTCAGGTCGCGCTCATCGTCCTCGCCATACGTCGTGACCAGCTCGCTCGGTCAGCTCCCGCCGCTGTTCACGAAGTGGATCATCGACGGGGCCATAGCGGGCAAGAACGTCCATCAACTCGTGCTCTTCGTCGCCGGCATGGCGCTCTCTGCTCTTGCTGGCGAGCGCGATCGGCGCCTGGCAGGGCTACCTCAACGCCTACGTCGGCGAGGGCATCATGCGCGACATGCGCGACGCGCTGGTCAAGCATCTGCATGGCATGCCGCTGTCGTTCTTCACCTCGACCAAGACCGGCGAGATCATGAACCGTGTCTCAAGCGACGTCGACGCCATCGACAGCGTCGTGACCGGCACGCTCGTCACCATCGTCACCAATGTCGCCATCATCCTCACCACGGTCCTCGCCATCTTCCTCTTGGATTGGCGCCTGGCGCTGCTTTCACTGGCGGTCGTCCCCATCATGGTCATCCCGCTGGCGCCGGTCGGTCGAGCCATGTATCGGATCCGCAAACGCACGCGCGAGCAGCGCGACAAGATCGAAAGCCTGCTGCAAGAGACGCTCTCGCTATCGGGCATCACGCTGATGAAGTCGTTCGTGCGCGAGCGCCAAGAGGCGGCACGGTTCCACGAGGCCGGCACCGAGCTCATGCACCTCGAGATCAAGCTGGCGCAGGTCGGGCGCTGGTTCATCGCGCTCATCGGCGCGCTCGTCGTCATCGGTCCCGCCATCGTCTGGCTTGGGGGCGGGTGGCTCGCCATCACAAGCGGCCTGGGCGTCGGCACGATCGTCGCGTTCGTCGCGTACCTGGCCCGGCTGTACGGCCCGCGTCAGCGCTGGTTGGCGTGCAGATCCAGCTGGTGAGCGCTTTTGCGGTGTTCGAGCGCATCTTCGACTACTTGGACATGGCGCCCGAAGCGCCGCAGCGGCCGCGACGCGATCGAGTTGACCGCCGCGCGCGGCGACATCGACGTACGAGGAGGTGCGCTTCGGCTACGCGCCCGATCGCGCCATCCTGGAGAGCATCTCGTTCCACGCGCGGCCTGGAGAGCTGGTGGCGTTCGTCGGGCCGAGCGGCGCCGGCAAGACGACCATCATGCAGCTGCTCCCGCGGTTCTACGATCCTCAGAGCGGGCCGCGTCCTCGTCGATGGGCACGACGTGCGCGACCTGACGCTTGGACTCGTTGCGGCGCGTCATCGGCATCGTGACGCAAGAGACCTATCTCTTCCACGCGACGATCGCCGAGAACCTACGCTACGGTGATCCGAAGGCGAGCGACGCGCAGCTGCTCGAGGCATGCAAGGCCGCCAACCTCTACGACGTCGTCGCCGAGCTGCCCGACGGACTGCAGACCGTGGTAGGCGAGCGCGGCCACAAGCTTTCGGGCGGCGAACGCCAGCGTCTGGCCCTGGCGCGCGTGTTGCTCAAGAATCCCAGGATCTTGATCTTGGATGAAGCGACGAGCTCGCTCGATTCGACCTCGGAGCAGCTCATCAAGGAGGCGCTCGTGCCGCTCATGCGCGGCCGGACCAGCCTCGTCGTCGCACACCGGCTCTCGACCGTTCTGCGTGCCGACGTCATCAACGTGGTCGAGGAGGGTAGGATCGTCGAGTCCGGTAAGCACGCAGAGCTGCTCGCGCGCGGCGGATTGTATGCCTCGCTGTACAACGCGCAGTTCTTCGCGACTGAAGACCAGCCCGAAGCCGCGCTCTTATAAGAGGTCTTGGCGATCGGCGCTTAAACCGATCGCCAACCCTCGGGCTCCAGCGAATGACTGGCGTCGACCAAGAGGTAGCCGAGTGATCGAAGCACTCGAGCCACCCGGACGCGGCCGGAGATCCGCCGCAACGACCGGCGCTTACGCGACCGGGCGATGAGCCTGGCGTGCTCCGCATCGGCGAGCAGTTCCCTGCTTCGCTCGAGCGCAGCATCCCCTAGTGACCAGCGGTGCATGTGCTTCACCTCGCTTTCTGCTTCGACGTGCACCGGATGAGAACAACCGTAGTAGATGAGAGCCACTGTAATAGAAGAGGCCCCCGCTGCGCGGGGGCCTCTTCTGAATCGTCGACGTCAGCGCTGCGCGCTACGTCATGCGAAGAAGATGCACCCCGCGACAATCGTCGACCGCACCGCGCAGCCCCGTTGCCATGGAAAGAGAAGCCGAAACGCGATGCTGGTCAGCGTGGTTCATTTATGGCTCCTCCTTTCCGTCGGCCGGACGTGGACCGCGATGGCCCAGTGGCGGCAATACAAGCTCGGATTCTACCACGCCGCTCTCAAGGTGTCAACTCAAGCCCACCGAAGGGCCTGACCCATGGCCGCACATGAAGCACCCACACCCCAAGAGACGATCGCTCTAAGCGCCGAGGCGAAGAACCTCCAGGCACGCGTCGTGACGCCGCAAGGTGAGATGGTGTTCACATTCTTCCCGGAGAGCGCGCCGACCACTGTCGCCGCATTCATCAAGCTGGCGCGCAACGGCTTTTACAACGGTCTGAATTTCCATCGGGTCGAACCCGGTTTCGTCATCCAAGGCGGATGCCCGGTAGGGGACGGCACTGGAGGACCAGGCTACCGGCTCAAAGCGGAATTCAACGACCGTTTGCACGATGCAGGCGCGGTCGCGATGGCTCGCGCGCAATCGCCGGATTCGGCAGGTTCGCAGTTCTATGTCTGCCTCGAGGACGCGCATTTCCTCGATCACAAATACACCGTCTTCGGGCATCTGACAAACGGCCTTGACGTCGCCCGGCGCGTCAAGGTCGGCGATGCGATGCAGGTGTTCATCGAGCCCATCAAGGCATAGACAAACGGCACATGCCCGCGCAGGGCTTGCCTATTCGCCGTCTAACCGCCCCACATGATTTTGGACCATGACGTCGTCGTGCTCGGGGCGGGCCTTGCCGGCATGCGCGCCGCGCTCGAAGCAGCCCGCCAGGGCGTCAACGTGGCGGTCGTCTCGAAGGTCCACCCCGTTCGCAGCCATTCCGGTGCAGCGCAAGGCGGCATCAACGCCGCGCTCGGTGCCGGCGATTCGTGGGAGATCCACGCCTTCGACACCATCAAGGGCAGCGACTACCTCGCGGACCAAGACGCCGTCGAGGTCATGACCAGCGAAGCACCGCAGGACATCATCGAACTCGAGCACATGGGCGTCATCTTCTATCGAGATGATGAAGGCAAGCTCGGCACGCGCGCCTTCGGCGGCGCCTCCAAAGCGCGGACTTATTTCGTCGGCGACATCACGGGTCAAGCGCTGCTCTACACACTGTACGATCAGATCCTCAAGGCTGGCGTCAAGGTCTATGAGGAATGGTTTTCAACCTCCTTATATATGGTGGATGGGGCGTGTCGCGGCACGGTCGCCATCGACATGATGACCGGCGAGCTCAACCTGCTGCGTGCCAAAGCGGTCATCTTGGCTAGCGGCGGCATGGGGCGCGTCTACGAGCCCAGCACGAACGCGCTCATCTGCACGGGTGACGGAATCGCGCTCGCCTACCGCGCCGGCGCCCCGCTGATGGACATGGAGATGGTGCAGTACCATCCCACCACGCTCAAGGGCTCGGGTTTCCTCATGACCGAGGCCGCCCGCGGCGAAGGCGCCTATCTATTGAACAAAGACGGCGAGCGCTTCATGCAGCGCTACGCCCCCAAGATGATGGAACTCGCCTCGCGCGACGTGGTCTCGCGTTCGGAGACGATCGAGATCGCCGAGGGGCGCGGCATCGACGGCAACGTGCTGCTCGACCTGCGCCATCTTGGGCGCGACGTGATCATGAGCAAGCTGCCGCAGATCCACGAGATCGCCCTTGACTTCCTTGGCATCGACATGGTCACAGAGCCGGTGCCCGTGCGGCCCGGCATGCATTACATCATGGGCGGTGTGAAGACCGACGTCAACGGCGCAACCTCGGTGCCGGGACTCTACGCCGCGGGCGAATGCGCCTGCGTCAGCGTCCACGGCGGCAACCGCTTGGGCGCCAATTCGCTGCTCGATACGCTCGTCTTCGGCCGCCGCTCCGGTCTTGCGTCTTCATCATATGTGGGAACGGTGGCGGATCTGACCAAGGGCGAGGAGTTCCTGGCAGCCGAGCAGCGCCGCATCGCGGCATTGATGACGCGTCCATACACCGGGGAGACGCATGCGCGCCTGCGCCTCGAGCTGGGCACGCTCATGGATGCCAAGGTGGGTGTCTACCGTGATGAAGCCGGGTTGCAAGAAGCGCTGCTCGGGGTGCAAGACCTCAAGCGCCGCTACCAGGCGGTTGCGGTGGGCGATAAGAGCCGGGTCTACAACCAAGCGCTGACCTTTGTCCTTGAGCTGGGCTACATGCTGGATTGCGCCGAGGCGACTATCTACGGCGCCCTGACGCGCAAGGAAAGCCGCGGCGCGCAGTCGCGCACAGACTATCCGCAGCGCAACGACGCCGAGTGGCTCAAGCACGTGGTCATCAGCCAGCGAGACGGCGGTCCGCCTGCGATCGAGTTCTCTCCGGTCACGATCACCAAATGGCCACCGCAAGAACGGACGTACTGAGCATGAAGTGGACTATCGAAGTCGGACGGTACGATCGCACGCAAGCCGGCAGGTCCGATGCGACCCGCGCATACCCGCCGCCCTACGAGAAGGCGCCAGCCAAACGTTACCAGACATTCGAGGTCGAGCTCGACGAGCACGCCATGGTGCTCGATGCTCTCATCGCGATCCGCGAGTATCAAGATGAGAGCCTCGCAGTGCGTTGCGCCTGCCGCAGCGCCATCTGCGGCTCGTGCGGCATGTGGATCAACGGCCATGCCAGTTTGGCCTGTACCACCAAGCTGCGCGAGGTGGCCCCGGATGGCAAGGTGACCGTCGAATCTCCGCCGTCCATGCCGGTCATCCGCGATCTCGTCTGCGATATGACGCCATTTTGGGAGAAGAATCGCAGCGTTCGCCCGTGGCTGGAAGGCAAAAAGCCCGTTCCTCAAGGCGAGGTATACCGCGTTCCCAACGCGGCCATGCAAAATCTCATCCAAGAGGTCAGCTGCATCTCGTGCGGTTTGTGTCTCATGGATTGCGAGTCGTACGCGATCAACGACAAGTTCACCGGCCCAGCGGCGCTGGCCAAGGCTTATCGCTATGCCGCCGATCCTCGCGACGACCAGACCAAACAACGTCTGGGCGATTACAGCGAGGCGGACGGGATCTGGGAGTGCACGCATTGCTACGAGTGCGTCTCGCGCTGCCCCAAGGGCGTGGCGCCGCTCGAACAGATCCTCAAGCTGCGCCGCATGGCGGTGGACGCCGGCTTCACCAACAATGCCGGCACGCGCCATGCGCTGGCATTCGCCGAATCGGTGCGCGATAGCGGCCGCCTCAACGAGCTGACGCTCATGCCAAAATCGGTAGGCTTGTTCAACATCCCGGCCCAGCTGCGCGCCCTGCCCACCGCGCTGAACATGTTGCGCGCCGGCAAGCTGCCACCCATCATCCATCACAAGATACCGCACGTCGATCGCATCAAGGCGATCTTCAAACGGGTCGGCGGCATCTTCAAATGATAGTCAACGACGCGGCGTTCGCGCCGCATCCGAACGGAGAACACGAATGAAGGTTGCGTTCTGGCCCGGCTGCGTCTCCAAGGGCGCGTGCCCCGAGCTCTACGTCTCGATGCACAAGGTCGCCGAGACGCTCGGCCTGGAGCTGCTCGAGCTGACCGAGGCGCCGTGCACCGGCGCCGGCGTCCTCACCGAGCAGAACCCGGAGCTGGCCTACTCGCTCAACGCCCTGACGCTCGCGATGGCTGAGGAGAAGGGCGCCGATCTCATGACGATTTGCAGCACCTGCCAAGGCGTGCTTTCTGGCGCCCAGTATCACCTCGCGCAAGACGCCGAAATGCTCGAGCGCGTCAACCTCGCCATCGCCGACAGCGGTTATCAGTATCGCGCCACCACCACCGTCAAACACCTCTTATGGATGCTCGTCGAAGACATCGGCTTGGACCGCTTGCGTCCGCTCATCAAACGCAAGCTCACCGGTCTCAACATCGCGCCGTTCTACGGCTGCTATATCTTGCGGCCTGAGGAGTAGCTGGGGCTGCGCGAGAAACCCGAGCGCTCGACGTACCTGGAGCAGATCATCGAGCTCGTCGGTGCGACGCCGGTCGAGTATCACGGCAAGAGCAAGTGTTGCGGTTTCCCGATGCTCACCTTCAATCCTGACACGTCGCTCAAGATGGCGGGCAAGCATCTCGCGAGGCTAAGAGCAAGGGAGCGGATCTGCTCGTCACACCGTGCCCGTTGTGCCACCTCAACCTGGACGGCCAGCAGCCCGACGCGGCAAAGGCGATCGGCCAGCCGATCGGCACGCCCATCTTCCATCTACCGCAGCTGCTCGGACTCGCCTTCGGTTTCTCGCCGCAAGAGCTGCGCCTCGACCATCACGTGGTGAACACCAAGCTGGCGCTCGAGAAGGTCGAACTCAAGGTCTAGCCTCTCAGGGATTTCTCAGCAAAGCGAGGTCACACCGGGTTTCAGGCATTTTGACTTGGAACTCGTGGAGACCGCATATCGTTCTCTTGGCACAGGAGGACGAAACCATGTTGTCCTTATCGTCCAAGCAAAAACCCATCGCACGTTTGGCGCTCCTGGCGCTGGCGGCTCTCATGGTGTTCACATTCAGCATCCGGCCGCCGGTCCAGGCGGAGACCGCAGGTCAGACATCGACGCGCAATATCATATTGGCGGGCGTGGCGCTGACGACCGCGATCATCCTGTACAACAACTATCATCATAAGCAGGTCGCCCACGACACGGTTGTCGGCCAAACGGCTGACGGCGGTACCGTCTATGCTGATGGCCGCATCGTGTACCCCAACGGCACGGTGGTCTACACGAGCAATGACGGCCGTTCGCCGTGCACCTATGATGGATATGGGGTGCCGTGCGGGCAGGGCGCCCGGGCGTACCGCGTGGCCAACGGATACGACTACGATGACCATCCGCGCTACGCCGACAATGATGATCAACCGCGCCCGGTCTACAACGTCGCACGTCCGCGCTACGTCGATTACGACGACCATGCGCGCCAAGTCTACTACGCACCTCGCACGCGTTACGCCGACTACGACGACCATCCGCGCTACGTCGATAGAGACGACCACCAGAACCGCAATGCCCGCCCGGTGGCCAATCCCGGCAACCACTACGGCTGGCGCAACCACGATCGGGTCGCTCAGGGGAACCAGCGCTAGGGGTGTGTCGGCTCGCACATCTTGAAGGCGCGCTGACCTAGGCGCCATCACAGGCCGGTCAAACAAAATGCGGCCCCGCGCTCCTTGCGGGGTCGCATTGCTATGCTATAATCAGTCTGCCTGCTGAACGCTCGTTCGAAATAGCGAACGCTAGAGGTGGCTGTGACCATAGCTCCCCCAAAGATCATGCTGCGACTGCGCCTCAACGGCGAGGACATCGAGTGCGCGGCGCATCCGAACAAAACGCTCCTCGAGGTCTTGCGCGAAGACCTCGGACTCACCGGCACAAAGCATGGCTGCGAGATGGGCCACTGCGGCGCTTGTTGCGTCACGATCGATGGCCAGCCGATCCTCAGCTGCCTGGCGCTCGCGGTTGAAGCTCAAGGCCATGACGTGCGCACGGTCGAGGGCCTGGCGCAAAACGGCAAGCTGCATCCCGTGCAGCAGGCGTTCGCGGAATGCGGGGCTGCGCAGTGCGGTTACTGCACGCCAGGTTTCCTCATGACCGGCGTCGCGCTCGTCGAAAGCAAACACGAGCTGGATGACGCCCAGATCCGCAATGCCATCGCCGGAAATCTATGCCGGTGTACCGGCTACACGAAGATCGTGGAGGCCATCGCGCTGGCGGCGCAGCGCATGAACGAGGCAGATGCCCATGTCTGAACAGGATCTCCGCGCGGTCACAACCGCCAGCAATCCGGACGGCGACGCACGGCCGATAACTGCCGGCACGGACAATGCGTCAGTCATCCGGCGTGCGCCGCAGACCCCGGCGGATAAGCCGGAGGGCTTCCACGTCGTCGGTAAAGCGATGCCCAAGGTCGACAGCTTCACCCGGGTGACCGGGCAGGACAAATTCGCCGACGACATATTCTTGCCGAATATGCTCTACGGGAAGATGTTGCGCAGCACGCAGACGCATGCGCGCATCGTCGCCATTGACACGAGCAAGGCTCGCGCTCTGCCCGGCGTCGTCGCGATCGCGACCGGTGCGGATCTCCCAGTCCGGTACGGCATTTTGCCGTCGAGCCCGGATGAGACGGTCATGGCGATCGACTACCGTCCGCTATGTCGGGGACCCGGTCGCCTGCGTGGTCGCGGATGACGAGCTGACGGCGGAAGAAGCGCTGGCGCTCATCGAGGTGACGTACGAACCGTTGCCGGCCATCATGTCGATCGACGCAGGCTTGCGCACCGACCTGCCGCAGATCCACCCAAACCCGCGGCGCACGAACAACGTCCACAAAGAAGTGCACCTGGAGTTCGGCGACGTCGACGCAGGGTTCGCTGCCGCCGACCGGATCTTCGAAGACGAATACTTCTTCGAGGGCAACACGCACGCCCCGATCGAGCAGCACGCAGTCGTCGCCCGCTTCGGTGCGGATGGCAAGCTGACGTTATGGGCATCCACCCAAACGCCGCATTACTTGCATCGCATCGCGGCGGCTGTTTTAGAGTTGCCAGGCAGTCACGTGCGCGTCATCGCGCCGCCGGTAGGCGGGGGCTTTGGCGGAAAGACGGAACCGTTCGCTCACGAGCTCGCCGCAGCGTATCTTGCCATGAAGACCGGCAGACCCGTGAAGATCGCCTTGACGCGCCAAGAGGTCTTCTACGCGCACCGCGGGCGCCATCCGGTCAAGATCAAGCTCAAGACCGGCGTGCGCAACGACGGCACGATCACGGCCGTGCATCTGCAATCCTGGCTGGACGGCGGCGCCTATGGTTCGTATGGGGTGGCGACCACCTATTACACCGGTGCGCTCACCACCGTGACCTATAAGGTGCCTGCTTACAAGTTCGATGGTTGCCGTGTCTTCACGAACAAGCCGCCATGCGGGCCCAAGCGCGGCCATGGGACGACCCAGCCGCGCTTCGCGCTGGAGAACCAGCTGGACAAGATCGCCGATGCGCTTGGTCTAGATGCGGCGGAGTATCGCAAACGCATCGCGGTGGAGGCCGGCACGACGACGGTGAACGGCTTGCGGGTGACCTCGTGCGGTCTGCGCGAGTGCATCGACGCGGCGGCGCAACGGACGAAGTATCACGAGAAGAAGGGCAAGCTCGCCCGCGGCCGCGGCATCGGCATTGCCGCCAGCTCGTACCTCTGCGGCGCAGGCTTGCCGATCTACTGGAACGCGATGCCGCAATCAGGAGCGATCGTCAAGGTAGACCGCGGCGGCGGCGTCACCGTGTTCTGCGGCGCGAGCGACTGCGGTCAAGGATCCACGCATATGCTCGCGGCGATCACCGCAGAGACGCTCGGCGTCGACGTCATGGACGTCCACGTGTGCTATGGCGATACTGATCTGACGCCGGTGGATTTGGGATCGTATTCCAGCCGCGTGACCTTCATGGCCGGCAACGCGGCGCGCGACGCAGCGGGAAAAGCTCGTGGTCTTATCGCGCAAGCCGCGGCTGAGAAGCTCGGGGTCGATCCCACCCGGATCGGCTTTGCGTTGCGGCGCGTCTTCGACCTCGACGATCGCACCCACGAGCTCACCTTCATCGAGGCCGCACAGCTGGCCGAGGCCAGGTTCGGCACGATCGCTTGCGCCGGATCGTATACGCCGCCAAAGCTCGCGGCCGAGTACAAAGGCTCGGGCGTGGGCCCTTCGCCGGCGTATTCGTACAGCGTCGCAGTCGCAGAGGTCGACGTGGATCTCGAGACGGGCGAGATCAAGGTGGAGAAGATCACGCTGGCTCACGACGTGGGCCGATGCGTGAACGCGGATTCGGTCGAAGGACAGATTGAAGGCGGCGTCTATATGGGTTTGGCCGAGGCGCTCATGGAAGAATGGCCGTTCCGTGCCGGCGAGCACAAGATCCCCAACTTGCTCGACTACAAGACGCCGACCAGCCTGGACACGCCGCCGATCGAGACGATCATCGTCGAGACGGACGACAAGGAAGGTCCGTTTGGCGCCAAAGAAGCGGGTCAAGGTCCGCTCAACCCGGTGATACCGGCGATCGCCAACGCCGTGGCAGACGCGATCAAAGCGCGCATCCACTCCACGCCCATCACCGCCGAAAAGGTGCTCAAGGCGTTGGATGCGGCCAGTGGACAACCGCTGCGCTTGAAGAAGGCGGCCAAGCCCATCGAACCCGCGCCGGTGCCGGCATGATGCTCGGACCTTTTTCGCAATCGTGACTCAAGCAGTTATCCAGTGTTGGGGAATATGCAGATGAAGCTCAACCATGCCGTGCTCAAAGTGAAAGACCTCGACCGTTCGGTGGCGTTCTATCGAGATCTGTTCGGATTCGCCGAGATCGGGCGGGCAGGCCGGAAGATGGCCTTCATGCGCGCGCCCGGTTCGGACAACCACCACGACCTCGGGTTCCTCGAGCTCGGCCCGCGCGCTGAGGTCGCTCCGCAAAATGCGGTCGGCCTTTTCCACCTTGCGTGGGAGGTCCCGACGATCGACGATCTCGCAGCCATGCGTGCGAAGCTTATCGAGATCGGCGCGATAACGGGCGAGAGCGATCACGGAGCGACGAAATCGGTCTATGGGATGGATCCCGATGGGTACGAGTTTGAAGTGATGTGGCTCGTGCCCCGCGAGCACTGGGGCGAGTATGAGCAGCAGGCGCCGACCATGCGGCTTGACATCCAGTCCGAGTTGAAACGATTCGGAAAGCACACGGTCTCGTGACGGCGTTGCGCCCTAGTCTTCGAGAGGTCGACGCGTGCTGAGATTGCCGCCCTTTCGCTACGAACCCGCCGCGACCGTCGGCGCCGCGGTCGAGCTGCTGTCACGTTATGGCTCCGACGCGCTGGTAGTCTCGGGCGGCACCGACTTGTACGCCAACATGAAGCAGCGGCTCTTCACGCCTAAGGTGCTGATCGGCCTGCGTCCGATCCGGGCGCTGCATTTCATCCGCTTCGACGAGCGCACCGGCCTCGAACTGGGGGCGCTCTCCACCTTGACCGACATCGCCGAAAGCGAGGTCGTGCGCAGATGGTATCCGGCATTGGGCCAAGCGGCAGCCGCCATCTCAACGCCGCAGCTGCGCAACATGGGGACGATCGGCGGCAACGTCTGTCTGGACACGCGCTGCAACTATTACAACCAGAATCTCGATTGGCGTCAGGCGCTCGGCTATTGCATGAAAAAAGACGGAGACATATGCCGGGTCGCGCCGAGCAGTCCGAAGTGCGTGGCGGTCAATTCGTCGGATTGCGCACCGGTTCTGCAGGCCTTCGGCGCGCGCCTGACCCTGGCCGGCCCTGCCGGTGAGCGCGAGCTTCCATTGGCTGATTTCTTCCTCAACGACGGCATCCACGCGTGGGGCAAGCGGCCGGACGAGATCCTCACCAGCATCCACGTGCCTGCACCGAAACCTACGACGCGCAGCGCGTATCGCAAACTGCGGCTACGCAATTCATTTGATTTTCCGATCCTGGGCATCGCGGCAGTGGTCGAGACGGACGAAGCAGGCACGTGTCGTGCCGCCCGCATCGTGCTCAACGCGGTCGCCTCCAAGCCCGTGGAGGTCCTGGCAGCGGCTGAGGCGCTTGTCGGCACGAAGCTCGAAGCGCTTGCACTCGAGGCGGCGGCGGAGGCTGCGTACGCGCTGGGCAAGCCGCTGGACAACACGAGCGGCTCCATCCCTTATCGCAAGCGCATGCTGCGCGTCTTCGCCCGCCGTACGCTGGAAGCGCTCGCCGATGGCCATAACGCACCGTGAGGTGAGCATCGGCGCCGGTGGCGTGTCGCTTTCAGCCACCTGGAGCTTCCCGTCGGACCCGATAGGCACCGTGCTCTTCGCCCACGGCAGCGGCAGCAGCCGCCACAGCATGCGCAATCAATTCGTCGCGCGCACGTTGCAACAGGCCGGCTTGGCCACGCTGCTGCTCGATCTGCTCACACAGGGTGAAGAGGAGTACGATCGGCGCACCGATATGCTGCGCTTCGACGTCGGATTCTTGGCGCAGCGTTTGGAGTCAGCTATCGAATGGTGCGCGGCATCTGACGAATCCAAGCACTCGTCGATCGGACTGTTCGGCGCGAGCACGGGCGCCGCGGCGGCGATCGTCGCTGCTGCCTCTCGCCCTGATCAGGTGCGCGCGATCGTCTCGCGAGGCGGTCGCGTCGATATGGCGGCGCTGTCGCTGCCGCAGATCCAAGCGCCAACGCTGTTCATCGTCGGTGGACACGACCCGCAGGTCTTAGAGCTGAACCTCGCGGCGGCAAAGGCGCTGCGCTGCGAGCACGATACCGTCGTCATCGCCGGCGCCTCGCACCTGTTCGAGGAGCCGGGCGCTTTGGAACGGGTCGCCGAGCTGGCGCGAGAATGGTTCGTCAAGCACCTTTCGCCCACCTGAGCGCCTAGGCGCTGAGCAGGTCCTTGACCACCTCGCCGCCTTTGATGACCAGCACGACGCGCGAAGGATCGTCGAGCACGGTCGGGTCGGCCAGCGGGTCGCCTTTGACGGCGATGACATCCGCAAGTTTGCCGGTCTCGATCGTGCCAAGGCGATCTTCCATGTGCATGATGCGCGCGTTGCCCTGCGTCGCGCACTGGATCGCGCGCAGCGGTGAGAGGATCTTCGCCTTCAAGACGATCTCCAAGCCGCGGCGGTTCTGCCGCGGGCCGAGCAGGTCGGAGCCCGAACCCATGAGGACGCCTGCAGCCTCGGCGATCTTCACCGACTGCTCCATGTGTTTCTCCACGCCGTGCATGCGGCCGACGTATCTCCTCGGTCAGACCCCAGTCCTTCCAATGCAGGGCCATGAGATGACACACCGCCAGGGTCGGGTCGAGCGCCGCTCCCGCGCGCGCCATCGCCGCTGCGGTCGCCTCGTCGAGCAGCGTGCCGTGTTCGAAGCACTCAAGGCCGGCCTCAAGGCCATTGCGGATGGAGCGCACGTTGTGCGCGTGACCCGAGACGTACGTCTCTCGCGCTTTTGCTTCGTGCACCGCGGCTTTGAGCTCGTCGACGGTGAGCTGCGTGTCTTCGAGCCGGTCGGACGTCGAGACCACGCCGCCGCTGACGAAGACCTTGAGCTGCGTCGCGCCGCGACGGAAGTTGAGCCGCGCTTGGTGTCTCACCTCGTCCACGCCATCGCAGATCGCGACCATCTGCACGAGGCCGGGTATCGCCAGCGTGTGGTCCTGCACGCAGAAAGGACCGGAGATGTGCCCGTGGCCGCCGGTCTGCACGATGGCAGCGCCGGATGGATAGACGCGTGGACCGCGCACAGCGCCGGAGGCGATGGCGCGCACAAGCCCGCCGTCGACGCCGCACATGTCGCGCACGGTTGTGAAGCCCGCATCCAGACATAGATTGCAGTTCTCAAAGGTCCGCGCCGCGATCTCCGCAGCAGACACGAGACCTGGATTGCCTTCCGCCGCGAAATCATACGTCAGGCCGAGATGCGCATGGGCGTCGATCAAGCCCGGCATAAGCGTGAGCCCCTTGAGATCGTAGACCTGCGCCTCTTCGTGGCGGTTGGGCGCTTTGGCGGCGACGTCGGTGATGAGGCCGTTCTCGACGACGATGCTCGCCGTCGCCTTCGGGTCGGCTCCTGTCCCGTCGATCAGCGTGGCATCGCGCAGCACAAGGGTCATCGATCGCCTCCAATGACAGCGTCAGCTTCGATCTCCACGAGCATGTCCGGCCCCACCAGTCGCTTGACCTCTATCATGGCCGACGCCGGCCGTATCCCGGCGAAGACCTCGCCATGCGCGCGGCCGATAGACTCCCATTGCGCGATGTCGGTCACGTATATGCGGGTGCGAACGACGTCGTCGAGCCGGGCGCCGGCCTGCTCGAGGGCGTCTTTGATGATGGCAAGCGCCTTGAGCGTCTGTGCTCGCGCGTCGCCTACCGCTTTGCCCTGCTCGTCGACCCCGGTCGTGCCGGCGACGTAGACGTGCGAACCGACCCGCACGGCCCGAGAATAGCCCACGATCGATTCCCAGGGAGCCCCGGACGAGACGAGGATGCGCTCCATCCAAACCTCCTTGACCAGACGGTCTCGCCAAGGCGGTTCAGGTTAGGCTGAGCGGTTCCATGCAGCCGCTAGCGCCGACCTATCGGGAGGATCATGGGCTTGCGCGGTGCTTGCGAGAAGTCGAAGTCGTTTCGCAGATCGCCGAGGATCGAAACGTTTTCGCGCACGTCGGGTCGCGGATCCGGCCGGCCGTCGGTTCTGGGATCGATGCGCGACCCCTGCCAGGAAGTCATCCTCGATGAACTTCACGTAGGCGTCGAAGCTGAGCGTCTGATGGTCGATGTAGCCTTGGCGCGCAAATGGGCTGATGACCAGTCCGGGAACGCGCAAGCCATAGCCGTTGTCATCCACCGTCGGCGGGGTCACGTGATCGTAGAAACCGCCCCAATCGTCCCAGGCCAAAAAGATCGCGGTGCTCTGCCAGTCAGGGCTCTGCATGACGGCATTGATCAGGCCGGTCACATACGACTGGCCCGTGCTGACGAGCGCTGTCGGGTGCTCGCTGTGGACGCTATCCGGGCAGATCCACGAGACAGCAGGCAGCGTGCCGCTCTTAGCCGCGGCATAGAAACGCGAGATGTCTTGGACGTTGCTGCGATTCCCCGTCTTGCTTCACCGTGTCGAACAGCGGCAATGGATTCCAGATGCCGGGCGTCTTGGCATTGAGACGCCGCTGCGGGCCGAACATCGAATCGTCTTCGGTATCCGGCTCGAGCCCGCTGAAGATGTAGTAGGCCCAGCTCACGTGCTGCTGATGCAGCAGATAGGTGAGGTCGGTCCAAGCGTAGTCGGGAGGTCCGCCTACGGTCTGACGCCGCCGGTGCCTCGCACCAGGCCGCTGCGGATTTTGCAACTCGTTGACGCAGCTCATCGGATCGCCCGCCCGCGAGCATCGAGCCGACCACTCGGAGACCATGAACAGATGCGCCGGCAGACTCCACGAGGCGTTAGGCTCGAACATGCGATCTTGGAGGACGAAGCTCTGCGCGTAGGCCCAATAGTTGGGGATCTCGCGCCGGTCGTGGTAGCCCAGCACGTCGGGGTGTTCATGACCGGCGCAGCGAGGGTCGTTCGAGTAACCCGAACAGCCACGGCCGCCTGCCTGCGCCTGGCCGATGAAGCCATCCATCTTACCACCGTCGATATCGGCGCGAGCGCTTTCCTCGCCGTGCGGACCGCCATGATTGAGATCGTTCGCGTCGTGGTAAGGCCGCTGGCAGCCGCCGTTGCGCGGATCGGGCACGCAGACGGTGGGGACGCCGTCGTGCATGGGGATCCCGTCCGCTCCCGGATACGTGCCGAAATAGCTGTCGAACGAACGGTTCTCTTGCATGATGATGATGACGTGTTTGATCCGGTGGATCCCATCTGCGGCCCCCGGGAGCGGCGATCGGGTCTGCCCGATCGTGTCCGTCTGCGAGCCGAGCAGGCAGAGCGCCATGGCCAGCGCGCAGGCCGCGACCAACCGTGTCATATGCGCAGTGAGTTGCATCATCTCATCATTATAAGCCGCGGATGGATGTGCAACTTGAGAAGCCGGTTAGAAAGCGCTCTCGCGCCTAGCCACGCGATGCGATACGCATCAACAGGTCATCGTCGGGAAGGGCGGCCAGCTCCGGCGTCAGCTTGGGTCGCAACGCAGCCGCGATTGTGGCGGCGGCGGCGCGCGCCGATGCCGGATCCAGCGTGTGCCGCCGCGCGAGATAGCGGTCGACGACGGCCCGTTCCTCCTGACTGAGGCCGACGATCTCGCCATGTGTTTCGCTCCCATCAAACGGCGCCTGGACGCAGCCATGACGACGGATCCCTGACCTCAAAGCCGCGGTCGCGCACGACGATCGTGCCGGCTGCGTAATCGCCCAAGCGCTTGTTCTCCGAGGACAAGAGCATGCTGATCACCGAGATGAAATAAAAACCGAGCGTGAACTCGATGATGCGGACGAGATTGCGGATCGTCGATCCGGCGAGCTCGACCGGATAACCGCCATCGCGCACGACGCGGATGCCGAGCATACGCTTGCCCGGCGTCTGCCCGTTCCAGTACTGCTCGAAGGCGATGAAGTAGCCGTAGAAGAGACAAAAAACCAAGAGGATGCCGACCGCGACGACGGTGGATTCCAGGTTCTTCTGGCTCAGATGCAAAGCGCTGGCCAGCGACGCTGCCCGGCGCGCGCCGGCTGAACCGATGATGATGAGGGCGACGAAAGCAGCGACCTGGATGATCGTATCGACGAACAACGCCAAGAACCGGCTGCCCAATCCGGCCAGCTCGTAGTAGAAGGCTATCGCCTCGGGCGTCCGCACGGTCACCGACCGTTCCACGCTTGGTCCTCCAGGGCGGCGAGTGTCTCCTTATATAATCGTCACCCGCACCGTGTAGCGGAGGGTCTGCTTGCCGTTCGCCGGCAGCTTGATGGTCCAGATCGCGGTGTCGGCCGCCGCCTTGACGTGCGCGAAGTTCTCCTGAGCGATCTCCCAATTGATCCCGGGGAGCTGCTCGACGACCTTCACCTGCTGGGCCGTGTCCTTGGCATTGTGCATCTCGATCTCAAACGAGGTCTCGTAGATGTAAGCGCCGCCCTGGCGGTAGAGGTGGTAGTCCGTCTGCTTGCGGTTAGCGGTGACGTCGAACGCATCGCCCAAGTGCAAGCGCACTTGCTCGTGACGCGGCGTGTGGTCGATATTGTCCTCGCCGACGAACTGCGCATTGCCCTGCGAGTCCTTCTTGTAGATGCGGACCGTCCCTTTGGGTAGTGGTATGCCCAAGCCGCCACCCTCGTTTTGGAATTGGACGTACACGCCGAACTTGAGCCGCTGCCCGAGATCGCCGTATTGATTGGTGTAGTATTCCGGCGAGCCGCGCAGCTCGAGCGTCTTGATCACTGGGATAGAGGTCGCCGCCAGCAAGGCGACTTGTTTGGTCTGCTTATCGGCGATCGTCGTCGGGCGGCCAAGGGTGTAGAGATGATACTCGAGCAATGATTCCTGCGCGATGTTCGTCGCCGCCGTCACGGGAACCCGGCCCAGCGCCTTTGCCGACTCGAACGCTTGCGCGACGGTGTTGACGTCGCCGGCGACCAGCTGCAACTTCGCGTTGGTGTAGGACGCGCCGCTGTTGTTGCCCAGCGTGATCAAGCCGTTGAGGTCGAGGCGGCTGTCATCCGCGTTGAGCGCGCCGACATAATCGGCACGCCACGTGAGACCGCCGGTCAGGTAGCTGAGCTCGACGTTCTGCGGCGATCCGGTCGCGCTGTTGAGATCGATGACCAGCGTCGGGCGGTCGCGCAGGTTCCCCGGCAGCGAAGGGAACGCGAGCCTGCCGTCGATGCCCGTCTCGATGCGGTTGGCGTACTGCAGCACGACGCCGTCGTTGGTGCTCAAGACACGCGCCTCTTCGCGGGTCTCCTTGCCGGTCGCGGGATTGGTGTGGATCACCGTCACGTTCCTGCCCACGTACTTCTCAAGCAGCTTTTCGGGTGTGAGCAGGTCGTAGTCGAAGTTCTGCTCGACGACCGAGAGCGCGCCGGGGAAAGACGTGCTGCGTAGCAGGGCGGTTGCCGAGTTGATCTGGCCGCTGACGTCGCGGAAAGCGAGTTGGTTATAACCCTGGCTCAGGGTGATGCGGCGCTCGTCGCGCACGAGCGCGAGATCCTGGTTGTAGATCGTGACCGCGACCGCTTGTTGATCCGACAGCGTGCTCAGGCGCTCTGGGTCGCCTCCCAGGGCAGGCGCGTTGCCCAGCGACAGCGCGAGCGCGAACGCCGCGATAGCAAGGCTGCGCGCGGCTGGACCGCGCGATCCGCTCATGATCATGGTGCGTCTCCGTTCTCGGCGGGCGCGGTGCATGAGGTCGCCCGCTTGTGTGCTGATACATACGCGTGCAGCCTACAAAGCGATCAAAGGTCTGCGGCGCCATATGATGAGAAGTCAAGGGGCGTGCGGCAAGCCACGTTCGTCGAGCGGCGTCAGGCCGGTTGGCAACGCCTGGAAGATCTGCTCAAGCTGGCAGAGCGAGGCGGCGTGCGGCGGCTGGAGGCGGACGAAGTCTCGGAGCTGGGCACGCTCTATCGCTGGGTCACCTCGGATCTGGCCTTCGCCTCGGGCCGCCGGTACGATCCAACCCTGATCGCATACCTGAACCGCTTGACCGCTCGCGCTCACGCGGTGGTGTATGCCGGTGCCGCCGAGGGAGGCGTGCAGCGCGTGCTGCGCTTCTACGCGCGAACGTTCCCCCGCGAGGTCTGGACCTCGCGCTGGCCGATGCTGCTGAGCGTGGGGTTGTTCTTAGGCTCAGCGGCACTGGCGTATTTCCTCATCCATACGCAACCGCTGGACGCGTATGTCCTGCTACCCGCGCAGTTGGTGTCACCCATCCATAAAGGCTTGCACGAGTCGAACTTCGAGCCGATGGCGAAAGCGGTTGGATCACCCACGATGTCGGCCTACATCATGCAGAACAACATCCGCATGGCGTTTCTCGCTTTCGCGGGCGGCATCACGTTGGGCATCGTCACCATCTACGTGCTGGTCTTCAACGGCCTTGTGCTGGGCGGCATCGCTGCGCTGTACAACGATGCCGGCTTCGGCCGCGATTTCTGGGCCACGATCGCGCCGCACGGCGTGATCGAGCTGACGGCGGTGCAGATCGCCGCCGGCGCCGGTCTGCTCTTGGCCGCCGGCGTGCTCGCGCCCGGTCGGCTGCGCCGTCGCGATGCGCTGCGGCGCAATGGCGGTCGTGCCGCCGTGCTCATCGTGGGCGTCGCGTCGATGCTGGTCGTCGCCGGGCTGATCGAAGGCTTTTTCTCACCGCAGAACTTCTCCCAGACCACGCGCCTCGTGTTCGGCGCCGCGACGGGCGTTGCGATGGCGCTCTACTTCGTCATCCCGAACGTTTGGAGAGAGCCGTCGCAGGAAGCGGCCTCACAGTAGACTCTTCGCCTTGACCTCGATGTAAGCGTTGATCAACGATACGGTCAGGTCTTTGGCCGGGACGTCGATGACGATGATGCCGCGCTGCGAGAGGATAGCCGCCGCCTTGCGCCGCTCCATCGCCAGCGCGGCCGCCACGCTGGCCTGATACGCCTGCTCGGGTGTCGCGGGTTCAACCGTCAAAGCGTGCTGCACGGCCGCGTCGTTCATGAGCACGCAGATGGCCAGATGCCGTGGCGTCAGCAGAGCCAGGTTGCTCAGCGTTGCCGCCGAGGCGACCGGGTCGAACATATCGGTGAAGAAGATCACCAGGCTGCGCTTGGGCTGGCGCCTGCGCAGATAGGTGAAGGCACGGCTGTAGTCGGCCTCTTCGAATCGCGGCTCCAGATCGTAGACGCGCTGGGTCATGCCGGCAGCGTGCGCCGCGCCGGAGCGCGGCGCGATATGTTCGATCACGTCGCCTGCGAAGGCGAGCAGGCCGACCTTATCGTCGACCAGCGCGGCGATGAAGGCGACCGACAACGCTGCGGTGATGGCATAATCGAACTTGCGCTGGTCGCCCAGGCGCGGCGTCATGAGCCGGCCCGCATCCAGCGCGAGCATGACCGTCTGACTCCGCTCGACGTCGTACTGCTCCACCATCAGCTTGGCGCGCCGCGCAGTCGCCTTCCAATTGATCGAGCGGAATGCATCGTCAGGAGTCCACTCGCGCATCGAGTCGAACTCACCGCCGCGACCGTGGCGATGCAGCTTGCGGAAGCCGGCCTCCATCAGGCGGCCGCGCCGCGCCAGCTCGCCGTAGCGCTCGACTGCGGAGAGATCGGGGTAAATACGGATCTGCGTCTGCGACGCCAGCCGGTAGCGGCGTGTTATGAAGCCGATCGGGTTTTGCACGGATAGGTAGAGCATCCCGAGCTCAGCCGGCCCGCGCAGCCGCGGCATGACAGGCAGCGTCGCGACCTGGCGCATCCCGGCGCCGACCCATCCCGCGGCCGGCTCTTGTGGCAGCGCCAGCGGCGCGATCGGCGTGTCGACGATCTCGTAGCGCAACCGCGTCCGGCCGCGGTTGGTCACGCTGTAGCGCAGCGCCGCTGGTGCCCGCAACGCGAGATGGCCCACCGGCTCGCGCCGGGCGTCAATCGAGCCGGCGCGCGGTCCCAGCGCAAGGTCCGCGATGAGCAGCGCGGCCACGAGGGTACCGGCCAACAGCGCAAGCGTGAGCGCGGCGGGCACGAGCGCTCCGGCCGCGACGATGAGCGCGATCCCGATCAAGGCGAACGCAAACCGCGGTGTTATCCAGGGAAACGCCGGCGAGAACGCCCGCAGGACCTTAGACACCAGCGCTCCCATCCGGGCTCTCGGTCGCCGACTTCGGCACCGAGACCGATTCGAGCACCCGCCGCAGCACGATCGAAGCGGTCACGCCTTCGACTTCCGATTCCGGGCGGACGATCAGGCGATGAGCGAGCACGAGAGGCGCGACCGACTTCACATCGTCGGGCGTGGCATAATCGCGATTGTCGATCGCCGCGGCGGTTTGGGCGGCGACGAGCAGATGCAGACCGGCGCGTGGGCTCGCGCCCAGGCTCAGCTCACCGGCCGATCGCGTGCGTGACACGATCTCGTAGATGTACTGGCGCAGGCTCCCGGAGACGTGGACCCCGCGCACTTGTCGCCGGGCAAGTCCGATCTCGTCGGCGCTGACGATCGCGTTGACGCCAGCGCGCTCGAGAAAACGCGCGTCAAATCCGGCTGCGCCGCGGCCGAGCAGTTCCAGCTCTTCTTCGCTTGTGGGGTATTGGGTGTTGGCCTTGACCATGAAGCGGTCGATCTGCGCCTCGGGCAGCGGGTACGTCCCTTCATACTCGATCGGGTTTTGCGTGGCGCAGACCATGAACAGCGCCGGCAGTGCGAACGAGACGCCGTCGATCGTGACCTGGCGCTCCTCCATGCCTTCGAGCAGCGCCGCCTGCGTCTTGGGAGGCGTACGGTTTATCTCGTCGGCGAGCAGCAGATTAGTGAAGATCGGCCCGCGCCGCGTCGTGAACTCGCCGGTCTGCGGGTTGAAGACGGTCGTGCCGACCACGTCCGAAGGCATGAGGTCGGGCGTGAACTGGATGCGGCGGAAATCGCTGCCCAACAGAAGCGCGAGCGCACGCACGAGCAGCGTCTTGGCGGTGCCGGGCACGCCCTCGATGAGCACGTGGCCCTCGCCGAACAGGGCCAATTGCAGCGCGAAGATCGTGTCGTCTTGACCGACGACGACCTTACGCAGACCGTCGTGCAGTCGCGCGGCGAGGTTCGAAGCGCTGGGATCCATCGAGCATGAGCTCCTTTCGCAGGGTGCGTGAAAGCCGAGCGGCTTCGACCAGTTCGGCGGACGAGGGCTGCTGGTAACCGGCGAGCCGTTCGAGGGTGATGAGGTCGTGCGCCCGGCGATCGCCGGCCTCGCTGCCGCGCAAGCGGTTCGCGATCGCAGACGCCGGCGCGGTGTCGGGTAGACCCACCGAGCGCGCCGCGCCGTGCAACGCGACGAGCGCCAGGTCGTGCACCGCCTTGCGCGTGGCACCGCCTCGCTTGAGCAGCGCCGCCATCGAGATCAAGTACTCCTCGGAGGTCCGCTCGACGTTTTCCGGCAGCACGGCGGCGGGTCCGAAGCGCCACATCGCACCGAGGAGCAAGAGCAACAGCGCGCCGCCGGCGATCCCAAGCGACAGGCGCAGCGGCGGTGGAAGGATCGACCACCACGTGTCGCCCGACTGATAGCCGTGGGTCCACTCTTCGAACGCGACGACCTGGCCCGGCTGCAGCCGAGAAGCTGCAAGATCGTAGGCCAGACGCGCGTTACCGGCTTTTGCCAAGCGCGAGTTTTCGAACAGCGTCTCATCGGTCACGACGATGATGCTGCCGCGCCCGAGACTATACCAAGCGGCGACCGATCCACCGTCATCGGCGATCAGCGGCGTGATGGATGGGTCTGCATCGAACGGCAGCCGCAAGCGGCTGCGCCCGGAGAGCTGGTGCACGCCGCGCGTGAGCGGTGATGGTGCGATGACGACCGCTGCATCGCGCTCGCGGCCGCTGCTGGCGACAGCCGGGATGTGCAAGCTCGGAGCGACATCGCGACCGAGAAGCTTGCGCAACCGGCGCTTTGCATCACCTTGCGATTCACCCAGCGCCGTCGCGCGGTCGACCAGCCAAATGAGGCGGCCGCCCCTTGCCACCCACGAACGTAGCGCCTCGAGGTCGGTATCCGAAAACGTGCCGCTGGATTTACCGACCTGCGCCAGCAAGGCGGCGTCGAAGACGTTGTTGGCGACGATCAACGTCGCGATGGAACCGGTGAGGTACCTGGGCTGGCGCTCGTAGCGAGCGACGCTAAGCCCTTCGCGCTGTAGCAGGTCGTACCACGCGCGATAGCCGCCTGGCTGGAAATCGTAGCTCGAAAAAGTGTCGTAGTGTTCGACGGCCCTGGCCCGGTTGCGGTAGTCCAACCAGCCGAGCAACACGAAACAGACGAGCACCGCCAGCGCGATCAGCACCTCGGCGCTCCGTAGCGAGCGCAGCAGGCTCATGGCGCGAGCAAAGGGCGAAGCGATCGATAGGCCGCATCGGCGGACGACCAGTCGCGCATGGACACGGGGCGCTCCGCAAAAGCCGCCAGGACAAACGATTGCGCCAGCGCGTCGAAGTGCGGGCTTGCTGCGCTCGTCGTCCTACGCAGCGCGCGCCGGCTCTCGCCCGGCGTACGCGCTCCGTCGTATGGGAGCAGACCAGATCGATCGAGAGCCGCCAAACTGGCTTGGAACAGAAACGAGACCGCAAGGGCGTACCGCCCCTTTTCTGCGGCGACCACCCCGAGCTCGTAGAGAGCGTCCGGATCCGCGCGCTCTTGGAGCGGCGTGCCCTCATCGAGCGCAGCCCGCTTGGGGCGGCGCGCGATGTGTGAGGCGAGGAGATAGATCAAATAGACGGTCGCCAAGACCAGCAATGCGATGAAGAGGGCCGCCGCGATCTGGCCGATGATGGGCCGGCTTGCCGTCGCGCCGAAGATCAGCGCGAAGAGTTTGCCTAACAAGTCTTGCAGCCAGCGTAGAAACCGCTGCAGCAAGCTCTCATGCGGCGCAGGAGCTGGTCCAGCTCCGCCAACTTGATACGCCTGTCCAGCCACGATGCCAGCCGCAACGCTTGCGGCGTCAAGCGGGGGCGCTGTGTCCGTCTCGGCTCCCCCTGATGCAGCTCGCCGAAGCGAGGCGGCAAGCTCGCGCAGATGAAGCGCCTGGGTCTTGACGGGATGCTCGGTGCGTATGTGCTTGAGTTGCGCGGTCAGCCAGCGATCAAGCGACGGCGCACCGGGTGTTGCAGCCTGCGATGCAGGTAAGCGCAGGGATGGGATGACCGTCTTGCTCTTCGGAGAACGCTGGGCGACCCGTGCCGTCGCATCGAGCCGGTCAGCGGCTTGGACGAGCGCGCCATCAAGCGGCTGGTCCTGGTCATCGACCGCAACCGCCCCGCCGGCTGGCTGCGCGCAGAAAAGCGACGCTACCACGATGACGCTCAGCGTCGCTCTGCGCCACGCCGTCACTGCGCAGGCGGTGCGGGCACGGGCCCGCTGAGAAACCGTTGGACCAACATCTGCAGGTCGTACCCTTCGCGCCGGATGCGGATGTCGTAGTAGAAGACAGCGGCGGCGACGACGGCGAACGGCGCGAAGAAAAGATTCACCATCCCGGCGAGGATCACGTAAAGAGCCGGCGACTTGAAGATAAACGCCAGCAACGCTCCACCCCCACCGCCCACGAGCGCCGCGCCCAGCTGGATGCCGGTCAGCGCCAGTGCGAACACGAAGCCGCGCCAGAATTGGCCGGAGCCAAACATGCGGCTAAAGGCCGTGCTAAACGCTTTGATAGGATCGACATCCTCGATGACGACAGAGATGAACGAGAGCGCAAAGGTCAAGTACAGCATGATGCCCACGCAGAGTGTCGCGATCATCACGCCGATCACGAAGATGGTCGAGCTGATGCCGAAGAACAGATTGTTGCCGGCCGTCCGCGTCGCGACCGCCACGAGGGCGACCGTGAACCCGAAGAACAACGCCATGACAAACACGGTCACGACAAGTGCGACAAACCAAACGATTACCAAGATGAGGATGGGCAGCCAGCGCCGCAGCGCATAGCGGTAGCTTCCGGCGAACGTGATCGGCAACCCCAGGTACGCCCGCGACACAGCCGCGACCACGGCTGCATAGGCGAATGGCAGGCCCAAGAAGATGATCGCCCACTGCAGACCGAGCCAGGCGTCTGAGGGTTGCAGCGCCGCGAGCTTCGACAGGTCAGGCGTCGAGTTGGGGGCCTCGATCTGGTGCTGCACCAGATTGATGTACCAACTGAGGATCGGAGCAGACTCAAAGTATGAGATGATGAGGCTCGGGATGACGACGATCGCGACGGTTCCTGTGAAGACCGCGATGTTTCGGAAATAGAGGTTGAACGCGCGATCGAGCAATTCGCCGATCGAAAGCGGCCGCAGGTTCAGCGCTGCCTGTGGGTCCGGCGCCTGAGACAAAGAGTCGTTTGGCGTCACTGCATATGCCGATCGTGACGGGAGCGGATAGCTCGTCATTCTTGGGGGTCCATGGCGCCTCCTGGAAGAACCGCGGGAGCGTGACCAGCGACGCAAGATGGTTCGACTGCGGCGATCGCGCCGCCGTGATCGTGACGCGTGGCAAGCTCGTGGAGAGCCAGCACTACATCTGCTACGCCGTGGCCGACGCTCAAGGTCGCGTGCTGCAGTCGCGCGGCGACATCGACCGCCTGGTGTACATGCGCTCCAGCGCCAAGCCACTGATCGCGACCGCAGTCGTGGCCAGCGGTGCAGCCGACCGTTTTGATTTTTCAGAGGAAGAGATCGCGCTTGCGGCCGCCTCGCACAGCGGTGAGCCCAAGCACGTCGCGACCGCGCGCAGCATGTTGCGCAAGATCGGGTTGGAGGAGAGCGCACTGCGCTGCGGCGCGCATGCGCCGGTCCATCAGCCCAGCGCCGACGCGCTGTGCGAGGCCGGCCAGCTGCCGACGGCGATCCACAACAACTGCTCGGGAAAACACTCAGGAATCCTCGCGCTGGCGGTGCATCGGGGCGCGAGCCCTGACGGCTATCTCGCGGCCGACCATCCCGCGCAGGCGGAGATACTCGCGGTGTGCGCCCAGCTGCTCGACACGCCCCCCGAGCGCATCGCGGTCGGGGTCGATGGCTGCGGCATCCCGGTGATCGCGGTGCCCTTGCGCACGGCCGCGCATTTCTTCGCCAAGCTCTCGGATCCGGAGCGCTTCCCGCGCCAATTCGTGCCCGCCTTGCGCCGGGTGATCGATGCCATGGTCGCCCATCCCGATTATGTGGGCGGCATTAAACGCTTCGATACCGACCTGATGACCGCAGCCAGCCCCAGCATCCTCGCCAAAGGTGGCGCCGAAGGCTACCACGCCAGCGCCGCGTTGAAGAAAGGCCTTGGGATGACGGTCAAGGTTGCGGACGGGAACTACCGCGCGGTGGCGCCTTTCGTCATCGAGCGCATGCGAGGGCTCGGCATTCTCGACTCGCAGCGCTTAGCCGCGCTTGAGGCCTATAAGGTCCCGAAGATCCGCAACCACGCCGGTGCGGTCGTCGGCGAGATCCTCGCGCTGCCGCTCGATTGACATCTAGCGGCGTATCCTCGGCGCTATTGCGCCACGTAGACAATCTCGCCGCCGCTGTAGGACGCCTTGTAGGTGACGCCCGCGTACTGGAATGCAGAAGCGCCGTTGACGGTCGTGGTCGTGGCGCCTTGCGGTAGGTAGGGCACCATGATGCCGGCGGGTGCCGAGATCACTTTGTAGCCGTTCCCAGCCTTGGCGTAGTAATAACCGTTGTAGTAGTAATACGGATTCCCGTTCAAAGAGACCGTCGTGTAGCCGGTCGGCAGCGATCCAACAGGCGCACCGGCTGGCGGAGCCGCGATCACGTAACCGCTGCCGCTGCTGCTCGGCTCGTAGAACGTTCCGTTCGCATACTGGTATGGAGCGCTGTTGACGTAAACCGTTGTGGCTTCCGGTGGAGGCGCCGCGATGGCCGCACCGATGGCCAAGCCCCCAGCGACGCCGACGGCAGCGGCTCCCCAGCCGCAGCCCCCACAACCGCCATAATAGGCGCTGCCGCCATAGTATCCGTGATACGCGTCGTCACTGCCGTAGTAGTTGTGCGCACTGTTCTGCAGATTGCCCGCCTCGTTCGCGCGGTTCTGTTGCAGCGACGCTTCCTGAGTCTGCGCGCTGTGCTGCATAGAGCTCTGCTGCTGCTGCTGGCTGGTCTGCATGCTCTGTGCCGACGTTTGCCGGCTGCTCTGGTTCGACGACGCAGAGCTTTGGCGCTGGGCCTCGTTCTGGTTCACGCTCCCGGAACTCGTGTTGGTCGGATGCGATGCGCTGCTCGCGCTGGTGCTTTGCGGATGCGATGCGGTGCTGGTGGGGTGCTGTGCGGAGGACGGTGGATGCGCCTGCGACGCGCCAGCCGGGTGGCTGAAACCCGACGAGGAGGCGTGCGAGACCGAACCTTGGCCGCGGAAATCGCCGCCAAAACCGCCCCGGTTGAAGCTGCCGGATCCGCCGCCGTGGAAACCGCCGCCTCCGCCGCTGAAGCCACCGCGGGCTAGCGCCGGTGCGAACGATATGGCCAGACTCGCCGCCACGATGAGCGTGGCAGCCGCCATGGGGAACCGATTGCGCGTGAGCATGCTATGCATTTGGGTTCTTCCTTTTGCTTCGAGGTGCCTTAGTCAATCTTACTTCGATGAGCCGCCGTTCTCTTTCTTGATCGCGATGAAATCGATCAGCACCGCGTTCGGCGGCGGGGTGAAACTGAACACCGATGTGTCGGCCGGCGTGAACTTCCAATCCGTGAAGGTCGCCATGTATTCGGGTTGGCCCGGCAGCGTCTTGTAGGTGATCTCGAGCTCGCGGATGAGCGGCGTCGCGCCGTCATCGATCCAGATCTGCCAGTCGATGTCGCTCTGCGTGAAGACGAGATGATGAGTGGGAGAAGCCGCGCACGGTGCTCGGGCCGAGGTTGACCGCGCCTTGCACGTGGCTTGCCAGCGCTTGATAGGGGTCGTTGGCGACCAGATCGCCGAGCGGCACCGTGAAGTCATACTTGTCGAAGATCGCGTTGAGGGTCGACTCTATGTCGCTGGCCGCCTGCAATTCGCCGTATGTGTTCGTCGCCCGGTCGTAGAGCACGAAGTTCTTCCCATCGATGTAGAAATTGGCTTGGCGGCGGTCGCCTGTGTAGTCAACCCGCAGCATTTTAGGGCGTTGGATGGTGTACTGCGCCGAGGCGTGGATCTGGATCTTGAAATCCGGGGGTTGGACGTCGTCGTACGCGATGTCAGCGCTGAACGCATACGACTGCTGCTGCTTGAGGTACGCCGCCGCCGCTTGCAGCAAGCGCTGCGCGCTCGGTTCGACCGTCGATCTCGGGGGCGTCTTGGCATCGCCGCGATACGGCCACGCCAGCATCACGAGCGCCGCGATAAGCATGATACGGATGATTCGCGCGGAGGTCATAGAGTCGAGCTCCTTCACCGGCGGCTGAGGCGGTGGCCAAGCTTTGGATTGGCCAGGGCGAAATCCTCGCGCAGCACGTATCTCAGGCGGAAAGGCGGATCCTTCAGGTGTTCGAGTAGATCAGCCGCCCCGCGATGAACGCGTGCGTCAGCTGATGCCGTGCGTTCCAGACGATGAAGTCGGCGCGCAGTCCAGGCGCCAGGCTGCCGATCTCGTTCTCCAAACCGATGGCGCGCGCCGGAGCCCAGGTGGCGCACTCGACCGCCTCGACCAGCGATATGCCGGTGGCCGATATGAGATTGCGCACCGCCTGGTCGAGCGCCAGACGGCTACCCGCGATCACGCCGTCCTGGGTCCGGGCCACACCGCCTTCTTCCACCAGCCCATTGACCAGCGGCATGGCATCGGTCGTCAGGACGAGGTTGACGCCTTTCAGCCGGTAGAGCAACGCTAGATGTTCGACCGAGACGTGCACACCGTCGGCGATGACCTCGCAAAAGGCGGCTGGATCCAGCAGATACGCGGTGAGGATAGAAGAGTTGCGATGATGCAGCGACGGCATCGCGTTGAAGGCGTGCGTGAGGATCCGGTAGCCTGATTCGATGGCCGCGTTCCCGATGGCATACGTCGCCGCGGTGTGCCCCGCCGAGAGCGTGACGCCGTGTCGGCGCAGTTCGACGGCGGCCCGCGGCGCCTCATCGATCTCCGGCGCCATGGTGATGCGCAAACGACCCGCGGTCCAGGTGCGCAGCAAGGATTCGATGCGTGCCGGCGTCGGCGTCAACAAGTACTCTCGCGGGTGTGCGCGCCGGTACTCAGGGCTGAGGAATGGACCCTCGAGATGCACCCCGATCGCGCGCGCTCCATCGACCGGAGCATTGATCCGCTTGGAGATCAGATCGGCGGCGCGCAGCATCTGGTCCCACGAACCGGTCATGATGGACGGCAGGAACGACGTCACGCCGTGCGCCGGCGCGTCGTTCGCCATGGCGGCGAGCGTCTCGACCGGCTCGCGGTTGAACCACAGACTTCCCGTGCCGTTCACGTGCAAGTCGATGAGCCCGGGGCTGACGATGCTGCCGGGCGGCAAGGTGAAGTCGGCGCGCGCCGAGCGGTCGTCGATGCCGGTGATGCGGCCGTCCTCGACGCGCAAACACCCAGGCAGCCCCGTGCCGTCCCCGATCGCCAGCATGGCTGGGCCAAAAACCTGACTGCCCATGTCGTCAGCTCCGGATCAGCGCAAGGACCTCGTCGCGTTTGGTGGCGAGCAGCTCGGCCGAGTCTGCTTCGACGTTGAGCCGCAATAAAGGTTCGGTGTTCGAGGGACGGATGTTGCACCACCAGTGCTCGTACTGGATCGTGACGCCGTCGAGATGGTCGATCTCGCGCGCATCCGCATAATGCTCTTCGAGCTCCTTGAGCTTGGCCGCGATGTCGCTCACGCGGCTATTGATCTCGCCCGACCGAAAGCGCCGGTCGAGCGGTCGTAGCAGCTCGCTCACCGGCTTGCCTTCCTGCGAGATGAGCTCCAAGACGACGAGCAACGCGATGAGGCCTGAATCTGCATAGTAGTGGTCCCGGAAATAGAAATGCCCGGAATGCTCGCCGCCGAAGATAGCGTTTTGCTCGCGCATCACCGACTTGATGATGCTGTGGCCCACCCGCGTGCGCACCGCGTGGCCTCCGGCGGCGGTGATGAGCTCCGGAACGCTGCGCGAGCAGATGAGGTTATAGAGGATGGTCGAGCCGGGGTGCTTGCGCAGCAGCATGCTGGCGACGAGCGCGGTCACCATGTCGCCGCCGACCAGCTCGCCGTGCTCGTCCGTGATGAAGACCCGGTCGGCATCCCCGTCGAACGCGGCGCCCAGATCGGCGCGATGTTCGCGCACCGCGCGCTGCAAGTCGAGCATGTTCTCCGGCTCGATCGGGCTCGCCGGATGATTGGGGAAAGTGCCATCGAGTTCGAAGTAGAGCGGGATCACTTCGAGCGGCAGGCGCTTGAAGACCGCCGGCACGATGAGCCCGCCCATGCCGTTGCCCGTGTCGACGACGATGCGCAGCGGCTTGATGTTCGCCGTGTCGATGAACGATAAGCAGTGCTCGACGAAATCGGGCAATGCGTCGCGCCGGGTGATGCTGCCTGGGCTCGGCGTGGGTCTCGAACTGTTCGCGCGCGACCAGGTCGCGGATGGCGAAGACACCGGTATCCGCCGACAGGGCTATCGCCTGCTCGCGGCAGAGCTTGAAGCCGTTGTACTCTTTAGGGTTATGCGATGCCGTGATCATCACGCCGGCCGGATATCCATAATGACCAACCGCGAAATAGAGCTCGTCGGTCGAGGTGAGTCCCAGGTCGACGACGCCGGCGCCTTGCGTCGTGACGCCGCGGGCGAACGCCTCGAACAGCGGCTGCGAACTCGTGCGCATGTCGCGCCCGACCGCGACCGTCTTGGCGCCCAGAAAATCGACGAACGCCCGCCCTATCCGTTCGGCGACGCGTTCGTCCAGCTCGCCTGGATAGATGCCACGGATATCGTAGCTCTTGAAGATATCAAGATTGACGGCTGCGTGCATGGATCCTTAGTGCGGGGTGTTGAGGGCGGCGAAGTGGTTCAGCCAGATGATGAAGGCGACAACCGCTGCGAGCATGACGAGAAGTCGCCACAGTTGTGGAGGCTGTGGCGCTTGTTGCCATTTGCCGAACGACATACCGGTGGGTTCGGCCCAAATGTGGCGACGGACCTTTCGGTCCGCGCTGCGTGAAGCGTGAGGGCGGCCTTTAGGCCGCCCCCGCAACGATCACAGGTCGTGGTATAGGTAAAACTCGTATGGGTGCGGCCGTATCTTGACCTCTTGCAGCTCGCGCGTCCGCTTGTAGCTCACCCACGTCTCGATCAGGTCGCTCGTGAACACGCCGCCCTCGAGCAGATAGGCGTGATCCTTTTCGATGGCCGCCAGCGATTCGTCCAGACTGCCGGGGACCGATCGGATCTTCTTGGCCTCGCGTTCGGGAAGATCGTAGATGTTCTTGTCGATCGGGCCGAAGCCGGCTTTGGTCGGGTCGATCTTGCGCCGGACACCGTCCAACCCGGCCATCAGCATGGCCGAGAACGCGAGATACGGATTCGCGCCCGGGTCCGGCGGCCGGAATTCGATGCGCTTGCTCTTCGAGAACTTCGCGCCGGTGAAGAACACCGGTATGCGGATCGCCGCCGAGCGATTGCCTTTGGAAAACGCGACGTTGACCGGCGCCTCGTAGTGCGGCACAAGCCGTTTGTACGAGTTCGTGGTCGGCGCGCAGAACGCCATGAGCGAGTCGATGTGCGTCAACAAACCGCCGATGTAGTACAGCGCCAGCTGCGAGAGCTCTGCGTAGCCGCTAGGCGAGAAGAACAGGTTCTTGCCGGTCTTCCACAAGCTCATGTGCACGTGCATTCCCGAACCGTTGTCGCCGAACAGCGGCTTTGGCATGAAGGTCACGGTCTTGCCGTGCCGCCGCGCGACGTTGCGCGTCACGTACTTGTAGATCATCACGTTGTCGGCTTGCTGCAGCAGCGAATTGTAGCGGATGTCGATCTCGGTCTGGCCGGCGGTGCCGACCTCGTGATGATGCATCTCGACGTTCACGCCCCAGTCCTTGAGGCCGAGCACCATCTCGGAGCGGATGTCCATGTGCTTGTCCGACGGCTGCACCGGGAAGTAGCCTTCCTTAGGCCGCAGCGCGTACCCCAGATTGGGGTTCTCGCTGTCGCCCGAGTTCCAATGGCCCTCCTCGGAATCGATGGCGTAGCCCGTCATGTACGGCTGGTTGTCGAAACTGATGTGGTCGAAGATGTAGAACTCGAGCTCTGGACCGAAGTACGCGGTGTCGGCGATGCCCGATCGCTTCAGATATGCCTGCGCGCGCTGTGCGATGTTGCGTGGATCTCGATCGTACGGCGCCTGCTTGCGCGGGTCGAACACATCGCAGATGAACGACGCGGTCGGGATGTTGCAGAAGGAGTCGACCCGCGCCGTCGCCGGGTCAGGGAGCAGCACCATGTCGCTCTCTTGGATCTCTTGAAAGCCGCGGATGCTCGAGCCGTCGAAGCCGATGCCGCTCGAGAAAGTCCCTTCGTCGACCTGATCGGCAGGCACGGATGTGTGCTGCCACATCCCGGGCATGTCGATGAACTTGAAGTCGACGATCTTCGCGCCGTGCTTCTTGATGAAGTCCAACGCTGATTTCGCCGCCGAGGCAGTTGGCACGTGTTCGCTCCTCTCGTGATGAAGGATGGGTCGCGCTGCGACCGGTCGCGCTCGGGAGAGCACGATGCATAGATTCCGCCGCGGCGACGATGGCCTTTTAGCCTGTTGACGAAGCGCGCCCGGCCGGCGTTGGCCATTTGGCGCTGTGGATAACTATCGCTGACAGCTGCGGCAGTAGAAGGTGCTTTCGCCACCGGCATGCACCGATGAGATGCGGTGCCCGCAGCGCGGACAGGCGGCCTTGCCACGGGCATGCACCTTCATGAACGCTCGGTCTTGTTTGTGCAGCTTGTGCTTGCCGCCGGCGTATTGGCGTTTGGTCGTGGCCACAGCCTCGGCCAGCACGTGGCGCATGGCGAGGTAGAGGTCGTGGCGTTCTGCATCCGACAGGCTCGAGGCGCGGCGCAGCGGTCGCAGGCGCGCTTCGAACAGTATCTCATCGGCGTATGCGTTGCCGATGCCTGACACGAAGACCTGATTGCGCAGCACGTTCTTGAGCTCGCCGCGGTGTTTGCGCAGTCGCGCCAGAAACGTCGGCTCATCAAGGTCGGGATCGAGCGCGTCCGGTCCAAGGCCCGCGAACGTCGGGATGTCGGATTCCGGGTCAGCGGTCAGATAGACGCGAGCCATCATCGTCGCGTCCAGGAAGCGGATATCCTCAGCGCCGGAGAGCTGCAGAGTGAAACAGGTCGTTGCCAACGCCGGCGCGCCACGGCTGCAATAGGCGAACCGTCCGCTGAGCATGGGATTGATGATGAGCCGTGGCCCGTCGTCGTCGAAGTCGAAGATCAGGAACTTGCCTCGTCGGCGGATCCCCGCGATTGTGCGGCCGGCAAGATCGCGACTGAAGTCCGCGGGCGGATAGCGGATGACGAACGCGCGTGAAGGGTTGGGGACGACCGAAAGGACGGTCTTGCCTGCGGCATAGGTTGTCAGGGCGTCGCGCAGCAGTTCGAGTTCGGGGAGCTCAGGCAAACGACCGCAAACCCTCCGTCGGGGCGGCCGCTATTGCGGCGACATCAACACGGTCACGCTGATCGTCTGATCCTGCAACACGGTGACGGTTTGCGGTTGGCCATCCAGACCGGGCGCATGCGCCTCGACTGGGTGAGTCCCGATCGGCACTTGGGCGAGGGTGGCCGTGCCGGTGGCATCGGTCGTGTGGGCGATGCCGGCGATCGATACGTCGGCGCCTACGACAGGCTGGTTGTTGGAGGCCTGGACGCAGAGCACTTTCACAACACCGTATTGCTGCACGCCGATGGCGTTGGGATTCGGGCATCCCCACAGTCCCGCGCTGGCCGCGATGGCCAGACAGGCCAGGGCAAGCCTGCCTGGGTGGAACCCCTTTTTCATATTACTCGTCACTTTTTGGGCACTCCGGGCTATGAACTAGGACGCGGGTGGCCTCGGAGTTCGCCCGAATGGCCCACACCCCTGGTCTGCTCATTGCGCCGGGAACAAAGCCGCGCTATACTTTCTCTACCTATGAACCGATGCAGCCGCCTAGTCGCCACCTTGATGGCTTCACTGGCCTTCACGCTGCTCGGTATTGCCCATGCCGCCGCTGATACGACCAGCGCGCCGGCAGCGGTGCAGCCGGCCGCGAGCGATCTGCTCGACCAGGCGCAGACCGAAGCTGCGGCAGGCCACAACGAGGCGGCCAAGGAGATCTTGGTCAGGGCAGCGGCGCTCTATCCGAGCAACATGGCCGTGCAAAAACTGTTGGGCGACGTCGACTACCGCATGGAGAACTATGATGGGGCTGCGGCCGCCTACCGCGCGGTCTTGGCGAGCGATCCCGGCAACAAAGAGGTGCATAACCGGCTTGGCGGCGTGTACGCCGCGCAAGACAAGTACGATGCAGCCATCTCGGAGTTCCGCAACAGCCTGCCGCTCTCGGAAGGGTTCGTGAACCTCATCCAGACCTATGAGGACCAAGGCAAGCTCGCAGAACTCGAAGCCGAGTATCTGCGCATGGAGGCGTTCGAACCCTACGAGGCCACCGCGCACTTCGATCTTGGGTTGATCTACTATTACGAGAAGAAGTATTACAACGCTGTCACCGAGTTCAAGACCTCGCTCGACCGGGACCCGCGCTATAGCGACGCGCGCAACGCCTTGGGGATGACGTACGGAGAGCTGGGCAGCTACAAGGACGCAGTCGATCAGTACAAGATCGTCATCGCGCAGGATCCCAAGTACAGCAACGCATGGATGAACTGGGGCATCGAGCTGATCAAGCAATCCGATTACAACGGCGCGATCGAAAAGATCAACCACGCGATCGAGCTCAAACCCAACAGCGGCATCGGTTACGATAACCTCGGCGTGGCCTATGAATACCTCGGCCAGTTCACGCAGGCGGTCGAATCATACGAGCGATCGCTGCAGCTCGATCCGCGCAGGCGTGAGGCCTATCAGAACCTCGGGAACATCTATGCCGACCACAATCTCCTGAATCTGGCGGAGGCCGCCTTCATCAAGGGGATCGCGGTCGCGCCGCGCGACGCAGCGCTGCACTTCGACCTCGGGGTCGTCTACGAAGAGCAGCGCAAGAACGCGCTCGCGGCGGAGCAGTTCAATGCCGCCTTGGCGGTGGCGCCGAATGACCCGGAAATGCGCGAGCTGCTCGCCGCCGCCCAAGCCAGGCTCGACCACCAGTAGCAGGCACTTCTCAACACGAGATAGGACCAAAAGCCGCGCCAGCGGCTATTTGATCGCGATGACATCCACCTCGATCAGGGCCCCGAGCGGCAAGCCACCCGCTGCAAGCGTCGTGCGGGCTGGGCGGTGGGCGCCGACGTGGCGCGCATAGATCTGGTTGACAGCGCCAAACGCGGCGATATCCGCAAGGTACAGCGTGACCTTGACCACGCGGTCGAAACCTGAGCCGGCCGCCTCGAGCACGGCGCGCAGGTTTTTGAAGACGTTTTCGGCTTGCGCCTCCACGCCATCGGCGAGCACGCCGGAAGCCGGGTCTAAGCCGACCTGGCCCGAGCAGAAGATGAAACCGTTGGCCTCGATAGCCTGGCTGTAGGCTGCGACGGGCTTCGGCGCCGCATCGGTGGAAATGCTCTTCATGGCCGGACGGGTCCAACGCACCCGGTGCTTCCACCTTCAACGAGGTCTCGAAGATGGCAGAGACAATCATCTATACTAAACCCGGTTGTCCATATTGCGCGGCGGCGATGGCGGATTTCCGCGAGCGCAACGTGGCGTTCCGTCAGATCGACGTCCAGCACGATCTCGCTGCCCGCGATGAGATGCGTGCGCGCTCAGGGGGTCTGCGGGTCCCCACCATCGTCCACTCGGACGGCTCGGTCGCCGTCGGCTTTGACGGTTCCTGAACGGTGCACGACTGACGGGCGTGTCCCGTCAATAGCGACGACTTCAGCGCCTGCCGATAACTACAGGGCGACCAGAACTTGCCTGTGGGTTCCCCTGACGCATGACCGAGGCCATATTCCGCAATCCCGTCGATGAGGCGCGCTGGTTAGAGAGCAGCGTCCTGAAGTCACGTCTGCTCACGATCGGCGTGGCGGCGCTATTGTTCGCGGCGCTGCCCTGGCCGTATTCGCGCTGGCTGCAAGCCGGTATCATCTTCATCTGGTTGGCGCAGGGCATCATCGCGGCGAATTTCGTGCGTCGCGCGACGACCGTCGTGCAGATCAACTGGTCCGGACGCATCTTGCTGGCGCTGGACACCCTCGTCCTCACGGTGCCCATCTTCTTATACCTGCCGCTCCTTCCCGAGGTTTGGATCGCGGTGCTCATCCCGATCATGTGGGGTGGCGTCCGCGAGCGGTTGGCCGGTGCGGCGAGCGTGGCGGCGCTTGCGACCCTGCTGCTCGTCGTCGCATTCGCGTTCCACCGCATCGCGCCGTCAGCCGAATCGCAGTTCGGACGGCTGCTTTTCGACGTCGGCATCATCTGGTTGAGCGTGCTGGCGGTCCGTCAGCTCGTGCGCGCGGTTGCACTGCGCAATGAGGCGCTCGCCGCTCAGCGGGAGAAGCTCGAGAAGTCGGTCAGCTCGCAGGCGGATATGCGCGCGCGTGCCGATATGCAAGCGGCCACGCTCAAGAAAGTCACCGAGCTGGCTGTGAGCCTGCTGCGCGAACGCCAGCTCGATGCGTTGCTGGACCGCATGCTCGACGTGACCATGCAGTCCTTCGGTTTCCGGGCGGGATCCATCCTCATCGCCGAGCGCGAGCGCGAATCGTACGTGTACACGGTCGTGCGTGGCTACCCGGCAGCGGCGCAAGAGACGCTGCGCAAGCGGCGCGTCCCCTTCGCCCTCGCCGAGCTGAAGATGGACAAGCGGTTCGCGATCCGCCCATCGGTGTATTACGCGGCCGTGGAGCGCCAGACGTGGTACACGGATCCTGAGATCTGCTATTACCCTGACCAGGTCAACCAGCGCCGCGCGGCGTCGGGCGCTTGGCACGAGGCGGATACGCTGACCTTCGCCTTGCGCAGCTCGTCAGGCGAGGTCATCGGCTTGCTCATCCCGGACGCGCCGGCCGATGGAAAAGTGCCTTCGGACGAGACCATCGACAACATCGCGCTGTTCGCGCGCCTGGCCGCCGCTGCCATTGAGAACGTCCATATCGTCGCCACGGAGAAGAGCCGCGCGAACACGTTGAGCGAGCAGAACGTCGAGATGAAACGTCTGTATGCCAATGTCGAGGCGCTCGCCGAGGAGCGCCGTCTTCAGGCAGACCGCTTGGCGCGCATCCTCGAACTCACCGCCGCGATCTTCCGAGAGCGCAACCTCAAGACCATGCTGCACCGCATCTTGAAGGTGGCCATCGACACCTTCGGGTTCTCGGCAGGCACGATACTGCTGCGCGATCCGCGGCGCAACGTCTACGTCCGCCACGCCGCTGTCGGCTACCCGAACGCCGTCGAGGGAGCAGAGATCTCAGCCGAAGAGATGCTCGTCGACATGACGCCGGCCACCAAGGTGCGCGAGACCTTCTACTACGTGCCCATGGAGCTGCATCACAAGGGCGGCGTGACGCGCCACCCGGATCGCCTCGAGCTGCCGCGCATCCAGCCCGGCGACTGGCACGAGAACGATCTGTTGCTGTTCCCGATCTTCGATTCTGCCGGCGAGCTCATCGGCGTGCTCTCGCCCGACGACCCGAAAGATCACCGCGTGCCGCGCGACGAGACCATGCGGACCATCGAGGTGTTCGCGCAGCTCGCGGGCATCGCCGTCGAGAGCGCGCGCTTGCGGTCGGCGGCCGACATCCCCGCTTAGAGGCTGAGGTAGGCGTCCAGCTCCCAAGGGTGGACCTGCGTCCGATAGGTCTCCCATTCGGCGAGCTTAGATTCGCGCAAGCGATGGTAGCTGTGGTCGCCGAGCGCGGCCCGGATCACCGGATCGTCATCCAGCGCCTGGACCGCTTCTTGCAGCGAGCGCGGCAGCTGTTCGATCCCCAACGCCGCTCGTTCGTCCTCGTGAGCGAGAACACCGCAAGCTCGATCGGATCGCCCGGCACGAGCTTGCGCCGCGCGCCGTCCAGCCCGGCCTTGAGGATGCACGCCAACGCCAAGTACGGATTGCACGACGGATCGGGCGAGCGCAGCTCGACGCGCACCTCCGACCCCGCGGCGGTCGGCACGCGCACGAGCGCGCTCTTGGCTCGCTGCGCCCACTGGACGTATGAGGGCGCGTCGTAACCGGGCACGAGCCGTTTGTACGAGTTGACCGTCGGATTGGTGACCGCCGTGAAGCCGCGCGCATGCGCGAGCAATCCGCCGATGTACGAAAGGCCGATCTCGCTCAGCCCGCGCGGCGTCATCCGCGGCACCCGGCGAACATGTTGACGCCGTCGCGCGTGAGGTACTGCGAGATGTGCAGTCCGCTGCCGTCTTGGTGGACGAACGGCTTGGGCATGAACGTGGCATGCAGGTCATGACGCGCGGCGACGGTCTTAACGACGACGCGGGCGGTCGAGATGGCGTCGGCCAGCGCGAGCGCATCGCTGAAGCTCAGATCGATTTCGTGCTGACCGTGTGAGACCTCATGGTGGGTCGCCTCGACGCGGATGCCCATCTCTTCCAGCGCAAGCGCCACGTCGCAGCGCGCCAGGTCGCCACGGTCGATCGGGCTGAGATCGAAGTACGAGCCGCGATCGCTGGTCGTCGTCGTCGCCTGGCCGTCGCGCGCGTGTTCGAACAGGAAGAACTCGAGTTCGGCGCTGGCTTGCGGCGTGTACCCCTCGCGCTTGACCTCCTCGAGCACGCGGCGCAGCGTGCTGCGCGTGCAGCCCTCGAACGGCGTGCCGTCGGGATTGTGCACGTCGCAGAGCAGACGCGCTTCGGCGGCGTTCCCGCGACGGTCGGCAACACCGCGAACGTGTTGGGATCCGGCGCGAGGTACATGTCGGACTCTTCGTGGCGCACGAATCCTTCGATGCACGAGCCGTCGAAGGCGACGTCTGCCTTCGAGCGCGGCTTCGAGCGCGCCGACCGGGATGGCGACGTTCTTGGTGACGCCGTGGATGTCGTTGAACTGCAGGCGCACGAGGCGGATGCCGAGGTCCTTGGCGCGCTTGATGATGCTCGAGCTTAGTCATGCATGCTCCTCGCTCGCGCTCATCTGCCGGATGGCCAGCGCCGCTCGCAGCGGAGAGCTGATCCTTTGGGAGTCTTGAGATCGGTCTTGAGGATCTGCGAGATCTGGTTGAGCCGGTAGAAGATGGTATGGCGATGGACCGAGAGCCGTTCCGCCGCCTCCTTGACGTTCTCGCCGACCTCGAAGTAGAGCGTCAAGGTGGCCACCAGGTCGGTCTTGTGCTTGCGGTCGTACGCTTGCAGCGGTTCGATGAGACGCTCGGCGAATTCGACGAAGCCGGCGCGGTCGGCGCCGGCGTGCAGCAGCGCGTAGATGCCCAGATCCGGATAGATCGCCATGGCGCCGCGACCGAACAAGCGCCGGCCGAGCGACAGCGCTTCGCGCGCCTCGCGCAGCGACTGCAGCGACGCCGAGCAGGTCGGCCGTGGCAGCGATCCGATGCCGCAGTTCGCGGACTGGAGCGTGACCGGCCTGCGCGGCAGATCGCGCAGCGCGTTGGCAGCGGCCTGACGCGCGCGCGCGACGTCGACCTTGATGGCGCACCGGGAACAAGGCGATGACGTGGCTGCCCGCGCCGGCACAGCGGACAGATCGCGTCCGCGGGCGCAAGCGCCTGATGCACCATGTCGCGCACGTTCTGCCGGGTCGCGCCCTCGACGTCGAAGACGCCGACGTACGAACGACGGCGGCAGGTTGATGCCCAGCGCCGACGCTTGCGCTTTGAGGTCGGCGGCGTCGCTGATCCACCGGCCAGGTAGTGCTCCCAAAACGCCCGGCGCGCCTGCCCGCGCCCGCTGCCGCGACGCGCATGCTTCGATCGCGGCGGCGCTCGCCACGATGCGCAGCGCCGGCGACGCGTCGGCCCGGGATGCGCCGCGCACGAACAGCGTGACGTATCCGCAGGGCGCGTCGCTCTCTCCAGTGGCCCGGCATGTGCGCGCACAGCGCGTGCAGCGAACCGGCGATCGGGCTGCGCACCACGGCGCCGTTCTCGCCACGCCTTGCGCGCCTTGAGGTAGAAGGGCGCGAAGGATGGCGGCAGCGCGCCGACGCCGCCTGCCGGGTTCCGCCAGCGCGAGATGGCGCCACTGCTCGTCTTCCACCAGCACCGCGCCCTTGGTGGCGTCGGCCAGCATCTGCGCAAGCGCCTTGAGGCCGCCGCCGCCGGCGATGAGCCGGGCTGCATGTTCGCTGAGCGTAGCGAGTTCGTCTGCGGTCATGATCCGATGTGGAACACCGTGATGAAGAGGTAGAGGATGGTCGCGGCGATGAGCACCGCGGCGGTCGCCCAGGCGACCAGGTTGAACACGGGGCCGTTGACGTGCTCGCCCATGAGATCGCGATCGTTGACCAAACGAAGCATGGCGATGATCACGACGGGCAGCAGCATGCCGTTGATGACCTGCGACCAGAAGATGATGCCGAGCAGCGGCGCGCCGGGGATGAACATGGGCAGCGCTCCCAGCGACGATGATCGCGAGGTACAGACCGTAGAAGATCGGCGCCTCACCGAAGCGCTTGTCGACGCCCGAGGCGAAGCCGAACGCCTCGCACACCGAGTAGGACGTCGACAATGGCAAAACCGATGCGGCGAACAGCGACGCGTTGAGCAATCCGATCGCGAAGAGAATGCCGGCGTACTTGCCGGCCAGCGGCTCAAGCGCGGCGGCCGCTTGGCCGCGCGTCGGTCACGTTGACGTGATGGACGTACAGCGTGGCTCCGCATGCGACGATGATGAAGATATGACACGATGTCGGTGATGAACGATCCGATGACGACGTCGGCCTGCGAGTAGCGCAATTCGCGTGGTTTGACGCCCTTCTCGACGACCGACGCCTGGATGTAGAACTGCATCCACGGCGTGATGGTCGTTCCGATCAGGCCGATGAACATCAGCGAGATAGGCGGACGACCGGACGAAATGCGGCACGAGGGTTTGCTGCAGCACGACCGGCCAGTCTGGTTTGGCCAGCAGGCCGGAGATGATGTAGGTGACGTAGACCGATGCAGGCCAGCAAGAAGATCTTCTCGACCACCTTGTAGTTGGCGCGCAGCACGAGCAGCGAGACGGCGGCTGCCGCCAGGACGACGACGACATAGCGCGGCCAGTGGAAGACCTCGGCGCTGGCGGCGACGCCGGCGAATTCGGCGACCGTCGTGAACAAGTTCGCCAGCAGCAAGCCGATCATCATGAGCAGTGTGATACGCACGCCGAAACGCTCGCGGATGAGATCCGCTAGGCCCTTGCCCGTGATGACGCCGAGACGGACGCACATCTCCTGGATGACGATGAGCGCAAACGTCACGGGAATCAGCAGCCACAGGAACACGTAGCCGAACTGGGCTCCGGCGAGCGAATAGGTCGCGATGCCGCCGGCGTCGTTGTCGATGTTGGCCGTGATGAGACCCGGCCCGACGATGGACAAGAACAAGCAGCACCGAACGCCATAGTCCGGCGCGCTTGGGACGCTCTCGCTTCTCGACTGTCTCCACCGCCTCCATGACGAGGCTGGTTTGCCCTTACGGCTTCGGAAGCCTCGATTTCGAACGCGACTTGCCGACGCGGGGCATCATCTTGCGCATCTTCTCGGGCAGCAGCACGTCGATGACGTCGTCAACGGTCACGATGCCTTGCATGCGGCCCTTGGGCGTCGACCACCGGCACGGCCACGAAATCGTAACGGGCGATGGTGGTCGCGACTTCTTCGCGCTCGGTCGCCAGGTCGACCGTCACGACGTCGTCGACGGCGATGTCCTTGACGAGCGCGTCGGGTTGTGCGGTGATGAGCTCCCGCAGCGAGACGACGCCCAAGATATGCTCTTGCGGATCGAGCACGTAGACGTAGTAGATGAGCTCGGCGTCCTCGGCTGCCTTGCGGATGTGCTCGAAGGCCTGCGACACGGTCAATCCGGGCGGCAGCCAGAGGTATTCGGTCGTCATGAGGCCGCCGGCCGTCTCTTCCGGATGGGCCAGCAGTTCGCGGACGTCCTTGCGCCTCCTCGGGCTCCATGAGCTCGAGGATCTCTTGCTGCTTGTCTTGATCGATCTCGCCCAGCAGGTCAGCGGCGTCGTCGGGCGTCATGTTCTCGATGATGTCAGCGGCGCGGTCGGGATTGAGGTCCTCGAAGATGGAGAGCTGGGTGTCGACGTCGAGCTGCTCGAACGCGTCGGCGGCCGTCTCCTCATCGAGCGAACCGATGAGCGACGCCTGATCTGCCGACGCGAGCTCCTCGATGATGGAGGCGAGATCGGCCGGGTGGATGCGGTCGATCTTGTCCTGCGGCACGCGCAGGCGTAACGCTTCGCCAGGGCCCTCCAGATGCAGCGGCTGCACGGCATCCCACGAGATGAGCGATGGCCGGACGCCCGGCGGCGGGCACGCGATCGAGCAGACGATCGCCGAGGTAGCGCAAACCCAACCGCCGCAGCAGTCCGGGCAAGCCGACATCAGCGGCGATGACGCGTAAGCAAATCGCCGGCCGGAGCGAGCTTCACGTCGTTGACCCGCACGACTTTGCGGCCGTCGACGTCGACGATCTGCTTGTCGAGCAGCTCTTTTTGCAACAACAGCTCGTCGATCGCGACCGGCGCCGCCGAGCCTTCGACCGGCGGGGCAGCCACCGTCACGGCGTGATCGGTGATCGAGATGATGCTCGCGAACGGCGCGTACCGGACGATGCCGTCGTTGCCTCGCACGTAGAGACCGACGACCGGGGGGAAGCTCTCCGAGCCGGCGACCGCGATGTCGTCGACCCGGCCGACGCGGGAACGCTGCGTGCCGGTCAAAAGCTCGACCGGCCGGCCGCACGAGTTCACTGGCAAACGCCTCGCGAAGCTCCACCTAAGCCTCCATCACGATGCGATGCCGATCGAGCGCTGCGTCGGCGGCCGCTCGGCGGCAACACGTTACGCTTCTCGGATCGCCCGGTCTAATACGGCGACCGCATGATCGATCTGCGTGCGATCCACGACGAGCGCCGGCGTGAAGCGCAGCGCCGAGAAGCCGGCCGGCAGCAACATCAGGCCGTGCACGAAGCAGCGGGCCAGCACGCGGTCGCGAAAGGCGGTATCGTGGGCGCGCGTCGTCCGGTCGGTCACGAAATCGACGGCGAGCATGAGCCCCTTGCCGCGCACGTCGCCGATGTTCGCGAAACGCTCCTGCAGCTCGCGCAGCCGGCCGATGAAATACTCTCCGAGCTCGGCGGCGCGCTCGACCAAGTGCTCTTCCTCCATGACGTCGAGAGTGGCCTTGACGGCGGCCAGGCCGATGCCGTTGCCGCCGAACGTGTTCGAGTGCGCGCCCTGCACGCCGAAGTCCAAGTCTGCGTCAAGCACCTGAGCCGCGACCGCGACGCCGGAGCCGACGGCCTTGCCGAGCGACGTGCAGTTGGCGGTCACGCCGTGGTGTTCGATGGCGAGCATCTTGCCGGTCTTGCCCATGCCGGCTTGCACCTCGTCGTCCACGTACGGGATGCCGTGGCGCTGCGCGATGTCGCGGATGATCTGGATGAACTCGGGCGGCGGAACGATGTAGCCGCCTTCGCCTTGGATCGGCTCGACGAAGATCGCGGACACTTCATCCGGCGGGATGAGCTGTTTGAAATAGAGCTCCTCGAGGATGCGCGCGCACCAGATATCGCAGTTGGGGTACGACATCTTATACGGGCAGCGATAACAGGAAGCATACGGGATGTGGTGCACGTCGGGAAGATTCGAACTGAAGCGTGCGCGCTGCGCGATCTTGCTCGCGGTCATCGCGTTCGCGCCCATGGTGCGCCCGTGAAACGCGCCCAGGAACGCGATGAGGCGCTTGCGCGTGGGATTGTTATAGCGCGTCGCCTTGAGCGCGGCCTCGTTGGCCTCGGTCCCGCTGTTGCACAGGAAGACCTTCTTGTCGTTGATGCCCGGCACGAGCCGGGCGAGCCGTTCGGCGACCTCAGCCTGCAGCGGCGAGTAGAAGTCGGGGCTATTGATGAAGAGCCAGCGCTCGGCTTGTTCGGCGATCGCCTTGACGACTTTAGGGTGCGCGTGACCGGTGGCCGCGACCATGCCATTGGTGAAATCGAGGAACACGTTGCCGTCGACGTCTTCGACCAACAAGCCGCGGGCATGCTTGACGACGATGGGCGCGGTCTTGGTCCCGGTGGTGAGCCGCGCGGTCTCGCGCTCGACGATCGCCTTGCCCTTGGGACCGGGCAGATCGTAGGTGGGGATGGCGGACGATGTTTCGAGCATTGTGCACCGTTCGACAGCGCGGAAACCGACACATGCTGCGGGAATGGAGGCGCCGTGCAACAGTGCGCGATCGGCTTTGACTTCGACCACACCCTCGGTATCGACAACAAACTCGAACACGATGCATTCGTGCAGCTCGCGCAAGGTCGAGCGGCTGCATCAGGCACGAATTGCGACGCGGCTCGCGCGGGCGTCGCGATCGACCGCGAGATCGATCGATATCGCACCGGCCGCTGTTCGCTCGTGCAGGCGATCCGTCTCGCGCTGGATGAGGTGTTGGGCGAGGGCGTCGACCAGCAAGACGCGGTCGACGAGTTTCGCGAGATCGCGCTAGCGCTTGTGCCGAGCCACGTGCAGGCGTTGCCCGGCGTCGCTGAGCTGTTGACGGCGCTGGTCGAACGAGGGTATCGGCACGCCATCCTCAGCAACGGGTGGAATCCGCTGCAACAGCGCAAGGCGGATCGCATCGGCTTCGACGGGCCGGTCTTCGTCAGCGATGATATCGGCGTGCGCAAGCCAAGCGTGCACGCCTTCAACGTGCTGCGCGACTACTTCGACCTGCCGGCGGAGCGCATCTGGTACGTCGGAGACGATCCGCGAGCTGACGTGTTAGGCGCGCTCAACGCGGGAATGAAAGCGATGTGGTTCGATTGGGAACATAAGAAGTTCCCAACCGACGTGCCTGGGCCGAGCGCCATCATCGGCGCCATCGGCGACGCGCTCGCCTATCTGGAGTGAGGGCAATGCAGACAGCAGATGCGGTCATCATCGGGAGCGGTCAGGGCGGCGTGCCGCTGGCGGCCGATCTCGCCAAGAGCGGCAAACGGGTTGTCCTCTTCGAGCGCGGCAGATTCGGCGGCACCTGCATCAACGATGGATGCACGCCCTCGAAGTCGTTTCTCGCGGCGGCGCATGGCGCCGGTCGCGCGCGCCTGCTGACGCCGCTCGGCGTGCGCGCCGAGGTCAGCGTGGACTTTCCAGCGGTCATGGATCGCGTGCGCAGGATCCGCGACGGTTTCGAGAGCGGCATCGAGCGCAAGCTGTCGGATGCGAAGGTGGAGGTCATCAAGGCGCAAGCGGCGTTCACCGCCCCGCGCACCGTCAGCGGAGGCGGCGTCACCGTTGGCGCCCCGATCGTCGTCATCAACACCGGCGGATCGCCGGTCGTGCCGGGCATACCTGGGCTCCATGGCACGCCGTTTTTGACCAACGAGAATTTTTTCGAGCTGCGCCAACGCCCTAACCGACTGCTTGTGATGGGCGCGGGCTATATCGGGCTAGAACTCGGTCAGGGCATGGCGCGGCTAGGGAGTGAGGTGAGCATCGTCGACCCGAACGCACGCGTGCTCGCGCACGAAGAACCGGATGTCGCCGTACCGCTCGAACAAAGCTTGGCGCGCGATGGTGTGCGTCTGCATCTCGAATGCAAGGTGGCGGCCGTCTCGTACAAGGAGGGTGTCTTCAGCCTGACCCTCGACAACGGCACCGAGCTGCACGGCGATGCGCTCTTGGTCGCGACCGGTCGGCGCCCCAATACCGCCGACCTCAACGCTGCGGCCGGCAGTGTCACGCTCGACGATAAGGGCTTTGTCGCCATCGACGAGCAGTTTCGCACGTCAAGCGAAGGAACGTATGCGATCGGCGATGTCGCTGGCCAGCCCGCGTTCACGCACGTGTCGTGGGAAGACTATCGCCGCGTCAAGGCTATCCTCAATGGCGAGCAGCGCACCCGCGACGACCGCGTCCTCGCATACTCGACCTTCACCGAGCCCCAAGTCGCGCGGGTCGGGCTGGACAGTAGCCAAGCCGAGCGTCAAGGCATCAAAGCGCGGGGCGTCACGCTTGGCATGGACCGCATGGCGCGTGCCATCGAGTGGGGTCACGACCTGGGCTTTTATCGTCTGCTCGTCGACGAGCGCGATGACCGCATCATCGGCGCGACGCTCGTCGGATACGAAGCCTGCGAGATCGTGCACGTCATCCTCGCGCACATCGAGGCCAAGTCCACCTGGCACCTGCTCGATGCGTCCGTCCACATCCACCCGACCTACTGCGAAGCGCTGCCGAGCTTGGCTCGCCTGCTCGCCGACTAGTTCGGCCGCCGGAATCGCCGCGCGCTAGGGCGAACCGCAACCAGATAGCACCATCACCGCACGTGAGCAACGCCGAGGAGAGACTCTGATCGACGCACGCTTCGACATCGCACGACGAGCGGCGCGCGAGGCCGGCGCGCTGCTGCGAGCCAAGCTTGGCACGCACCTCAGTATCCGCTCGAAAGACGTGCGCTCGAATTTGGTGACCGATGCAGACACGCAAAGCGAAGCGTTGATCCGATCGATCATCAGGGCTAGCTTCCCTGAGGACGCGGTCCTCGGGGAAGAGGAGGGCCAATCTCCGGGAAGCGCAACCGGTCGCTGGATCGTCGATCCCCTTGACGGCACGACCAATTATGCGCACGGTTATCGGTGTTTTTGCGTTTCCATCGCGTTCCAAAGCGGAGGCACGGTCGAGCTGGGCGTCGTCTACGATCCGATGACGGACGAGGAGTTCGTGGCGCAGCGCGGTCGTGGGGCTCACTGCAATGGCGGCGTGCTGCGGGTATCAGACCACGACGATCTGGCAGACGCGCTATTGGTCACGGGCTTCCCGGCGCGCGGGTTGGACGATCCGCACAACAACCTGCAAACCTTTGGAGATTTCACCAGGCGCGCGCAGGCGATCCGGCGAGACGGCTCGGCGGCGTTAGACCTCTGCTATGTCGCAGCTGGTAGGCTTGACGGATTTTGGGAGTCCGGGCTGCACGCATGGGATATCGCAGCGGGCATGCTCATCCTGACCGAAGCAGGCGGCCGGGCCAGCGATTATCGCGGCGAGCCGGCCGGTCTCGATCGCGCGCAACTGCTTGCGTCTAATGGAAAGATCCACGAGGCTATGCTCGACGTGCTGCGCCCGTATGCCTGAGCCGCGGCCCCGCATCGGTTGCGTCGTCCTCGCAGCCGGAGAGAGCCGTCGCTTCGGTCCTGACAAGATCAAGCAGCTGGCACCGGTCGGGGGCGCGCCACTCGTGCAGCGCGCCATCGACGCGGCGTCCAGATCGACGGCGCTCACCTGCACGCTGGTCATCGGTGCCCACGCGCAAGCGATCGTCGACGCGGTGGACGCTCGGCGCTGCGCAGTCATCGAGAACCGCGACTGGCCCGAGGGCATTGCCAGCTCGCTGCGCGCAGGCTTAGCCGCGCACCTCGAGGATGACGGCTGCATCTTCATGGTCGCGGATCAGCCTTTCGTCACCGTCGCTGATGTGGACCGCATCATCGAGCGATTCGCGGATGCGCGGGATGACATCGTCGCGCTGCGAGCCGACGATGTCTGGGGAACGCCGATGTTGTTCCCACGCGCGGACTTCGCGGGGTTGTTGCAGTTGCGCGGAGACGCCGGCGCAAAGCGTTATGCGCAGCGGCACACGAGCCGGGTGCTTTTCGTGGATGCGCAGTCTCGCGACGCGTTTGCGGACGTGGATACGACGTCCGACTTGGAGCGCATCCGTCAGCGGGTCCCTCGGATTTGAAAGCCGGACAGCTCGCCCGGCTCTGCGTCGTCGATCTCCTCAACGCTCTCGACATCAGCCCCGGGCGGCCCGCGCCGCGCCCAATCGCGAAAGATGGCAAGCTGGTTCGCTGGTCCTCGAGCGACGACCTCAACGCTCTCGTCGGCACGATTGCGCACCCAGCCGTTGAGGCCGAGCGAACGCGCGAGCTCTTGCGCTTTTACTCGGAAGAAGACGCCTTGGACGCGGCCCCGGACGATCAGGTGCATTCCGGTCACGATATGGCGGAGGGGGTGAGATTCGAACTCACGAGGGACTTGCGCCCCTAACGGTTTTCAAGACCGTCGCGTTCAACCGCTCTGCCACCCCTCCACGTCATCGATGGATGCGCGACGCGACTCGATCGCCTCTCGATTCGCGGTCAGCCCGAGCCAAGTGGGGTGCATTCGTTTCGACCTCAAGACACGCCTACAGGCTTATGGTCGTTCGACAAGCTGGCGCGCCCGGTGGGCTGCCTTGTCCGCGTCGATGAGACCGCTCGCGATGGCTTGCAGCAGGTCGCGTTGGTCGCGGGCGCGGATGATGAAGAGCTCGGCTGCGACTTCGCGAGCGACGCGGCGCAGCAAATCGCGTTCGTCGGGAGTGTACCCTTCATCGTCTGTCCGGCGCCCGCACACCAGCGCACCGAAGTTCTCGCCCCGCACGAAGAGAGGGAAGGCATATCCTACAGCGCCTATCGAGCTCTGTAACGTACTGAGATCGACTTCGTGTTGCGTGCTGCGAAGTCGGAGCAGCGCTGCATCGTCAACATCCACCAGCTCGGTCGCGGTGCCCCCAGCCGTGCCCAGGCGGTGGTACCCGTCTGCGTACGCCTGATAAAAGCGAACATCGGCCGCACCCATGCCTTTACCGATTTCGTCGCTCGCGCGCGCGACAAGCGTGTCGGGACTCTGGATAAACGGCGCTTCATCGACAAAGCGCTGCAGGGCAACCGCCGCGTCGTGCTTGCGACGGAACAGCAGGCGGTTGATCCAAGCGTGGACCCGCGCATGCAGTGCTCGAAATGAGAGTCCGATCCCAAGGGCGACGAGGATCTCCACCGCCAAGCTAACCCCGCGGCTTACCGCCACATTGTTGAGCAGATTCTCCAGCAATACGAACAAACCGACCGTCAAGGTGGTCAAGATCGTGTATAGCAGGGCGCGATTGAGCGCAAAGCTCACGTCGATGATCCGGTGACGAAGCACGGCGTAGGCTGTGCCCAACGGAAAAATCATCACGGTCAACCACTCGATGCCGCTAAGGTGAATGGGGTGGGCCACGACACGATTGAGCAGCGCTATATAGGCGCCAAAACGACTGATCAAGAACGCCCAAAAGACCCAACGGATGCGCTGGCGCTGAACGCCTCGTGCCCGGGTGTATGCGGTGATGAAAAAAACGAGAATGATAGCTTGGTCGACGAGCTGCAGCGGTTGGTCGACGCCGCGAATCGCCCAGAGGCCGCATCCCGATCGGATCTGGGCGAGCAGATTTGCGGTCAGATCCAGAAAACCGGGAACGAGGAAGATCAGCAGCGCGGCGCGGGTGAGCCACAACACCTTGCGCGGCATGAGACCGCCCACAACAGCCTCGATGATGAAATAGAGAAGCACCGGGGCTATCAACCACAGAACGATCGCGACCATCGCTAGCCACAGGCGCCCAGAAGGCTGCGCGAGTCCAAACCACGCGCTCGGCAGCGAGAACGAGATCGCAAAACACCACACGCCGAGGATGAGCGATGCCCTATCTCTTCCGCGGAAGAGCACGAAGGCTCCGACGAGCAGGAAGAAGAGTTTGAAGCCGGCTTCCGCCAGGAACCCGGCGAACGATCCGGGCCGAGCCAGCACCTCTCGAATGCGGCGACCATCTCGTTCGATGGGGATGTCAAGCACGTCGCCGGCTGCGCCGCTGAGGGCGGGCGTGGCGATCGGGGGCAAGATGTCCACACGAGCGAGCCACGTTAGCGACCGCAAATCGACGATGTCGCCCGGTCGAATTCCGCCGCGCGCTTCAGCGTCGCTGGGCACGATAAACTGAACGGCGCACAATCCGGAGAGCCGTGTGCTGCCGCCGAGCGCACCAGTAGCGCGCCAGGAAGCGATCTGCAACACCAAAGCAACAACTGCGAAGACGCTGAGCGTTATCGCCGTGGCTGTCCGCACGCTCATCGCCGACCGTTTCGTTTTGCTGCTTGGCTGGTCCCGTCGCTTCCCACTAAGCGAGCAGTGGTGTGCAGTCACAAAGGCCTATACCCCGTGACCGCCTCGAATTTCGAGCTTCATATTCCACGAGTGAAATACGGATCATGATCTCGGTCGCGTCATTTGCGCCCGGGTTAAGCATTTTGCGCGTCAAGCGCTCGGAGCGAGCGGGCAGAACAGACGAAAGAAAAGGGGGCGCGCCGATGGGCGGCCCCCTTTGCGTCGAGTTTGGTATCGAGTCTGCTAGGCTACTCTACTTGCAACCGTGACCGAAAGGCACTGCGTCTGCTGTTTCGCAGCTGCCGCCATCGCCGATGGCTTGCGTCAAGACCTCGTCGGCATCAAACGAGGCGACGATCCTGGGCGCTGTATACATTGAAGTCAATCTCCCATCCCAGCTTTGGAAACAAAGCGCGTCATCGCGCTCGTGCGCACGGTCCTCACCGCGCGACTGTACGTGATTGTACCATGCGATGCCGGCGCCGGACCTGGTCATAAAGGCTCATTAGACACGGGGTCGCGCTGCCTCTTGGGTCATGGCTAGGTTCGCGCGGACGAGCGGACGAACGCAATGCCAATGCCCCGCGCCGCTGGCTCAAAAGAGAAACTCTCGAGGCCCGCGTCTATTCCCACCGGGACGGTGACGTTTCTCTTCACCGACATCGAAGGCAGCACCAAACGCTGGGAAGCTGATCCCGAGGCGATGGACGCAGCGCTCAAGCAGCATGATGCTATCCTGCGCGAAGTCATCGAGCATCACAGCGGCTACGTCTTCAAGACCGTCGGCGATGCGTTTTGCGCGGCATTTTCGCGTTCGTCAGACGCTCTGGCAGCGGCCATCGAAGCCCAACTCGCTCTCGGCGGAAAAGACAGCTCCGCTGTAGAGGGCCTGCGAGTCCGCATGGGACTTCATGCGGGCGAAGTCTCCCAACGCGACGGCGATTATTTCGGCCCAACGCTCAACCGGGTGGCACGTCTCATGTCGATCGGGCACGGCGGTCAGGTGCTCTTGTCGGAGACCGTACGCTTGGCCACGCCGGCTACGCCTCCCGAAACCACCCTGGTCGATATGGGGCTGCGACGTCTCAAAGACCTCACGCAACCCGAGCATGTATGGCAGTTGACCATAGCCGGATTGCCTGCGCAGTTCCCGCCGCTCAACTCGCTCGACGCGCGACCCAACAACCTGTCATCCCAACTCACAAGCCTGGTGGGCCGAGAATCGGATCTCGAAGAGGTCAAATCGCTCCTCGCTCGCCACCGGCTGGTCACGCTCGCAGGAAGCGGCGGCGTGGGGAAGACGCGCGTCGCCGTCCAGGTCGGAGCGGATCTCATCGATCAGTACCCCGACGGGGTGTGGTTCGTCGACCTCGCTCCGATCAGCGACCCGGAGCTGGTGGCCAGCGTGGCCGCCAAGGTCTTGGGGATAAGTGTGCCCGAGGGCCATAGCGTCGATGCGGCGATCCCGCTGTGGTTACGCAGCAAAACCGTGCTGCTCATCTTCGACAACTGCGAGCACGTGTTAGGAGCGGCAGTCGGACTCGGCGACGCCATCCTCAAGAGCGCGCCTCTGGCGCGTATCCTTGCGACCTCGCGCCAGACCCTTGGCATACCGGGTGAAGCCGTCTATAATGTGCCTTCGCTGGCGGTGCCACCGGAGACGGTCGGGTTGAAAGCCGAAGAGGCGCTGCGATTCGGCGCGGTCGCGCTCTTCCGGGATCGAGCCGTCGCCTCGGATACGCGCTTCGTGCTGACGGACGATCGCGCGTCGAGCGTCGCCGAGATCTGCCGCCGCCTCGACGGCATTCCGCTCGCCATCGAGCTTGCGGCTGCGCGTGTCAAGGTGCTGGGCACGACGAATCTCGCGCGGCGACTGGACGAACGGTTCAAAGTACTCACCGGCGGCAGTCGCATAGCGCTGCCACGTCAGAAGACCCTGGCCGCCCTCATTGATTGGAGTTACGATCTGCTCTCCGAGCAAGAACAAAAGCTATTCCGCGGTTTGGGGATCTTCGCGGGAGGCTTTGGTCTAGAAGCGGCGAGTGCCATCTGCGCTAGCGAAGGGGTTGGCGAGCACGAGGTCCTGGAGCTAGTGGCTTCGCTGGTGGACAAGTCCCTTGTCGTCGCCGACAACGGCAGCGAACCCGAGCGATTCTCTCTTCTTGAGTCGACCCGCGCCTATGCGTTGGAGAAGCTCAAGAGCTTAAGCGAGCGTGAGTCTCTTGCTCGCCGACACGCCGAGTATTTCACTGACATGGCCCTGAGGACCGATAAAGCTGCGGGCAACCTGCCGGTTGCGGCTGTGCTGGCGCGTTTGGAGCCCGAGGTGGATAATTTTCGCGCCGCGCTCGAATGGGCATCCAAAGACCCGCATGACGTCGCCCTGGGCGGGTCGCTCGCGGGCGCCCTTGAGCAGCTGTGGTACGAGGGCGGTCTTTCGGCAGAGGGGCGTTGGTGGATCGGGTCGGCGCTCGAACGCGAGCACGAGCCTGCGATCGCCGGCCGGCTGTGGGTAGCGCTGGCGTTGCTCTCCTCTGGGAGGCGCAAGTACGATTGCGGCGAGCGCGCCCGCGCTCTCTACGAGTCCGTGGGCGACGAACGCGGAACCGCGCATGCGTTGCGCTCGCTCGCGCGCGGGCTCATCCAGATGGGACGGCTGGAAGAGGCAGCCACGGCCGCAACGCGCGCGCTCGCGGTGTTCCGCGAGCATGGCGACAAACAAGGAGAGGCTCTTTGCCTCAACGAGCTGGCTGACATCGCGGGGGATAGCGGCGACGTCGGCGCCGCGCGCGAGCTCTACGCGCAGACTCTCGCGGCATTTCGGCTGCTAGGGGACGAGTCCGGCCACGCGGTCGTGCTGATCGATCTTGCGGAGCTCGAGTTCCGGGCGGGCGATCCCGGGCAGGCCATTCGCAATGCGAGGGACGCGATCGAGATCGATTCCCGCGGAAAGAACGCGACGAACTTGGCCATCGAGTACAGCAACAGCGCTGCATACTGCATCGCGATGGGGGATCTCGACGCAGCGCATGAGTGTGCCGGCAATGGGCTGCGCTGGGCGAACAAAGCGCAAAGCAGCTCAAAGGTGGCTTGGATCCTGCAACACCTCGCGCTCATAGCCGGCTTGCGCGCGCAGGTGCAAGCCGCGGCGCGACTGTTAGGTTACGTCGACTCGAAATTCAAAGAGTTGGGACTGGAGCGCGAGTCCACCGAGCGGTGGGGTTACGAAAAGCTCAGTGCGCTGCTGCGCGAGCGGCTGAGCGCAGCTGAGATCGAGCAGCTCGCGCGCGAAGGCGCCGTGTGGTCAGAGGAGAAGGCGGTCGCAGAAGCGCTCAAGACGTGAGACGCTGGCGGGCATCGCGTCCCTCGTCCCAATCAAAGCACATGATGCGAACATACGCTTCACAGGAATGCGCGCGCAAAAAACCAAGGCCCGTTTTCCGGACCTTGCGAGGCTCGCGATATGGACGCATGCAATATCTGCCGCCGCACAAGCGCCGATGTCTACCCGCTTGACGGGTATTTCATCTGCGAACAATGCCTCATGCAAGGGAGGCTTGAAGAGATCCCCGATTTTGCCGTGATCGAACGCCACGAGCTCGATCTCGTGGTCGCGGGTGCGACGATATCATCGTGGTGGAACCGCGAGACGCCCAGAAGGCAGGCGCCCTGATCTTGGACCAGATCGACATCAAAGCCAAGCAAGCCCCGCTCAAAGAGCTCTATCGCAAAGATCCAAAAAAAGCCATCATCACCCTGCGCGCATCAGGCAAGGTCGATGATCCTGTGGGGTTGAGCTGCTCGGTCGAGACCGGGCGTGCGCTCGTCACCGCCGGCCTGCACCCTGCGACCGGCGGCGATGGAACGCTCGTGTGCTCGGGCGACATGCTGCTCCAGGCGCTGGTCGCCTGTGCTGGCGTCACCTTGCGCGCCGTGGCGACGAGCTTGGGCATCGAAGTGCGCAGCGGCACCATCAGCGCTGAGGGCGACCTCGACTTTCGCGGCACGCTAGGTGTGGAACGCGAAGTGCCGGTGGGCTTTTTGAACATCCGTCTGCGCTTCGATCTCGACAGCGACGCAAGCGCCGAACAACTCGCCTCGCTCCAAAAACTCACCGAGCGATACTGCGTCGTCTTCCAAACACTTCGAGCGGGCGTGCAGCTGACATCATCCTTTCACTGAACTCTTAACGATCTCTCATCGTAGCTGCGGGCGCGATCACCATGCCATAGCGCTTCATGCCCGAACACTAGGGTATGGACATCATCGCAGCGCGACACGATCGCGGATTCACGCTCATCGAGCTGATCATCGTCGTCGCCATCATCTCGATCCTAGCGGCGATCCTCATCCCTAACTTCCTGCATGCACGAGCCGAAGCGCAGTCGTCCTCGTGCGAGGGGAACCTCAAGCAGATAGCAACAGCTTTGGAAGAGTACGCAACCGACAACGACGGCCAGTATCCCGGGTCCAGCGGGCCGGTCGACGTCAACCTCTTCGGTGGGCCGGGTAATCCATACGTCAGCGCTGTGCCCGCCGACCCGGCCGGTGGCAGCTACTATTACGTCACGCCCGGCAACGGCATCTGCGGCTCGGGCGATTCGTTCAAATTGCGCGACGGCGACCAGCACGACACCTCGACGCTCACCCAGCTGCCCAGCTACCTGCCGGGCGTCACCGGCATCCGCTATTGTTCGAGCTCTGGTTTGCATGCCTGTGTTTGCTGAAACCCGCGCCGCTCTAATGCTACCTTTGCCCCTGCGCACGAGAGGCAAGCGACCGCCAACCACCAAACAGCCCATTCTGCGCATCCGCATATGCGTGCGCGATTCGTGCTGAGCGGAGGTGACGCTCCTTGTCGAACGAGGCCAAAGCGTACCAGGATCCGGGGACGCCGGAAGAAGTCAGCCGCCGAGCGTTTCTCGCTCGGGCGACGATCTTTTCAGGCACGCTCGTCGGATTAGGTCTGGCGATCCCGCTCGTCGCATCCCTCGTCCCTAAACCCGAGCTCGTCGACGCCAACAAGGGTTTCTCGCCGCTCAACAAGGGCGAGTTCGACCAGCTGGAGCGCACGATCGACAAACCGGTCAAGATCTTCTTCAATAAGCAAGTGGTCGACGGCTATAGCGAGATCACGACCGAGTACTACGTCTGGGGGATCAAGCTCGCCGACGACGAGCTGGCGAAGTTCCAAGAGGACCGCCCCGAGCTGTTCGGCCCGAACAAACCGGCGGCCATCGACTATCCGATCGGCAACCTGGGCTTCGTCATGTTCAGTCCGCTCTGCCCACATCTCAATTGCAAGTATGATTGGGATGACGGGCTGAGCGGTTTTCTGTGTCCCTGCCATGGCTCGCAGTTCACCAAGTTCGGGCGGCACAAAAAAGATGCGGCCGGACACTTCATCGGGCCATCGCCGCGCGGACTGGATCCACTGCCCTTTAAGGAGCAAAGCGGCACCGCCGAGGTCGAGTGGATCAAGTTCTCGGCCAACACGCCGGATATCATCCGCGTGTCGTACTGGTAGGAGAAGCGTTCATGATAGCCTGGCTTGAGAGTCGGACCGGCCTAGTCAGCGCGCTGAAGACCTTCCTCACCGAGGACGTGCCTGGCGGCGCGAGCTACTGGTACGTGTTCGGCAGCGCGACGCTCCTCGTGCTCGCCGTCCAGATCGTCACCGGAATCATCCTGACCTTCTATTACTCGCCCTCAGCGCTGACCGCGTGGGAATCGACGCGCTTCATCTACCAGCACGTCTACATGGGTTCGTTCCTGATCAGTCTGCATTACTGGGGCGCATCGGCGATGATCGTGCTCATGTCGATGCACCTGCTTCAGGTGTTGCTCTTCGGCGCGTACAAGAAGCCTCGCGAGCTGCAGTGGGTCGTCGGCGTGCTCTTATTCTTCATCGTGCTCTCGATGGGCCTCACGGGCTACCTGCTGCCTTGGGATCTCAACGCGTACTTCGCCACCCAGGTGGCCATCAACATCGCAGCCAGCGTGCCCATCATCGGTCAGTTCATCTATCACTTCCTGAGCGACGGCGCGACGCTGGGCACGCTCACCGTCGGCCGCTTCTTCGGTCTGCACGTCTGGGCCACGCCGGCGGCGATCGTCGCTTTGGTCGGTCTGCATCTTTTCATCTTCCGGCACAACAGCCCAGCCGGCCCGGCGCAGGACGAAGCGCCCACGGCTGTGGGCAGATTCTATCCGAACCAGATCTTCATGGACACGGTGAGCGCGCTCGTCATCTTCGCAATCATCGTTGCGCTCTCGGTGTTCATGCCGGCGCCGCTGCTCGCCAAGGCCGATCCCAACAACGCGCAGTTCATCCCCGCGCCGGCGTGGTATTTCTATGCGCTGTACGGTCTGCTGCGCATGTTCCCGGCGAATCTCTCGCTCCTCCCGACCGTGATCTTGCCTGGTGTCTTCACCATGGTGCTGTTGCTGCTGCCCTGGCTTGACCGCAATCCGCACCGCGCCATCGCGCGCCGGCCGTTCTTGATCCCGTTCACGGTCATCTCGGTCGGCCTCATCGTTGCCATCACCGTCTATTCGGCCAAGCTCATCGGAGCCGAGCAAGCGGCGAGCCCGGTTGGCCAGACGCCGGTCGAAGGCTATGGCGCGCCGCCTAACGCGGCAGCCCCAGCGAACTCTGGTGGCCCGGTGGTCGCGAACGCACCAGGCGGATCTGCGGCCGCTCCCGCCGGCGATCAGGTCTTCGCGCAGAACTGCGCGAGCTGCCATGGCGCCAAGGGCGCGGGCGTTCCTGGTGCATTTCCGCCGCTGGCCGGCAATCCGTACGTGACGGGCGATGCCAAGGCTGTCATCGGCACCGTGCTCAACGGCATGCACGGCCCGATGAAGATGGACGGCACGACCTACAACGGCGCGATGCCGTCATGGAAGGGCAAGCTCAGCCCGGCAGAGATCGCCAGCGTTATCACGTACATCCGCGGGGCCTGGGGCAACAAGGGCTCGCCCGTCACCGAAGCGCAAGTCAAAGCGCTGACGAAGTAAGCGCCCGCGGGCCGAGCCCGGGCTCGCGTGGCGATCGGGCGAGCGTCAGCGCTTGACGCTCGGGGTGGCGCAAGTGTGAGAAACGCCGTCATCGTGGTTCACGGCATCAGCCCGCAGCCGCGCTACGGAATCCAGGACCTGTTCGCATCCGGACTGCGCGACGCGTTGGAGAACGAGACACCTACTGACCGCGCCGCGCGCATGGGCGACAACGCTCCCGCGGCCGTCGGAACGTGGTCGACCGGTGTGGCCTGGCCTGCGGTGTGCAAGGGCCAAGCGCTCGAGGAATCGCCGGCTGTGGCACTGCGCGTCGAGTGCAAGGATGCGCGCGGGCAAGACGTGCCTGGCCAGCCCAGCATCGACGTCTTCGAAGGCTACTGGAGTCCGATCGACAAGGAAGAGACGACGCCGCTGCGCGTGCTTTCGTGGCTGTTCCAGTCGTTCTTCACCCCGCTTAGTCAAGCCAAAATACCCGCGAGCATCGCCAAGCTCGGCTACGACCTGTTCTGCTCGGTTGCCGCGCTCGCGTTCGGGCTGGGCGTCACCATCTTGCTCGCCTGCTCGGGTTGGCGCGCGTATCAGCTCAATCGCGATCTCGTCTGGCACGATCCGATCCGGTTGATCGTCCAGCTGTTCGGCGCGTATCTGCTCGCCCAGGTCGCTGCGCGGCTGCTCGCGTTTGTGACGATGCGTGCGCCGATCGCCTGGTGGGGCGCCGGCGTGCTCGCGTTGATGACCGTCACCGGTTTATGGCTGCTCGGATATCCGCTGCTGGGGGCAAAACCCGAGCCCTTCATCGTCCTCATGACCGGACCGCTTGCCTGGCTGCTCTATACCGCGCTGTCGTTGCGCGCGCTGTTCGGCTTCATCCGCAATTTTTTGGTGGATACCATCGGCGACATCCAGATCTATACCACCCACGATGAGAACGCCCGCTTCAATCAGTTCCGTACCCAGATAATCCAGGCCGTAGGCGATGTGATCTCGCGCGTTTTGCGTTCCACTGACGACCACGGCGCGCCGCTCTACGACAAAGTGTTCCTCGCCGGCCACAGCTTGGGGACGACGATCCTCATGGACGTCCTCGTCGCGCTGCACGAACAGGTCGAAGAAGAGGGATTGCCGGTCGAGGCCTGGCGGCGCATCCGCGCCTTTCTCACCTTCGGCACCGCGCTCGAGAAGACGCGATTTTTCTTCGACGTGCGCAATCCAGGACTCTCAAAGACGCTCATCGACTGGCGCCGCGATATCTACGGCCATCTTTTCACCGCGCAAGCATCGGTGCTTGACGGCGCTGCCCCAGGGGTCTCGCAAAAGCCCGATGGGATCTATTGGGAGAACTACTGGTACTTTACCGACGTCGTCGCCAACGCGATTGTCTCGTACGAATCGACGCGCGTACCGGGTGAGGATCTCACCAAGCGCGCGTCGCTCCCCGATCACGCCATCTGCGTCAACGCCAGTCTCAAGGCGCCATTGACCTTATGGCCGCACAGCCACTATCTGCACGACGATGCGTTCTGGCACACGGGCGAACAGCTGGGGGCGGCAGCGATCGTCGCTCACGGCTGATGCAGCGCTGCGCGCAAGCGTTTGAGCTCGGCCTCGATCGGCCATTCGTTGAACACCCACATCAGCGAGATGACGATGTTCACGAGCGGGATCAGCAGCAGCAAGCTATAGGGTCCTGGATAACCGCACTTTTCCGCGACGCGCCAATAGCAGTACATCTGAAAGATGAACAAGAGCACGAATAAGAACCAAAACGCCGATAGGGTCGCGAGGAAGGCGTGGGTGGCCAGCTGATTATCGCCGTCGAACAGCACGGCGGCGATCGGAACAAGAGCCAGTGTCATGAATCGCTCCTATGGGCTCGTGAGTGCGAGGATTGCGCAACAACGTTAGGGGAGCGGGTTTGTGACCTGCAGAAATGACAGGTCTGCGGCCCCCGTGGGCACGAACTGATAACAGGTACGGGAGTCCACTGCGGACTGAGAGGGCGAGAGCGATCGCCGACCGTCGGAACCTGATCTGGGTGATGCCAGCGAAGGGAAACACATGAGCCTGACCCTTTCCACCGACCAGCAAGCTTCCTCGCATAAGATCTACATCGATGGACCGCATGGGGTCCGCGTGCCCATGCGCCAGATCCATCTGAGCGACGGCACCGATTTTCGGGTCTACGACACGAGCGGCGTGCACAGCGATCCGGGGATCGAGGTGGACGTGCGCCGCGGGTTGCCGGCATTGCGCGCCGAGTGGATCGCAGCCAGAGGCGACGTCGACGCTCTGAACGAGCCCAGCTCGTCGTACCGGCGCCAGCGCGAGGCCGACCCACAGCTTGCGGCTTTGCGCTTCGAGCATCCGCGGACACCGCTGCGCGCCAAGCGCGGCGCCAACGTGACGCAACTGCACTATGCGCGCCGCAACGAGATCACGCCCGAGATGGAGTTCATCGCGCTGCGCGAGGGCGTCGCGCCGGAGTTCGTCCGCGCTGAGGTCGCGCGGGGGCGGGCGATCATCCCGGCCAACATCAACCATCCCGAATCCGAACCGATGATCATCGGGCGCAACTTCCTGGTGAAGATCAACGCGAACATCGGCAATTCGGCGATCAGCTCGTCGATCGAAGAAGAGGTCGAGAAGATGACCTGGGCGATCCGCTGGGGCGCCGACACGGTCATGGATCTCTCGACCGGCAAGAACATCCACGAGACGCGTGAGTGGATCTTGCGCAACGCACCGGTGCCCATCGGCACCGTGCCCATCTATCAGGCGCTGGAGAAGGTCAACGGCAAGGTCGCCGACCTCAACTGGGAGGTTTATCGCGACACGCTTATCGAGCAGGCCGAGCAGGGGGTGGACTATTTCACCATCCATGCCGGCGTCTTGCTGCGCTACATCCCCTTGACCGCGCAGCGGGTGACCGGCATCGTGTCGCGCGGCGGCTCTATCTTGGCACAATGGTGCCTGCTGCATCACGAGGAGAACTTTCTCTATACGCGTTTCGAAGAGATCTGCGAGATCATGAAGGCCTACGACGTCGCGTTCTCTTTGGGCGATGGGTTGCGGCCGGGCGCGACCGCCGACGCCAACGACGCTGCGCAGTTCGCCGAGCTCGAGACGTTGGGCGAGCTGACCAAGATCGCGTGGGCGCACGACGTGCAGGTGATGATCGAGGGCCCCGGCCACGTGCAGATGCACCTCATCAAAGAGAACATGGAGCGCCAGCTCGCGGTCTGCCAAGAGGCGCCGTTCTACACGCTCGGCCCGCTCGTCACCGACATCGCCCCGGGCTACGACCACATCACGAGCGCCATCGGTGCGGCGATGATCGGTTGGTACGGCACGGCCATGCTGTGCTACGTGACGCCCAAAGAGCATCTCGGATTGCCCAATAAGAAAGACGTCAAGGACGGCGTCATCGCCTATAAGATCGCGGCGCACGCTGCCGACCTTGCTAAGGGTCACCCAGGCGCGCGCGAATGGGATGACACGCTCTCGAAAGCGCGCTTCGAATTCCGCTGGGAGGATCAGTTCGCGCTCTCGCTCGATCCCCAGACCGCCCGCGAGTTCCACGACGAGACGCTGCCCGCGCACGGCGCCAAGGTGGCGCACTTCTGCTCGATGTGCGGGCCGCACTTCTGCTCGATGCGGATCAGCCAGGACGTGCGCGACTATGCTGCGCGCGTGGGCGTCGACGAGGCGGCCGCGATCCAGTCCGGCATGCGCGACAAGGCCGAAGAATTCGCGAAAAGCGGCGGCCAGCTCTACGTGGAGAAGCGCTAAGCCCCGAGCAGATGATCGTACAGGCCCCTATAGGCCCGCGCTGCGCGATCCCAACTGAAATCCTGACGCATGCCGTTGCGCTGCAGCGCTTGCCACAGCAACCGGTTCGGATACAGGGCGATGGCTTTACGCGCGGCTGCGGAGAACGCCGTCACGGATGATTCGCGGACCGAGAAGCCGGTCGTGGTGTTGTCGGCGATACCGCGCTCGCCCGCATCCACGACCGAGTCGGCCAAGCCCCCGACGGCCGCGACCACCGGTACCGTGCCGTAGCGCAGGCTGTACATCTGATTCAACCCGCAGGGCTCGAAGCGCGACGGCATGAGGAAGATGTCGGCGCCAGCCAGGATGCGGTGAGCGAACGCTTCATCGTACATGATGCACGCAGCGACGCGATCGGGATGCCGCGCAGCTAGCTCGCGAAAGCCCTGCTCCAGCGGCGCCTCGCCGACGCCCAAGACGACCACGCGCGCGCCGGCGGCGAGCAGTTGCTCGGCGCTTTTCACGACGAGGTCCAGACCCTTTTGCCAAGTCAAGCGGCTGACGATGGCGAGCAGCGGGGCGTGCTGGCCAGGGTCGAGATGCACCTCTTCGAGCAACGCTGCTTTGCAGGCAAGCTTGCCGGCGAGGTTGAGCTCGCCATACTTGTGCGCGACCAGCGGGTCGTTTCGCGGATCCCACAGCTGATAATCCACGCCGTTGAGGATGCCGGTCAGCTCGCGCGATCTGGCGGCGAATAGATCTTCCAAGCCGAAACCGAATTCCGGCGTTTGGATCTCCTGCGCGTAGGTCGGGCTGACCGCGCTCAAAAGGTCGGCTTCTTGGACGCCGAGTGAGAGAAACGACAGCTTGCCGCTGCCGAAACGTTGCAGCCGCTCGAGCGGCAACCCGAACGAGCGCAACTGCTTGAGCGTGGCCTCGCCCTGATAGAATGCATTATGGATGGTCAGCAACGTAGCGGGGCGCGCACTGGTCGACGCCGTGAGCAAGCTTGGGATGAGACCGGTATGCCAGTCGTTGGCATGGACGATGTCGGGTCTCCACTCACCGCTCGTGGCGACGGCGGCGGCCGCCTGGGACAAGAGCGCGAAGCGGTCCAAGTTATCGCGCCACTCGGCGCCATACTCATCGTGATACGGTCCGCCCGGACGTTCGTACAGACGCCGGCATAAGACCAGCCAGATGCGCAGGTCGGAGCCTGGTGCGCGGCCGATCAGCAGGTCGACCGCGCCGAAGCCGGCGAGATCGTCGTAGTGTCGGTCGATTGCCAAGCCGCGCACCTGGGCTAGCGCGCTCGGATAGCCCGGCATCATGAGCCGGACGTCGGCGCCGCCAGCTGCGAGCGCGGCGGGCAGCGCCGCCGCGACATCGCCGAGTCCACCCGTCTTGGCCATCGGAAATATCTCCGACGCGACGAAGAGGACCTTGGGTTGTCGTTCGGTCATGCGAGCGTGACGATGACGCCCGTCAGTCCGGGCAGTTGCAGGCTGATGGAGCGGTCATAACCCATGCAGGCGATGGGCTGCGAGCGGTCGTGCAGCAAGCGGGTACCGCTGCCGCCATACTCGCATGCGGCGCTGTCGAACGCGATCCGATATGCGCCGTCGCGCGGAACGCCCAACACATACTCGTCGTACACGGTCGGTGAGAAGTTCAATACTACCAATGCAAAAGCTTCGCCGGCAGATCGCTGGTACGCGATGACCGATCTCGCGGCGTCGTCGGGATCGAACCAGCGAAAGCCGGTGTGATCCGCGTCATCGGCATGCAGTGCCGGAAGGCGCCGGTAGAGCTCGCCAAGGTCGCGCACCGCAGCCGTGAGCTGGCGATGACCGTCGCGCGCCGGCACATCCCAATCGAGCCCCCGGGTCGGCTGCCACACCTGGCGCTGGCCGAACTCGTCACCCATGAAGATGAGCTTTTTCCCCGGGTAGCTGGCCTGATACGTGAAGAGCAGCCGCAGGGCCGCAAAGCGTTGCTCGTCATTGCCATACATCTGCTCGAAGAGCGACCCCTTGGGCGGTGCGCTCTCGTCGTGCGACAGAGCCAGCACGAAGCGCTCTTGCTTGGCATACAGCCGCTCGAACGTCAGGTCTCGATGACGCGCCTGCCGCTCGCTCCAAGGCAAGCCCAAGTAGCTCAGCGTGTCGTGCACCCAACCCATGTTCCATTTCATCGAAAAGCCCAGCCCGCCGCGCTTGGCCGGGGCAGACACGGCAGGCCATGAGGTGGATTCTTCGGCGATGGTCACCGCGTCGGGCACGAGCTCGGCGATGGTGGCGTTCATCTCGCGCAGGAACTTCACCGCGGGCAGGTTCTCGCGCCCGCCCAAGGGATTGCGGGTGAAGCTGCGCTGCGCGCGCGCGTCGTCAAGGTAGAGCATCGACGAGACCGCATCCAAGCGCAGACCATCGGCGTGGAACTCGCGTAGCCAGAACAGTGCGTTCCCGAGCAAAAAGTTGCGCACTTCCGGGCGGCCGTAATTGAAGATCAGCGTGTGCCACTGCGGATGTTCGGCCATGGCGGGATCGTCGCGCTCGTAAAGCGCGCCGCCGTCGAACTCCGCAAGCCCCCACAGGTCCTTTGGGAAATGCAGCGGCACCCAATCCAAGATGACGCCGATCCGCGCTGCGTGACACTCGTCGACGAACGCGCGGAACTGGTCGGGGGATCCGAACCTGCTCGTCGGCGCATAGTAGCCCGTGACCTGATAGCCGAGCGACTCGTCCAGCGGGTGCTCGAAGACGGGCAGCAGCTCGACGTGCGTGAAGCGCAGATCGTTCGCGTGCGCGGCGAGCTCGCGCGCCAGCTGTTCGTAGCCCAAAAAACCGCCGCGGTCATCGCGCCGCCACGATCCTAAGTGCGCTTCATAGATGTTCATCGGCGCCTCGCGCCAGCGCGCGCCGCGTCGTTGGGCCATCCAGTGCGCGTCGCGCCAGCGGTACGAGCTAGGCGCCATGATGATGGCGTTCGTGTTCGCTTGCGAAGGGAAGGATCTGGCGTAAGGGTCGGTCTTGATGACGAGCTGTCCGCTTGACTCGTTTTGCAGCTCGAATTTGTATCCGGTGCCAGCGCCCAGCCTGGGCACGAACAGCTCCCAGACCCCGCCTGCATCCGTGCGTCGCATGGGATCGCGGCGCCCGTCCCAATCGTTGAAATCGCCCACAACGCTCACTCGGCTGGCGCCGGGAGCCCAGGTCGCAAAACGTGCGCCCTGTTGTCCCTCGAAGACAGCGCAGTGCCCGCCGAGCTTCTCGTAGACATCGAGCAGCCTGCCTGCATGGAAGAGTTTGAGGTCGTCCTTGCTCAACATGGGCGGTGATGACCGCAGTTTGAGAGAACGTCAGCGTCCCCTCTCATCGCGCGCAGGACGAGGAGCAATGCAGCCAGCCGAAACCCCGCGTTTTGTCAGTTTACTGACCAAGGCCACGCTGGCGCTTATCCTCGCCGGCGGCCGCGGCTCGCGGCTCAAGCACCTCACGCAATGGCGCGCCAAGCCGGCAGTCCCCTTCGGGGGAAAGTTTCGCATCATCGACTTCCCGCTCTCCAATTGCATCAACTCCGGGATCCGGCGCATCGGCGTGGTCACCCAGTACAAGGCGCACAGCCTCATGCGCCACATCCAGCGCGGCTGGGGATTCTTGCGCGGCGAATTCGACGAGTTCGTCGAGCTCATGCCGGCGTCGCAGCGGTTGGAAGAAGAATCGTGGTACACGGGCACGGCCAACGCCATCCTGCAGAACCTCGACATCATCCGCGCGCACAAGCCGGAGTTCGTGCTCGTGCTCGCCGGCGACCACGTGTACAAGATGGACTACGGTCAGATGCTGGTGCAGCACGTCGCGCAGCAGGCCGAGGCGACCGTGGGTTGCTTTGAGGTGCCGCGCGCCGACGCGGTGGAACTCGGCACGATGAGCGTCGACGAAGACGATCGCATCACCGGATTCGCCGAGAAGCAGCCCGATCCGATCCCGGTCCCCGAGCGACCGGACATGTCGCTGGCCAGTATGGGCATCTACTGCTTCAACGCGAGCTTTCTCTACCACCAGCTGATGCGAGATGCCGAGGATGCAAGCTCGACGCACGATTTTGGCAAAGACGTGATACCGCACATCGTGGCGCATAACCGCGTGGTGGCGCACCGCTTCGGTCCTTCGAGCATGGGCGGCAGCGGCGGCGAGGTGTACTGGCGCGACGTCGGGACTGTCGACGCGTACTGGGAAGCGAATATGGACCTCACCCACGTCGTGCCTCAACTGAATCTCTACGATGCCAGCTGGCCGATCTGGACGTATCAGGAGCAATTGCCGCCCGCGAAGTTCATCTTCGACGAGGCCAACCGCCGCGGCAACGCGGTCAACTCGCTCGTAGCCGGCGGCTGCATCGTGTCAGGCTCGCACGTGCAATCGTCGCTGCTATTCTCCAACGTCCGCGTCAATTCGTTCGGCCGGGTGGAAGACTCGGTGATCCTTCCCGACGTGGACGTCGGGCGAAAATGCCGGATCCGGCGCGCGGTCATCGATAAGGGATGCCGTCTTCCCGAAGGACTCGTGGTCGGCGAAGATGCGGACGAGGACAGCCGCCGCTTCCACCGCACTCCAGCTGGCATCACGCTGGTCACGCCGGGCATGTTGGGCCAGGGCCAACCGGACATCGAGTAGGCCGGCATAAGCGAAAGAGTGCTCGGCTGGCCGCGCAGCGAAGCCGGGAGGCCCGCCATGCCCATCAATATCGAGCAAGAAGTCAAGCTTCAGGTGCCAAGGCGCTTCGATCTGAGCGCGCTTTCGGCTGGGGTCAACGGCTATACCACGTCACCGGTCGAGGCGGCGCGTTACACCACCGTCTACTATGATACCGACGACTTGCGGCTGGTGCGCTGGGGCTGCAGCCTTCGCTACCGCAAAGGCCAAGGCTGGACGCTCAAGCTGCCCGTGGAGAAAAGCGCATCCGCCATACGGCGGGTGGAGCATACCTTTCCCGACGATGCCGGCAAGCCGCCGGCGCAGGCGTTGGAGCTCGTGACCGCATTCTTGCGCGGTAAACCCGTCGCTCCGGTCGCCCGGTTGCGCACGATGAGAAAGAGCTTGCGACTGCATGGCGCCGGCGGGGAAGAGATCGCAGAAGTCGTCGACGATGACGTCCGGGTGATGCACGATGGTCACGTCGCCGACCGCTTCCGCCAGGTCGAAGTTGAACTGCTTGACGGCACGCCTGAATCGGTGCTGGCCGACCTCACCCATTGGCTCCAGGATTCCGGCGCCGGAGCGGTCGACCAGATGCCCAAGAGCGTGCGCGCGTTGGGTGATGGAGCGCGGACGAAGCCTGAACTTGAGCGAGTGAAGCCGACGTCGTCGAGCCCTGCAGCCGACGTCGTCCGCTACTCGCTGGCGACCGCCGTCGAGCGCTTGCTGCGCAATGACGCAGCGTTGCGGCTCGCCATGGATCCTGAAATCGTGCACGTGTCACGGGTCGCCACACGCCGTCTGCGTTCCGACCTTCGAAGTTTTTTGCCTATCCTCGACGAGGAGTGGGCCCGCTCGTTGCGCGAGCGCGTCAAGTGGCTGGGGGACGAGCTGGGCCTCGTGCGCGATGCGGACGTGCTGGTCGCGCGCTTGCGCCACGACGCTGCGCAGCTCCCGCCCGAAGACGCCCAGGCTGCCGAGGCGGTCATCGACCGGTTCGCGGCGCAGTGCGTCGCGGCGAGGCAAGACCTGCGCAAGATCTTGCGCGAGCCCCGGTATGTCGCGCTGCTGGACGAGTTGGTGGTCGCCGCAGCCCAACCCAAGCTGGCTGCGCACGCGGGTACGCCCGCGCAAGAGATTCTGCCCCCGCTCGTGCGCGAACCCTGGAAGAAGCTGTGCAAGACCATCGACGAGCTTGACGATACGGCGGATGACGACAAGCTGCACGCCGTGCGTATCAAAGCCAAGCGCTGCCGTTACACGGCCGAGGCGATCGCGCAGGTCGGCGGCAAGCCGGCGGCGCGTTTTGCGCGCCGGGTGGAAAAGCTGCAGCGGATACTCGGCGATCTGCACGATGCGGTCGTCGCCGAGCAACGTCTGCGCACGATCAAAGGCGATCGGGAAGAAGTGTTCGTGGCCGGCGGCTTGGCCGCCATGGAGGCGCAAGCGGCCAACGACGCCCGCAGCTCATGGCGAAAAGCCTGGAAGAAAGCCTCGAAGAAGAACATCCGCTTCTGGTCGTGAGCGGTAGCGGGCAGCTCTGGATCAGCGGATAACCGTTTGACCGCCCATGTACGGCTGTAAGACGCTTGGGATGCGCACCGAGCCGTCGGCCTGTTGGTAGTTCTCCAAAATCGCGACGAGTGTGCGCCCGACGGCCAGACCAGATCCGTTGAGGGTATGCGCGAATTCAGGTTTGGCACGCGGCGCCGGGCGGAACCGGATGCCCGCGTGGCGCGCCTGAAAATCCCCGCACGTGCTGCACGACGAGATCTCACGGTATGCGTTTTGACCCGGCAGCCAGACCTCGAGATCGTACGTCTTTTGCGAAGCGAAGCCCGTGTCGCCGGCCGAGAGCACGACCACGCGATAGGGCAGCTCGAGCGCCTGCAGCAGGTTCTCGGCCTGGCGCGTGATCTGGTCGTGGATGCGTGGGTCGTCCACCGGTGCGCATATCCCGACCAGCTCGACCTTCTCGAACTGATGCTGGCGGATCAGACCGCGCGTGTCCTTGCCGGCCGCACCGGCTTCCTCGCGAAAGCACGGCGTGTAGGCCGCGTACAGCTTGGGGAGCTGATCCGCTTCGAGGATCTCCCCGCGATGTAGGTTGACGAGCTGCACCTCGGCGGTGGGCGACAGGAACAGTGTCCCGTCCGCCACCGAGAACATGTCGTCGCTGAACTTGCTCAGATGACCGGTGGCCTCGACCGACTCGCGGTTGACGAGAATCGGCGGCATCACCTCGGAGAAACCGGCGGCGATGTTGCGTTCCAAAAAGAAGTTGATGATGGCCCGGTTCAGCCGCGCTCCGTCTTTGAGCAGCACGGCGAAGCGGCTGCGCGCGATGCGGACGCCACGCTCGAAGTCGACGATGCCGAGCGTCTCACCGATATCCCAATGCGGTTTGGGCGGGAAAGAGAACTGTGGAGGCTCGCCGCTGCGGCGCAGCTCCACGTTGGCGCTCGCATCCGGACCGTCGGGGACGTCATCGGCAAGGATATTGGGTATGGCGCTCAAGCGCTCGTCGATGTCCGCATCCAGCGCCGCGGCGCGCTGCTCGAGCGCTGCGATCTCCTTGCCGAGCGCCGTCGATCGCTCGCGCAGCTCGGCGAGGGCCTCATCGCCTTCGCCTTTTGCACGCGCGAACTGCTCGGAGATGCGGTTGCGCTCCGCCTTGAGCTGGTCGATCGAGGTGGCGCAGGCGCGCCAGGACGCATCGAGCTCGAGCAATGCGTCGACGGGTGCGTCGGAAAGGCCACGGCGGCGCAGCGAGCGCCGCACGACGTCGGGATGCTCTCGGATAAGACGCTTATCGAGCATGCCGCGGTTTTGGCCGCGGCGCGCGACGTGACCTCTGGAAGCGGCGCCCTACGGCTTTGAGATGCTAAAAGGAAGAGGCGCGCGAGCGAGGAGCGTCCTGACCGGACACGTAGCGTTTGAGGTCCTCGACGCTGATCGCTTTCTCCGAAGCGGCCTCGAGCGTGATCATCCCGTCGTTCACGAACTTGGACAGATGCTTGTCGAGCGTCTGCATGCCCACGTTCTGACCGGTCTGCATCGCGCTTTGGATCTGCGCCGGTTTGTTCTCGCGGATGAGGTTGCGCACTGCAGGCGTGCCGAGCAGTATCTCCATCGCGCAGACCCGGCCCGAGCCGTCGGTTTTGGGGACAAGCGTCTGCGTGAAGACCGCTTCGAGCGCGCCCGCGAACTGCAGGCGTATCTGCTCCTGCTGCTCCGCCGGGAACACGTCGATGATGCGGTTGATCGTCTCGGCGGCCGAGGTCACGTGCAGCGTGCCGAACACCAAGTGTCCGGTCTCGGCGGCGGTCAGGGCCAGCGCGATCGTCTCCAGGTCGCGCATCTCGCCGACCAAGATGACGTCGGGGTCTTGACGCAGCGCGGAGCGCAGCGCGTTGGCGAACGAGTGGGTGTCGCGACCCAACTCGCGCTGGGTGATGATGCACTGGATATTCGAATGCAGGAACTCGATCGGGTCTTCGATGGTGATGACCCGCGAATTGCGATTGCGGTTCATATAGTTGATCATGGCTGCGAGCGTGGTCGATTTGCCCGAGCCGGTCGGGCCGGTAACGAGCACGAGACCGCGCGGCTTCTTGGTCATGTCTTGCAGCACGTTCGGGAAGCCCATCTCCTCGAGCCACGGTGGCGTGTCGGGAATGTTGCGGAACGTCGCGCTGACTGAGCCGCGTTCGAAGCACGCGTTGACGCGGAAACGAGCCACGCCCACCATGGCGTATGCGAAGTCGATCTCGCGTTCTTTGTTGAGCGCGTCGACTTGGTCTTGCGTCAGGATGGAGGTGAGCAACGCTTGGCTGTCTTCGGGAGAGACTTTTTCCTCGACGATCGGCTGCAATACGCCGTGCAAACGAATCATGGGCGGGCTGCCCACGACGAGATGCAGGTCTGAAGCGCCCTTCTCGACCAGGCCGATCAAAAGATCATCGAGTTTATGCGGATACATCGGTCCTCCACGTTTTGGCGCGGCAGCGTTCGGGGAGCATCGAGGCGTTGCGCGCTCTCCTTAAGAAGATATCGGCTTCTAGGAGGGTGTGCCATAGCCACTGTGAGGGCCGCACTGCGGCGGGTCAGCATCGCCGAGGCGCTCTCGGCGATGGAACGCTTCCCGGTGCGAAAGGCGGCCATTGAGACCGTCGAGCTGTCTCTTGCCGAGGGCAGGGTCGTGGCCCGCGGCATCGACGCTCCCGAAGACGTCCCAGGCTTTGACCGTTCCATGGTGGATGGCTACGCGGTGATCGCGGCAGACGTCGCAGGGGCCAGCGCCCAGCGGCCCGTCTCGCTCGAGCTGGCCGGCGAGGTCGCGATGGGCAAAGCGCCTCCGTCGCGCGCGCTTGAACGCGGGCAGGCGATCGCGGTGCCGACCGGTGGTGCGTTACCCGCCGGCACCACAGGTCTGATCAAAGTCGAAGACACAAGCGCACTTGACGGACGGGTGCTGGTCCACGCAAGCGAAGACTGCGAGGATCGCATCACGCCTGCGGCTAGCGATGTCCGCGCGGGCGACCACCTCTTCAGCGCGGGCGTCGTGTTGACTCCAGCCGCACTTGGATTGCTCGCCGCGGCGGGGATCGCATCGGTTGAGGTCTATCGCTCGCCGGTCGTCGGTGTGCTCATCACCGGAGACGAACTCGTGCCGCCGGGCAGACCCATGGGACCAGGACAGATCCGCGAGAGCAATGGCGTAGCGATCTGCGCCGCGCTTGCGGCGATGGGATTCGCCCCGCGACGCTACGAGCGCGTCGCGGACGACCGCGCGGTCTTCGAGGCTGCGTTCGCTCGGGCGCTGTCCGAGAGCGACGCGGTCGTGATCTCAGGGGGATCGAGCGTGGGCGCGCGCGATCACACGCCCGCGGTCGTAGCTCAAGCTGGCGAACCTGGCGTGATCGTCCACGGCGTGCGAGCCAAACCGGGGCGCCCCGTGCTGCTTGGCCATGATCGGCGATCGACCGGTGATCGGCTTGCCCGGCAATCCGGTTTCGGCGCTCGTCATGCTCGAAGCGCTGGCTAGACCCATCTTGTTGCGCATGTTCGACAAACAAGACGCGCCGTTGCCGTTGCGCGCGACGCTCGAGGAGCGCATCGACGTGGAGCCGGGCCTTGAGTATCGCATCCCGGTGCAGTTGCGCCGCGGCCCAGACGGATTGACGGCGCGGCCGCTCATGGGCTCCTCGTCGCAGATGCATATCCTCGGGTTCGCCGATGCCATCATCGTCGTGCCCGAAGGATCGACCGGCCTGCCGGCCGGCGCGCCGGTGGACGCGTTCCTCTTCTCCAAAACGAGGACGTTGTCATGAAGCTACCGGAGACGAAGCGCCGTCTCGGTCGGTGGGCGGCTGCGCTGGGCGCCGGTGATCGTCGTGCTGGCGGGCTGCTCTCCGTCATCGCAGCAGCGCGCCAAGAACGACTTGAACGATGCGTTCATCGCCGCGCAAGTGCGCGCCAAGATCGCCACCGTCGATGCGGCGACCGTCTCGCTCGTCAAAGTCGACGTGCTCAACCGCTCCGTGACGCTCACAGGGCAAGTCCACTCGGCGCAAGAGCGTTCCAACGTCGACACCGCTGCGCGCAGCGTCGCCAACGTCGCGAAAGTCGACGACCGGCTGACGGTCAATCCGAAAGCGCCGACCGCGGATGAGATGGCCACCGACTTGTCGCTGCAGGCGAAAGTGCAGACCGCGCTCGCAGCGCAGACCGGCGTCAACGCGCTGAAAGTGCGCGTCAGCGTGCACGCGGGCGTCGTCACCCTTGACGGCACTGCGGCCAGCCCGGCGGTGCACGAACTCGTTTTGGAGACGACGCGCGCCGTGCCGGGCGTCAAACGCGTCGTCGATCACGTGCACGTCGACCACAGGTGAGGGCGACGAGCATGGAGGAAACTGGGGACCTCCGACGTGAGGAAGGTTCAACGACCGGATGCGTTTCGGCATACTGTCAGACATCCATTCGAATGTTGACGCCCTGACCGCCGTCATCCGGGAGCTCGACGGTCTGGGCATGGACAAGCTCGTCTGCCTGGGCGATGTGGTGGGCTACGGGCCAAGTCCGAACGAGTGCTGCGACCTGTTGCGCGCGCGTGACTGCACCACCATCGCCGGCAATCATGACGAGGCGGCGGTGTCGCGCGACGAGGCGGAGAGCTTCAACGCGCTCGCGCGTGCGGCGATCGCCTGGACGAGGAACGAGTTGTCGCCGGCGAACCGGGAGTATCTCCAAGGGCTACCTCGCGAGGCCAGGTTCGAATCGTTCGTGATGGTGCATGGCGCGCCGACGTTCCACTTCGAGTACATCCTCAACGTCGTCGATGCGCAAGCGGCGTTCGAACGGGTGGCTGCGCCCGTGACCTTCATCGGCCACACGCACGTCGCCGAGGTATACTTCCAGGACGACCGAGGGCCGCACGTTTCATCAGAAGCTCTCCGGCGGCGGACGAATCGACGTGGCGCCCGAGTACCGATACATCATCAACCCGGGGAGCGTGGGCCAGCCGCGCGACCGCAATCCGCAAGCGTCGTTCGCCTATTTCGACGACACCGCGAAGATCATCGAAGTGCGCCGCGTGACCTACGACGTCATGCGCGTGCGCGAGCGCATGGAGAGCGTCGAATCTGCCCGTCCAGCTGGGCGACCGGCTCTCGATCGGATATTGATCAGACGATGAGCGACGTGGAGAGGGTTACGCGCGGCCTGCCCCCCTCTCAGAGCCTGCAAGACGACCGGCGCTGTTTCGCGTGCGGACCGGAGAACGCACACGGCATGCAGCTGCGCTTCGAGTACGGGCCTGACACCGCGAAGGCGACCTGGGTGCCGCAGCAGCGCTTTGCCGGCTGGACGACGATCGTGCATGGCGGTGTCGTCGCCACGCTGCTCGACGAGGCGATGGCGCACGCGGCCATAGCTGCAGGAGTCCGAGCCGTCACCGGCAAGCTCGAGATCCGCTTCCGCAAAGCGGCCCCGATGGATGTGCCGCTCGTCGCCCAAGGACGTCTTGAGAAGCGTCGCGGCCGCATGCTCGAGCTGACGGCGACGGTCTGCAGCGAGGACGGCACGCTGTACGCGCAAGGCCAGGGGAGGTTCGTCGCCGATGACGGCGGCCAGACCTGACGGGGCCGCCGGCACCAAGACCATCGCCTCCAATCGCAAAGCGTTCCACGAATATACGATCCAGGATACGTACGAGGCGGGCTTGGTCCTCACCGGCACCGAGGTCAAAAGTCTGCGCAGCCAAGGCTGTTCGTTGGTCGACGGCTTTGTCCGCATCAAGAACGGCGAGGCCTGGCTCGTCAACGTGCACATCCCGCCGTACGAGCAGGGCACGTTCTTCTCGCAACACGAGCCACGCCGCGATCGCAAGCTGCTGCTGCACGCCCGGGAGTTGCAACGGCTCTTCGGCAAGCTACAGGAAAAGGGACTGACGCTTTTGCCCCTGCGCCTCTACTTCCGCAAGAATCATGTGAAGGTCGAGTTGGGGCTGGGCCAAGGCAAGAAACTGCATGACAAGCGAGAGGCGATCAAAGCGCGCGAAATCCGGCGCGAGATCGAACGGGCCACGCGACGCCGCTGAGCGCGCCGCGCCTGAGAACCTGACCGAACGTTTCGAGCGAGCATGCCGCCTGCTGCGACTGCCGGTCGAACGCGGCCGCCTCGTGGTCGCCAGCTCGGGAGGAGCCGACAGCGCTGCCGTGCTCGTGTTGCTGCGCCGCGTCGCTCCCAACGCGAGACTTGTGGCTTGCTACATCGATCATGGGATGCGACCAGCCGCCAGCATCGCCCGAGATGTCAAAGCCGTGCGCGCGCAAGCGCGCGCGGCCAAAGCGACGGTGCGCATCTGTCGGGTCAAGCTCGACCCTAGCGGCGGTTCGCCGGAACAGCGCGCACGCAACGCGCGATATGCGGCGCTGGCGCGCGTTGCGGTTGAGGCCGGAGCGACGCACGTGGTGAGTGGTCACCAGCAAGACGATCTGGCGGAGACATCGCTGCTTGCGCTCTTGCGCGGCAGCGGCATTGGCGGCGTGGCCGCAATGCGCCCGTTGCGCCGGCTGGCAGATGGCGTGACCCTGGCGCGCCCGCTGCTGTGGGCCACCAAGGCTCAGTGTCGTGGTCTGCTGGAGGGCCTGGGCCTCGCGGTCTCAGAGGACGAGACCAATGCGGACACCCGCATCCCGCGCAACGCGGTTCGCTCGCTGCTGGCGACGATCGAACGCACGGTGCCGGGCGCGTCGCGCAGCATCGCACGCTCCGCAGCGCTGCTCGCCGACGACAAAGATCTGCTCGATCGTCTAAGCGCGGCTGCGTGGCAGCAATCTGGCATCGCCGGCTCGCCCGATCTGTCGACCGCAGCGCTGCGCCGTTTGCCCATCCCGCTGCTGCGCCGCGTCATCCGGCACGCGGTCGCCGCTGCCGGCGAAAGCCTGCGCGACTTCTCGTTCGTGCACACGAGCGAGATCGCACGAGCCATCAAGGCAGGGCGCGGTGGCCGCTACCATACCGGCGCTTCAAGCGTCGTGCTCTCCGCCGGCTCGCTGACCGTGGAAGGATCGCGCGCCTGCCCCGCCCGGAACACGGCGGCGCGGGCAGCGATCCCCATCGACGTCGAAACCTTAGCTCGCAAGGTCGTGACACCGTGGGGCACGTTGACGCTGCGATCGCAAAAGCGCGAACCCGCGTCGCGCGTCGCAGGCTCGCGGCCCCAGACATCGCAGGCCGCGGCAGCTCGCTCCACCACGTCGCAAGTCCGAGTCCAGCATCTCGATCTTGATGATTTGCGCCGCGCTGGACAGGTTGAAGTCCGCTTGCCAAGGCTGGGTGACGCATGCATCCCGTCCGGCCGCACCCGGCCGGTCTCACTGGCGCGTTTCCTTGGAAAATCAGGCGTCCCCAAACCCCGGCGGGAGTTCGTGCCCTTGCTGTGTGCCGGAGGTCGCATCGCCGCCGTCCTGGGCCTACGGGTGATGGAGCCGTTCAAGCCCAAGGGGGACGGACCCGTGCTGGAGGTGGGCTGGCGTGCGACCGATATGTAGAACACAGAGCGGATGTCAGGACTAGCAGCGCCCGCCGAGCTCGGCGAGATCATCTTCAGCGCTCAGGATATAGCTGCGGCCGTCGCTCGTCTGGGCCGCGAGATTCGCGCCCGTAACGCTGGGCGCCCGCTGTTGCTCGTCGGCGTGCTCAAAGGGGCGCTGCCCTTTGCCGCAGACCTGATGCGCGAGTTGGGAGACTATCCGCTGACGATCGACTTCATGGTGGTTAGCTCGTATGGCACCGGACGCAACGGCGAGATCGACGTGCGGCTGCTGAAAGATTTGGAAGTCAGTCCGTCAGGGAGAGACATCTTGCTCGTCGAGGATATCGTCGACGAGGGCTACACGCTCTCGTATCTGCTCAACAACCTGAAAAGCCGCGGTGCAGCAAGCGTGCAGTCATGTGCGCTCATAGATAAGCGCTTCCATCGAGCGGTGGACGTGCACCCCGACTACGTGGGCCTGCAGGCCCCGGTGGACGGGTTCCTGGTAGGGTACGGATTGGATTTTCAAGAACATTTCCGTAATCTTCCCCACATCCGACGGTTGACGTAATCGCAGGGCCGGGCGAGCCCCGGAGGAGTTCATTTGTTGGCCAAGTTCTTCAAGTACGCGCTCTGGGTGGTGGCTGTCGCCCTCATCCTCTCCTTTGCGTACAGCTATTACCAGCACAGCGTCCAGCAACCCAAGCCGGTCGCGTACAGCGAGCTGATGACGCTTATCAACGCCAAGCCGGAATCCATCAGCGAAGTCACCATCGGCCCGAACTCCGCAGTCGTCAAGCTGGTCGGCGATACCCAAGAGGTCGTGCAGATTCCGCCCAACGCGGGCGGTGAGCTGACCCGTGCCCTCATCACGCACCACGTCAAGGTCTTCGGCGACAGCAGCTCCGCCAACGCCGGCATCTCGATGACGCTGGTGTATTGGATCATCCCGCTCATCATCGCGGTCACCTTCGTCATGATCATCGCGCGCCAGCTGCAGTCTGGCGGCAGCCAGGCGCTCTCGTTCGGGCGCAGCCGCGCTAAGCTGCCTCACCGAGAACCGTCCGAAGGTGACCTTCGCCGACGTCGCCGGTGTCGACGAGGCCAAGCAAGAGCTCGAGCGAGGTGGTCGAGTTCCTCAAGTATCCTGAAGAAGTTCCAGCAGCTGGGAGCACGTATACCCAAGGGATTGCTGCTCTTGGGACCGCCGGGAAGCGGCAAGACCCTGCTCGCGCGCGCCATCGCGGGCGAGGCCGGCGTGCCGTTCTTCAGCATCTCGGGTTCCGACTTCGTCGAGATGTTCGTCGGCGTCGGCGCATCGCGCGTGCGCGATCTGTTCGAACAGGCCAAGAAGAGCGCTCCCTGCATCGTGTTCATCGACGAGATCGACGCCGTCGGCCGTCAGCGCGGCGCCGGGTTGGGCGGCGGACATGACGAGCGCGAGCAGACGCTCAACCAGTTGCTGGTCGAGATGGACGGCTTTGACGTCAACACGGGCGTCATCTTGATCGCCGCGACCAACCGGCCCGACGTGCTCGACCCGGCGCTGCTGCGTCCGGGCCGCTTCGACCGTCAAGTCGTCGTGGACCGCGCGGACGTGGTCGGCCGGGCGCAGATCCTCGCCGTGCACGCGCGCAACAAGCCGCTCGCACCGGACGTCCGGCTCGAGGTGCTCGCGCGCCGCACGCCCGGCTTCTCCGGCGCGGATCTCGAGAATCTGCTCAACGAAGCGGCGTTGCTCGCGGCACGCAGCAACAAGACGCAGATCGATATGAAGGATTGCGAAGAGGCGATCGACCGCGTCATCGCTGGGCCCGCAACGCAAGAGCCGTATCATGAGCCAGCGCGAGAAGGAGCTGGTGGCCTATCACGAGAGCGGCCACGCGCTCATCGCCAAGCTGCTGCCGAACGCGGATCCGCTGCACAAGGTCACGATCATCCCGCGCGGCATGGCGCTGGGGATCACCATGCAGCTGCCGACCGAAGACCGCTACCTGATGACGCAAAGCGGAGATCATCGACCGCATCATGGTGCTGCTCGGGGGCGCGCGCCGCCGAGGAGCTGATCTTCCAGGAGAACACGACGGGCGCGCATGACGACCTGCAAAAAGCCACGTCCCTGGCGCGCAAGATGGTCATGGAGTTCGGCATGAGCCCGAAGATCGGCCCCATCGCGCTCGGCAAGAAGCACGAGCAGGTCTTCCTCGGGCGCGACATCGTCGAAGAGCGCAATTATTCCGAGGAGGTCGCGAGCCAGATCGACACCGAGGTGCGCGGCATCATCGACAGTTGTTACGCCAACGCTTACCATCTGCTCGAGGCGAACATCGACAAATTGCACCGGTTGGCGGAGGCTTTGCTCGAGAAAGAGACCGTCGAAGCGGACGAAGTCGAGCGCCTGCTCTCTGACACGCCACAACCCGCGGCCCAAAAGCCCGCGCCACCTGAAGACACGCTGATGCCGGAGCGCGCGGCGGCCGCGACGTCTACCCCCAAAGAGGAGAAGTCGCGGGTCTCTCCATCGGTCCTTCCGTTCCCGCCACCAGAACCTGCGTGAGGCTATGAGCTCATCGAATCACGGCGCGCGTGCCGCTTGGCGCGCGCGCGCTGCACTCGCTTCCCTATCCGTCGCACTCGCCTGCGCGTGCATCAGCCCATCGCTGGGTGCCGCGGGCGCCGCGCCGGCCATCGTGCCCAACCAGACCCAGCTGCCCGACGGGCTGACGGTCGTCACGCGCAAGGCCACGGCATCGCCCACGGCCGCACTCGAGATCTGGATCAAGTGCCCGGCCAGTGGCTATGGCGTCGCGCGTCCGGGCATCGCCCGCCTCACGGCGCTGGCGCTCGTCGAGGATAAGTCAGCCGGCTCGTCGCTGCGTGCGCAGGCCAAGCAATCAGGCGCTCAGATCGCTATATCGGTCTATCAAGAATCGACTGAGGTCGCGATCCTAGCGCCGGCCAACCTCTCCAGCGCGCTGCTCGATCGCCTGGTGGGTCAAGCGCTGCATCCGCATCTCGATCAAGCGGCTTTTGAGGCTGCTCGCCAGCGCTTGGCCGCACAACAAGTCGCGTCGGTCGACATGATTGACCAGGTCTTGCGCGACTCGCTCTTCGCGCACATGTTCGCCAGCGGGCCGCTCCACGACTCGACCTATGGGGATCCGAAGACGCTCACCGGCCTGGGTCTGAGCGACATCACCAGCTTTGCGGCGCATGCGTACGTGCCCGCCAACGAGATCGTCGTCGCAGTGGGCGACGTCGATGGGAACGACGTTGCCAGACGGGTGGGCGCCGCCGCACCCGCTGCCGCCGCAGCGGCGCAGAGCATGCCCGAATCCACCGTCGCCGCGTTCAGCGACGCACCGCTCGCGATCAGCCGCGAATCCGTCCCCGAGTCGGGCGTCGCCATCGGCTGGGTAGGCCCGCCGATTCAAGACGAGCGCGCCGCCACTGCGATGGATTTCCTGTCGGATTACCTCACGCATCCCACGCAGGGCGTGGTGACCCGCGCGGTCGATCAGGCGAGCGCGGACACGCTCTTCGGCGGCCAGTTCGTGACCCTGCGCAATCCGGGGATCTTTTATGTGACCGCGTCGGGTGACAAGCTCGACCCGACGATCGCGTCGGGGACCATCCGCGATGCGATGAGAAACGCTTTGCGCGGCCCGCTGTCCCCGGCCGATTTCGAACGGGCGCGCACCGCCTTCGTGACGCATCTGCTGCGCGATATGCAGACCGCCCAAGGGCTGGCCGACAACTACGGTTGGTATTTCGCCCAAGGAGCGCTCGGCTACAGCCCGAGCGCGACCGACACCGCGCTCTCGGGCGTCTACTTCGAACAGGTCGCGACGCTGACACCGGATTACGTCTACTCGATCGCGCGTCGCTATCTGCTGGCCAAGCCGGCTGTCGTGTTGCTGCCGCATGGCCCGGTCAAGATCTCGGGGGCACAATGAACAGCTCGCTTCGATCCGCGACGAGTGTGGCAGCGGCCATGACCGCGGTGATCATGCTCGGCGCAGCCCCGACTCCGCCCGCGTTGCCTTCGTTTGCCCCGGCGACCGAACTCAAGCTGGGCAACGGCGTCATCATCGCGAGCCAACCCGCGAACGACTTGCCGCTTGTCGGCGCGCAGATCTTCCTGCCCGCGGGCCTCGCGCAGCAGCCGGCTGACAAGGCCGGCATCGCTTCGCTGACGGCAGCGCTCGTGCTGCAGACGCCGGTCGAAAGATCGGCAACGCTGGCGCAAAGCGTCGCGGCCGTGGGTGGCTCGCTGTCGTACACGTTGGATCCGACCGACACGCGCTACTACCTTGAGTGCCGGGACTCGGATTATCCCAAGCTGTTGCACGAGCTGCTGGGCGCGCTCGCCCACCCCGATCTTTCGATGCTGGCGGACCAACGCGCCAAGACGCTTGCCGGCGCCAACGCGCTGACCGGGAATCCGCTCGAGACGGCGTATGCGATGGTGCGCCAGATCCGCTATCGCGGCACCGGTTTCGCCATGCCCGATCAGGGCAGTGCGATCACGGTCGCGAGCCTCTCGGCGGCGGACATCACGAGCTTCGTCGACCGCTACCGGCGTGGCGCGGGCACGGTCGTCGCGCTCGAGGGCGCCGTCACGCAACCCATCGTCGACGCGACCTCGCGCGAGTTCGCCGGCCTACCCGCGACCGCGGCAGCGCCCGCGCCGGCCGCGAGCCCAGTCGATCGGATGCATCAGGTCGTAGCGCACCGCAATGTCGCAGCCCCCTGGGTCGCGGTCGCATACGAAGCTCCCAATCAGTACTCGGGTGACTTCGCGACGATGCTCGTCATCGAGGCGCTGCTCGGATCCGGGGGAGACGTGCATGCGCTCGCCTCCGCATCGAACGAGCCGGTGCCCGACGATTTCATCGGCGCGTACTACCAGTATGAGGCCAAGCCCGGGAGCATGATCGTGTTCCTCGGCGGCCCGAGCGCCAGCCTCGATCAATCAGTGCGCGATCTGGAGACCGGCATCGCTCGCTTGCGCGGCGACAACCTCTCCGATCAGCTCATCGCGGACGCCAAGCGCCTGGCCTTGGGCGAATATTACCTCTCCGTGACCAACCTCGATGATCTGGGCTGGTTGCTCGGCCGCTCTGCCGCATCGTCCGAAGGCGTCGCTTTTGAGAACAGCGTGCCGCAGCGCATCAACGCCGTCAGCGCCGCGGACATCCAGCGCGTCGCACGCCACTACCTGACCAAAGAGACCATCGCGATCGTGCTGCCGCAAACGGAAGGCCAATAGCGCTTCACCCGTGCGCGTGGCATTCGTCCACGATTATCTGACGCAGTTCGGCGGCGCCGAGCGCGTCCTGTTGGAGATGCAGCGCCTGTATCCGCAGGCGCCGGTCTACACCTCTCTCTACGACGCCGACGCCTTTGACGGGGCTTTCGCCGGCATCGAAGTGCGCACGAGCTTCTTGCAGCGTCTGCCCGGTGCGCAACGCGCCTTTCGCGCGCTCGTGCCGCTATATCCGCGCGCGTTCGAATCGCTCGATCTGCGGGGATTCGACCTGGTCATCTCATCGACGACGTCGTTCGCCAAGGGCGTGCGCGTGCCGCCGGGCTGCCTGCACGTCTGCTACATCAACACGCCCACGCGTTTTTTGTGGTATCCACAGGAATATGCGCTGGAACTGACGCCGTCACTGGCGCGTCCGGCTCTGGCGCTGGCGCAACCCTGGCTGCGGCGCTGGGATTGGGAGGCCGCACAACGGCCTCATCGGCTGGTGGCGAACTCGCATAACGTCGCCGAGCGCATCCAGCAGACGTACGGTCGCGCGAGCGACGTGCTGCACTGCCCGGCAGACGTCAGCGGCTTCGACGAGCCGGTCCAGGCGGGTGATTACTTCCTCGTCATGAGCCGGCTGTTGCCCTACAAACGCGTGCAGCTTGCCATAGAGGCGTGCGAGAGGATTCAAGCGCGGCTGATCGTGGCCGGTGCTGGCCCTGACGAGCATCGGTTGCGCGCCATCGCCGGCCGCAACGTGGAGTTCGCCGGATACGTCAGCGATGCGCAGCGTCGTGCGCTGATCGCGGGTGCTCTCGCGCTCATCGTGCCGGGCGTCGAAGATTTCGGTTTGGTGCCGCTCGAAGCGGCCGCGGCCGGTCGCCCCACTGTCGCGTTCGCGGCCGGAGGGGCGCTTGAAACCGTCGTGGAAGGCGAGACCGGGCTGTTCTTCCGCGAGCCGGATGCTCGTTCGCTCGCGCAGGCGTTACAAGCGCTTTCGCAAGAGCATTTCGATAGCGAGCGCATGCGCGCGCACGCCCGAGCCTATGCCCCAGATGTGTTTCGCAACCGGTTCGCGGCGCTCATCGAGCGCTATCTTCTTGAGTTCCAGGAGCCCAGACCAGGTGTTTCATCGTGAGCGATAAGCCGCGCATTCCGCATCTCGATCTCTCCAAGCTACGGCTGACCGCCCTCCAAGCGCGGCCGTCGAAGGTCAGCGCGGACTCGCTGGCCGCCCCGCAACGCGCTGGTGAATCGTTCGCAGAATTTTGGAACGGTCTGCCCGACATTTTGGCGGCCAAGGAACTGCGCTCGCTGGTGAACGACGTCGCCATCGCGCATCGCGCCGGCAAGGTGATCGCGATCGGCATCGGTGGGCACGTCATCAAGACCGGCCTGGCGCCGCTTATCATCGATCTCATGAAGTCCGGCATCGTCAACGCCGTCGGCGGCAATGGCTCGATCTGCATCCATGACGTGGAGCTGGCGTTGGCCGGCAAGACCTCTGAGGACGTGGACGAAGCGCTGCGCGACGGTTCCTTCGGCATGGCCGGCGAAACAGCGGACTTCATCCTAGGCGCGATCGCGAGCGAAGGCCCGAAGGTGGGTCTAGGCCGGGCGCTCGGTAACGCGCTCGTGCGGCGTGAGAGCGCAGATGCGAGCGTCTCCGTGCTCGCGCAGGGCGCGCTGCTCGACGTGCCAGTCACGGTGCATGCAGCGATCGGCACCGACATCATCCACATGCATCCGCAGGCAGACGGCGCCGCGCTCGGAGCGGCCACGCTGCTCGACTTCCGGCGCTTCAGCGACGTGATCGCCGGCGTGACTGACGGCGGTGTGTACATCAATTTCGGTTCGTCCGTCATCATGCCCGAGACGTTCCTCAAGGCGCTGTCCGTGGCGCGCAACCTCGGGTATCGCGGCAAGTTTGTGACCGCCGATTTCGATTTCATCCGCCACTACCGGCCGCGCACGAACGTGGTCACCCGACCGCACCTCGACGGTGGGCGCGGCTACATGTTCACCGGCCATCACGAGCTGATGATCCCGCTCTTCATCGCCGGCGTCAAAGAGGCGCTCGCCCATTGATGACCCTACGCCGCGCTCCGTTCACCGTCGCCGTGATCGCGATCTGCTGGCTCATCTTCGTGCTCGACTCGCTCACGCCACACACATCAGGTCTGGGTTCGCTGATGATCGCGGGGGCGATTATCCCGCCTGCGGTGATGCAAGGCCAATGGTACCGCCTGGTCACGAGCGGGTTCTTGCATTTCAACCTCACGCACATCTTGTTCAATTCGTACGCGCTATTCCAGGCGGGCGTGTTCGTCGAGTACGTGTACGGCACGAGCCGATATGCGTTCATCTATCTCGTGGCGCTCGTCGGCGGCGGCATCGCGGCCTACCTAACGACGATTAACACCATGCAGGTGACCGCCGGCGCCTCGGGTGCTATCATGGGTGTCTTCGGCGCGATGGCGGTCTTGGCGTTCAAGTTGCCTCCGCTTCGGCGGGAGCTGTTCCAAGCCGCGATCCTGCCCATCGCGCTGACGCTAGGGTATGGGCTGTTCAACCAGGGCATCTCCAACGCAGGGCATATCGGCGGGTTGATCACAGGCGTCATCGCGGCAGCGATAATCACGCCTGCGCGCGGCCGCGACATGGTCCGCCAGCTGACATTGGGCACCGCCGCAGCGCAAGATCCACTCGATAGATAACAGTGCGCGCGATGCGCGTGCTGACGATCAGCGTCGTCGATCGCTGCGTGCAGCCTCCTCGAAGGCCTGGAGCGTTTCTTCCGCGCATCGATCCCAGCTGAACATGCCGGCGCGCGCGAGGCCGGCGACGGTCAGTCGCGCCACCGCAGCGCGGTCGCCGAGCACGCGCGTCAGCTCGTCAGCCAGCGCGGCTACGTCGCCCGCGGGGAAGTACAGAGCCGCGTCGCCCGCGACTTCGGGGACGCTTGCAACATTGGACGCGATGACCGGCGTGCCGTGGGCCATCGCCTCGAGCACGGGTAGGCCGAAACCCTCGTAACGCGAGGGAAAGACGAGCACTGCTGCGCCGGCATAGAGCTGCTGCAGCAACGCGTCGCCGATCTCACCTGTGACCAGCATGGGCACGTCGCCGTCAGGCTCAAAGCGCAGCGCATGCGTCTGTTTGCCTTCGTGCCGGCTCGGGTCGATGCGACCGCGCGCCGCTTTCTTGGCGTTCGGTTTGCCTGCGATGACCAGCCCCGTGGTCATGCGCAGCGCGTCGGGCAGACGCGCCATGGCGGCGAGCAGGCTTGTGAGATCCTTGCGTGGCTCGTTCTCGCCGACGAAAAGGACGAAGCGCGACGCGCCGTCCAGCAGCAACGGCGGTCCGGGCGATGCGTTGGGAGGATCGACGCCGAGTGGGATAACGCGGATATGCGCCGGCAAAACCGATAGGTATTTCGCGATCTCTCCTTTAGAGAATTGCGAGTCGGTGAGGATCGTGTGCGCGTTAGCGGCGGTCGTGCGGAACGGGCCTTGCTGGCTGCGCCGGGTGGCCAGATCCTCGGCCGGAGAGGCGAAGGGCCAGACGTCGTGGATCGTCGCGACGTTGATGCAGGGCGAGATCCAGGTCATCCCATTCCAGGGATACCATACGACGTGCGGGCGTATGGCGGAGACGTCCTGACGCCGGCGTACGTCGATCGCATCGACGCCGAGCGAATCGGCTAACCGGCGGCGCACAAGGCCGGGCCACAGATGCGGCACGAGCAGCGTTACGTGCACTCGATCGCCGCCGCTGCGCAGCCATCGTCGCAGAAGCGCTCGCGCGTAGCGCCAGATGCCGCGGCGGTCGTGCAGCAGGTTGAGCGCGTCAACGCCCAGCTGCAGACGCTCATTCACCTGGACGATGCCCCTATGACATCCTGGAAGACGGCGAGCGTCTCTTGCGAACATCGATCCCATGAAAGCAGCGCTGCGTGGGCGATGCCCGCGATGCGCATCTGCTCGGCGAGACCGGCATCCTCGAGGACCCGCGTGAGCGCGGCCGCAAGCGCATCCGCATCACCCGGGGAAAAATAGATGGCGGCCTCACCCCCTGCTTCAGGTATGCTGGCGGCGTTTGAGGCCACGACGGGAATGCCGTTCGCCATCGCCTCGATGACGGGTATGCCGAACCCTTCGTAGCGCGAAGGAAAAGCGAAGACTGCGGCACCGGCATACAGGCTCGCCAGCACAGCGTCGCTGACCTCACCGGCCACGATGGTCGGCACCCCGCCTCGGTCGGCGAATCGCAAGCGCAGGGGATCGCTCGCGGAGCCGGCGCCCAGCTCGATCGATCCGCACAGGGGCGCCTGGCTTGTCTGTTTGCCGACCATGACGAGGCCCGTGCGCTCGTCGCAGACCAGCCGGCAGCATCGTCATCGCCGTGCACAACGTGTCGGGATCTTTGCGCGGTTCACGCTCACCCACGAACAGCGCGTAGCGCTGGGCGCCCGCGAGAATAGGCGCCGGCGCTCGGGGCGTCGGCGGAGGATCGCACCCCATGGGGATTACCTTCACTCGCGGCGGCGGCACAGGTAGGTATTTGATGAGTTCGGATTTCGTGAAGTGTGAGTTGGCGATGATCGCCTGGGTGAAGGCGGCCGTCGTCCGGTACGGTCCTTGTTCGGTCTCGCGTACCCGGCGATCTGACGCCGGCGATACGAATGGCCAGACGTCATGCACGGTGGCGACGTTGATGCCAGGCGCGATCCAGGTCATGCCGTTCCACGGATACCACACAAGGTCGGGTCGGCAACGCGCGCCGGTGACATCGCGGCGCCGACGGACCTCGACGTCGTCGACGCCTATCGCTGCAGCGAGCTTTCGTCTTACCAAGCTTGGGAACAGATCGGGCACGAGCAGAGTGATACGCATGCCGTCGCGCGAGCGCAACCAGCGAGCGAGCAATGCCCGCACGTAGCGCCCGATGCCGCGGTGGTCGCGCGGCAGATTCGCCGCATCTACAGCGACGTGCATGCCAGGACGGGAACGAAAACGGCGGAAGGTGAAGGTCGCCGGGTGCTCGTCGTCGCGCAGCTCTTGGGGGCGCTCGTGCTCGTCGTGGTCGCGAGCGATGCCTTCACCAACGCCGTTGAATGGATCGGAGCGAAGTTCGGGCTGACCCGCAGCGCTGTAGGCGCGGTCGTGGCGGCGCTCGGCTCTTCCTTGCCCGAAACCATCGTGGCCTTCATCGCGCTGGTGGTGTTGCGCGACGCGCGCAGCCAAGCGATCGGTATCGGTGCGGTCATCGGCGCACCCTTGATGTTGAGCACAGTGGTCTTTTCCCTCATCGGCGTGATCTCGCTCGTGCGGCGCGAGCCGCCCGGCATACCACAGCTCTCGATACCGGTCGCGCCGACGCTATTCGGCGCCACGTTGTTCCTCGGCACGTTTGCGCTCGCTTTGGCGGCGTCCTTTACACGCAGCGCCACGATGCACACGATCGTCGCGATTTGCGTGCTCGCAGCGTACGTCGTGTACCTCGTGTATCATCTGCGCGCTGGACAACCCGAAGCCGAAGAATCGCCGCCACCGCTGCGCATCGCTCCCCGACACAAGCGGCCGGCGACGGCGCTCGTGGTGCTTCAGCTCTGCATCGCCCTCGTCGTCACCGCCCTGGCGTCGCGCTGGTTCATAAGCTCGCTCAGCGCCGCATCGCTCGCCTTCGGGATCTCGGCGCTGGGGATGTCGCTCTTCCTTTCGCCGATCGCGACCGAGCTGCCCGAGGCGAGCAGTGTCTTCTTGTGGATGCGCCGCTGTGAGGATAACCTAGCGATCAGCAACGTGCTCGGCGCCATGATGTTCCAGACCTCGGTGGCCTGCGCCATCGCCATGCTCGCCACGCCGTGGCAACTGGGGATCAGCGCCTATGGCGCCGCGATCGCCGCGCTCGCCGCCGTGGCGCTGCTCATCGTGACCACGCTCTTGCGCCGCCAAGTCGAGCAGTTCGCGCTCGCCGCGGCGGGCGTGTTCTATATCGGATATATCATCTTCATGGCGCGGACGTAAGACTGTTCGGCGCGCCTATTTCACCAGCTGCGGGTAGAGAAAGGCGACGATAAGCGACACAGTGTTCACCGTCGAGTGCGAGACGATGTTCACCCACAGCGAGCGTGTCGAGTAGTACACCCACGCCAACCCGAACCCGATCGCGAAGATCGGCAAAAACGACCACTTCTCAAGGTGCGCCGCGCCGAACAGCGCAGCGCTGATGGCCATGGCGAGAAATGGCGACATACGCTGCGCAAGACCAGCGAAGACAAACCCTCGGAAGAACAGCTCTTCTGCGATAGGAGCGGCGATCCCAACCGACATGAAGTCAAGCATGAACGCCCACCAGCCATGGTGTTTGATGAGCGCGAGCGCTTGGGGCTGCGGCGGGTGAGGCCCGAGCACTTTGGTCAGAGCGACCTCGACGAGCGAGCTGATGAGGAAGAGACCGACGCCCGCGGTAGCGCCGATGCCGATCGTGAGCGCCACGCGATGCCGGCCGGCGATCGCGCGCAAGCCCAGATTGCTCGGCGAGGCCCGGAAGGCAGCTTGCGCCAGCCCGATGGTCATGAGCGCCAGAGCCGCCTCCGAGAAGACCGAGATGAGCCACAGGTTCTTAGCGGTCAGAAGATCGGTGACGAACGAGGGGCTCTGGAGCTGATGCTGGAGCTCGGCAGGGTAGCGCAGAAAATCCGGATGATCCCGGAAGAGCACGTAGACGAGCAACACCGTCTGCGTGACGAAAAAGCCGAGTATGCAGACCACCGCGAGCGCTGACAGGGTCCAGCCGTTCCAGCGGGGTCCAAAAAAAGCCGGCGCTCCGGGCGCCGCTGACGGTCTTAGCTGCTGGGGTGCGATTGCTTCGTCCACAACTTCTCCATCAAGCCCTGCTCTCTCAAAGTATCGGCAAGCGCCTGGAAGTCGGCTAGTGCCAACCGCTCGCCGCGCACCCCGCGCGCGAGGCCTACCGTCGCCAGCGCCGACTCGATGCTTTTTCGCAAATCCGTACCTTCACCTGGAATGCGCTCCAGCACGCTGTTGACCAGGGTCTTGCGCCGGTGGCTGAAAGCCGCGCGCACGAGCCAGAGGAAGAACAGGTCGCTTGCATCAGACGCGCGGGCGCCGGACGGGGTGAGGCGTACGACCGATGAGGCGACGTCAGGTGCGGGGTAGAACCCCGCCGCTCCGACGTCGAAAAGGCGCTCGACCCGCGCGAAGTGCGCGGCGAAAACCGTGAGGCTTCCATATTCAGGCGATCCGGGTTTGGCGGTGAGACGGCGCGCATATTCACGCTGCACCATGAGGATGGCGCACTCCCAGGTGCTTGTGGCCTCGAAGATCCGCTCGATGATCGGCGTCGTGATGTAGTACGGCAGATTGCCGCAGATGGCGCGCGGCGGCGCCTGTGCGCGCAGGTCGGCCCCCAGATCGAAACTGAGCACATCTTCGGGCAAGATGCGCAGGCGGTCCTGAGCATCGGAAAAGCGCTCGGCCAGCACCGCGGCGAGATCGCGATCGATCTCAAGCGCGGTGACCAGACGCGCGTGTTCCAGCAGCGCAGCGGTCAGGGCGCCGGTGCCGCCGCCGATCTCGATGACGTAAGCGCGCGGCGGAAGCGACTGGGCGATGCGTGCGGCCACCCGAGGATCGGTGAGGAAGTTCTGGCCGAAACGTTTTCGCGGCCGTAAATGCCGCGCCTCGAGAATGCGTTTGGGAGAGGAGAAGTCGTCGGCCGCCATGCAGCCGGCTTCGACGAGGGGCTATCTATTCCTGAAGGACGTAGACCTTCACCGGCTGGCGTCCCCAGTTGATGGCGCTGCGCAGCGAATCCATGCAAAGATCGATGCGATTGCCGCGGATAGCACCGCCGGTATCAGCTGCGACGGCCGCGCCATATCCTTCGATATACAAGTGGCTGCCCAATCGGATCACGCGCGGATCGACGGCGACGACGCCGTAGCGCGCAGGAAGGCCGGTTGCAGTGCGACCGGTCGGCACGGCCTGTGCGGAACCGGCGGTGTATGCCGTGGCGACCATCGCGTACACGGCCACGAGTTTGTGCACGCCGCTAGCGGCCATAGCTTCAGCCACGTTGCGCGGCGGACCGGCGACGACGAGCCCGGGCTGCGCGCGCTGCACCATGGCGCGGGCGACCACTTGACGATCGACGATGACCGTGTTCCATAGCGTGACGCGTTCGGTGACGACCGTGATGGCCGGCTTGCTATGGCGCACGATCTTCTTCGTGCCAGGCGCCATCTCGTTGGTGAAGCGCACAGTGGTCTGCGGTTGGGAGAAGGCGCGCCGCGTCCGGAATTCCGTACGGATGGAGAGGGACTCCATGTTGGCGTTTTCGATCGTCGTGGGAATGGGAGCCATCTTCGGTGTCGTCAACAGCGCATGTGGGTCGCTGAACGTCACGCTGTTGCTCGGCAGCGAACCCATGCTCATGCGTTGCGCGCGCGCAGCGCGACTAAGCAGGAGCGAATCTCCCAGCGTCACGTTGTGATACGGCGATAATGACGAGGAACCGATGAGCGGCAATGCGGCCGAGGGCTGATACTGGATGCTAACCGCGAAGATCGCGATCGCGATCAGCGCGGCCATTCGATAAAGCGAGCGACGTGTCGTCGGCGTGGTGTTGGTCAAATCGTATCCCCAAAGGGCACAAGCTATCATCCACGGGTTGCGGGGCAGAACGTTGGTGGGAAGATGCTTGCGGGTGCGATGATCGCGCGAAAAAAGTGCGCGTATGAAGCCGATGAATCAGGCTATTGAATAAGATGAATCGTTGATGACTCAAGGGATTATAACACGTGCGCGCGAGCAGGGTCAAACCGCTGCGTGTCTATCCACAGGATAGCGATGCATATGCGGGACCGATGTACCGATTAATGAATCGCGGTTCAGAGTCGCGAACGGTTTTCGGGTACGGCGTTCCGAATACCGATATTATCATCGTGTCATGAAAGTAGCACTTTTCACTGAAGTATACCGCCCGATCGTCAACGGCGTCGTGACGTCGGTCGATTCATTGGCTGAGCAACTGCGCGTGCTCGGTCATGAAGTGTTCACGTTCGCCCCACACATTCCAAAAGGTGCGGAAAGTGCAGGCCGCGTGTTCCGCATGCCTTCGCTGCCGTTGCCGGCGCGCACCGAATATCGTTTGACGCTTCCGCTCGTCGCGCGAAGAAATAAACGACGTTTCTTGAGCCAGTGCGATGTCATCCATAGCCACTCGCTGTTCATCACGGGCTGGATGGCATCGTATTACGCGCGACGACGATTCCGCGTGCCGTTGATCTACACGTATCACACGCTGCTCGATAGCTATGCGCACTACTCGCCGCTTGGACAGCGCATCACGTCGCAGTTGACGCGCGAACTGACCAAGACATACGCAAACGCTGCAGACGCTGTGATCGTGCCGACCAAAGCGGTCGCCGGCGAGCTGCGCAAGCAAGGCGTGAGCGCACCGATCTGCGTCGTGCCGACCGGCATCGACATCGACGTCTTCAGGCGCACCGATCGCACTGCGGGCCTCGCAGTGCGGGACAAATATGGGATTCCTAAGGACGCACCGTTACTGCTGCTGGTCTCGCGGCTGGCCCAGGAGAAGAACGTCCGCCTGGCCGTCGAGGCGCTCCAGCTCCTCCACCAGCGGCTGCCAGAGGCGCACCTACTGCTTGTGGGCAGCGGGCCGATGCGCCACCAGCTCGTAGAACTCGTGCGTGAGGCCAAGCTTGCGAAGGCCGTGCATTTCGCCGGCGCCGTGGAACACGCAGAGATCCCGTCCTTTTATGCCGCAGCCGATGTCTTCGTTTTTCCGTCAGTGACGGAGACGCAAGGTCTCGTGCTCGCTGAGGCCTTCGCGGCGGGCGTGCCTGTCGTTGCACTTGATAACCCGCAGACGCGAGATGTGTTCGGCGAGCACCTCGCGGGCGAGATCGTGGCAGACGCCGCTGCCATGGCAAACGCTGCCTGGGAGCTCATGTGCAACGCGCAACGCCGCACCCTCGCGGTGACGCATGCCAAAACCGCGGCCGCGGCCTTTGACGCTCGAGCGACGGCCGGTCGGGTCCTGGCGATCTACGAGGCGGTCCTTTCAAACGTCCGGGCTGGGTTGTCCCAGGCCCCGAAAGACGCGTTTGCGGACCTGTTCACTGGGGAGGCCGGCACTAGCGTTTCTTGACAGTCGAACATACGTTCGATAAAATAGAGACGTGATGATCAGCCCTGGAAAACCCCTCTCCCCCGCCCGGCGGCCCGAAATGCAGGCCTTGGTCTCCGTCGTTCCTTGCGGGCATGCCCGAGGGCTGGCCGGGATCAAGCTCGTGGCTCAGGGAGGCCCCTCAAGCGGTGAGTACTTCGTGCCGTTCGCGGTCAGCCATGATCCGTCTGATCGAGAGTACGCGTACGCGGGTCTGACCGCCGCCATCGATCGTCTACGTGACCTGAAGATAGAGCGCGCCTTGATCGTTGTGGATGATGCGCAGCTGGTGGAGGAGCTCGAGCGGCGGGCGGAGCCGCCGCGAGAGCTTTTCCTTCAGTATGTGATTTTGGGCTGCAAGCTCAACGAGTTCCGGCGGGCCAAGGTCGTCTCAGCCACGTCGAGCCGGATGGAGCAGCTGCGTGCCAAGACAGAGAGTCTCGCCGCGACCATCTACAACACGCCGCTGCCACTCGCTCACGCTATGTGACGGAGCGCTCATCCGGAGCAGGCGGGAGAAAGCGCGTCAAAAGCGCTTTTATGACGCCGGCTACCGGCACCGCGACGAACATCCCGAGAATTCCGCCTAGCTCGGCCCCGATTAAGATCGCGACGATCACCATGAACGGTTTGAGACCGACGCGCTGTCCCACCACCGTCGGCGCGATGATGTGGCCTTCCATCTGATTGATAAGCACGAAGCCGCCGATAACGAGCAACGCCCACCCGAGGCCGTGAGAGAGCGCAGCGAGGATGACTGCCGGCACGGCGCCTGCGATCGCGCCCAAGTATGGGATGATGTCTACCACACCTGCGAAAACGCCGATGAGCAACGCGTACTTGACGCGCAAGAGCAATAACATCACCGTGACGAGCACGGCCACGGTTGCGCCCACGATGATCTGCCCTCGGATGAACCCTCCCATCACTACGTCGATATCCCGCAGCACGTCGAGCGCGGTTGATTGCTGCGCGGCTGGGATCATGCGTAGAAAGCCCAATCGCAGTCTGTCCGTGTCCATCAGGATGTAGAACGCCATGACCGGGATGATGACGAAGGCCGTCATGATGGAAGCGAGGCTGAGCAAGATGGTCAAGGCTTGCCCGGCGATCGCGCCGGCATTCTTCTGTAGCGAAGCGCCAGCGGATTCGATGATATTGGCCGCGCTTTCTCGCGCTTCGATGGGCACCGCGGTCAGCAGCGCCGTGTTCGCATCCAAGATGCGGTTCTGCGCTTGCTGCAAGATCGATGGGAAATCTTGGCCGAGCGAGCGCGCTTCTGACCCGAGCTTCGGACCGATGAAGCTCATGACAGCGCCGATAAGCACCGCAAGCAGCGCGTACACGCATACAATAGCGAGCCAGCGTGGCATGCGCCGTGAGAATCGGCGGACCAGCGGATAGATGAGATAGGAGAAGAATACCGCGCCCGACACGACGATCACGACGGCGATGACACGATGCAAGAACGCGCCCACGACCCACGCCAGAGCAACGCTCAACCCGATAATCGCCAGGATCTTGAGCGCGCGGGTCAACCGTTCATCAAAACTCATGCGCCAGCGTCCACACAAAGAAAATAGGGTGGCTGTGCAGCCACCCTATCGCATTCGCGTGCGACTTCCTTGCTATTGGGTGAACCCGGCCGAGCCAGAGACGGTCAGATTCGCGGTGCCGCCACCCCCGGTGATGGTCGGGTTTTGTACTGCGCTCGCAGGGGGTCCGGATTCCACGAGTGGGTAGTCAGCGCCGATGGCAAACGCCGTGTACGCTGTCCCCGGCGTTAGGGTCCCAGCCGGTAGCGTTGCCGTCGAGCCGTGCGTCAATGCCGTCGCTACTTCGGCCGGTGACGTGTCGAAGACCACCACGAGCGTCTCGGTGACACCCGCGGGCACGGACACCGTGAAGGTTCCGCCGCCGGTCCCTCCGCCCGACGCGTAGGAAGGAGCGGCCTCACCACCGAGGACCTTCGGCGATCCCGGTAAGGTGGCCGCGACTCCGTAGACCTGGTTCTGACCGTTCACCTGAACGCCGACGTTCACGGCGTAGCCGCCCGGCGTCGGCGCAAGACCGGTGAAGATGAAGCCGGTCGAGTAGCCGGGCGTGAGTGTGTTGAAGCTGGAGTCGGAGCGCGCCACAGTGCTCGCCGGGACGTAGGCAGGTGGCATTCCCAGGACGAGGTCTCCTGGGGAACCCGCTCCGAGCGAGCCGAACGGCGGCTGTCCATACGCGAATATGCTGCCCGGGATCGGGAACTTCAGCGCCGCCGGCCCGAGCAAGTTGGCATTGCCCGGGGAGGCGAACGCGGATGATCCCAGATTGTTCCGGAACGTCGCAACCACGTTAAGAAACGTGCCGGCACCGGGTCCACCATAGAGCCCAGAGATCGTTCCCGCGCTGTCGTTGAGCGTACCGACTGCCATCTGCAGTGTCACTGGGCCCGCGAGGATGTCGCCCGGGCTGGTCTGCGTCGAGCAACCCACGGCGGCCCCCAGGCACAGCAGAGCCGCAAGCCCCGCGCGTAGTTTGTGCATCGTGTTCATTTCCTTTCTGCGTTCCTTCAGTCTCTAGTACTTGGCGGACAAGTAGAAGTAGTAGGTGCGCGGAGTTCCGATAGGCTCGTTCTCATACGGGAATGGGCTGGCGGGGTAGACGTATGGTTCAAGAGGTTGGGTGAACGAACTCGCCGCGCCCGAAGTCGCGGCATATCCACCAACCCCATTGTTGACGTAGCGTGAGTTTTGGCCCGTGACGAAGTTGCTGTAGTTCCCGAAGATGTTGTTCACCTGGAAGCCGGCCTGCATAACGTGGTTTCCATGGCCGAGGTCATGTGCAACGGTCAGATTGAGCTGGAAGTTCTGCGGGCTCTGCAGCGACCCCGGGTCAGGGCCTTCGGGCGTTCCTCGCGAGCCGGTGATGTTCGGGTGTTCGATCGTGCCCGGGTTTGTCGGGTCGGTGAAGTAGTATGCGCTCGCGAAGGAGTTAAGACCCAGCGAGCTTGCCGCCAGATCGGTGTTGAGCACTTCTTCGGGCTGACCGTTGGCGCCGAAGACGAACGTGTGCGTTCCCACGCCGTAGTAATACCCTGATTCGTATGGCATGGTAGCGAAGACGTGCAGCCCCTGGCGAGTGTTGTAGCTCAGGTTTGCAGTGGCGGTGATCGGCGCGACGTAGTCCACGTGGAAGAAATGGCCGAGCGCGACGGCTGCATCATTGACTGATGGGAAGAAGTCGCTGTTGTAGTTGGCTAGCGTGTTGTCATAGGTCCCGTGGATGAACCCCGACAGACCGTACTGCACGTTGTGATCCAACGCGAACTCGACGCCGGTGTTCTCGTTCAAACCGGCGTTCGTCTCACGCGGCGAGCCGAACACCGAAGTGCCGTCCGGCAGGGTGAAGATCAGCGGTGTGCTCACCACGACGTAGTTCCAGCCTTTGCGCCAGTACGGCGTGATGCGCATCTGCAGGCCGTAGCCGAAGTCGTGCTCCCACGAGAAGTCGACGGTCATGGCGGTTTGCGGCAGCACCGGCGTATACTGAGCGAAGTTGTTGGTGTTGAGATCTTCGACGATCTGCTGGTGCAGATTGTTGATGCCGTTGCAGGGCTTGTTGGCATGTGCCGGGTCGACACCGTTGTTGCACGTCGGGCTGTACCCCGGCAGCGCCACGAAGCAGCCGTTAGCCAGTGTGCAGCCGGCGGCGGAATTCTCGATGTTATAGGTGTTCTCGATGTTGGACTCTGGAGTGAACTCGATGAACTCGCCATACGAGCCGCGGAAGACGTCCTTCGGACTGGCCTGGTACGTGAGCGCCAGACGCGGGCTGAAGTGGCTCGGGTGGGTCACGTCGTTGCCGACCGACTGGCCTGGGATGTCGACAAAATCTCCAGCTGCGTCAGTCGTGTAGAAGAGATTCGCCTGGCTGGTGTTGCTCGGCAGGTCGATGATCTCTTGGTCCCAGCGGAAACCGGCGGTGACCGTCCAGCGGTTGCTCGGCTGCCACCGATCCTTGATCCACACGTTGTTGCGGTGAAGGTCAGATGTGATGTGGCTAGCGTTGTCGGGTAGTTGCGATAGCGGCTGGACTCCCGGTGGCGCGGCAATGCCGAAAACGGATCGCATGAAGGCTGCGGTTTCGTTATAGACCGGCGCCACGTAGCTCGTGATGTGGTTTGGATTGAAATTGCCCGTCAGTCCGAGGAGCGCGCAGGATATGCCGCATTCGAGTGGATCGCTGAACACCGCTGTACTGGGAATCGCGATAGCGAAGTTCGGCACGGTGAAGATGGTCTCGCCACCGATGCTGACGTCGTGCTCGGCGCTGATCTGATTGCTGTAGTCAAACGCGATGCCCCGGTTGTCGGAGCCCGCGAACTCATATTCGTCTGCAAACGCCCCGCCGTCCCATGGCGTGAGGAAGTTGACGTTGGACTGCGCCCGGAAGACGCGGAACTCGCCAAAGCTCGAGGCGCTGAACTGGTGTTTGAAGTTGATCTTTTGGATCTGATGGTTCTCGTCTTCGTGGTCGGGGTAGTTGCTGTTCTGGAGCAGCGCGGTTTGTGTCACGAAGGTCGGCGTGAAATCGACGAGTGAGACCTGCGGGCTAGAGAACAGGCCCGACGGCCCGAAGGCCCCGCAAGGCCCGCCGGTTATGACGATATTGACGCAATTGGCCGTCGCATAGGGCGTGAGTGCTGGATTGATCTGGAACCCCTGATTGAACAAGTTTGATCCAAAGTCGGCGTAATACTGGACCTCGTTTTGATTTGTGGAGCCGAAATGATAGAAAAGATTGACGGCGTTATCGTTGCCGGCGGTATTATCGAGGGCGTTGTTTAAGCGACGGTACCAGCCCGTGCCGTTGCCATAGCTGACGCTGTCGCGGATGCCGTTGAAAGAGTAGTAATAGCTGAAGCGGTTGTCAGGAGTCGAGTTGCCGTAGTCGAAAGCGAGCGTGTGGTTGTACGCGGGCCACCCTGCGCCGGCTGACGCAAGACCTGCGCCGGGATAAACGCCGCGCTTGGCGACGACGTTGACCACGCCGGAATTGGTATTGCCCTCGCTCACGTCGTAGCCCCCGGTGGACAGCTGCAGCCGGGCCACGCCGTTGAGCGCCAAGCTGTTGATGAACTGTCCAGTGACGGGCTCGGTCGCGTCGATGCCCTCGAGCTCGAAGCCCTCATCGTTCTCAGCGCCGCCGCGGATAATGGGATAGCCTCCATTGTCGGTCGTGACACCGGGCAGCGCGTTGAGCACTTGCGTTTGGGAAATCGATTGTGGCACGCCAGTGATGGCTTGGATTGTCTGCTGGTTGACCGTATATTGGTTAACGGTCTGTGTGGGTTGGACCAACGCTGTTGAACCACGCACGGCAATGCGGCCGAGGGTTTTGACCTCACGTTGCATGGTGATATTCTGCACGTAGGTCTGATCTTGATTCAAGGTTATGCCGGTGACCGTCTGCGTGAGAAGGCCCTCCTCAGCGAAGGTCACCGTGTAAGTGTCCGGCGGCAGACCCGTTGCGTTGTAGAAGCCATTTGAGCCTGAGATAGTAGTGATCTTAAACGACGGAGCCACGAAGCTGACGTGGACGCCCGCGACTGGCTTGCCGAGTTCGTCGGTGATCTTGCCGTTGATCGTGCCGGTCGTGCCGGCCAGTGTCAAAGTTCCCTGGCAGACGACGAGTGCACATATTACGGCGATCACCGCGACAAGGCGGGAAAGCGACTTAGGCATTACCTTATTCCTCCTCGGAACCCGGAAGAACAAAAACCCATACGGGTTAAGCCAGCGACTCGCTGGTTAGCCCTGTACCGGGTGATCCGCCCTGATCCGCGCGTGTTTCATGGATGCAGCGGCGCGGTTAACTTTGTTTTAAGGAAAGAGCGGTCCTGCGTTCGTGCTATGGTGCCATCTGAAATACGAGGCTGCCTTTGGGCGCACCCGGCGCGCTAACGGGCAGTGGCTTAAAGACCGGGCAGGGCCCTTCAACGCAGCTGATAATTGCAGTTATAGACGCACCGTCAGGCGCCTTATATGTGTAAACGCCCGAGCTGATCCGAGTGTAAAAAGCGCTAAGTTCAACCCAGCTGTCAACTCCCCGCTCACCTGGCCCCAAAATCTCTGCGGACCCGGTGCTTTGAATCCAGTCCCCTATGCTCGGCGCACCAGGACTGGTGCCATGCATCGGGCCGTGGGGCAATCTAACCTTAAAGCCAGGGCGCAAGACGACAAATGGTATTACCGTTGTGGTCGGGGGCGGCGTTGGAACACCTTTGGGAGCCAGCACTGCGAACGCGGTGGGCGCTGCGCGTGAAGCAAGATGAATTATGAAAGAACTAAAAGGAGTGCCCTTCTGCTGCCGAGGCTCCATAGTCACGACGACGATGTCGTTGCCGCCGACAAGTTCGGGAGTGCCATACAGGATCGACACCTCAGGCGGGTCGCTTTCTCCGGCGAGCGATCCAGCTTCGCTTGCCTTTAGCCTGACAAGGGAAAACGCTGCGATATCGCCGGCAGCGAGATCGGCGTTAAGGATGGTCTTCGTGCCCCTTGCGGACGTGTACTCATAGCGAGTGACCTCGCCAGTCGCGCCGTCAAAACGATACGCGACATACGCGTCGCCGCCAGCCGACAGGCGGCGCAAGAAGTCGACCTCATGCGACCCGCTAGCGCCGGCGTTGGGATCACCCAAGATGTCGACGCTGGGGACGAAGACCGCCGTGGCGCCGCGCGCTTCTTCGCGTAGACGTTCGGCTACATCACCAGCCGTCCGGCCCATCCGCAGCTCTCCTCACCTGGAAAGCTTGCACGTGCAACGTACTGACAATCGCTCCGCCCACCCCCATCAATAAGATGAGGATGACCGCCATGCTGACGAGCAGCTCGACTAAAGTGTAGCCACGAGCATTCATGGCCTATCCTCTCGAAGAGATCTCGCGATGAGAAGCAGTGATTTTGACCCATCATCACGCATGCGCGCCGGGCGGTCAAGTGCGAACTGATATTCGTGCGGAAACTTCCTCTCAACGCTCGGCTCCCGAGATGAGCGGGATGTTCGATGGCCCGACTATCGATGTCGCTAAGCGACTTGTCGGAGCGATTCTCTACCGTCGCATTCCGCCAGGGGAACGTGACGCCGGCGAGCTGCTCGCTGGTCGCATCGTAGAAACCGAGGCATATCTGCCGCTGGTCGACCCGTCGTGCCACGGCTATCGCGGGCCGACGCCGCGAACGGCCACCCTGTTCGGCCGGCCGGGCCACGCCTACATCTACCTTATATACGGCATATATCACTGCCTCAACGTGACGACCGAGCCGGCAGGTCTGGGTGCCGCCGTGCTGATCCGCGCGATCGAACCACTCGAGGGTATTGACGCGATGCTGCGCAGACGCGCCAAGGGCACACCTATCGCTGCGCTCGGTTGCGGGCCCGGCAACCTGTGCCGCGCGCTCGCCATCGATCTGCGCTGCGACGGCGCAGATCTGCGTAGTGGCGATCTCACGATCGCGCCCGGCGACCCTACCAGGCCACCCGCTTTGCACGCGACGGGCAGAGTCGGGCTCACGGTCGCGCAGGCATGGCCGTTGCGTTTTGTCGACGCCGAGAGCCCGAGCGTTTCACCCTTCCGCAAGGGTCGCACACCGGCTCATAAAAACGGCCCAAAAAGCCGATAACGTAGGTAAGCGCACAGCTGCGTCCGTTGACGGCGCTCGGGCTGCTGTGATATAGTAGGCGGAGCGCGCTCGACATCCTACAGAGAACGAGTCCGCTTCTTATAATCACCTAATCACCCATCATATCAACGGTTGAACACTTCTGCGACAACTCGTCGTAATATCAATATGTGTTTTTCACCGACACCTCTTCCCATAGGCTAAAAGGCGTGCAAGAAGACAACGATTACCAATCCCCGTCAGCAGACGAAAAAGACTCTCTCCCTCCTTCAAATCCGCATCAGACCTCTCGCCCCCGCTCACGGGCCAACAACGGCCCGCCAGGTTCCTATTCACCGCGGCAGAGCGGCGAGTACACCGAACGCCAAGAGCGTTCCGAGCGGCCTGAGCGCACCGAACGCTACGAACGATCGGAACGTCCAGAGCGCGGTCAGGGCTACGATCGCGCCGAGCGGCCAGAACGCGGAGATCGAGGAGAACGCTACGAGCGGGGTGGCCGCTACGACCGAAACCGCGACCGCGATCGCGGCGTGCAGCGGGTCTTCCCGGCGCGTACCTATCAGGAACGCGAGCAAGCGCCCCCCAAGACGTTCCAAACCAAAGACGGCGAGACGCTCCCCTTCCTCTCGGTCAAAGAATTAGAAGAGAAGACCCGCACCGAGCTCGTCGAGCTACGCCAAGACGCTCGAGATCAAAGATCTCGCGCGCATCAAAAAACAAGACCTCGTGTTCCCCATCCTCGAAGCCCAAGCGCGCGCCGCCGGTCTGAATTTCGCGATCGGCGTGCTCGAGATGTTGCCAGGAGGGCTACGGCTTCTTGCGGCGCGAGAACATGCGTCCTGGGCCGCACGACGTCTACATCTCGCAATCGCAGGTCCGCCGCTTCGAGCTGCGCACCGGCGATCTCATCGCGGGTCAGATACGCGATCCGAAGGACAACGAGAAATATCACGGCATCCTCAAGGTCGAAGCCGTCAACGGCCAAGATCCTGAAGCGCTGCGCGGCCGGCAGAAGTTCGACAAGCTCGTGCCCATCTATCCGGACAACCGGCTCAAGATGGAGACCTCGTCGCTCGAGATGTGCGGTCGCGTCTTCGACCTGTTCTGCCCCATCGGCAAGGGCCAGCGCGCGCTCATCGTGTCGCCGCCCAAGGCCGGCAAGACGACACTGCTCAAGAAGATCGCCAACGCGATCGCCGCCAATCATCCGGAATGCGACCTGTTCGCGCTGCTCGTGGACGAGCGGCCGGAAGAGGTCACGGACATGCGCCGCTCCATCGAAGGCGAAGTCGTCTCGTCCACCTTCGACGAGCACCCGGAGAACCACACCGCGGTCGCCGAGCTCACGCTCGAGCGCTGCAAGCGTCTGGTCGAGCTCGGCCATGACGTCGTCATCCTGCTCGACTCCATCACCCGCTTGGCGCGCGCCTGGAACCAGGTCATGCCCTCGACCGGCCGCACGCTTTCAGGCGGCTTGGACACGAGCGCATTGCATCGCCCCAAACGCTTCTTCGGCGCCGCACGCAACATCGAAGAGCGGCGGCCGTCTGACCATCGTGGCCACCGCGCTCGATCGAGACCGGTTCGAAGATGGACGACGTGATCTTCGAAGAGTTCAAGGGCACGGGTAACATGGAGATCAACCTCGTGCGCAAGCTGGCGGACAGCCGCATCTTCCCGGCGGTCGACATCAAGCGCTCGGGCACACGTCACGAGGAGCTGCTGCTCAGCGAGATCGAGCTGCGCAAGGTCGTCATGCTGCGCCGCGCCACGGCAGTGCTCGGCACGCAAGAGATGACCGAGCTCATCTTGGAGCGCTTCCGGCGCACCGACGGCAATGAAGAGTTCCTCAAATCGGTGACCAAAGAGGCGATGTCGCTCGCCAACGCCGAGCAAGACCGCTGATCAAACGGGGGCGAAGACGTTCGCCCCGGTCGGGCTCGCTCGCGCGCCCTGCCCCATCGCCCGGCGCGACGATGCGCCTCAACAAGTTCCTCGCCGAATGCGGCGTGGCGTCACGCCGCGCCGCTGACGTCATGATCGCAGCCGGCAAGGTCGCGGTCGACGGACGGCGCGCGATGCTGGGCGACTCGATCGATCCGGCGCGCGACGTCATCACCCTCAATGGCAGACGGATCCGTAACGACGCATTCTCCGATCAACTGACCCTTGTGCTCAACAAGCCGCCCGGCGTCATCACCACGATGAGCGATGAGCATCAGCGCACGACTGTCGCCGACTTCTTACCCGCGCATCGCCGCCTCTTCCCGATCGGCCGGCTCGACTCGGACACGACCGGCGTGCTGCTCTGCACGACCGACGGCGCGCTGGCACGGTTCCTCATGCATCCCTCCAGCGGTGTGCGAAAGCGCTATGAGGTCGTGGCTCGAGGGAACCTCACTCCCGAGTCGCTGACCGCGCTGGGCGCACGCGATCACAAGCGATTGGCCGATGGATCGCACCGCTTTGCCATCATATTGACCGAGGGGAAGAACCGCCAAGTACGCCGCATGTGCGCGCGGGTGGGGCTGCGCGTCGTGTCGCTCGAGCGCACCCAGTTCGGCCCGGTGCAGTTGGGCAAGCTGAAAATCGGTGCGACGCGCGAGCTCAGCGATACCGAGACGCGGGAACTCGCCCGACTGCGTGCCGAACGCTCGCAGGAATGAGCGTACGAGGCATTCGCGGAGCCATCACCGCACCCAAAAATGACGCCCCCACGATCGTCGCGGCGACGGACCGTTTGCTGCGCGATATGGTCGAAGCCAATCGGGTGGACGCCGAAGATATCGCTTCGGTGCTCTTCACCACGACGCCGGACTTGAACGCCGAATTCCCGGCCGCAGCGGCACGCGCGCTCGGCTGGCGGAAGGTGCCGCTGCTGTGCGGGACTGAAATCGACGTTCCTGGGCGCCTAGGCTCCTGTATCCGCGTGCTCATGCTCGTCAACACGACCGCAGCGCAGGCGGACGTCAAGCACATCTACCTCGAAGGCGCCACCCGGCTGCGCCCTGACCTCAGCGGTGACGAAAATCCAGAGACTGCCGGCACCACGTTCTGACCGCGGCCCACTGCGACATTCGCCGCTCGACAAAGGACCCACCATCTCATGATCGTCGTCATCAAACGCAACGCGACAGCCGAACAGACCAAAGAGATCATCGACAAGATCGTGGCGATGGGTTTCGGCGTCAACGTGTCGCAGGGCGCCGAGCGCCTCATCATCGGCGTGCTCGGGCGTGCGCGACAACAAGGATATGCTCGCGGCGCAGCTCGGTGGCTTCGAAGCCGTCGACCGCGTCATGCCCATCAGCAAATCGTACAAGCTCGTCAGCCGCGAAGGCGCGCAAGCAGACACCATCGTGCGCGTCGGCAAAGACGTGGAGATCGGCGGCCCGAACGTCCAGGTGATCGCCGGGCCCTGCACCGTCGAAGGGCGCGACATGGTCGTCGACGACGGCGCAATGGGTCAAGCGTTGCGGCGCCACCATGCTGCGCGGCGGCGCCTACAAGCCGAGCACGTCTCCATACTCGTTTCAGGGGATGGGCAAAGAAGGCTTGGAGATTCTCGCCGAGGCCAGAGCGCTCAGCGGTCTACCCATCGTCACCGAGGTCCTCGATCCGCGCGACGTCGCGCTGGTCGAAGAGTACGCCGACGTCTTGCAGATCGGCGCGCGTAACATGCAGAATTTCAATCTGCTCAAAGAGATCGGCAAAGCGCGCAAGCCGGTCATGCTCAAGCGCGGACTCTCGGCGACCGTCGAAGAGTGGCTGCTGGCCGCCGAATATCTCTACGCCGGCGGCAATCACGAGGTGATCTGTGCGAGCGCGGCATCCGCACCTTTGAGACCGCCACGCGCAACACGCTGGATCTCAACGCGGTGCCGCTGGTCAAGACGTTGACCCATCTTGCCCATCGTCGTCGATCCGAGCCACGGGACCGGCAAATGGGATCTGGTGACGCCGATGGCGCGAGCCGCGGTCGCCGCCGGCGCGGACGGTCTGATGATCGAAGTCCACCCGCACCCCGCCGATGCGCTCAAAGACGGCTTCGAATCGCTCACCTTCGAGAATTTCGCGCGATGATGGAGCAGGTACGTCCGGTCGCGAGGGCGGTCGGAAGACGCATCGGCTCCGACGTGCGATCGCCGTCCAGGCGTAGTCGAGCGCGGCCGCATTGGCGAGGTCCCGAGATCCCCGAGCGGTTCGGTCAAGGGACGCCATCGACAACGTCGCGATCATCGGAACGGGCTTGATCGGCGCATCGATCGGTCTTGCGCTTACGCGCCCGGTCCAAACGGCGGCGCATACGCATCGCCGGATTTGACACTCGACGCGCCCACGCGAACATAGCGAGACGACGGGGTGCAATCGATCGCGTCGCCACATCGTTGCAGGCCGCGGTGACGGGCGCCGACGTCGTCGTGCTCGCGGTGCCGTTACGCTCGGTGATCGCTCTTTTACCCGCGGTCATTGGCAGGCTGCCGCTCCCAGTGCGCTCATCATCGACGTCGCGGGTCAAAAGCCGCCAGTCGCTAGCGGCGGCAGCGCCCCTGCTCGCCCGCCGCACCAGCGCCACCTTCATCGGCGGCCACCCCATGGCTGGCGCAGAGTTTGCCGGACCAGAGCACGCATCAGCGGAGCTCTTTCGCCGCCGGCCATTTGCGCTGTGCTCTCTAGCCCAATCCAGGCAGCGCGAAAACGCTGCGGCGCGCCGACCGCTTCGTCGAGCGCTCGGCGCCGTGCCGGTGCACTTGGACGCCGCGCTGCACGATACGATCGTGGCGACGACGAGCGCGTTGCCGCAATTAGTGGCCTCGGCCGTCTGCCCTCGCAGCCGCCGAACTCCTGGACGACGCCAAGGGCCTGATTGGTCCAGGATTCGATGGCGTGACCCGGCTGGCGCAGTCACCCCCTGAACTGTGGACCGGACCTTTCCTCACCGGGAGGCGTAACATCGTGCGTGTCTTGGACGTTTTCGAAGAGCGCCTGCGAAGCGTTCGGGAGGCAATCGAACGCGGCGACGCTACCCGGCTACGGCGTCTGCTTCGCTCTGCGGGCGTGGCCCAGCGACGATTGAAGTCTAGCTGACAGGTATTCAAAGCCCAAACGGAATACCGCTTACCTTCCCTACCATAAGGTGACCTGAGGAGAGCAATGTACAACTTACAGCGCAGCTTTGCCGCAGCTGCCGGCGCTTTTATTCTCGCCGCAGCATGGACGGGCGCCCCGGCAAGGGCCGACCAACCAAGCTATTACGAGCCCCCTAAATTCAAGCTCCAAGTCAAGCCGAACTATCCCGAATCCGCCAAGGCGGCGCACGAAACCGGGACGGTCTTCGTCAAGGTCTTGGTGGCGAGCAACGGCACCGCGAAGCAGATCATCATCGCCAAGTCTTCAGGCCACAAGGATCTCGACGCCGAGGTGCTGCGCGTTGCGAAGCTCTCTACGTACTATCCGGCGACCAGGGACAACAAACCCACCACCGCCTTCTACGATTTCAGCTACAATTTCACGCTCGCCGGCCTCACGGAGACGGCGGCCGCGACGAGTGACCTCTCCAAGAAGCTGGCAGCCAACCCTAAAGACGTCCCGGCGCGCCTCGGGATGATCAATCTCGAGATCAACAAAAAGGACTACAAGCAGGCAGAAAGCCTAGCCGATGAAGGCATCAAGCTGCTTCCGAACGATGCGCGGCTGTGGGCCGCCCGTGGCAACGCCTACTATCAGGACGGTTCGGATAGTCATTCGACTGCGACGCTGAGAACGGCGGTCGACTCCTACGATCAAGCGGTCAAGCTCGATCCAAAGGTGGCGCCGGCCAGCGTCGTCTCCGCAGCGTACGCCGAATACGCCTTTAGCCTGTGGCAAGCCCAGCAGTACGATGCCTGCTTGCCATACGCAGAAAAAGCAGCGGCGATGGATCCGAAGGCATGGCAATACCGCATGCTCAAGGGCGATTGCGAATCCGGCGCGCAGAACTACAAGGCCGCGATCGCCGACTATCAAGCCGCACAGCAGGGCGACGACAAGAAGAGTCCGGAGCTGACCTCGCGGTTGCTGGCCTCGCTGGGAAGCGCCCAGCTCGGCATAGGCGACGAGGCCGATGGCCTGCAGTCCATCAACCAGGCCGAACGTCTGGCACCGAAATCGCCATTCGCATACCAGACCTTGGCCTCGTACTACATCAATAAAGGCAACCTGAACGCCGCGCTCAACCCGCTGCTGCAGCTGGCACAAGTCCAGCCCAATAACGCGCAAGTCCAGATCAACATCGGCGATATCTACGTGCGCCAGAAGAACTTCACCGCAGCGCAAGCCGCCTACAACAAGGCCCTCGAGATCGATCCTAAGAGCGCGGATGCGCAGTTCGGGCTCGCGGAGATGGCGGCCGCCAAGGGCGATTCAAAGTCAGCGGACGCCGCGCTGCAGAAAGCCATCGCAATGGCGCCGAACAACGCAGCGCTTTACAACGGAACCCTCGCCCAGCTGTTCCTTAACGCGACCACCGACAAAGAAGACCACACTGGCGATGCTTTAAAGTACGCGGACGCCGCCACCAAAGCGGATCCCAACTACCCGATGGGCTGGTACTCGCTAGGCATCGCATATGCAGATCAGAATAAGAAGGACCAGGCGAATTCCGCTCTGCGCAAAGCCTTCGACCTCTTCAAGGCGAAGAACGACCAACAAGGCATGGAGTTCGTCAATAAAGCCTTCGTGCAACTCAATGGCAAGGACAACAGCCTCATTTCAGGCTCGGGGCGAAACGAGAAGACGAATCAACCTAGTGGATCGAACCCTGGAGGAGGCACCTAGGAGTTTCGACCCATCCATCACGGGGGTGCCGTGACCGGTAGGAATAGCAAGAAATGGCGTGTAACCCGTTCCGCCACCTGGACGGGCGAACGCGCCCGCCCTCTTTATTCACGGATGAGGCGTTACGCATCGCGTCGTTCATAAAACTATCTCAATCTAAGGGGATTTAAGACTCATGGGTTTTTTTGCTGCATTCGTTGACTTCCTGAACCGCGGCGGCCCGGCGATGTACGCCTTGCTGCTGCTGTCGATCGTCTCGGTCGGCATCGTCCTCGAGCGGCTTTATTTCTTCTCAAAGCAGCATTCGGATCCCAATCAGCTGCTCAAAGAGATCGGCGACCGCGTCTCCAAGGACGACATGAACGGCGCCATCGCGGTCTGCGACCGACACCGGGGCATGTTGCCGAAGATCTTACAGTTCGGTCTGTATCGCCACGAGAAGAGCCGCGCCGACATCTCCGACGCGCTCTCGATCTCGCTTGCTCGAACAGCTCAACACGCTCGAGGCGAACCTGTCCATCATCGGCACGGTGGCCGTCATCGCGCCGTTCGTCGGTCTGTTCGGAACGGTGCTCGGCATCATCCGCGCGTTCCAGGATATCGCGCTCAAGGGCAACTCGACGCCGGCCGTCGTCGCGGCAGGTGTGTCGGAAGCCCTTGTCACGACGGCCGCTGGTCTGGCCGTCGCCGTCATCGCGGTCGTGTTCTTCAACTACTTCAAGTCGCGCATCAAATCGTATAACCAAGAGATGATCGTCGCGGCGAACAAGCTGGCTGAGATGCTCGCCTTCCACAACGCCGGCGCTCCCATCCCGACCGAGCTCTATACGCCGCGCAAACCGGGCGTGGGTCCAGGCCCGGCATCGGCACCGGCGCCGCGACCGAGCGGTCCGACGGGCGGCTAGCAAGGAGACATCGGCGATGTGCGGCGCGAGCGGCCAGTGGCCGTGCGCCGCAGCCTCGCAGGTGATCCATTCGCGGCCAGCGCGCGTACTTGTAAGACAGCGAAGAGGCGGAACAACCCATGGGAATGACCTCATCCAAGCAAGACACCGAAGTGATGGCGGAGATCAATATCACGCCCTTCACCGACGTGCTGCTCGTGCTCCTGATCATCTTCATGATCCTGGCCGCGCTCTCGGCCCCGCCCGGCTTCCAAAAGCAGCTGCCGAAGAAGAACAACACGCCCCAGAACATCACCAAACACGAGTTGCAGCATCAGATCGAAGTCATCGTGTCGGCCAAGAACAAGATCTACATCGACGGCAAGCCAGTGCCTTCGGAACGACTCTACGACACCATGGCCACCACGGTCGCCTATCACCGCAGCCACGCGGCGCAGGGGTATAAGGACCACATCTCCCTGCTGGCCGATTCGGATGCCAGCTACAACACCATCATCAAGGTCCTGGATGCCGCGCGGCAGGCAGGCGACGATGACGTCGGCTTTGTGACCGAGTAGAGAGAAGGCGCACACATGTCAGTCGTAGGCTCATCGCCCGAAGAAGACGTGATGTCGACCATCAACATCACGCCGTTCACCGACGTGCTGTTGGTGCTGCTGATCATCTTCATGATCTTGACCTCCTTGTTGAAGCCGCCGCCGGTACCCGAGGCCAAGAACAAGATCAAAGTGACGCAGTCGCCGCTCGTCGTGATCATCGGACACAACTCGAAGACCAATCAGGACGAGATCCAAGTCGGCGCCGACATCATCCCCAAGTCGCAGATCTATCGACCACATGAAAGTCTATTACGACCAGTTCGGCAAAGCAGACGACATCATCATCAAAGCCGCGCCGGCGGTCAAGTATGGCACGGTGCTCACCGTCATGGATGCCGCGAAGTCCGCAGGCTTCACCCAGTTCGGTCTCGCCAACAAGATCCAGGGGGCGCCGGAAGGCGTCAACAGCCAGTAGGAGATCATGGCAACAAACCCTCCGACCAAGCCGCATACCACTCCCTCGCTCTTCACCAGGCGAGAGAAGTACGCCATCGCCGGCCTCTCGATCGGCTTCATCCTGTTGTCGGGCTTTGGGCACATGGTGCTGGGCGGGGCGGCAGAAAAGCTGTTCCCGCAGTTCAAAGAAGAGTCGACGCCGCCGCCGCACGTGGTGACGGTCATGAAGTTCAAGCCGCCCCCGAAGCCGACGCCGACCCCGAAGCCGACGCCGACCCCGCCGCCGACGCCGACACCGCCGCCGCAAAAGAACACGCCGCCGCCCATCAAGCTCAACGTCGTGCATTCCAAGAGCCAAGGTGGCGAGGGCACGCCTGAGGCCGCCTATACCGCACCGCCGAAGGGCAGCTCGGAAGGCGTTCCCACGGCCGCGCCCACAGTCGAACCGGCCCGGACCGCTGCGCCCGAGACGGGACCCGTGACCTCGACGGATTCGGACTTCATCCATAAGGTGCAGCCCGAGTATCCTGAGATCGCCAAAGAACAGCAGATCCAGGGCACCGTGATCGTCCTCGTCACCATAGGCCCGCAGGGTCAGGTCATCGCGGCGAGCATCGCGCAATCGTCGGGCAACCCCATCTTGGACAAGGCCGCCATCCAAGCCGCTCAGCAGAGCACGTACAAGCCGCCGACCTCCAATGGCGTTCCGACAACCCGCCAGTACAAGATCGAGTACGACTTCCAGCTGGAATAAGCACGCTGCGACTCGGATACGACCAAAAAGCGGCGCCGCAAGGTGCCGCTTTACGTTTGCATCCAAATAGCTCGCGCGCACGTAACCAGGATAACGAAGACGGGCAGGCTGGCGGAGGCCAAGCCCAGGCAGGCGATGATAACGTCGGGTTTGTGACGTTTTAGGAGACCGTACGGTGAAGAAGCCGGCCAACAAGCGACCGACGACGCGCTCCGAACGCGCGACCATCGCAATCGTGACCTGCGGATTCATCCTCGCTTCGGGCGCTCTCCATATGATCATGGGTGGGATCATCCGGCCGATCCATTTCAGTGCGGCGCCTGAACCATCCATCACCGAGTTCGTGATTAGAACCCTGGAGACGCCAAAGCCCACGCCACCGCCCACACCTCGGCCATCACCGACTCCAAGGCCGCGACCAACCCAGGCCGCTTTGCATCCAGCAGCGCGCCCCAGCGCCGCCGCGTATCCGGCAGCGCAGCCGCACCCTGTCGTCACCGTGCCGAACGTTGCATCGACGACTACTGGCAGCAGCGGCAGCGGCAATGAGCCGGCGACACCAGCTGCCGGACCAGTGGAGCCGGTCGCAGCGCCCTCACCCACCGACTACCGCTACGTCATAGTGAGCGCGCGGTTCATCCACCGCGTCGATCCCATCTACCCGCAAGATACCCTTAGCGAAGGCGAAGAGGGCACGGTCATCATCTTGCTCACCATTGGCCCCGATGGCGTGAGCGACGTGCGGGTGTGGGAGACGTCAGGTTATCCGGCGCTCGATCGAGCGGCGCTTGAGGCTGCAAAGGAAAGCACGTATTCGGTGCCTGAAGTCAACGGGGAGCCCGTGACCGAGACGTATAGGATCATCTATACGTTCGCTCTCAACTCGTAGCCGAAAAGCAGCGAGGTCGCGGCTGAGGAGGTTCACGCTTGCCGCTCGTGCACGCGATCGCGCTTGGCATCATCCAGGGAGTGGCCGAGCTCTTCCCCATCAGCAGCGCGGCGCACACCTTGCTGCTGTCATACTTGTTTGGCTGGGATCTGCCGAGCTTGCCCTTCGTGGTGATGCTGCACCTGGGCACCTTCCTCGCCGTGCTCATCTACTTCGCCCGTGATTATGCGCGGCTGCTGGCCGGTCTGTTCACCGGCTTCGCGCATCGCTTCTCCCAGCCGTTCGAGCGGCTCGCGCTGCTCATCGTCGCCGGCACGATACCGCTGGCGCTCGTCGGCAAGCTCTTCGAAAAGCAGTTCGACCGCCTGTTCGCGCAGCCGCTCTTCGCGGCGGTGTTCCTCTTGGTGACTGGGCTTGTGCTCTTCGCCGTCGAGCGGCTGCGCCAGGGCAGTCGCCACGCCGAGCAGCTGAATCTGTGGCAGTCGCTGTGGATCGGTCTGACCCAGATCGGTGGCCTCGTCCCCGGAGGCTCGCGGTCGGGATTCTCCATCGCAGGCGGAATGCTCACCGGTCTGACCCGGGAAGAGGCGGCGCGCTTCTCATTCTTGCTCGCCGGGCCGGCGATCGTGGGTGCCAGCATCCTTGAGATGCGCCGCGTCATCCATCCGCACGCCGCCGATGCGACCGGTCAACACAACATCGCGATGCTCGGCGTGGCGCCCGAGCCGCCGATCGTCATCGCAACGGGCTTCATCGTGGCGTTCATCTCAGGATTCTTCGCCATCCGTTTCTTCATGCGCTACGTCGACGACCACAAGCTGACGCCGTTCGCCATATACTGCTGGTTGTTCGGCCTCGTCATGATCGGCGTGATCGAGATGCGCCGCCACGCTGGGATGCCGTAAAGGCGGTATGGCTCGCAAGCAAAGGGCGCACAGAGTGCGAAGCTTCGAGTGCTCATGAGTCCAACACGTTCGCGTCTGCGGCCCGCATCGCGCCACACCCCGCGACTATCCCATCAACGCCGCGACGGCTCGGTGGCTATGGTCGACGTCGCGGCGAAAGACGTCACCGATCGTCTGGCGGTCGCGCAAGCCGAGGTCCGTATGCGGGCGGCGACGCTGCGGCTCATCAAGGCCGGAGCAGCCAAGAAAGGCGATGTCTTGGTGACCGCGCAGATCGCCGGGATCCTGGCCGCCAAGCGCACCGCGCAACTCATCCCGCTGTGCCATCCGTTGCCGCTCACCAACGTCGACGTGCGCTGCACGCCCGCAGGAGCGTACCGCATCCTCATCCGTTGCTCGGCCACCTGCACGGGCCAAACCGGCGTCGAAATGGAGGCGCTCACCGGTGCCGCGATCGCCGCGCTGACCATCTATGACATGTGCAAGGCGGCCGACCGCGAAATGGTGATCGGTTCGCTGCAGCTGGTCGAAAAGCGCGGTGGCAAGAGCGGACATTATCGGAGGAAGCCAGATGCGCGAAGGGGTCGATAACGCCGGTGGGGGGGCACGCGTCGCCCTCATCGTCTTGTCCGACAAGGCGGCGTCCGGCACGCGCCTAGACGGATGTCTGCCGGTCATGCGCCAGGGCCTTCCGGCCGGGAGCGTGGTGACGAGCGAAGAGATACTGCGCGACGACCGCCGGGAGTTGGAGTCGCTGCTGAAGCTGTTGTGCGATAGGGGCGGCGTCGATGTGGTCTTCACCTCCGGCGGTACAGGCTTAGGTCCGCGCGACATCACACCGCAGGCGACGCTCGCCGTCGCTGACTACGAAGTCCCCGGGATCGCCGATGCGATGCGCCAGGACAGCGTGGCAAAAGTGCCAACCGCCATCCTCTCGCGCGCGGTCGCGGTGGTGCGCAAGCGCACGCTCATCGTCAACCTGCCCGGCAGTCCAGGCGCCGTCAAAGACACGATGGCGGTCCTCGCCCCGGTCTTGTCGCACGCAGTCGAATTGCTGCGCGGCACCGAGAGCGACCACACGAGAGCAGGCTGACGTCGATGGATTTCGCGACCGCGGTGCGCGTGTTGGACAAGACGAGCGGCGAATCGATTTCGGCGAGATTCCCCGGCCGGTTGGACCGCATGCGCGCGCTGCTGGCCCACCTCGGGAATCCCGAACGGGATTTCGCCTCGATCCACGTCGGTGGGAGCGCCGGCAAGGGCTCGACCGCGACGATGTGCGCCGCGATCCTGACCGCCTCGGGGCGTAAGGTGGGGCTGCACACCAAACCGCACCTGCATTCGGTCACCGAGCGCGCGCGCATCGATGGCGTGCCCATCGGCCAGGAGCAGTTCGCGCAGATCTTCGAACGGCTCGCTCCCATCATCGAGGAGATGCGTCACGACGAGTTTGGGCCGCCCTCATACTTCGAGCTACTGGTCGCGCTCTCGTTCGTCTACTTCGCTCAACAACAGGTCGACGTCGCCGTCATCGAGGTGGGCGTCGGCGGGAAGCTCGACGGCACCAATCTGATCACCCCCAAGGTGAGCGTTCTGACCAATGTCGGCACCGATCACAAAGACGTACTGGGTGACACGATCGAGCAGATCGCCCGTGACAAGGCCGGCATCATCAAGGACGGCGTGCCGGTGGTCACGGCCGCGGACCAACCAAGCGTCCTGCAGATCATCGCCGAGGCCGCGCGTGCGCATGACGCACCGCTCACCGTGCTCGCCGAGGCCGCTCGTATCGAGTCGACGGTCGGCGCGGTCGCCTACGCGCAGTCGGTCCGGGTCAAGACCGCCCAGGACGAGTACGCCTTCGGGCTGCCGCTCATCGGACAGTTCCAAGCGACCAACGCGGCCACCGCGATCGTCACCTGCGAACAGATCCGCAGCGCCTATCCATTCACGCAAGCCCACGTGGCGCAGGCCTTGGGCGATCTGTCCCTGGCCGGACGAAGCGAGTACTACCCTTCGCGCCCGGCGTTGTTGTTCGACGTGGCCCACAACGTTGAAAAGGCCGCAGCGTTGCGCGCCGGCATCGAACGGCACTTCCCGCAGCGCCGGCTGATCTTCGTCGTCGCCATCGCCCAAGAGAAAGACGTGGCCGGAGTCATCGGGGCGTGGCGTGGTCTGCCCGCGCAGTTCATCTTCACCACGTTTGACGTGTCGCACCGCCGCTCAAAGCACTCGCGCAACCTGGTCAACATCGCCGAAAGCAGCGGTCTCGTATCGCGCGCGGTCGACGACCCGGTCGAAGCGCTCAACCTCGCGCGGCGCATCGCTGGGCCCGAAGACCTCGTCGTGGTCACGGGTTCGACGTTTCTCGTCGGGACGCTACGCCAGTGGTTCCTGGAGAACACCGCGATGACCAATCATGCCCATGCCTGAACGAGCGCGCGCGCTCGCGCCGCTGCAGATCGGCGATCACATCTTCGCGTGGGGAACGCGTACCTTCCTCATGGGCATCATCAACGCCACGCCGGATTCATTCTCCGGCGATGGGATCGGTCGCGATGCAAGCGCGGCGGCAGAAAAAGCTCTTGCGTTCGAGCAGGCGGGCGCGGATCTCATCGACATCGGCGGCGAGTCGACGCGTCCGGGCCATCAGCCGGTCGACGACGAGGAAGAGTTGCGCCGCGTCATCCCGGCCGTGACGTCGGTCCGCACCGCCGTCGACATCCCGATATCCATCGACACCTTCAAGCCGGTGGTCGCGGTGGAGGCGCTCGCCGCAGGCGCGAACATCATCAACTGCGTTTGGGGTGCGATCCCAGGCATCGTCGAGCTCGCGGCAAGAGCAGGCGCGCCGCTCATCGTGATGCACAACCGGGTGAGTGCGGATTACGATGGCGATTGCGTCAGCGAGGTGATCGCGTCGCTCGAGCTGGCCTCGCGCTACGCCCGCGACAGCGGTGTACGCCCCGAGCACATCATCGCGGATCCGGGAATCGGCTTCGGCAAGACCCCGGACCACAACGTGGAGATCCTCTCGCGACTACCCGAGTTCGCAGAACGATTGCCCTACCCGTTGTTGCTTGGCGTGTCGCGCAAATCGTTCATCGGCAAGATCACGGGCCAGCCGGTGGAAGAGCGCCTCTTCGGTACCGCAGCGGCGGTCGCGCTCGCGATCGCTGGTGGCGCCGACATCGTCCGCGTGCACGATGTAGCGGAGATGCGCGACGTCGTGGACGTGGCCGACGCCATCTGCCGCACCGGCGCGGCGCGCGCCCCGACGCGACGTCCATTATCTCGGCAGCCGTGAGCGCCGCCGGTCCACCTGGTGACGCGATCCGCATCACGGGGATGCGCTTTTGGGGCAAGCACGGCGCAAAGCCCGGCGAGCGCGAGCGCGGTCAACCTATCGACGTCGATCTCGAGATTGCGGTCGACGCCAGCAACGCGGCATCATCGGACGCGCTCGCCGATACGGTCGACTACGCCGAGCTCTATAGCACCTGCGAGCGCATCGTCACCCAACAGTCGTTCGCGTTGCTCGAGGCGCTGGCCGGCCGCATCGCCCAAGCCTGCTTGCGCGACGCGCGGATAGGCGAAGTGACGGTACGCGTGCGCAAGCCGCGCTTGCTCGACGGCGCCACGCCGGAGGTCCAGTTGCACAGGCGCCGCGCGGACGGATAAGTACGAGCCAAACAGGGGCAAGGCCACCTAAAGCGGTTCGGCGAAATATCTCGCGTGGCGGAACACAAAAAGGCTCGTGCTGAAGAAGAGCCGTTATCATTCGCGCGCTTCATCCACAAGACGGTTGAGCCGCTCTCTCGCGTCTTCGCCGAAAGCCCGCTCATGCAGCTGCGGGTCAAGACACCGCATGGCAGCGTGACGCTGGCTAAGCCCTCAGCCGCCGGCCGGCCTGGCCCGGTCGCGCCAGCGGATGTGGGCGAGGCCGTCAAGCCGGGGCATGCTCGTAGCGCACCGCAAGCACGCATCTACAACGGCGAGGTGGGACGCGCGTACAACACGATCAATGCCGAGGTCGTCGGGCTGTTCCGCGATATCGCAGAACCCCCGGCCACCGGCGACCGGCTCGAAGCTGGCCGCGTGCTCGGCCACATCGAAGCGTTGCGGCTGCGCAATATCGTCCGCTGTCCGGTCGACTGCACGTTGATCGCGCAGGTGGTGGTCGATGGGCAGCCGGTGGATTTCGGCGAGCCGCTCTTCGTCGTCGACAGCGGCGGCGTCGAGATCCCGCAATCCATCGCGGCGCCCGAGGTGGAGATCGCCGAACCCCCACGCATATAGGTCCGCGCGACCCGCGGCCGGTCCTGGAGCTCAACAGTGTTTGCTAAGGTCTTAGTGGCGAATCGGGGCGAGATCGCCCTGCGCATCATCCGCGCCTGCCGAGAGCTGGGTGTCAAGACCGTCGCCGTGTTCTCGGAGGCGGACCGCCAGGCGCTGCATCCGCGCTTCGCGGACGAGGCGTATTGCATCGGCCCGCCGCAAACGGCGCGCTCCTATCTCAACATCCCCAACATCATCAGCGCGGCGGAGATCGCTGGTGTCGATGCGATCCACCCGGGCTACGGCTTCCTCTCAGAGAACGCGCAGTTCGCCGAGATCTGCGCGTCGCACGGCTTCAAGTTCATCGGTCCGGCAGCGTCGTCGCTCTCGCTCATGGGCGATAAGTCATCGGCCAAGCAGCGCATGGCTGAGGCGAACGTGCCGGTCATCCCAGGCTCCAGCATCATCGAATCCGAGGACCAAGCCAGGCGCTTCGGCCGCGAGGTCGGCTTTCCGGTGCTCATCAAAGCCACCGCGGGCGGCGGCGGTAAGGGCATGCGCATCGTCGGGCGCGAGGCGGATCTCGCCGCCGGTCTTTCGGCCGCGAGCGGCGAGGCGCAAGCCGCCTTCGGCGACGGCCGGGTCTACGTCGAGAAGCTGCTCGTGCGCCCGCGCCACATCGAGGTGCAAGTGCTCGGCGACGAATACGGGCACATCATCCACGTCGGCGAGCGCGACTGTTCGATCCAAAAGCCCGGGCATCAAAAGCTGCTCGAAGAGGCACCCGCGCCAAATCTGGACCACGGCTTGCGCACCGATCTGCTCGCCAGCGCGGTGCGCGCGGCGCGAGCGGTCGAGTACGCGAATGCGGGGACGCTCGAATTTCTGGTCAACGAGGACGGTCATTTCTATTTCATGGAGATGAACACGCGCATCCAGGTCGAGCACCCGATCACCGAGATCGTCTACGGCATCGACCTGGTGAAGTGGCAGGTGCGCATCGCCGCGGGCGAACGCCTGACGGTGCGTCAGGAAGAGATCAAACCGAACGGCCATGCCATCGAGTGCCGCATCAACGCCGAGGATGTCGAGAACGCCTTCCGCCCGGCGGCTGGCAAGCTGGGCAGCGTCTTGTTCCCAGGCGGCCCAGGCATCCGGGTGGACAGCCACATCTACACCGGAGCAGAAGTGCCGCCGTATTACGACTCGATGCTGGCGAAGATCATCGCGTACGACCGCACGCGCGAAGACGCGATCATCCGCATGCGCCGCGCGCTCGCCGAGACGGAGATCCTCGGCGTGGCGACGACGGTGCCGATCCACGAGCGCATCCTGACGATGAACTCGTTTCTCGAGGGTCACACCTATGTGACCTGGCTGCGCGAGCATTTGCTGCAGCCGCCCAAGGTGGTTGTGGGGGCGCATGGCGGTTGAACGGCGCGAGCACAGGCTGGCGCTCGAGATCCTCTACGCGATCGACATCGGCAAGGCGACGCTCGACGAGGCGCTGACGCAGGCACGTGATGAGGTCGGCGTTTTCGGCCGCGGCGATGAGGCGCGGATCGAGGATCCATACGAAGAACAATATCCCGCGGTCGATCAGCGCGCCGACGCCCCACGGACGACGGACTGGCCGCTGGTCGAATCGATCGTGCGCGGCACGCGCGACCACCAAGAACAACTGCATGCCGAGATCGCCCCGCTCTTGCACCGCTGGAAGCTCGAGCGGCTCTCCGGCATCGACCGGATCATCCTTGAGATGGCGGCGTGGGAGCTGCGCTATCGAACGGGCGCAGATACGCTCGCTGTGATCAACCATGCGGTGGAACTCGCCCGCCGGCTCTCGACCGCGCAATCCGGCGACTTCGTCAACGGCGTGCTCGATGCGCTCGCCAAGACCCAGGCTGGACCGGCGGCCGGACAAGCCCGATGAGCGCGAACCGTCAGCGATGGCGCATAGCGGCGAGCGTGCTGCTCTTCATCGTGGCTATCGGCGTGCTGGTGGGCGGTGGTGTCATCCTCGCCATCGTCGGCGCCTACGGCCAGAACCTGCCCGACGTCAGCAGCTTATCGATGATCGAGCCGACCTCGCCGACGGTCATCGTCGCGCGCGACGGCACGAAGCTCGCGCGCTTATACGACAAGTACAAGGTCTACGTGCCCATCACCCAGATCCCTCAAGTCGTGCGCGAGGCCATGGTCGCGACCGAAGACGAGCGGTTCTATTCACACCGCGGCGTCGACGTACGTGGCATCATGCGCGCCGCGCTGGCGAACTACCAGCACGAAGAGATCACGCAAGGCGCGAGCACCATCACGCAGCAGCTCGCCCGCAAGCTCTTCCTCAACGATCGTCAGACCATGACTCGTAAGATCCAAGAAGCGCTGCTCGCCATCGAGATCGAGCGCTACTACAGCAAAGACGAGATCCTCGAGCGCTACCTCAACCTCGTGTATTTCGGCGCAGGGGCCTATGGCGTGCAAGCGGCCAGCCACGCTTACTTCGGCACGGACGTCAGCCGGCTCACGCTGCCGCAGGCAGCGATGCTCGCTGGTCTGGTCGCGGCGCCCTCGCTGTATTCGCCCTACAACGACTTGGCGCGCGCCAAGGATCGCCAGCGTCACGTGCTCGATCGTATGGTGGCCACAGGCTACATCTCGCAAGAGCAAGCCGACGAGGCAGCGGCCGGAGAAACTCACGCTTCATCGGTGCGACCGACAACGGGATCCAATCGTACCGCTATCCGTACTTCACCACCTACGTCATCGCGCAGCTCGTCAAGACAGTTCGGCTACGAGAAGATCTATCGCGGCGGCCTGACCGTGTACACGACGCTGGATCCGCGGCTGGAAGACGCCGCCCAGAAGGCCGTCACCGCGGGCGTGAGCGCCGGCCAGAAGGAAGGCTATCGGCATGCACCAGGGCGCGCTCGTCGCCGACGATCCGCGTTCGGGCGAGATCCTCGCAATGGTGGGTGGCGTCGGCTTCTCGCCCAAGAGCCAATTCAACCGCGCGTGGCAGGCACGCCGTCAGCCGGGTTCGTCGTTCAAAGGCTACGTCTACTCAGCGGCCGTCGACAAAGGCGTGCCCGTCTCGAGCGTCTATAACGATGCTCCGGTGACCTATGCCGCGGGTGATGGCACCGATTACAAGCCGCAAGACGACGATCATCGATACCTGGGCGCCATCACGTTGCGCCGGGCGTTCGAACTGTCGCGCAATATCGTGGCGGTGCGCCTCGCGAGCGACATCGGCATCGATACCGTCATCGACTATGCGCATCGCATGGGCATCACCGAGGATCTCGAGCCCGATCTTTCGCTGGCGCTCGGCACCGGCGTCGTCTCGCCGCTGGACATGGTCTCGGGGTATTCCACGATCGCCGACGGCGGCATCTACACGCCACCGCAGGCGATACGGTTCGTCGAAGACAATACGGCCAAGTCGTCGTCGACAACCGCTACCCGCTGCGCCGAGCGGTGCTGGCACCGGGCACCGCCTTCATCATGACGACCATGATGCAAGGCGTCATCCAAGAGGGCACGGGCTACCCCAACGCGATCATCGGCCGGCCGGCCGCCGGTAAGACCGGAACGACGTCCGACTTCCGCGACGCGTGGTTCGTGGGCTTCGTGCCGCAGCTCGCGGCAGCCGTCTGGGTGGGCAACGACGACTATTCGAAGATGTACGAGTCCTACGGCGGCAACGTGCCGGCGAGGACCTGGGCAGCGTTCATGAAGTCGGCGCTCAAAGGCGTCGCGGTGGAAGCCTTCGCCAAGATGCCGCCGGACGTGCAACAGGTGAGGATCTGCAGCGATAGCCGGCGCGCGCCGCCCGGCATGGGCGGGAGAAGCGAGTATTTCCTCAACGGCACCGCGCCGCTTGCGTATTGCGCGCCGCGCGCGTCAACTCCGCCTCCCGCGGCGGCTGCATCGGGCGTCGAGGCGATGCCGTTCGGCTCGCTCGGCTCACCCACGCCGCAAGCCGATACGCCCTCTCCGGCAGCGGTGGATCCCGTCGGCTCCCCCCAAGCCGCCGCATCAGCGAGCGCAACGCCGTGAACCTGGTCAAAAGGGTCGCGCCGCGATGATGCGCAGCCTTTTCGATGCGCCCGCGATATCGGTGGGCGAGCTGGTTCGTCAGATCCGCCGCGCCTTGCGCGGTCAGTTCCCCTCGCCAGTGCGCGTGCACGGTGAGATCTCGAAATGCCGCGTCATCGACGGCAACGTCTACTTCTCGCTCAAAGACGGCGAGGGGTACATCGACTGCGTCTGCTTCCGCGACGCCGCCAGCCGCTTGCCGGTCACGTTTCCGCTGGATGACGGCGTGGCGGTCGAGGTGTCCGGCTGGGTCGACATCTATGAAAAGAAGAGCGCGTACCAGCTGCGCGTCAACGAGGTCGCGCTTGCCGGCTTGGGCGCGTTATACGCGGCCCTCGAGCAGCTCAAGGAGCGACTCAGACGCGAGGGTCTTTTCGATGTGGAGCGCAAACGGCCGATTCCGCGGTTCATCCGCGATGTCGCCATCGTCACCAGCCGCAACGCCGCCGCCTTGCAGGATTTCGTCGTCACCTCGAGGCGCCGCGGCGCGCACGTACGGATCGTGGTGGAACATGCACCGGTCCAGGGCGTGCAGGCAGCTCCCGCGCTGGCGCGCGCCATCGCCAGAGCAGGACGCCTGGCGGTTGACGTCGTCGTCGTGGCGCGTGGCGGCGGTTCGCCCGAAGATCTGTGGGCTTTCAACACCGAGGCGGTCGCACGCGCCATCGCCGAGTGCGCCGTGCCCGTCATCAGCGCAGTCGGTCACGAGACTGATTTCACCATCGCCGACCTCGTCGCCGACATGCGCGCGGCGACACCCACCGCCGCCGCCGAGTTCGTCGCGCAAGAACGCGACGAACTGCTGGCCCGCATCGCGCGCGCACAGGCGCGGATGCGAAAGGCGCTGGGCCGGTTGGTGAGCGCTCCGCTCGCGGCCGTTGCTCGAGCGCAGCGCGACCTCCGGCGAGCGGCCGGCGTCGCTCTCTCAGCCAGAGCCCAGCGGCTCGACGACGTCCAAACCCGTCTGACGCGCGGCGATCCGCGCCGGCGCGTCGCCCTCTGGCGCGAGCGTTCGCGCGACGCCCAAGTGCGCTTGCGCGTGGTCGGGCCGCGCATCACCGCCGGGCGGAACACGAATCTCGCGCACGCGGGTGCGCTGCTCGGAGCCGGCTTCGAGCGGTCGCTGCGCGAGCGCGCGACCACCTTTGGCCTCGCCGATGCGCGGTTACAAGCCCTAGGACCGCATCAGACGCTGCAGCGCGGCTACGCGATCGTCTATGACGAACGCGGCGCTGTCCTGACCGAGAGCGCTGCGGCGCGCATCGGGGAGAAGATCGGCATTGAATTGAAAGCTGGTTGGCTCGGCGCACGCGTCGAAGACAAGAAGGACGAGCATGGCAAAAGCAGCCGCTAGGCAGACGGATACAGAAAAAGGACCGAAGCCCGACTTCGAAGCAGCACTGGCCCGGCTCGAGGAGATCGTCGACAAGCTCGACGACGGCAACCTGCCGCTCGCGGACTCGCTCGCGCTTTTCAAAGAAGGAACAAAGCTCGCCAAGGTCTGTCGCGAGCTCCTCAGCCAGGCCGAGCTCGTCGTGAAAGAAGCGCTGCAGGATGCGCGCGGCGATGAGAAGGACGAGTTCGAGTACGAAGAAGCCGCCGACACAGAAGACGGGCTCTAAGCGCGCTTCGGCAACCACGACGAACAAGCAGCCGCGGACGCGACTTGACGTCGCCGTGGCGCAGTCAGCCGGCATCTCACGCGAGCGAGCTCAGGGGCTGATCCTGGCGGGCCGCGTCGGCGTCGACGGCGTGGCGGTGCGCAAGGCGGGATTCCCCGTCGCACCCGGCGCCACCATCGCCATCGCCGACGACGAGCGCTACGTGAGCCGGGGCGGTCACAAACTCGAACGCGCGCTGCGCGCGTTCGACTGGTCGCCCGCGGGCTTGCGCTGTCTCGACGTGGGGGCTTCGACCGGTGGTTTCACCGATTGCCTGTTGCAACACGGCGCCGCCAGCGTGGTCGCACTCGACGTCGGCTATGGCCACCTCGCTTGGAAGCTGCGTCAAGATGCGCGCGTCAGCGTCGTCGAGCGTTGCAATTTCCGCCACGCCGACATCCCAACGCTTGGCGGACCGTTCGATCTCGTCACCGTGGACGCGTCCTTCATCTCGCTGGGAAAGCTGGCCGCCCAGCTCGCGGCGGCGCTGGAGTCAGGCGGGCTTATCGTTTCCCTTGTGAAGCCGCAGTTCGAGGCAGGCCGCGGCGCCGTCGAGCGGGGCGGCGTCGTGCGCGATCGCGTGGTGCACGAGGCAGCGCTGCAGCAGGTCATCGCGGCGTACGAGGCGGCCGGTTTGCGCTGCCGTGCGCTGACGTACTCGCCGATCAAAGGACCCGCGGGCAACATCGAGTTCCTGCTCGGCGCGCGCAAGGGCGGCGAGGCATGCGCGCTCGACGTGGCGGGGGTCGTTCGCGAAGCTCACGAAGCGCTGCGCGGATGACGAAGAAGAAGGTCTCCCGCCTGGCGCTCTATGTCGACGTGCGGCGCAAAGCTGCGGTGAGCGCCGCGCAAGCCGTCGCGGCCATCGCCGACCGCAGCGGCGTCGCGCTGCAAGTGGGCGAGCAGCAAGCCAAACACTTGGGGCTCGATAGCGCGGTCGCCAACGGCACCTTTCCCGCGTCAGCCGATCTGGTGATGTCATTGGGTGGCGACGGCACCCTGCTGCAAGCCGCGCACCTGGCCGGGCCGCTGGGAATCCCTATCATCGGCGTCGACTTCGGACACGTCGGCTTTCTCAGCGAAGTGCCGCGCACGGGATACGAGGCCGTCATCGTGGGGATCTTGCGCGATGGGGTCAAGACCCAAGCGCATCTGGCGCTCGAAGCGCGAGTGATCTCCCCGGAGGCGGGTACCGCAGGCAAGCGCTACTACGCCGTCAACGACATCCACATCGACCGCAAGCACGTCGGCCATATCGTGAACTACGGCATCGAGCTTGCGGGATCGCGCATCGCGACGATACCCGCCGACGGCATCGTCGTGGCCAGCCCGACCGGCTCGACGGCCTATTTCCTCTCGGCCGGTGGCCCTATCATGTCGCCCGCGCTCGAGGCGTTCGGGATCGCACCCATATGCCCGCACACGTTGTTCTCACGGCCGCTCATCGTCAGTGCCGACGAGACGATCCGCATCGTACTCCCGCAAGAGGCTCAGGGGACGCAGCTATTCGTGGATGGTCACGCCGAGCGGGAACTGGGGCCGGGCGCCATCGTCGAAGTGGTGCGCGCAAGCAAACCGGTACATTTCGTGCGCTTGGACGAGCGGTTCTTCTTTCAGACGCTCGAGCACAAGCTGCACTGGGGCATGTCGGTCAAGCGCGCGATCGACGACGAGTCTTAGCTCTCGCTCTCCACGGTCTTGCCGGCGAGCAGATCCTCGATGGCGTGGATGAGTTTGCTCGCGTCGGCGGTCTTGGCGACGTAGAGGTCGGCGCCGGCATGCTGGCGCCAGTATTGGTCGTGCGTCTCGCCGAGCGCGCTCATGAGGATGACCGGAAGCTTTCCGTGCTTGGGGCTGTCCTTGATCTGACGGCACAGCTCGTAGCCGTCCATCATCGGCATGATGACGTCGGCGAGCACGACATCGATGGGCTCTGTGTCGAGCGCTTTGAGGGCGCTGCGGCCGTCGGCGGCGGTCAAGACCTTGAAGCCCGCGCGCACGAGCGCCAGCTTGAGGTGGAACGATTGCGTGACGCTGTCGTCGACGAGCAGAACGGTCTTGCTCACTCAGGTGTCCTTTCGGGTTTTTCCACGAGTTTGCTAAGATTCGCCGCGATGCTTCGCGGTTCGGCGAACGCCTCGACCGCTCCCATGCGGCCGGCGGCACCGGGCATGCCGAACACCGTGCAGCTTGCCTCATCTTGCGCGAACGTCTTGCCGCCCTTGGCACGAACTTTGAGAAGGCCCGCCGCCCCGTCCTTCCCCATTCCGGAAAGAAGTACTGCGGCACAGCGAGCCGTATAGGTCTCCGCCGCGGACTCGAAGAGCGCGTCCGCCGATGGCGCGATGTGCGCTCGGCCGGGTTGCGCGTTCTTGACCGAAAGCTTGCCACCGCTCTTCAAGAGCGAGATCGGCGGATGCCGGAGCGATGTAACCCTGGCCCGGCACGAGCGCTTCTCCGTCGGCGGCGAGCTTGACGGGCAGCGGCGTCTCCTGGTTGAGCCACTTCACGAGTCCCTCGACGAACGGCGCGGCGATGTGCTGGACGATGACGACCGGCGCCGGAAAATCCGGGCCGAGGCCACTGAGGAATTCGACGAGGGCGGTCGGACCGCCGGTCGATGCGCCGACGACGACGCATTCGACATTCGCGCCGCCCGCAGCCGTCCGCGCACGGAGCGTGGTCGCTTTCGCAGGCCGGTGGGTCGGCACCGACTGCGCGGTCGCAAGCGAAGCGATGCGTTCGTTGAGATCCTCGAAGAAGGCGCGCATGGCTGCCGGATCGGCCGAGGGCTTAGGGACGATGTCTGCGGCGCCCGCGAGCAAGGCGCGGAACGGCGGGACTCGAACTGCCGTTGTTGGGCGAGCGAGCTCACGACGATGATCGGGATGTAGGCCTTGCGCAGCACGCGCAAGATGACGTCCAAGCCCGGTCTCGTCGGGCAGTGTGAGATCGACCGTGATGACGTCGGGGTGCAGCTGATCCGCCAGGGTCGACGGCCTCGCCGGCGGTGAGCGCGACGCCGGCGACCGCGAGGCGTTGATCGCGGCTGATGCCGTCCACAAGCAAGCGCGCAGCGGTCGGCGAGTCTTCGACGATGAGCACGCGCGCCCAGCGGGCTTTTGTCAAGCGATGAGCCTCTCGACCGTGTCGAGCAGCTCCTGCTCGTTGAACAGACCCTTGACCATGTAGGCATCGGCGCCGAGCTCGAGGCCGCGCCGGCGCTCTTCGTCTTTGGACAGCGAGGTGATGAGCACGAAGGGGACGTCGGCGAGCTGCGATTCGCGCTTGACGCGCGCGCAGAAATCCCAGCCGTTCATGTTCGGCATCTCGATGTCGCTCACGACGCAGTCGAAGCGGCGCTGCTGGACCTTGGACCAGGCGTCGGCACCGTCGACCGCCGTCTCGACGTCGTAGCCCGCGCTGATCATGATGTTGCGCAGCAGCGTGCGCGTGGTCATGGAGTCGTCGACGATGAGCAGCGAGCGCTTGACCGCCGGCTGCACGTGACGCACCCGTCCTGCGGTGTTGTACTCGTGCGCGGCTTCGATGAGGAACTCGCCGTCGAGCACGCAGACAGCGTCGCCCGAGGTGAGCACCGAATAGCCCGCGATCCCGGGCAGCTGGCCGAGCGGTCTCGGCAACGTCTTGACGATGACTTCGGAGACGCCGCTGAGCTCGTCGATGATGAAAGCGGCGCGGCGCTCGCCGTACTCGACGATGACGGCCGTGATCTCACCGTCGATGCCGAAGGTGATCTCTGCATCGCCGCCACCGATGAAGGAGAGCGGCAGCAGCGGTATGGCCTCGCCGCGGACGGTCGCGCAGAGGTGGTTGTCGATGTGGACGACGTCGCTAGCGCGCAGCACCATGGCTTCGCGGATATCGTCGAGCCGCAGGCAGGCGTCGAACTCGCCGGCGCGGACGGCCAGGACTGACGACCACAGCAAATTGACCGGCACGGTGAGGAAGAAGCCGACGCCCCGACCTGGCTGATTCTCCACGCGAAACGCGCCGCGCAGCTGGGTGATGCGTTCGGCCACGATGTCTAGGCCGACGCCACGGCCGGCGATCGCATCCGTGCGCTCGCTGGTCGAAAAACCTGGCTTGAACAGATAGCTGACGAGCTTGCTCTCAGAGTACAGCGCAACCTCGGTGTCGCTCGCCAATCCTTCGGCGACCACGGTCTCGCGGATGCGCACCAGGTCGATGCCTTCACCGTCGTCTTGCACCGCGATCGTGGCGCTCGCCGTGCCGGTGGTGACGGCGATCGTGACCGTGCCGACCGGGCTCTTGCCGCGCGCCATGCGCCGCTCCGGCGTCTCGATCCCGTGTGCGATCGCGTTCTTCACCAGCTGGATGAGCGGCTCCATCAGTTTGTCCAGCACGCTCTTGCCGATCTCGACGTCCGCGCCCACCACTTTGAGCTCCACTCGCTTGCCTTGCTCGAGCGCGGTGTCGCGCACCAAGCGCGGCATACCGGTGAGCACCGTCTGCACCGGCAACATCCCGAGGCCGGCCAGGCCGTAGCGAAGCTCTTCGAGCGACCGCGCGCTGCGCAGGTTGCGCTCGCCCATCTGCGTCATGAGCGCGTGAACGTGGTCGCGGCGTTTGAGGATGAGCGCCAGCATGCGCTCAAGCGCAGCCTGGCGGCGCTGCTGATCGGCATGCGAGCGGACCGTGTCGGCGGCTTCGAACAGGCTGTCGAGCAGTGAGGTGAGCTCTTTGAGCTCGCGCTCTTCGCTGGTGAGTTCGCGCATGAGCTCGCCTGGGACCGCCAGCAACCCGTCGACTTTTTGCGCGCTGACGCGGACCACGTCGCTGCCCGCCTGGTCGGCGCTCGGCACGGAGACCATCCGCTCGGGAAGCTGGACGGTATCGGTCGAGTCGCCGCTGAGCAGTAGGATGCGTTCCAGTGCGTTGCGGACGCGCTGTTCGGCTTCGCTGCGGCCGGTGTCGGTGCGGACGAGATCCCCCATCGCGTCAGCGCCCTCGAACAGCGCCGCGATGATGCCGGCGGTCAGCCTTTGACGGCCGTCGCGCGAGCCCTGCGAGCATGGTCTCCATAGCGTGAGCCACGGATTCGAGGCCGACGTAACCGACCAGGCGCGCAGCGCCTTTGATGCTGTGCACGCGCCGAAACGTCTCTTGCAGCACGAGGGCGTTTTCGGGCGACTGCTCGAGCTTGAGCAGCAAGCTATCAAGGGCCGTCAGGTGCTCGTCGCACTCGGCCTTGAAAACGCTCTTGAGCTCCGCGAGCTCCGCCGGCGTTGCATCCATGTGAACGCTCTCTCGTCGCTAGATCCGGTAGGCCGCCACCATGTGCTTGAGACCCAGCGCCAGGTCGTTGAGGCGCTGCGTCGCTTCTTGCGTCTGGCTGGTCGCCGAGACGGTGTCGCGCATCGCTGCGTTGACGCCCGTGATGCTCTGCGTCACCTGCTCGATGCTATGCGACTGCTGTTTGGCCGCCAGCGCGATCTCTTGCATCGACTCGACGGTGTGTTGTAAGGTCTCGATGATCTCGGCGATGGCTTGACCGGTCTGCGCGGCATGGCTGGCGTTGTCGTCCACGTTACGGCTGCCCTCGATCATCGCCATGACCGACTCGTCGGATGCCCGCTGCACTTCGCGCGTCAGCGCGTCGATGCGTTCGGTGGCGGTCTTGCTCTGATCGGCGAGCTTGCGGATCTCGGCCGCGACGACCGCGAAACCGCGGCCCTGCTCGCCGGCGCGCGCCGCTTCGACGGCGGCGTTGAGCGCCAAGAGGTTGGTCTGCGCCGCGAAATCGGCGACCGTGCGGGTGATGGTGCCGATCTGCGCGATCTGCTCCGAGAGATGCGCGATCCGGTCGCTGGTCTGGCGGAAGCGGTCGCGCAGGGCGAGCATCATGGAGACGTTGGTCTCGACGTCCGCCCGGCCGCGCCGTGCTATGTCGGCGCTCTCGATCGATTTGACCGAGATGGTCTCGGCCTGCGACGCGGTGTTCTGCGACGATGAGTTGAGCTCTTGGATCGTCTGCGAGATCTCGCTCATGGCCACCGACTGTTGCGTGGTCATGCGCTCTTGCTCTTGCGCGGTCGTGGCGATCTGCATGACCGCGACGGTCGATTCGTTGACCGTGCTCTGCACTTGCTGCAGCGAGGCGCCGAGCTTCTCGACCATGTTGTTCAACGCTTCGCCCAAGGTCTCGAGCTCGTCTTCGGTCTGCAGGTCCACGCGGCTCGTGAAATCACCCGAGGCTATCGAGGCTGAGACGGCGGACAACTCGTGCGCCGCCTTGCTGACCGTCTCGACGTTTCGCTTGGCGACGTAGAAGGCGATGCCCGCAACCGTGGCCGAGGTCAGCACGAGGAAGATGACAAGCACGGCCATGAGCGTGGCTGCCTGGCTCTCGCGGATCTCGCGTTCGTGCTCGACCGCAGCCGAGAGCTGGCGCTCGGCCGCCATGAATTTGGCCAGTTTATCGCGCTCGTCGACGATGCCGGCGGCGACCTGCTTGCTGATATGCTCGGGGTTGACGTCGGCGCCGGACACGATGGCCTGCACGGTGCTGAACTCGTCCTGGGCCGCTGAGGCAAGCGCATCGATCTTGTCGTCGAGATCGTGATTGCGGTTGGAGGCGCCCACCAGTTTCAGCGTGGTGATGTCGTTGGGCAGCGCCGACAGGCCGTAACGGTACAGCGCCAGATCGGTGGGCTTGCCGGTCAGACCCCACTGCGCGGCACCGCCGATCATGCTCAACACGTCGCGCCGGACATCCGTGCTCGTCAAGATGATCGGCTGCAGGCTGTCGATGACGCTGCGTTCGCGGCTGAAGATTACCTTGGGCAACGCGATCGTGATCATGATCTGGACGGCGACGATGCCGCCGAGCAGGAAGACCATGCTCCAGATACGCCGACTGATCGTCTTCTCTTTGAAGAACGTGTCGTGCAGCGTCGTGAGCGTGCCGTGCTTCGTCATGTTAACCCCTTGTCAAGCGACCGCATGAGCAGCCGGAGGCCGGTTGCCGAACGCGGACTGAGCGTGATGCAGAAAAGCTGGGACGTCGAGCAGCAAGACCGCGCCCTGCTCGCTCGGATGGACGGACAGGCAGAAGCGACCGGGCGCGAGATTCGCATCCGAACGCGGCAGCATGGCCAGACCTTCCAGTTTGTCGACCGGCAGCGCCATGCGGTAGCGATCCCCCGCGAGCACGAGGCCGTCGACGCGCGCCGGCAGTGGCGCGGGCGTCAGACCCAAGATGGGCCGTGGGTCGAAGAGCATGATACCCTCGCCGCGGCGGTTGAGCAGCGAGACCGCGATGTTGGAGCGGACAGGGATGGGCGCGTGGGTCGCGGCGGTGAAGAACTCGACGATCGTCCCAAGCGGCACGCCGAAACGCTGGCCTGCAATTTGGAAGAGCGCCGCTTCCACGCCGAGCGCATGCGGCGGCTTGGGGATCTCGGCCAGCGCAGCGGTGCGCTCGCGCAGCGGATCCATCTCGTCAATCGATTGCTCGTAGACGTCAGAGACCGTCTGGGCATCCCAGATGTCAGGCTGTAGCAGGCCGGCCGGGTCGATGATGGCGCACAGCTCGGGCGCGCAGGCTATCCCCGAGATGATCTTGGCGTTGACCGGGCTGTCGCCGAAGAGCGCGTCCAGCCCCTCCTCGGTGATGCGCTCCAGCGAGACGAAGTCTTTGACCTCGTCCACGACGAGCGCCATGATGCGGACGCCGGCATCGATGAGCACGAGCCGGTCATGGTAGGCCACCGGCCGCGGATCCAGGCGCAAGCTGCGGCGCAGGTCGAAGACCGGCACTGCGATGCCTTGGAACTGGATCGCGCCGGCGATGCCCGGCTGCGCGCACGGCAACGGAAACACGACCGGCGCTTCGTGGATCGAGATGATGGCCACGATCGGGATGGCGATGTCGTAGCGGTCGACACGCGCGAGCAGATGCGTGTGCCCGGCGGCGATCGCCGAGTGCGCACGACCGTGGCCGGGCGTGCCGTCAGGCATCGGATTTCTCCCCGAGCGCCGCGCGCAGCAGCGTGGTCAATTCGCTGACCGTGAGGTTGTCGAACGGCAGCGCCTCTTTGTCAGGCGGGAGGCCTTCGAGGCGCGCCAGCAGGCGAGCGAAGGTATAAGCGGCTTGGCGGTCGCGGTTGGTCATGCGGTACAGCGTGCCGAGCTGCCACAGCGCTGGGATGCTGGCGGGATCGAGGAACAAAGCCCGGCGCAGCGCCGTCTCAGCCTGCTTGAAAGCGTCGCGCGCCGCGAGCAACGCGGCCAGCAGTACGTGCGGCTCGGGATCCAGTGGATTGGCCGCCATCGCCAGTGCGGCGTTGCGTTCGGCTGTGTCGCTCTGACCAGTGCGTGCCTGGCGTACGGCCATCGCCAGCAGTGTCGCTGCGCGCTCCAGGTTGTCGCCGGGCGCGGTGACAGGCTTCAGCTCCGCCGGCCGGTGTACCAGACGCGGGCGCGCAAGCGTGCGGCTTGACTTCGCTGCGTGGCCAGGTTTGGCCGCAGCGCGCTTGGGAGCGCTCTTGACCGTTTTCACGGCAGCTATGACCACCGGGTGAAGCGGCTTGCGATAGATCACGCCGGCGTCGTGCCGTTCGACGATGAGGCTGCCCAACGGCACGCCGGTCGCCTCACCGTGACCGAGGACGAGCACGCCGCCCGGGGTCAGGCAGCCCGCCAGACTTTCGATGACCTTCGCGCGAGCGCCGGTCGTCATGTAGATGAGAACGTTGCGGCACACGATACACTCAAAAGACGACATGCCTGCGGGCGGGTACGCAGCGGGATCCAAAAGGTTGTGGGTGTCGAAGCGCACGGTCGCCTTGATCTCGTCGTGCACGCGGACGGTCTGCGTGCCCGAGATCATCAGGCCATCGAGGTGCGCGTGCTCGACGCCGCGTAGCGACCATTGCGTATACACGCCCACGCGCGCCGCCGCGACCGCTTTCGGATTGACGTCGCTGCCCAGCACCGAGTAACCGCCGGCGGGCAGTGCGCGCCGGGCCACGATCGAGAGCGTGTAGGCCTCTTCGCCGGTCGAGCAGCCCGCGCTCCACAGCCACAACGGACGCGTGAGCTGCGCAAGACCGGGCAACAACGTCTTCTCGATCAGCCGCCAGAGCGCGGTGTCGCGGAACAAAAAGGTCTCGCCGACGGTGAGGACGGGTGACAGCGCCATCCACTCGGTGCGGGCCGAGGGGCCGCCGGCCTCGAGCAGGTCGATATACGCCGACTCTGAGATGCCCAGGCCGGCAGAGCGGTGCCGGCACTGTTCGAGAAAAGCGCTGAGATTGTTCGAGGTAGGCGCAAGCCCAAGGCCGCGCTCCAGCAGAGCGCTGAGCCTTTCTTCGGGCGATGCAAAGAGGGCGCTTTCCAGCGCCTTCACGTCGGGAATCACACTCATCTAAAGGAAGATATCGGCACAGGGGAAATCGATGTCGAAGCGAGTGACGTGCGTCACAGGCCCCAAACGCGCGTTGCATCGTGTCATCGGAGCGGACGACGGGGGTCGGCCGGCAATCGCATGAAACGCAAGACGTTGATCCTCGGCCTTGGAGCTGCCGGTCTCGCCGCGTGCGCGCGCACGAACGGCGTGCTCGATAGAGAGCGCGCCAGTCTGGTTGTCCGCGGCGCGAGCGTGTACACGTCGCGCCCGGATGGAGCCGTCGCCGAAGCGATCGCCATCGGCGGCGATCGTATCCTCGCGGTCGGATCCAAAGCCACGATCGACGGCTATATCGGCCCGCAGACACGGGTTATCGAGGTACGCGGCGGTATGGTGCTGCCGGGTTTTATCGACACGCACACGCACTTCGTCTGGGGAAGCTTGGCCCGCACGCGTGTGGCGCTGGGCGACGCGACCACGCCGCAAGAAGTCGAACGCAGGCTGACCGCTTATGCGCGGACGCATCCACACGAGCCGTGGATCCTGGGTGGCGATTGGGTCTACGGCACGTTCCCCGCAGCCGGACCCACCAAAGCTCTGCTCGATCGCGCCGTGCCGGATCGGCCCGTCGCGTTGGATTCGTTTGATGGCCATTCGATGTGGCTCAACTCCAAAGCGCTGGCGCTCGCGCACGTCGACCGCTCGACGCCCGATATCGTTAAGGACGGTCGCGTGGTCGGCATCATCGTGCGCGATCCTGCTACAGGCGAGCCGACCGGCGTCCTCAAAGAGGTCGCGCAGAATCTGGCGCTCGCCGTCGTGCCCACGCCCAGCCGCGAAAAACTGCTCTCCTTGCTGCACGACGGCATGCGCGCGGCGAACGAACGCGGCGTCACGAGCGTCGTGAACGCGAGCGGCGATCTCGGCGAGATGGATCTCTACGAAACGTTGCGTCAGCGCCGCGCGCTGACGTTGCGCACGACCACGGCCTACTCGAACATCAACGGCACGCCCCACACATTTTCACCGCAGGAGTTGGACGACTTCGAAGAAGCGAGGCGCCGCTATACCGGGGCGACTGGGTCCGCGCCGGCATCGTCAAGTTCTTCATGGACGGCGTGGTCGAAGGACATACGGCCGCGCTGCTCGCGCCGTATGCGAACGAGCCGGGCAAACGCGGAAGAGCGTACTACCCCGCGGCCGCTACGATCAGATGCTCGTCGAACTCGATCGCCGCGGTTTCGCGGTGATGACGCACGCCATCGGCGATGGCGCCGTTCGCGAGGCGCTCGATGGGTATGAGGCGGCTATCCGCGCGAACGGGCCTCGCGACCGGCGCTGGCGCATCGAGCACATCGAGGTCTGCGACCCGCAGGATGTTCCTCGCTTTGGCAAGCTCGGGATCGTCGCTTCGATGCAGCCCTATCATTGGTGTTGCCACGACAGCAGCGGCGATGACGCGTGGGCTCGCAATCTCGGAAGGCGCCGCTGGCCCGAAGGATTCCAGTGGCGCAGCATCACCGATGCAGGGGCGACGATGGTGCATGGCAGCGACTGGCCGGTCGTCACCATCGATCCGCTTATCGGGATCTATTCCGCGCTCACGCGCGAGAGCCCGGACGGAAAGCCTCAAGGGGGTTGGTTCCCGTCGCAACGCTTGACGCTTCCCGAGGTGCTCGCCGGTTACACCCGCAACGCCTCGCGCGTCGCGTTCATGGAAGACCGGATCGGAACGCTCGAACCCGGTAAGAAGGCCGATATCGCCATATTGGAGCGTGACTTGCAAACGGTGTCGCCGGCGCAGGTGCTGGACACGCAGATCGTCGCCACGGTGCTGGACGGACAAGTCGTTTATGAGGGCGCAGCGCATGTCGATCGTCGCGCCGAGATCCCGGGCCGGCCCGCCGACGCGTGCGCTTGCCGCAAGTTCGCCCGTCCTGTCGTCTAGGCCGCGAGCAGCGCGCGTAGGGGAAGGCGGTCCGTCATGGGAGAAATGCCTGGCCGACAGAAGCGCCACGCTCACTTGGAGCCTCTGTGGCGGAGGAACATGCACGTGAAAATGAAGATCGGTTTCGCAGTCGTAGCGGTCATCGCATCGTTGCTCGGGTACGCGAGCATCGCGACGGCCACACCTGCTCATCAGACAGCGATGATCGGTGGCAGCGTCGTCGACTCAGTCGATCAGCGTCCGCTGGGCGGCGTGCAAGTCGACGTCTTCGATGACTCGCTTGGGTTGAGCAATACCAAAGCCATCATGTCGACCATGACGACGCGCGATGGACATTTCTCGCTGCCTGGCTTGCGCGGCGGTATGTATCACATCGAACTCGTCAAGCGCGGTTACGCGCTTGAGATCATCACCGGATTCTCGTTGCGCGCCGACGAGCGAGTCATGATCGCGCAACCATTCGGCATGCGCACGGCAGTCGTGACCATGGGCGTCGGCCAAGCGATGGCGACCCATCTCTAGGCCCGTTTAAACGCTTTAACCGCCCGTCGAAAGCGGGCATAAGGTGGCTATCCAAGGAGGATAGCCACTATGAAGCACGTGCTACGGGTGCTCGCCGCCGCCGCCTTTTTGTCATTGTGCGTGGCCGGTGCGACCCAGGCTCTGTCGTCCGGTACGTCGACCATCAGCGGTACGACGATCGACGCTAAGGACCAGCAGCCGCTCATGGGCGTGAAGGTCGCCGTCTATCCGGATGTGCGCACGCCCAATAGCAACATGATCCAGCGACCACCTTGACGAACAAAGACGGTAGCTTTCGCCTGGATGGATTGGGCGGAGGTGAGTATCAGATGGAGCTCAGCAAGCCCGGATACGAGGTGCAGATACTCTCCGGATTGTCACTGCGCTCGAACGAGCGGGCGGTCATCGGCGAACCGGTGGCGTTGAACCGTGCCTCGGCGGAGTATGCCACCAAGATGGCGTGCAACAGTCTGGTCCGCCCCGAGCAGACCGGCAGCGTCTACGTCGTCTGCGCAGGCAGATAGCGCGGCAGCGAGCCTTTCAGGTGTATCCGCTACTGCAGCCTCTTGAAATCGCCTGACGACGCGTCGTATTGAAGCTTGAGCGCCGCCGCCTCCTCGAGTTGCGAGGCGGTGGGGGCTTGGAATGACGTCGAGAACTGCGAGAGCAGGTCGAGCAGCCGCTCGCGCAACCCCGGCAGCCGGCTGATGTTGTCTTCGTCGTAGGCGGGTGCATTGGTCAGCTGACGCTTCAACGCGGCGAAGTGACAGCAGGCACGAGGGTGATTCGCGTCGATGGCGTTGAGCATGGCTATCCACTCCGCTCAACTCGCCGGTCAACTGCGCCAGGATGTCGTGGCGTTGCTGGTACTGCGCAAAGCTCGACGGGTCGCGCGGATCCTGCTTCAGTATGAGCGCGGTGTGTTCGTCGCGCCCGTCGGCATGCAGCGTGACGACATAGGCACCGGGCAGCGCCTCGGCGCCGTCGTGCGGTTCGATGCTCTTGTTGATCGACGCGTTCCACAGAACCGGACCGTCTTCGGCGAGGTTCCAGAGGACGCGATTGATCCCAGCACGGTTGGTCAGGTGCGCCCCGTTCAAGTGCCGCACCACGCGGCCACCGGCGTCGGTGATCTCGATGGCCGGCCCGCGCCGCGCGGGCGTGGTCAAGTAGTAGTCGATGATGGCGCCATTCGGCGCGTTTTCGCCGACGAAGATGTTGTCGGCCAACGGCGTCTGCGGGTTGTAGATGGACGTGTTGACCGGCGACACGGCGAACATCCGGTACGCCGGACGCGACGTGAAGAGGGTGAGGGGTGTGGGCTGGGCAGCCGCCAGCTGCTGCAGCGGTGAAAGATCGTCCAAGATCCACACGCCCCGGCCGTGCGTGCCCACGACAAGGTCGTTCTGCTCGGGCTGGATCTCAAGGTCGTAGACAGCGCTGGCCGGCATGTTGAGCCGCAGATCGTTCCAATGGATGCCGCCGTCGAACGATACCCACACGCCCCGGCGCGTTCCCGCATAGAGCAATTTGGAGTTCTTCGGGTCCTCGCGGATCGAGCGCACGAAAAGATCGGCGGGAAGGTCGCCCGACACAGAGCGCCAGGTCGCCCCGAAATCCTGGGTGACGAAGATGTGCGGCCGGTCGTCGCCGAGCATGTGGCCATCCGCAGCGACGTAGACCGTGCCGGCATTGGTCGTGCTCACATCCATGCCCATGACACGCGCCCACGCGGGCATGCTTTTAGGCGTCACGTCATGCCAATGCGCGCCGCCGTCACGCGTCAGCTGCACGAGGCCGTCGTCGGTGCCGACCCAGATGACGTCAGGCTCGCGTGGCGTCGTCGCGATGTACATGATGGTATCGTATGTCTCGGCGTCGCTCATGTCGAGCTGGACCGGGCCACCCGAGGCGCTTTGCTTTGTCTTATCGTCGCGCGTGAGATCCCCGCTGATGACCTTCCACGTCTGCCCGCGGTCGGCACTCGCGAAGAGGACGTTACCGCCCACCAGCGCCGTGCCCGTGCTCGTGAACGCGATCGGCGTATCCCAATTGAAACGGTATCGCTGGGCGTTCGGCGGCACGCCGAAGGTGAGCCGCGCGCTGGGCGAGACGAAAACCTGTTGACCGGTGCGGAAGTCGGTCACAAAGATCTGACCGCTGCTCGTGTTCGTCTCGGTAGACCACAGCAGGTTCTGGTCCAACGGATCGAAGATCGACCACATGCCGTCGCCTGGCGCGATCGTCGACCAATCCCGGTTAAGCACGCCGATGCCGTTAGGCACGCTCTGCGGTGCGCACCACGAGTCGACGTCTTGCAGGCCGATGCAGACGTGATAGTAGGGCGCCACGCCGTCAAGGCCGACATGGTAGACCTGTGCGAAGGGAAGATCGTAGGGTTGCACCCAGTGGGCGCCGCCGTCATGCGAGATGATGACCCCCTCGTCGCTGGCCAGGATGATCCGCGTCCCATCACCTGACCACCAAGCGAAATGGAAATCGTAGCCCGCGCTCAAGACCGTCTGTTTGAACGAGCGTGCGCCATCAGTGCTCATCGAGGCGACGCCTTCGAGATTGAGCACGCGTCTGCGGGTCGTTCGGATCGGCGAAGACCCGGCTGAAATAGAATCCGCGCGCGCCGACGAACGGGCTGGCCGGCATGCGCTGCCACTGGGTCCCGCCGTCCGTGGAGCGCCAGATGAATCCTTGCTTCGATTGGATGCGCGCGTATAGGTAGTTGCCCGATGCTGCCAAGCCGATGCGGCCGTTCACGCCGCTGGGAAGTCCATCGCCGCTCAACCTTCGCCAGGACACCCCACCATCATCAGTACGATAGATGCCACCCGCGGGGCTGCCGCTGGTCATGGTCCATGGCTGTCGCCGGAAATCCCACAGGCCGGCGAACATCGTCGAGGGCTTCGCCGGCAAACGAACGATGTCGGAAACGCCGGTCGATGGGCCGACGAAAAGCGTCCGTTGCCAATGCGCGCCGTTGTCGGTCGTCCGGTAGATCCCGCGCGTCGTGTTATCGCGAAACTCTTGGCCCAGAGCGCCGACCACGAGCGTGCCGGTTGCGCGCGGATCGATCGAGATGCTCGAGATCGCGCCCGCATCCTCGAGGCCGGCCCGCCTCCACGAACGCGCACCATCGCTTGACCACCAAAGGCCGCCGCCCGCAGCGGCGTCGTTGCGCGGATTGGCTTCGCCCGTGCCTACCCAGACGATGTTGGGATTGCCGCGGGCGACGGCGATGGCGCCGATGGCGGCGACCGGCTCTTGGTCGAACACGGCATGCCACGATGCGCCTGCATTCGTGCTCTTGAACACGCCACCGTCGGCGCCGCCTACGTAATAGAGCTGTGGGTCGCGATCGCTTCCGGCCGCCGCAGTCACGCGCCCGCCCGCGATGGCGGGTCCGATCGCGCGGTACTTCAATGCGCCATAGCTGTGCGACAAAGGATCAGCGTGCGCGGGTGCAAGCGAGCAGAGCAATGCAGCGCTTAAGGCAGCGCAGGACGCCGTCATACGATATGCGTTCATTCTCAGCTAATTCCAAGGTTGAAAAGAATAACCATTGTCACTGCGCCGAGCTCGTTTGCGCGGAACCTTTGCAGAGGCCGGTCCGTTTTCCAGGCATGAAACGCTTCGGATGGTTGATCGCCGCGATCTCGTTCATCGCGCTCACAGGATGCTCGAGCAGCGCTACCGCGCCTGGTCATTTCCAATACCCGTGCAACACCGGCACGGTGCAGCAGCTAGCGAACCCGCTGCCAGGCCAAGTTGGGGTGTCGACCACGATGGGTCAGGTAACGATTGTCGCGATGGGCGGCAGCAACGTCCTCAATAGCTCGCCCTCGCAATGGCTCATCACGCTGAACGACAACACCGGCATGGTCTGGACCGGCACGCCGCTCAAGCCCGTGTCGGATCCGTCAGGGCCGCACCCGTATCCGTCTGATTTCTACTACGCTTCGAACCTCCCGATGCTCAACGCGAGCCGCACGTACCGGGCCGTCTTGAGTCAACCGACGGGGACGTGCACGCCCATCTCGCTCGGATCGTTCTCTACCTAACCACAACCCGGGCCGTAGCGAACGCTAACGGCTGATCGCGATCGGGCGATTTCCCAGCGGGATCCGCTCGCCGATGCGGCGAGTGACGAGGTCGAGCGGCACGCAGTCGTTATCGCCTGCGTTGACGACCAGCGCCGTAGAGCCGCCGGCATCCACCAGCAGCGCCACCGGATTGTATCCCACCGCGATGGGGTGTTGCGCCGTCTGGCTAGCGGTTTGGATCGGCGTCACCGTGTCGCTCGCGAAGTCCGCGACATACAGCCATTTGCCGTCAGGGGAGAACGCAAGACCTCGCGGGGCTACGCCGACGCCGATGTCGCCGCCGGCCTTGAGTGTCGTGAGGTCGATGCGCGTCACGGAGTTCGCACCGGAGTTGGTGACGTAGGCTTGCGTGCTGTCGGGCGAGATGGCGATGTTGCGTGGATGGGCGCCTACCGGGATCGGGTCACCTGCCGTCTTGCTCTTGAGATCCAGCGGGGTCACGTCATTTGAACGCAAGTCCGCGACCAAGAGTAGCGCTCCGTTGGGTGAGATTGCTAGGCCGCCGGGCTGATCGCCGACCGGGATCGGTTTACCTGGCACAAGCGTGGACAAGTCGATGGGCTGGACCGCATTAGCGCTCGTCAGCGAGACCCAGATCGTCCTTTGGTCCGGCGTCACGCGGATGCCCCAGGGCGATCCCGCGACGGCTACCGTCGCCACCACCGATTCGCTCTGCGCATCGACCACGCTCACCGACTGCCCGCCCTGATCGGCGACGTAGACGCGCCGCCCATCCGAGCTCACCGCAAGATCGCGCGGATTCGCGCCGACCAATATCGGAACGCCGAACGCATGCGTGCGTGGGTCGACGGCGGTGATCGTGTTGTCGAAGTAGTTCGCGACATAGGCCACGGGTAGGCGCTGACCCGGTTTCGCCACGCGCGCTACCCACGTCGCACGCGGCAGCATCGCGCCATCGCCGGTCTTGGCGAGCACTGAAACGTCATACAGGCCGCCCGGCGTGCCCGGGTCGGCGCCAAGTTGCGCATCCGCCGTGCCGGTTTTTCCTACGGGTGCGCTAAGGGCGGTGCCAAGGCCATCAAGTCGCAAGCCTTCGGGCGCGTCGGCGCGCAACGTCGCATCGACGGCGCTCGCGCCGTTGAGATTGGACAGCTCCACGTGAACCGTTTGCGTGGCGCCTGGCGCGAGGCGAAGCTCCTGTGGGGTTGTCGAGAGCTGTGCCGGCGTCGAGGCCGGAAAACTGACCGTGCCGAGCGCGTACGAGGGTGGCGCTGCATTCGGGCCGGTTGCCCACGACGTGTTCGGATTCGCGCCGAGGGTGAAGGTCAGACGGGTCGGCCGGCCTGTCGCGAACGCGATCCAACTGCGATTCCACGGCTTGCCGTTCAGCGCGACGGATTGCACGTAGGCGTTGTCGCCCGATGCCGCAGGCGCCACGATCTGGATATCCGCCCCGTTGGGCACGCGGATAGACGCGTGCTGGAACAGCGGTGCGCTTAGATCCAAGATGGGAACGGCCGGGTTTTGCGGGTAGAGACCCAGCGCGCTCCAGACATACCATGCGCTCATCGTGCCAAGATCGTCGTTGCCCGGGATGCCATCGGGCGTATCGCCCCATAGCTGCGTCATCGCATCGCGGACGACGCGTTGGGTCCTCCAGGGAGCGCCCGCGGTCAGGTAGGTCCACGGGCTGCCGATGGTCGGTTCGTTTCCCAGCCACGAGAATGGCTGGCTTGGGCCCGCGTCGAGCTGGCTGAAGAAGAGATCGAGCGCGGCGATCGTGTTCTTCGTACCACCCATCGCGCCGACGAGCGATGCGAGGTTGTGCGGCACCATCCAGGTGTATTGGGCGGCGTTGCCCTCTTGAAAGCCGTTCTGGCCATGGCGCGTGATCGGCGCTTGCGTGAGAGCACCGCCGCGATCGCGCGGCGCGATCAAAGCGCTGGATCGATCGAAAAGATTGGACCAGTTCTGCGCGCGCGCTAGCATCGCGCGATACGTGGTCTGATCGCCGAGCGATCGCGCGAATTGAGCGATCGAAAAATCATCCAGGGAATACTCCAACGTCAGCGATGCTCCATTTGCCACCGGGGAGACGTTGGTGGCATGGTCGTTCACCACATAGCCGAGCGACTCGTATTCGTCCAATCCCGGCCGCTGAACGTACCATCCCTGGCCCGGCGCACCCGAGGTCTGTGTAGCGCCTTTGACCATAGCTGCCAGCGCCGCTTTGGTGTCGAAATCGCGCGCGCCGAACGCGTAGGCGCTGGCCAGCATGGGATCCGATGGATCGCCGCCCATGACCGCCGACTCCACGTTGACCAGCGACCATTTGGGCAACCATCCCATCTGCCCAGAGGCGTGGACGAGCGAACGCATCATGTCGCTGGCGCGGCCCGGATCCACAAGCGCGATGAGCGGGATCTCGGTGCGATAGATATCCCAGCCCGAAAACGTCGCATACTCGACGTGCCCTTGTTGGACGCGATGAACCTGGCCGTCAAAACCGCGATAACTGCCGTTCGCGTCGCTGAAGATGTTGGGATGCAAGAGCGCATGATACAGCGCGGTGTAGAAGACGCGCAGCTGTGCCGGCGTGCCGCCATCGACGCGGATCCGCGCCAGCTCGACGCGCCAGGCCCGCGCAGTCGCAGCGCGCTCGCGGTCGAGATCCCAGGTCGTCGCTTCGGCTTTGAGGTTCGCTCGCGCGCCGTCGATGCTCACCCAAGAAAGTGACGCCTTCACCTTTACGGTCGCCTGCTGCGTGGCGTCAAAGGTCACCCAACCCCCAGCGCCGCTGCCACTGCCCCCATCGCTTGCAGGCATGAGATGGCCACGCTGCCACGTGCCGTGAGCTGAGAACGGCCGGTCGAACGCAAGCGCAAAATAGACCGTATACGTGCCGGGCATGCCGCAGAACCAACCCGACGTGGCGTCGCCTTCAACGCGATCGTCGCCGACGAAGCGTATGTGGGAGTCGGCGACGCCGACTTCATTCGACGACACGTTGATGAGCAGATTCGCAAGCGGGCTCGCCGGGAAGGTGAACGCGCCGAGTCCCGTCCTCGAGGTGACGGTGAGCTGCGTGCGGATGGGCGGCTGTCCGAGCAGTATCTCGTAGTAGCCGGGCGACGCCACCTCAGTCACGTGCGTGAACGGTTGCACGGCGTTTGCCGGATCGATGATCGGTCCGATAGTCGGCAAGATACTGATGTCGCCGAACACGTCGCAGCCCGGACCGCTCAGATGGGTCAGACTGAACCCGCTGATCTGCTCGTCCTTATAGGAATACCCACCGCCGGATGGACGAGAGCTCGTGTCGGGGCTCCATTGCACCATGCCGAAGGGCGCATCCGCGCCGGGAAACGTGTCGCTCGGTCCGTCGATGGCGTTGCCGGACGTTCCGATGAGCGGATCGACAAATGCGGTGGCATCGGTTGCGGAGTCTGCAGCCGCGGCATGCGTCGATGGGTGCGATAGTAACACGACACAGGCGCAGGCGGCTGCAAGGGTTGGCCACCAGCCGCGCATCTATTCTTCGCCGTCGAAATAGTCGAGCGCCTCACCGCGCAATAACCTGCGCTCGGGGGATCGAACGGCCCATTTGCCGCTGTCTGGGTAATGACACGATTCGCCGATCGGGTTGTCGGCGACGACATAGATGACCAGATCTTCCGTGCCGTCGTTGGTGAACTGGTGTGGCTGGCCTGGCTCGAATATGAACGCATCGCCGGCTTCTATCGGCGTCTTTCCCTCTTTGTGGCGCGCGACGCCTTTTCCCGAGATCACGTGGTAGAACTCCCATTGCGCGCTGTGCGAATGATACGGGTACGGCGTTTTCCCTGGGCCGATGCGCAAGATCTCCACGTCGAACGGGTGGCGCTCCATAAGATCGGTGGAAGTCGCCTTGCGTCCAAGCGCCTCAGACACTCCTCTGCCCGCTCCTTGGAACTTGCCCTTGGGTGAAGACCAGGTGTCTTCAGGGATATCTTTGATATTGATCTTGCGCATGCGCTGCCTCCAGGTGGATAAGTTCGACAGAGCGCGCGTTCGCACCGGGAGCGCCACAATCTTCTCGGCATTTGTGGACTGCCATGGTGGCCTGTGACCGCGGCTATAGCGCAGTGAGGTCTATCATGGACCGGTCATAACGCCCGTATCGCCAGCCGATAATCGTAGAAAGCATTCTCTTTTGAGCACCTGGTCAAGGACCTTGATAGTCGACATGGGATCCTCGAACAACGACGTTGATTCCGTCCTCGAGATCCTTGACGCTGGCAGCTGCGCCGACTGGCTGGCGGCGCCCGGGAAGCCCGTCGAATATCCGATCAGCATCCGCAACGGCACGCAAGACAGCCACGACATCGAAGTGACGGTGGCGCATCCGATCGACTGGGTCAAGGTGAAGCCTGAGCGTGTCGCGCTCGCACCGGGCTCAGAGACGATGACCACGCTCATGGTCGCCATTCCGTTGGATGCGCCGGTTGCGGCGGGCGAGCATAATATCACGTTAGAGCTGCACGACTTCGAGGGCACCTGTTTCGGGCAGCTCGTCAGTTCGTTGAATGTCGAGCCGGTCTATCGCCTCGAAATGACGGTCGTGGTGCGCGCTCCGCTGGTCCACCGCGACGTCGTCGAAGGCTTCGTCATTCATTGCACGCTGGTGAATCGCGGCAATACCGAATGCGCTGTCGAAACGGTCGCGGGAAAGTGACGGCTGCGTCGTTCTCCACGCGCCTACCGTCCGGGTTCCGATGGGCGGGGAGGTCGCCTTTGACATAGAGGCGCGCTGGACGAGCCACGCGCTACGATCGTATCCTTGTGCGATCGGCGTGCGCGCCGTCTCGCCGCAGGGCGAGACGCGTGCGGAAGTCGGCTGGGGAGAAATCGTCAAATGTCTCGGCCCTTATATCCCGCCTTTGCGTCAAGAAGAAGAGTTCCCGGAGATCATACCTTGGCGCGCTCAGCGCGCGCTTGATGGGAATCCAGCCAACCAAACGTTGAGATCGGCGGAGCTCCCATCAGATAGCGCGATGGTGAACGCGTCGGCGTCCACGCCGACGGCCTCAACGGATACCAGTGCGGCATCTGCGCCGACACAGCATACGCCGATCAGAGTGCAGATCAATGGGCCGAGCCCGTTCCGGTCCTCCTTCGGGCGCCGGATCAATCCGTGGTGGCCTCCGATCGAACAGGTCGGGTCGAAGAGGCGCGTAAAGCCTGCCCCGTTCGCCATAGCGCTGATGCTCGCCGCACTGGCCGGACTTCTAAGTAACCTCACGATCCCCGCGAGAAACCACCCGGTCCCCGCGATCGGCTTCGCGTCGCTGCTTCGTGTGCCACCGCAAGGTAAGAATGGTGGCCGGCCGCGCTCGATCGTCGCCGTCAGACGACAACCCCAGGCTGGGCATGGTCAGCCCCATTTAACATCCCACCAGGCGTATCTCCCCAGCCTGCCCGCGGCGCAGAGCGCAGCCCAAGCCCCTCATTCAAGAGGAGCGCATGTCGCCTCAGCACCGCACGTGGGCACACCAAAGGGAAGTGTGTGGCAGGGCCCCGTCGTGCACGTCTCTGCCGGCAACGTCAAGGTATATAGCACGGCGGACAGATCTGTGCGCAGCTTCATCGTGACGCCGGGATTCAAGGGCGTGTATACTGGCGACGGGGCGCACGCTGCATCCATGAGCGACGTCCGTGTCGGCTCGGTCGTCCGCGTATATTACTCATACACGTTTGGCATTCGCCACCCCAACGCGATCTTCGTCTTGCACCGGGCTTATTGAAGAAGCGTCTGTCCGCCGGCTGGCCTGTAGGGCTTTGAATCCAGCAGTGTGAAACTCAGGGCGCGTTGATTTCAGAAGGGGGCGCTCATGATATTTCGCGTCGTGCTTGCGGTCATCGTTGTGATCGCGGCAATCCATCCGGCCTCGGCCGACCAAGGCGGAAAGATCGATCCAGGCATCGCTCCCTTCGTGTCCGTCAATGCGAAGACGGTCGCGATCGAGCACGTCCGTGTGATCGACGGCACGGGTGACCAGGCGCGGGCGGATCAGACCGTGGTCTTCTCCGGCGGGGTGGTGACCGCTTCGGGGCCAGCGTCGAGCGTCGCTGTTCCCGCAGGTGCGACCGTGATCGACGGACATGGAAAAACGCTGATGCCCGGCTACGTCGGCGCCCACAACCACCTATTCACGGGAACCGGACCGCCCTTCGACCACATGTGGCGTTCGATGCCCTTCAGCTTCCCGCGCCTCTATCTCGCCGCGGGCACGACGACCATCCGGACCACGGGCTCGATGGATATTTACGTCGACCTGCATCTCCGGCGCGACATCGATGCCGGACTGGTGCCGGGCCCGCATATCGACGTCACGTCACCATACCTGACTGGGCCCGGGAATACCGAACAGCAGTTGGACGAGCTGCGCGATGCCGCCGACGCCCGGCAGACGGTCGATTTCTGGGCCGACCACGGCGTGACGTCCTACAAGGTCTATACGGACATCACGCATGAGGCGCTGGCCGCCGTGATCAGCGAGGCGCACAAACGCGGCCTCAAGGTTATGGGCCATCTATGCTCCATCGGGTACGAGGAGGCAGCCGCACTGGGCATCGATGAGCTCGAACACGGACCGTTTGTCACCGATACGGACTACGTCGCGGACAAAAAACCCAGCGCGTGTCCATCGCTCATCGAGCAGGACCGGGCCAATGCGAAAGTCGACGTCAACGGGCCTGAAGTGAGCGCGTTGATCGCCGATCTGGTCCAGCGCCACACCGCGGTGTCATCCACGCTCCCGGTCTTCGAATCATTCTTGCCGAACACGCCCTCAGATGCGGTGGAAGCGCCGACCCTTGCGCTCATGTCGCCAGCACAGCGAGCATATGTCGAATCCGTGCGAAAAGGGATCGCCGATGGCTCTCGCTACGCCCGCATCCTCAAATTGGATCCGAGCTTCATCGCCGACGAGGCCGCGCTGCTCAAAAAGGAGATGGCCTTTGAGATCCGGTTCGCAAAAGCGGGAGGCTTGCTGACCTGCGGCCCAGATCCGAGCGGCTATGGAAGCGTGATCGCAGGCCTCGGGGACTGGCGCGAGATCGAGTTGCTCGTGCAAGGCGGGTTCACGCCGGTCATGGCGATCCACGTCGCGACGCAGAACGGCGCGATCGCCCTCGGTCGTGCAGGCACCGTCGGGACCATAGCCGTGGGCAAGCAGGCGGACCTCATCTTGGTGCAGGGCGATCCCTCGACGAATATCACCGATATCGAGAACGTCTTGACCGTCTTCAAGGACGGCGTTGGCTTTGATTCCAAAAAGCTCATCGACTCGGTCAAAGGTTACGTCGGCAGCGTGTGACCGGCACGCGGACGCGGGAACAGGCTTTTAGCCTTTAGATGGTGCTCATTCGAAAGATACGCGCCACAGAGGGCGAGCGACTGCGCGCCATCCGTTTTCGCGCCATCGCCGAGAGCCCATCTGCGTTCGGTTCGACGCTGGCCGAGACCGAAGCGGTATCGGCTTCGGACTGGCAGGCACGCGCTTCGACAAACGCAGCCGGCGACAGCGCGATCATGTACGTGGCAGACGACGAGGGCTCGTGGGTGGGTCTCGCCGGTGGTGTGTTCGATCCTGAAGCCAGCGCGAAGGTCGTCTGCGTGTTCTCGATGTGGGTCGATCCAAAGCACCGGCGTCAGCACGTCGGTCGGCAGCTGGTCGAGCACGTCATCGCTTGGGCGCGAGCGCGAAATGCCGACCGCATCGAGCTGTGGGTGACCAAGCATAACGAGGCTGCTAAGGCGCTCTACGCGGACTGCGGATTCACGCTGGCGCGTGACGTCCAGCCGCTTCCCTCGGACCCAGCGCTCCTCGAACAGCGGATGGTGCAAGATCTCAGATAGATCCGGTTGGTTTTCGCTCTGGCGTCTGAAGAGCTAGCAGACTTCGGACCCGACTCGACTCTGCGCGGGTCCGTTACATTGCGACTCCAGACTGAATCCCACGACACATCTCCGTCTGATACGTTGTCATATCAAGTGATCATCCCAGTCGTTGGGGCCAAACGGCTGAGGGTTTCTTTGGCACCCGTTCTGTAAAAAGAAGCCATGAAGACATTGCGCACGGCAACAACCCCGCGCGAGGGACAGCGCGGCATGACGTTGATCGAGACGATGATCGCGATGGTCGTCTTGTTGTTGACGCTGCTCGCTTTGTTGTCGGTTGTTCCCTTTAGTTCCAACAACGTGCAGGCGAACGCGCTGCAAGTCCAAGCCGTGTCGTTGGGCCAGCAGTATCTCGACGACCAGCGCAACGCCAAGCTCTTTGCCGGCGTGATGCCTTCGGCGACGACCTCTCCCATAGACGCCGGCCAGTCATTTGTGAACCAGGGACAGGCAGCCAAGAACTACGGAAACTTCACCATCACACCGGACGGCTGCGCGACGGTTGCGGACACGGGCACAGGGGCCAACCAGGTCAGTGTCTTTTCGTGTTCGGTCGTGGTGTCTTGGACGGAGAACGGCGCTGGGAAATCCGTCACCGTGCAAAGCTATGTCGCGAAATAGCAGATCGACGCAGCGCGGCAACACCATAGCCGAACTCCTGTCGGTCGTGGTCGTGCTCGGGTTGATCATGAGCTCGATCGCGCTGATCATCGGACCCCTGCTGCGCTCGCAGCACCAGACCCAAGCGAAGGTCGACACCGTCCAGGCCGCTGCGATGGCCCTGTATCGCCTTGAACGCGATATCCGTAACACGAGTATCAGCTCGATCTGGGTATGCACGACGGACGCGTCGCCCGCGTGCACGCAGGCGACGACGCTCTCAAGCCTGACAACTGCCGGTGCGATCGTCATGCCGAGCGCTTACGCGAATGGCACCGGTCAGTTCCAACTGCAAGGGAACGGCAAACCGAAGTGGCAGGGCGCAACGGTGTACTGGGTGGACGCAGCCGGTGACCTCGAAGTGGGGTTCAACGCGCCGAGCACCTATTCCATCGGGAACGCCCTGACTGCGACGGATGCCCAGAATGCCGTACTCAACGTGACGGCGAGCGGCGGCATGCACCTTGCGCGCTTCACGCAAAAACTTGCGCTCGCCGTGCCATCATCGTCGCAGAACATCGTCTTGCTGCAACTGCAAGCGCGCAGTACGATCGGCGAAGCGAGCAACGAGACGACCTATCAGACGCACTTGGAAACGAGGAATAACTAAGTCGCCATGGGTACTGGGATCTCACGTAAACGAAGGGTTACACGCGGCGTCGCGCTCGTCGTCGTGTTGTTCATCGTGGTCCTGGTCTTGATCGTCGCCGGAGCGGTCTTGTCGAACTCATCCTATTCGGCGAGCAACGCGCTCAGCGTCCAGACCAAGAACCAGACGTTCAACGCGGCAGAGGCCGGCGTCAATATCGCGCAGTGGAATCTCGATCAGAACCTTTCGTCGGGGACCACCTCGTGGACGTCTGGAGGCCCTGTCGACGGCTACACCTATCAGTGGCAGATCGTCTCAAACCAGCTGAACCTCGGCGGCGCCACGATCTCCGATCCGGATCCCGGCCAGTCTGGCCTTATCACCGTTCCGGCAGGCCAGGCGCTGTTGGCGGGCAAGGCATCCTCTATACTCGGCGGGCGGACGGTGTACGTCGAGCAGATGGTCGCGCTTGCCCCGCCGACGTATCTCCCCGACGGCGCCATCACCTGCGGTAAGACCGGTCAGATCAGCCACCAGCAGATCACCGATACGTCCGGAAACCATCACGCCGACGTGCGCTGCGGCACGCTGGTATCAAGCGGTGGCGGCCAGATCCCCGACGGCAACTCGTATGCGACGAGCACCAGCAATGCGATCACCGGCTACGACCACATCGCGCACATCAATGCGCCGCCGCCGACATTCTTGACCGCGGCACAACTAGCCGCGATACAGAGCAGCACACTGACGCAGGCACGAAGCGGCGGGGCGAATTACTACACCGCCGGCAACGTCACCGGAGGCACGATCGGTTCGAGCGGCGCAAACTGCGTGGCGTACATCGGCGGCAACATCACCTTGAACGGCAATTCGAGCTTGACGAATTATTGCGCGACGACGGTCGTCATGGGCGACGTCAACGTCGGCGGCAATGCGGACTACCAAGCGCTTCCGGTGGGCCTGACGCACATGATGTACGTGTTCGGGTCTGGCGGCACCGTGCTCCATGGCACGCCGACCACCGTTGGCATCATCTATGCCGCGAACGCCGACGTGACGATCAACGGCGGCGGTCACGGAGATTTCAACGGCGCGGTCATCACCCCCAACAACGTGACCATGAACGGTGGCGGCACCGCGAGTTTCCACTACGATAGCACGCAAACGCCGCCGCCGATTCCGAACCAGTACGTCGTTCCGCTATCCCAGTGGGATTATTGAGCAAGAGCGGGAGCCGCAGGCTGCGCACGAACAAAAAAAGAGCCGGCACCACCTAAAGCCGGCTCGTTCATTGAACGCTTGAATCTAGCTATTGATGGTCGTGGTCATCATCCGCGTGGTCGTGGTGCGGATTGCCCTTGCCCTTGTACCAGCCCTTGTGCAATCCCTCACCATGCCATTGGTCGTCACCCTCGTAATGCCAGGGGTGGCCGAGCGCGTGCGGACCACAGTGACCGCCAGCGCCGTAGTAGGCGCAAGGATGCACACCGTCATTGCTGGCGTAGACGATGATGCCGCCAGGATACAAAATGCGACCGTCGCCATACACCACGCCGCCGTCGCCCGTGCGTCCGACGACGGTGTTCTGAGCGACCTTGTGCTCGTAATTGTTGTAGAGTATGATCCCGACCGTCACCGCGGTCGCTGCCAGGACGATATTACGCGTCGAGCGCTGACCGGCGGTCTCGGCAGAACCCGGTTGAACACAGGCCATCGCCAAGAGCAGGACGAGCGCGAGCGCGATCAGGACGGAACGGCTGCCCGATCCGGCCACGCGTGATGTTGCAAGCATAGAACTCACCTCATCTATACTATCGTGAATGCTCGGAATCGATTCGAGTGTCGTGGCTCAAAGGTGCGCTGGTGCGCGCGGTCACACCGGCGGCTGGTGGGCATACGCTCACGACAACGCGGTGAGGGGGCAGGGGGCAGCTCGCCCGCATGTTCCTGAGAAAGAGCGCCGTTATCCTGAAAGAGCGCGAGGGAATACTGCGATCATCCCCTTCCCCACGCCGCCCCCAATCCCGACGCCGACGCCCATCCCCTCAGGGTTCTAGGGTAGACCGGCAATGAGGCGAACGTGCTCCTTCATCAGAACTCCGCGACTGCCAGGAGATTGTGATGAGCCCCAACGATCCACCTAAGTTGAGCTTCGCGCGCGATATCCGCCCCATGTTCACCGATCTGGACGTCGAACACATGCAAGCGTACGACATGGACCTGAGCGATCGCGATGATGTCGAAAAGCATGCTGATGCCATCTACCAGGAAGTCAGCGGCGGCACGATGCCTCCTTCGGGCACAGGCGAATCGACCTGGAGCGGCGAGATGTGCGAGCGTTTCAAGGCGTGGCAAAACCAAGGTTGCCCGCCCTGATCAGCCGGGTGCCCGGCGCCCCCTACTCGCCCACATGATAGGGGATGGGGTTGTGAGGCTGGGGTCGAGCAGCCGCGTAAGGTCGGCGTTGAACTCCGCTTCTGAGATGAGTCCCGTCGCAAGGATCGGCTCGCGCAGTTGCTCGAGGTTGGCTCGGACCATATCGGCGCCGAGCGAGCCGCCTTGCCAGATGAAGATCCGCCCCTCAGTCTCTATGTCGCGCAGGCCGAGCGCGCGCATCGCCGCGGGTAGCTTGCGTCCCCAGAGAGGGTCGACCCCGCGGTCGATGAGCACTCGGCGCATCACGTCGAGAACCTTGAGCAGCGCTTGCGCAGGATCCAGTCGAGGCTCTGCTCGCACCGTCTGACCGTCAAAATCCTCGCCGACGAACCACCCGCCGGGTTTGAGCGCCGAGACGAGGCGTGCCAGCACGTGCTCCCGTTCCGGGAAATGCATCAGCACCAAACGCGCATGGATGACGTCAAAGGCCTCTTCGGGGAGCGGATCCTTTGTCACGTCGTGGCGGCGGATCTCAAGCGTTGCGGTGCCCAGACCTTCCAGAAATCGCACATCGATGTCCGTCGCCAGGACGTGCCCGCTCGGGCCCACGCGCTCTGCGAGCCATTCGGCTATCGATCCGTTCCCGGCACCAACTTCGAGGCAGTTCCATCCTGGAGAGACGCCCACGGCGCTCAAATGCCGGATGGTACCCGCATCGAAGATGGACGGCAGAGCTTTGAACCGGCGCCGGCTCTGCTCGGCCGCATTGTCGAAGACGTAGCTGGTCTGAGGTGACGAGGATTCGCTCGGCAGTTCGTTCATCGCGGGCGTGCTACGTAGCCACCGGGATCTCGGGCAATCGAGCAGCGGCCTCACGACATAGACCCGCAAAGCGCTCGAAGTCACCGTGCGATGCCGGCCCTCGCTCTCGATGATGGGAGATGATCGGACGCAGCGCGTCAAATGATTGGGTCGCGCGCAGGCTGAGATAGTCCACGAGAATGTCGCCCGCGGCTGGGAAATGTCGCGCCACGAGACCGATATGCTCGTACTCGGTAAGGACCAGCATCGCGCTTTGCCATACCTTGACGCGATCCGCCTCGGCCAAAGCGCTCAACGCACGGTCGAAAGCTTCCCAACTCGGGCTTGGCCATCGGGTGACGAACTCTGTGAGGATCTGCTCCGCGTCCGTCAGCGCGGCCGCGTCGCAGCGATCGAGCATGCGCAGTGCGATGTCGGTGTCGGTCGATCGGCGAAGCTCTGCGAACTGCTTTTGAGATTCGACCCAAAGGCGGCGCGCATAGACAGCCGAGGCCAGCGCCAGCGCCGCCAGCGCGAGCGTCGAAACCGCTGCCACAGCATCGGTCCACGAGGACATCCGGGCCGTTCTCCATAGGAATCGTGCGGGCACGAGGGCATTGCGCGTCAGCGTACACTTTTTGCGGGACCTTCAATGCGCCTGCGTGCCGCGCAGGCATGACGGCTCGAGGCTCAGTGAGCGTGCTTGGTGCCGGCGGCCGAGGGCGAAGGCGTGGGCAGGACCACGATCATGAAGCCCTGCGGACCTTGATAGCCGATGGACGGCAGGCCAGGTTCGAAATCGCCGTCCGAACCGATGTCTGCGTTGGTGAGATTCGGCGCATAGAACATCACATGTGGCGGGAAATGCAAGAGCTGGCCCGTGCTCGAGTTATAATCGTAGTTCTTATCTGACAGCATATACGCCACACCCGGTCTTCGCGGCGAGTGGTACGTGCCCCGAGCGAATCCTTCACGGATCTGGCGGCGTATCTGGTCGATGGGGACGCCGCGCATGAGAAGTGCGCCGAAGGCAAGGTCAACGGGAAGAATGCTCGCCGAACCTTCGCGATCGTAACACGTCGGCTTAGTGTTCAGCGGATGATCGCGGTTGACGATGCAGGTGAAGCCGTTAGTGCTCTCACGCACCTTGACATAACCATGCGCTTCCAAGACGTAAATGCCCGCGCCCGATTGCACGGTCTTCGGACCGGCGCTGAGCGCGATCGCGATCTCTTCAGATGCGGGCAACAGTTTGGGGTAGATCAGCGTTGGGGCAGCTGCGGCTCTCGTCCACAAGACAAGAACGCCAAACGCAAGTGCAGACGCGATCGCGACGCGAACTCTTCTCATCGCCGTGACGCAGAGCCGATCGAAATAACTCTTTGCGTGGCGCATGCTTGCGTTGTTCCCCTGCGAGGGACCGAGAATCCCCGGCTAGCTTGGCGGGGAGGCAGAAGGTGGGCACTAGCCCTCGTGCGCGGGCGAAAAGTGCCAGATGTCTGCCAAGCGGCAAACCGGGTGCGCGACGTGCGTGGAGTTTCTGCCCACCGGATGACGAACTCGTTCACACACGGAGGGTGCGGGTGATGTTTTGGACACACCAGGAAGTGCGTAAGCTCCTGAGGCTCATGCGGCGACCGCCGGCGCTCGAGCGCGAGCGGCTCGCAGTGCTGCTGCGAGAGGCGCTGCAGACACGCGATGCTCGCACAGCCATCCAGCGCGTCATCGACGCCGCGTTTGACTGCTCGACTCAGGCCGACTGCCTGCGTCTTGAAACCGTGCGACGCTGCGATATCGGAGGCGAGACAACGCGCGGCGCTGCCGCAGCCCTTAACCTCTCAGTGCGCCAGTTCTTCCGCCATCGCGCCGACGCGATCGCCGCGATCGCGCAATCGATGGAACGGGTCTTGCGCCGCCCACCGGATAGTCAAAGCCATCTCTTACTGCTTGCCGAGACCGTGGAGTCGATCGATCCAAAAGCGGCGTTGGACATCTATCAGCGCGTGCCAGAGCCGCGCAGCGGCCAAGTCTCCTACAATATCGTCCGCACGTCTGTATGGGCTGGATTAGACGTCACCGACGATCAGATCCGCGCCTGTGAAGGTCCTTGGCGGCTTCAAGCGCTCGCGGCGGTATCTCGACATCTCATCGCGCAGGGTGCCACTGACCGCGCTGCGGCGATGCGTGACGAGTTGCGGTCGCAACTACGTGGCGGTGGTGGTCCCGGCTACGATGCCGTCGCGTTCGAACTCGCCTTCCTCGACCGTTGCGAAGCGTGCCGGCGCGGCAGCGTGCAAGATTGCCGCGAGCACTTGGAGCGCATGCACGCGCTTGCAGGTCAGAATGAAGAGCTGCTCGCGCTTGCGCTGCTGGCCGAGGCGGACCAAGCGTTGATCGAAGGTGATTGGACTGCCGCGGCTGTTGCGCTGGGCGATGTGGAGCTGCTCGAAGTGCATGGACGCAATCTCAACGTCATGGCGCGCACGGCGCTCGGCAAGGCCATGCTGTCGCTGGTGCGCGGATATCACGAAGAGGCATTCGCTCTCGCCAACGGGGCCGGCCCAGCGATCGCGGCGCTCGAGGGCGGGGTCGCATTGCGTGCGGCGGGCATCGCGGGAAGAGCGGCGCTGTTCTGCGGCGCGCGCTGGGAATGGCCGGCCAAATTGCTTGACAAATATCCAAGCGTCTGGACGAAGGCTTCCGCGCAAGCCGTGATCGCCCGTCATCTGCTGGCGACCGATGCGCGCGCCGCGCAGGCCGCTGCGGCTGACGCTCTTGCGTTGGCGACCCGCCACAAATCACCGGTGCATGCGAGCTATGCTCGCGTATCGCTCGCCGGCGCGTTGGAGAGATCCGGTGATGACGAAGAAGCGCAAGAGCTCCGCATCAGCGCATGGCAGACAGCGATCCGCTGCCGCGATCAGTTCGCGCTGTACGACCTCTTCTACAATCCCAGCGTCACGCAGCACGATCTTGGAGGGATGGTGCCGGATAGAAGGTTCGCGCTCGCGCTGCACACGTACCTCGAAGAAGAGATTCCCGGATACGAAGACGCGGTCGGCGACGGCCACGACCCTGCGGCGTTCCTAGAATCAACCCTTCGCGCCGCGGTAGGTGAGATGACCGACCTTACGTCAAGAATGACGGCACGCCGCTTCCCATCAGATGCTCGCCACGCCTCGCCCGATGGGGAAAGGCATCAGCTGCTGATCGTAGCAGGACGCAAGGCCGGCAGAGCCACCTCGTACTGTATCGAACCGAAGCTGCGGCAGCACTTCGAAGAGTGCTTCATGCGCGCTTGGGAATCGCATGCCTCTAGAGTCTCTCTTGGACCAGACGACATCGCGCGGGCGGTCTGATGCTCACTCCTCGCCATCCTGATACTCCAAGCTCATCGCGCGCAGGAACGGTACGTTTTGGCGGATGCACCGCAATAGCATAGGTGCTATTATTCATGTATGTCGCAGATGGATCCGTTTTCTTATCTCTCGGTTTTGATCTCCATCATTCTGGCATTGGGCATCACGCATTTGCTAAGCGGGCTCGTGCGGGTGGTCCACAATCGCTCGCGCACTGTGATCTACTGGCCGACCATGGCATATGCGTTCATCCTGTTCGTGGTCATCGTGCAGGTATGGTGGGCGGATTTTCATTTGAGCAGACACACTCTTTGGACGTTTTGGGCGTTTGTGTCAACGCTGGTCGGCCCCGCTGACTTATATCTGTTGTGCGCGCTCCTTTTGCCCTCCGTCGACGTACCGAGCGCCGACAACATGCGGACCGCGTACGAGCATAATCGACTCTGGTTCTTCGGCGCCCTTTTGGCGCTACCCATGTTGAGCTTCCACCAAGACTATATGCTCGACGGGACCTTTGGTTCGACAGGTGACGTGATCGTCAAATTGATGTTCGAAGCACTCATTCTCGCAGCGATATTATTCAGATCTGAGGCGGTCCAAAAGACAGTGGCGGCGATCAACGCGATTCTCGTGGTGATCTATGTGCAGCTGCTCTTTAACACGTTGCATTGAGGCGATTTGCTATTGACCTGAAGATAGGGTATAATAGACACAGTTTCGGTCTGTGGTTCGGCCTTATACGCCACCACGGCGGTCAGAATTAGGCAGTCTCTCAATCTCCTCTTCGCGGTCGTCGTACTCCATATCTGAAACAAACTCAACCGACAGCGAGTGTCGCAACGCGGCACAAGCGAGGAGAAAACATGATATCCACTGATAGATTTCTGACGTGTCGCGATTGCAACAAGCAATTCACGTTCACGGCTTCCGAGCAAGACTTCTACGCCCAAAAGGGCTTCACCCAAGATCCCGGCCGCTGCCCGGAATGCCGCGAGGCGCGCAAGTCGCAACGCGGTGCAAATAGCGGTGGCAACTACACCACGAACGATCGTCCAAAACGCGAGATGTTCACGGCGACCTGCAGCGATTGCGGCGGCGTGGCCGAGCTCCCGTTCAATCCAAGCGGTGACCGCCCGGTCTACTGCCGCGATTGCTTCGCGAAGAAGCGCGCTTAAGCGACTTCACCAGAACGCCAAAGCGCGAAGCCGGATGTCGTCTGACATCCGGCTTCTCCATTTCCCGGTAAAAATGCCGTTCTTATGCCACGGTACTAGCGAACCATCATGCCAAACTGAACGTAGCGCCGCATGTGGAAGAACTACGTGCTTGCCGGACTGCGGATATATCTCGGCATCATCTTCGCTTTCGCCGTTTATCCTAAGCTCTTAACCGGACCGGCATTTGTCCACAGTCTAAATGGATTCTTGACGCACGTCGGATCGCAAAACGCACAACCGTTTTATCAGAGATTCCTGGCGAGTCAGGTCATACCGCACGTCGCCACGTTCGCAGCACTTATCGTGGTTGCCGAGACCGCCGTCGCGATAAGTATGATAACGGGAACGGCCACTCGCGTATCCGCTGCCGTCGCTATGTTCTTGCTGACCAACTACATGCTTGCAAAGGGACTGTGGTGGTGGAATCCATCGAGCAACGATGGCGCGCTCTTCATGATAGCGCTCGCCCTGGGTCTTTGCGCCGCGGGCCGCACCTTCGGCGTTGACGCGCAGCTCGCAAAACGCTGGCCTAGGTCAATCTTGTGGTAAGAAGAAGCCTCACGCTTTTCTTGCTTCCTCGGCTGCACGCTCCTCAGGCCACGCGCCGCCCTCGGCCGCAAGCTTTTTCATCTCGGGATCTGCCAGATGTTCGTGTAGCGCGGCCACAAGCGTCTCGAAGCTCCAGCGCTCGGTCAAGCCGCGTTCGCAGCCGAGCTCTTCAAGCCGCGCGTCGACAAAGCCCAACAGCCGCGCGGCGCGAGGGTGCTGCCCGCGCAGCGCTGCGATGAGCGCCAAATGCTGGCACGCCCAGGTGATCTGCGTGGCGCCCTGGACCTTTTGAGCCCAAGCCAATCCGTCACGCGCTTCCTGGAAAGCTCGCGTAAGGTCGCCGAGGGCGACGCAATAGGCCGCGATGTTATTGTGGTTGTTCGCGATATTGGTCGCGTTCTTGCCCCGTACTTCTAGCTCGAGCGCCTCGCTGGCATAGCGCAGCGCTTGTTCGGCGTTGCGTTGCTGGAATTCAAGCTCGGCCAGGCCCGTCAGCACCGCGGCGACACCTGCATCATCTTTGAGCGCCCGGAAAGCGGCGAGCGCCTGTCCATACAGCTCGTGGGCTGCGATGGGGTCGCCGCGATTGCCGCAGATCCACCCCTGCAGCCAAAGCGCACTGGCGACGCCCCGATTGTCTCCGAACTCCGACAGCGTGGCAAGAGCGCGCTCGTTCGCAGCCGCGGCCTCCTCGGGGCGGCCCATCTCGAGCAAGCTCAGTGCGATCTCGCCGGTCGCCCGTGCAGCTCCATGACGGTCGTTGAATCCTTCATAGAGCGATAACGCTTTGCGCGCCGAGTCGTAACTTCGCCGGCCCGTGGAAAGGACGGCCAAACCCCGTTGGAGCCGGGCAACGACTGCGGGGTGGTCGGCTTGGCTTGTGCTCGCCAGTGCCGTTTCTATCCACCAGCGACCTTCGGCGGACAGGCCACCGTGAAACCATACCCGCTCGAGCGCCCCCGCCAGCGCTCCGCCGAGCGAAATATCATGACCCTCTTTGAGCGCCCACTCCAGCGCTGCTCGAAAGTTATCCAGATCGACCTCGGCGCGTGCGACCCATTCAGCCATCGATAGCGGCGTGTTGATCTGATCTTCCGCTCGAGCCATCTCGCTGAAGTATGCCGCATGTCGGGCTGCAAGGCGTTCTTTAGCGCCACTGTTCGCGAGCTTCTCCAGGGCATACGCGCGAGTCGATTCAAGCAGGTTATAGCGCTCTGACTCAGCGCCCGTCTCAGCTAGCACGAGTGACTTGTCCACGAGTGAAATGACGAGGTCGAGCACGTCGTCTTCGGCCACCTCATCGCCGCCGCAGACAGCTGTGGCGGCATCGAGGGTGAACCCGCCCGCAAAGATCGAGAATCGCTGGAAGAGCGTCTGCTCCTGAGCAGAGAGCAGATCGTAGCTCCAATCGATCAGTGCGGTGAGGGTCTTTTGTCGGGGAAGGGCTGTCCGGCTACCGGCCGTCAAGATCTTGAAGCGCTCGTCGAGATGTTGTGCCAAGCCGGAAGGGCTCAGGACCTTCACCCGGGCAGCCGCGAGTTCGATCGCCAGCGGAATCCCATCCAATCGGCGGCAGATATCGACGACGGTCGGCACGATATCATCGACCAGGACAAAGCGGGTATCTGAGGCTTGCGCGCGATCGACGAAGAGGGCGATCGCGCCATAGCCCATCGCGTCTTGCGCACTCAGACCCTCCGTCGTCTCAGGCAGCGCGAGCGAAGGCAGCCGGTGCACGACTTCGCCCGTGATCCCGAGCGCCTGGCGTGAGGTGGCGAGGATTCGAACGTCTGGGCAGCTGCGCAGAATCGCATCCGCAAGCGCAGCGACGGTTGCGACGAGATGCTCGCAGTTGTCGAGGATGAGCATCAACCGCTTGCGCTTGAGCCACGCCAGGATGGCCTCATCGACCCGGCCATCGTCGGGTTGACTGATGCCGAGCACCTTGGCGACCACGCTCGAAACCAGCTCGCCGCTGGAGATGGGTGCTAGGTCTGCGAACCATACGCCGTCGGGATGCTGCTCGAGCAGATCGGCTCCGGCTTGCACGGCCAGTCGCGTCTTGCCGACGCCCCCTGCGCCGAAAAGCGTGAGCAGGCGGTGATCGGCTAAGAGCAAGGTGACCTCTTCGAGATCGCGCTCGCGACCGCGGAAGCTTGTGACCTGCATGGGCAAGTTGTTGAGCTGTGGGTTCAAGGACCTTAGCGGCGGAAATTCGGCGCGCAGACCAGCGATGCTCAACTGCCAGACATGCTCGGGTTCGGCAAGCCCCTTGAGCCGGTGCGGGCCGAAATCGATGAGAGAGACACCCTCGGGAAGATCGCCTTGGACGTGCGCTCGGGCCACGTCGGAGATGAGCACCTGGCCGCCATGGCCTATCGACATCAGACGTGCGACACGATTGACCACCGGGCCGAAATAGTCGCCACCGTGTTCGGTCGCTTCACCGAGATGCAAGCCCATGCGGACACGCAAACCGCTGACCACCGAAAAATCTTCCCTACTGAGAGCGATCTGCGCGTCGACGGCGGCTCGTATCGCGTCAGAAGCACGGTTGAATGCCGCGCAAAACTCATCGCCCGCCGTCTTGAAGATATGCCCGCTGTGCGTTGTGATCGCCGAGGTCAGGATCGAGTTGTGGCGCGTGAGCACTTCGTCCATCACGTCGGGGTGCGTCTCCCACCGTTGGGAGCTGCCCTCGATATCCGTGAACAGGAACGCGACCATCCCAGTCGGCGCGCCGGAGGGATGCTTGCTTTCTTCCCTTGCGGCCTTCGCGTGTGTCATCGGCCGGATAGGCTCCTCGGGAGCGCGATTGCGCCTAGGGGCGAGACGGCCAGCTCGGTTTAGGGTGGCGCCCGATGAGCGGTGGCTGCACTTCCGACGCTGCCGGCCACTCTTTTTTGATCTCTTTGTTTATCTCTTTCGCGCTGTCGCTCCGCAAAGCCGCATCCTGAGTCTTGGTAGGGCGGACAAAGGGCTTGGGCACCGGCGGATTCTTTGCGTACGGAACTTCCAGGTAGCAATCGCGAGAGACAGGGTCAAAGACGAATTCCCACACGAGCCACGTAAAGTTATGCGTCATTGTCTGCTCCTTTCGCCCTAGGGCAGCCTCAAACAGGAGCTAGTGAAGGGTTTCGTAACGTTCGGGCGGACCCGGTTCTGGCACCTTCAGGCGATGCGGCTATGCGAAAAGCCGCTTGAGAAACGCGTCGTGTTTGTACGACCGCGAGCCACCGAAATGCACGACCACGGTTTGCTGTGATGGCGCGATGTACATCGCCTGACCGCCCGATCCACTGGCATAGACGAGGTCGGAGGGTGCGTTTGCAGATCCCAGCCACCAGCCAAGGCCGTAACGCGGGTTGGCAGCCGAGCCTTGAAAGCATTGCGTGAAATCCTCGCGCTGCTCGCAGACGAAACGCCCATATCTCAACCAGTCGTGCGCCGAAACAAATGCCCCCGTGGGCAGAGGATGGGTTCCGTCGGCGAGCGTGCGCCACTTGCCGATGCGCACGCTAATCGGGTCGAGAATGCGCTGCTGAAGGTATTCATGGGGCGTTTGCTTGCGAGGCTCGAGCTTGCGGGCAAAAACGGCTCCGAAGACTTGCAGCGCGATTCCGCCATAGGCGAAGGTCGTACCAGGCTCGCTCGTAAGTTCGACCGCGAGGGCTTTCTCATAGGTCGGCACCGCTGCGCCCAAACCGCCAAAGCCGATGCCGCTCGTGAGCTGCAAGAGATGCCGAAGCGTGACACGGCTCTTCCATTCGTCGGTAGCCCACCGCGGAAACGTGTCGGCGACGCGCTCATCGAGCCGCAGGATCCCGTCGCTCTCCGCACGCGCGGCGGCGATGCCCCAGAAACTCTTGGCGCCGCTGTACAACGCGTGTTGGGTTAGCCCGTTATAGCCCTCACCATACGCTTCACTAAGTATCCGGCCATTTTGCATAACGATCAGCGCGTGCAACTCGTGCTTGCCTGCGTACTCGAGCGCGCTCTTCGAGACAGAGATCATAGCATCGCATCATTCGCGCCGCTCACGCTGCGTCCTCGGACGTTGGCCAGGCGCTGCAACAAGGCGAACGAAACCGCAAGGCGAAGGTCGAACTCAGGATAGGATGAGTGAGAAGAATGAATAGTGCAAGTAGTCCTCGCGACATCACAGCTTACAGAGCCAACATTCGCAGCGCGAGCGCGGGTGCAGTTGCTTTGGGCGCCTTGGCGTTGGGTGCGTTTGCGATTGGCGCACTTGCCATCGGCTCGCTGGCGGTGGGGATGGTCGTCATACGCAGGAGTACGGTCGGCACCGCCCGCGTTGACGAGCTTGAGATCGGTCAGCTTTCGGTCAAATCAGTGAAGATTGAAGACTTGACGATCACTCGCCGGCTTACGCTCCCCGATGGTCGCCAGCATATCGCTCCTTAATGTATCACTTCGCGCCGGTGTAATTGTCCAACACTTCGCTGGCGCTGAGCACTCGCGGATAGATGGCTACTTCATCCAAGCCTCCGGCAAGGAAGCTGCCTCGGTCGCGCGTGCCGAGCCGAACGGGCGCGTTGCCATGCGTGGGTTGGATGCCGTACGAAGCATATCGGGCGCCGAGCGAATGTAGCGGGCTTGCGCGAAGCACTCCGTTCTTGTAGATGGAAACACCGGCGCCGGGATTGATCGAATCACCAGGATCGTAACACGCGACGACATGGATCCAGGCACCTGGCGTCAGCACATCCTGAAAATATGCTCCTGCACCTTCATTAGAAGTGTGGCGCGGGCTGGTTGCATTCCAGATGTACGCGGAGATACGATTCGGCCGGGTGTGAGAGTCTTTGCTGTAAAAACGAAATCCCCACTCAAAGGCGCCCGGTTCTCCTTTTCCGAGCCAATGAATATAGTGCTGGTCGGTCTGACCTTCGAACGTGAGTATATCCGGACGAACCCAAGCCTCAACAGTCAAGCCCTGGCCACTCGTCGGTTGGCTGAAGACCGCGCTGTCTGGGATCTCAACGAAGCCGTCTTTACCATTGAGCCCGATCGCCGCATCCGCTTCGCTTGTGATCGCACCGCGCTGCCGGAGGGCAACGCCACCCTCGAACAAACCATCGCGATGCCCGCCACTCAGATCATGTGCGGTCGGCCCCTTTTTCTCTTCGAAGCGCCAATAGCCGACTGGCTGCTTCGCCAAAACTCGAGCGGAGTACGGCTGAGTTGATGCCGCAAAAGCTGGCTTGGCGAGAAGCATGGTAACTTCGGCAGAACCGAGCATCAGAACGAGATCGCGACGTGTGTACGTATTCATCAACCCCTCCCCGCCTCCAGCCCCCTATAGTACGCTCACCACCGGCGCGAGTCCCATGAGACCAAATTCGAATTTAATTCCCGGTGGAGGTGGCGCACACCATACAGGTCGTAGCAATACGTTGCCGTGCTAAACCGCGATAGGATAGGGCCACTTCGAGTCTCTGCGCTCGCCACGTGCATTGCGGTCTGTCTCATCTCACCAGGCAAAGCCGAGCAATCGCTCTCACAAACGCAAGTAATCGCACGGCAAGCCTACGTCTACGGGTATCCGCTCGTCGATCTGTACCGCATCTATTACCAATTCTTTATCAACGACAGAAGCCCGGAACACACCCACACGGTGAATCACATCTATAACGCGCCGAATCTCTTTTCTCCAGCCAACACGACTCTGCAAACGCCCGACGCGGATGTTTTATACTCGATGGCGCTGCTCGATCTGCGAGCTCAGCCATACGTGCTCACCTTACCCGCCATCCAAAGAAATCGATACTATTCAGCACAGTTCGTCGATCAATATACGTTCAATTTAGCGTACGCCGGGACGAGGACGACTGGCAATGGTGGTGGCAACTTCTTGGTTGTTGGTCCGAATTGGAAAGGCACCGTCCCACCGCGGATCAAGAGCGTCATCCATGCGGATACCCAATACGTTCTTGCGGTGATGCGCACGGAGGTGTTTGGATCGTCCGACCTCGGCAACGCTCGCAAGATCCAGTTGGGCTACAAGGTGCTAGCGCTATCCGATTTCACCCACAAGCCTGCTCCTAAGGCGGCCCCCAAGATAGGATGGATTCTACCTGTCTCGCAAAACGCGGAAACCAGAGCGCTCGACTTCTATAATATCCTCGCCTTCGTGCTGCAATTCTGCCCGGTTGATCGTTCTGAAACCAGCTTGCGGGCGAGCTTTGCCGAGATCGACGTACGGCCGGGCCAGAAATTTCACTCGGCCACACTACCCCTAGCGAGCGTGCAGGCGATTCAAGCGGGTATGACGGGAGGTCAGCTAGACATTCTGGCCACACGCCAGGCGTCAACGTCGTCGATACAGCTGTTCGGCGATCGGGCGCAATTGAAGAACAATTACTTGAACCGTGCGGCGGGTGCCCAGCTCGGCATCCTCGGCAACTCCGCACAAGAAACGATGTCCTTCCCCTTTATCAAAGATCCCAACGGAAATCTGCTGAACGGGCTCTACGGCCGCTATACAGTCCGCCTCGGAGCGGATGCGCTGCCGCCGGTCAACGCGTTCTGGTCGCTGACGATGTATCAGATACCATCACGCCTGCTCGTCCAAAACGGTCTGAATCGCTATTCGATCGACTCGGCCATGCTGCCCAATCTGAAGCGCGATCCGGACGGTGGTATTACGATCTATGTCCAGGCCGCGTCTCCGGGCGGGGATTTGGAGTCGAATTGGCTGCCCGCTCCAGAAGCAACATTTTACCTTATCATGCGCTTGTACTATCCTAAACCGCAAGCGTTGGACGGCCGATGGAAGCCGGCTGCGATTCAGTTCGCGCCGTCGCCTCCGCCCGCTCCATCTCCCTCTCCGCTCGCATCGGCGTCCCCAGCTCAGTAAGCGCTTATGCCTGCCTCTGTGGCAGGCGCTCACCACACGCCAGCTTGCAGCCTAAACAGTTGCTCCCCGCAGCAGATCGTAGAAGCGCACTGCGACAATGGCTGTGTACGCATACGTCAATCCACCAACAAAGAACGCCACCACCACGACGAGCGGCGGAACAAAATGGAACAGACGAATAATTATTTCTCCGATGATGTTCGCGACGATGATCCCCAAAAATGCGGTGAGGCTTGGCCCGACATTCGCGCGAACAAGCCGAAATGACGTGCCAAGCGCTTCCAGGGCGCCTTGGTTACCGACGATAACGGCGGGAAGCGCATACATCCAAAAAAAGCCAAGCGCTAACGCCAGCACGAAACCGAATCCGAGCGCGAGCGGAAGCACGAGACAGATGGCCCCTGCGAAGATTGCAACAAAGAACAAGCCGATTAATGCTGGGAGCCTGCTTAGCGCCTTTGCCAACCCAGCGCCAACATCCGCCGGCTGTCCATTCCAGACGTTCTCAGCAGCGCCCATGACAGGTTGCATGCGAAAGCATTATCAAGAGAACGATGATGATGCCTCCCAGCAGAAGCGTCAGGCCACCGATGCCCGCGAGTGCTGCGGCGGCTGGGGGATGAAATCCGGCTAGTGCGCCCGCCCCGATAACGGATGCAATCGTAGCAGCGACCATGAACACAAAGAAGACGGTGGCGGCCAGGGCCGCTACGCCAGTTGGCACGGCGAGTATCCAGTTCTTCGTTAGAACTTTGAAAGCTGTTTGCAGCTCCGCCATCGGATCGAACGGGCGGCTGGCCATCGGGAATGCCCTCCTTGGGTCCAGCAATGAGCACACAAACTACCGTCGCATCCCATAGCTGGTCAAAGCCTGCGAGTCACAGGTAATCTCGTTCGACATAGCAAGAGACCGCCCCCCGACCGTTAATGTGCTTGCGTGGCCCTTACCAAAAGGCGACGTAAATGCGACATCGAAAGGCGCCCTCACCGGCTTCTTGCTGAGGCGACTTTTTTCGCGTTGAGCAGGGGAGGCTTCAAATGCGTTGGGTCCTACGGATCGTGCTTGGGCTCGTCGTGCTGGTCGTCATAGTCGCCGGCGCGCTCTACCTCATGGGCACGGCGAAGCTCAATAGAACGTACTCGATCGCCGAGCCGACGCTAGCCATCCCGACGGACGCTGCGAGCATTGCTCGCGGCCAGCATCTCGTCGCCGCAGTCACCAAATGCGCGGACTGCCACGCCGCCGGCTTACGCGGCGCCATCTTTCTCGACGTTCCGCCGTTTCGGATCATCGCTCCGAACCTGACACGCGGCGGCGGCGGAATCGGCACGAGCTTCACCGATGCGGACTACGTCAGGGCGATCCGCGACGGCGTCGGGCCCGACGGCCGCGGACTCCTCGTGATGCCGTCGGCTTCCTTCCAGTATCTTTCCGACGCGGATGTTGCGGACATCATCGCGTACGTCAAGAGCAGACCCGCGGTGGATAATCATTTGCCCGAAACCGATATCCGCCCGTTGGGCCGAATCTTGCTGGGCGCAGGGCAACTGCCTCAATCTGATGCGAGCGAAATCGACCACTCGATGACCCACGTCGCCGCGATGCCCCCTGCGGCAACGGTCGCTTACGGACATTACATCGCGCAGACCGGTGGATGTATCGGCTGCCATGGCGCTGGTCTTTCGGGTGGCGCAGTGCCCGGCGTTCCGCCAGACTTCCCGCATGCGCAGAACATCACGCCGACAGGCATAGGACAATGGAGCGATGCCGACATCGTTCGCGCCCTGCGCGTCGGCAAGCGCCCGGACGGCACAACCATCAACACATTCATGCCCTGGCCCGCAACGGCGCAGATGACCGATCAAGAGATGACCGCGCTGGTGATGTATCTGCGGACGGTCCCACCGCGGCCGACTGGCACCAGATAGGACGACCCTAATACACTCATCAGTCGTAGGGGGATACTTGAACTACGCTTTGGGCGAGCGTGATTTACGGGTTGAGAAGATCGCCGCTGCAATACCGGCCACGAGCGCGATCACGATTGGAAGCGTAAAGTTATGCATTCTGCCTCCTTCTCATAAGCCATTATAACGTATTCGTAGTCGTGCCACTAACGGCTTTGTAATAGCTCAAGATCATGCTGGTTTCACCGAATTATCCACACCCTGCGGGTGACTCAGCCGACGGAGCTGAACACGAACGGCGATCATGAAGCTTGCCCGTTATTGGACACGCGCAGAAGCTAAAGCGATGTCCGCCAAAGGCCGGCGCGTGAGCGCCGTGGCGCGTGGCTGGTCTGATGACAGCATCGAGGCGGCGCGCAGCCGGGCGCTCGAGATCGCACAGCGCGTCGCCGATCGCGTCGCAGCGGGCCTCACTACACGGCAACGCTACCCATACGGCGATCGACCGCTGCCTGAACCGGTGGTGCGTGATTTCAAAGGCGAGTCCGGCGCCGGCGCCATCGTGACGCGCAACGCGTATGGTGCGCTGGTGCTCAACGCGGACCAGCTGATGTTCGTCGACGTCGACCGTCCTCAAGACCCAAGACCCCGAGCATCCCTCGGAACGATGGTGTCGTCGCTCTTCGGCAAGCCCAAAGCGGAGCCGCCATCTGCCTCAGATGGGATCGTCGAGAAGATCGGTGTGGTGATTCAGCGCAACGGTTTGACTGCGCGCGTTTACGAGACAAAAGCTGGTTATCGGGTGCTGATCACAAGCAGATCATTTACCGCTGGGAGTCCCGAGGCCGAAGCCTTGCTGGAAGAGTTCGGATCGGACCCGCTATACATCCGCCTTTGCCGGCTCCAGGAATGCTTCCGTGCGCGCCTCACGCCTAAACCATGGCGCTGCAGTATGACCGATCCGCCGGTCTCCTTTCCGTTCGAGACTCCGACCGCGCAACAGCGTTTCGATCGTTGGCAGGCAGGCTACGACGCGCGGCGGGCGTCGTTTGCAACGTGCAGCTTCATCGCCGCGGTTGGGAGCGCAGCGGTCGCATTGGGATTCGAACCGCTCATTCAGTACCACGACAGCGAGACCAAAGCGACGAGCGCACTGCGCCTGGCATAACGGGTACGCCTGCCTATTGGGCAGGCGCAGTCGTCTTAAATCCGCACCGCCTCGTTGACGCGCTATGGCCTAGTTAGCGAGCGCATCTGTAGAGGACTCAACCACGAGCTTTCCACGAGTATGCTTTGCAGGGTCATAGAGGTCTGTCAAGGCTTGCGCTGCTTCCGCCAACGCATACGTTTGGCCAATCTCAATGTGCAACTCACCGCTCGCGGCTCGCCGCGCAAGGTCTTCAAGATCGCCGTCTTTCGCTTTTAATTGAATATAATGAACTGTAATCGCTGAAGGGAACGCGCTTTCTTCTGGCCCGTACAGCGATGAAACGAGCGCGCCACCCCGCCGAATCACCGCAGCATCGCGAAGCAAGCTATCACCCGTGTTTATAACGTCGACGACAACATCCACTCCATCTGAGTATCGTTGATGGACCTGCTCTAGCGCGTCACCGGCACCATAATCGATGACGTCGTCGGCCCCGAGCCGTCGCAGGTACTCGACATCGCTCGCCTTCCCTGTCGCAATAAGGCGGGCTCCGCGCAATTTACGAGCTGCAACGCGAACAACCCCAGACCGCCGGTCGCACCGATGACGAAGACGGTCTGGCCTTGACGAACCTCAGCGGCCTCAACAAGTGTCATCACGGTCAACCCCGCCTCAGGTATCGCGGCGGCGCGATCGAAGTCCAACGCGTCGGGTTTTCGAGCCAGTCTTTTGGAACTGGCGGAGATAAGCGCGTATTCTGCGAGCGTGCCCGTTTCGAACATACCCAGCACCGCATCACCCTTGCGCCAATCTCGGACGCCTTGTCCAATCTCGGCGATAATGCCGGCGCCATCCATTCCTGGCACGTAAGGGAATGAAATCGGCATTATGTCTTTTGCCATTCCCGTGATGAGTTTGTAGTCGAACGGATTGATGCCGGCTGCGCGTATTTTGACGAGTAAGGATCCATCCTTTAATATTGGCTTGTCGATCTCGCCCATGCGAGCCGCTTGCGGAGGGCCATAGTTATCAACTATCAACGCTTTCATGCCCATGCCTACAGTAAACACAACGCGGCGGCCTGCAAGCAACATAACAACGTGTGCCCGCACAAAGTGTTCTGTCCGCCTGATGAGCGTGATAAGACGCGAGGTTGGGGACGGGATGGTTCCGGCATGGACCTGTCAAGTTGCGTGCCGTGGGTTCGATTCCCATCGTCTCCAGCCTCCGTCGATGACGGAAGGGGCTGTGGCCACAGGTCCGACGCAGTCTCCTATTGCCTGCTCCTTTGAGATGCGATATAATGGCGTCTGACAGGTCCGTGCGGAACCAGCGATCACGCTGGTTTCTTTTTTTGTGTTTCTATGAAGTGTTCCACCGTAAAATGGCCTGCCTATTAGGCAAGCGCAGACTGTCTAAGGGGCAGGCGCGAATAGCACAATGATCATCGCGAAATAACGCAAACGCCCACTCTGCAAAGGTTTGGGCGTTCTTCTTCGAATCCACCAACGTCCGCCCAAATCCAGCATGATTCCAATCGATGGGGGTACTATGGGGGGTACTATGCGGGGCAGGGCCTCCCGCGCTGCTTGCACTCGTGGAGTCAGCGATGCTGCGTGCACCTCTGCGGTGCCAAACTCCGCCTTCGGCTGAGCGCACTTCTTGCTAAGCATCACGACCGGTCCCACCACCGGACGGCTTCTTTTGCGAGGCCCTGTAAAGCCGCAATAGCATCTTTTCCCGGCTGACATACGTCGCGGATCGTGCTGCCCTGCGAAGTAGCACTACCTGCGACGTGAGTAGGGCACGTTGTGGGACTGCCGAACAAGAGCCGTTACTGTGATCTATTGCGGAGCTTGCGGCACTCAGGTTAGCGATGATATCGCCATGGCGCAAAGAACACCTTGCCCAAACTGTGGTTCGACCACACGGGAAACCAGGGTTACAGCCGAGGACGACCTGAGGCCCCGCTCCTTCGGGCCGGTCGAGCCACGGGTCGATGCGTTCCTGTCGCACGCCACCGAAGACTCAATCTACGTTGACAAACTCGTGGCCGCTTTAGGTGCGGTCGGAGTTGAAGTCTGGTACGATAGATCCGGTGGCATCGCTGACGGCTCTGGGATCATTGGATCGATTCAAACAGGATTACGGGCAGCACGATGCGGGATCATAATCGCATCGCGGCTCTAGCTTAAAAAGCCATTCGCGCAGGTCGAGTTTCAGGCACTCTTACACCGTTCAATAGTTGATGAATCGCGCAAGGTTGTCGCAGTGTTGTTAGATATGACGAAGGAGGAATTTGTTGAGGTTGCGCCCTTGCTGGCCTACCGAGCCTACATTGACGCCGCTGAGGGGCTAGATCGAGTGGTGGAGCGTCTAAAGGCGTTCTTGGCTCGCGAGCATCTAGAGAGTCTCGTGTCGAAGCAGACAACGACGATTGCGGAGCCTGCTATCTCGAAACAGGGTGGATC